>NZ_JBFAQS010000016.1:0-114515 GCF_040678875.1 Micromonospora sp. NPDC049274
GGCGGGGGGGGGGGGCCGCCCCCCCGGGGGGGCCTCCCGCCCCCGGGGGCCCGCCGGGGGGGGGTCCCCCCCCCCCCGCGGGGGGGGGGGGGGCCCCCCCCCCGGGGGGGCCCCCCCCCCACTTCCTGGATCGAGCACGATCAGGCACGGCGCCCGACAGTTCCTACTCCGCAGCGGCCGACGGGCCGATGTTCGTGCGGGAGGTCACCACGTCGAGGACGTGGGTGACCGCCTCGGCGATCGGCACCCCGTTGCGCTGGGAGCCGTCGCGGTAGCGGAAGGAGACGGTGCCGGCGGCCACGTCGTCGTCGCCGGCGATCACCATGAACGGGATCTTCTGCTGCTGGGCGGTACGGATCTTCTTCTGCATCCGGTCGTCACCCGCGTCCACCTGCGCCCGGATGCCCTCGGCGCGCAGCGCCGCGACGAAGCCGTGCAGGTAGTCGGTGTGGTCCTCGCGGATCGGGATGCCGACCACCTGCACCGGCGCCAGCCAGGCCGGGAACGCCCCCGCGTAGTGCTCGGTGAGCACCCCGAAGAACCGCTCGATCGACCCGAACAGCGCCCGGTGGATCATCACGGGCCGCTGCCGGCTGCCGTCGGCTGCCTGGTACTCCAGACCGAACCGCTCCGGCTGGTTGAAGTCGACCTGAAGGGTGGACAACTGCCACGTCCGGCCGATCGCGTCCCGCGCCTGCACGGAGATCTTCGGCCCGTAGAACGCCGCGCCGCCCGGGTCGGGCACCAGGTCCAGGCCGGAGGTCTCGGCGGCGGTCCGCAGCGCCTCGGTCGCCTCCTCCCAGTCCTCGTCCGCGCCGATGAACTTGGGCGAGTCGTCGCGGGTCGACAGCTCCAGGTAGAAGTCGTCCAGGCCGTAGTCGCGCAGCAGGTCGAGCACGAAGCTCAGCAGCGTGGTCAGCTCGCCGGCCATCTGCTCGCGGGTGCAGTAGATGTGCGAGTCGTCCTGGGTCAGGCCGCGCACCCGGGTCAGGCCGTGCACGACGCCGGACTTCTCGTACCGGTAGACGGTGCCGAACTCGAACATCCGCAGCGGCAGCTCCCGGTACGACCGCCCGCGCGCCCTGAAGATCAGGTTGTGCATCGGGCAGTTCATCGCCTTGAGGTAGTAGTCCGCGCCCTCCAGCTGCATGGGCGGGAACATGGTGTCCGCGTAGTACGGCAGGTGACCGGAGGTCTGGAACAGCTGCGCCTTGGTGATGTGCGGGGTGTTGACGAACTCGTACCCCGCCTCCTCGTGCCGACGCCGCGAGTAGTGCTCCATCTCCCGGCGGATGATGCCGCCCTTGGGGTGGAAGACCGCGAGGCCCGAGCCGATCTCGTCGGGGAAGCTGAACAGGTCCAGGTCCGCGCCGAGCTTGCGGTGGTCGCGCCGGGCGGCCTCCTCCAACAGCTTCAGGTACGCCTTGAGCTCGTCGCGGGTCGGCCACGCGGTGCCGTACACCCGCTGCAGTTGGGGGTTCTTCTCCGACCCGCGCCAGTACGCGGCGGCCGAGCGCATCAGCTTGAACGCGCCGATCAGTCGGGTGGTCGGCAGGTGCGGACCCCGACACAGGTCCGACCAGCAGACCTTGTCCTCCTTGGCGTCGAGGTTGTCGTAGATCGTGAGCTCGCCGCCGCCGACCTCCATCACCTCGTCGGTGTCCAGGCCCTCGCCCTTGACTTCGATCAGCTCCAGCTTGAACGGCTCGTCGGCCAGCTCGGCGCGCGCCTCGTCCAGGCTGCCGAAGCGGCGACGACGGAACCGCTGCCCGCTCTTGACGATCTCCTGCATGCGCTTCTCGATCTTGCTGAGGTCATCGGGCTGGAACGGCTTGGCGACGTCGAAGTCGTAGTAGAAGCCGTTCTCGATGGGCGGGCCGATGCCCAGCTTGGCCTCGGGGAAGACGTCCTGCACGGCCTGGGCGAGCACGTGCGCGGTGGAGTGGCGCAGCACGTTGAGCCCGTCCGGCGAGTCCAGGCTGACCGGCTCGACGACTGTCTCCTCGGCCGGCGCCCAGTCCAGGTCGCGCAGCTGGCCCTGCGGGTCGCGGACCACGACGATCGCCTTGGGGCCGTTCGCGGGCAGTCCGGCCGCGGCCACCGCGTCGGCCGCCGTCGTCCCGGCGGCGACGACGACGGGGTCGGCCACGGCGGGGGTACGGGGTGCGGACACGGTGACTCCTCCAAGCGGTACGAAACGGTGCCGATCCTCGGCTCTTGGCCGATGCTATCGGTCGCACCGTCGGCGCCTTCCAGACGGCTCGCGTTGAACCTTTCGCGCCTCGTTTCCGAACTACGTGGTGTGGCCGGAAACCGGTACCGGTCGCGTCGAGACGGATGGGGGCACGAGATGGCGAGCACGCACGGCGGAGGCCGCCCGCGGCGGATCGCGGCGGTGACCGCGCTGACCGCCGCGGGGCTGCTGCTCTGGCCCGGTACGGCGGCGCACGCCGCGGACGTGACGACCACCCCGACCGAGGCACGGCAGGGCGACGCCGTACGGCTGGAGTTCAGCGTGCCCGAGGAGCGGGCCGGCACGACCACCACCCGGATCGAGGTCCGGTTGCCTGCCGACGCCCCGGTGGCCGAGGTCTACCCGATGTCGGTCGACGGTTGGGCACCCACGATCAGCTCTCGCACGCTGGACACGCCGGTGGCCGGCATCCACTCCTCCGGGGTGAGTACCGTGACCACGGCGGTGACCTGGGTTCGGGTCGGCGCGGGCGCGTCCGGCCCGGCCCGCCTGGCCCTGTCCATGGGCCCGCTGCCGCAGGCGGAGCGGCTCACCTTCGAGGTCGTCCAGACGTACGCCGACGGCACTGTCGTCCGGTGGGCGGACGCCAGCGGCGCGCACCGTGCCCCGGTGCTGACGCTGCTGCCCGCTGCCGCGGGTGCGGCCGGCCCGGTCGGACACGGCGGGCACGGCGCTCCGGCGGCCGGCGCGGCGAACGATCCCGCGGCCGGCGCGCGGGACGCCGACGGCGGCGACGCATCGGTGAACGGGTCGGGTGGCTCCGGCGAGGAGTCCGGCAACGCCGACGCGATGCTCGCCGGCGGGCTGCTGGCCGGCCTGGGCGGCGGCGCCGCGATCGGCTGGCTGGTCAGCCGGTGGCGGCGACGCGACCCGGCCGAGGACGCGGCCCTGGCCGAGATCACCGGCGACCCAGCCGAGGCCACGGCGCCTGCCGAGGTGACCGGCGACCCGGCCGAGGACGCGAACCTCGCCGAGATCACCGGCCGCGCGGGCGACACCGCCGCGCCCGCCGACCGCCAGCACGCTGCTCCCGCAGCATCGCGGTGATCCACTCGGGTTCCCGGAAACCGCGGCATCCTGGCCGCCCGGACAGCCCGATTTAGCGGTGATCCACTCGGGTTCCTGCAAACCGCGGCATCGCAGCCGCCTGGACACCCCGATTTGCAGGATGCCGAGTTGATCATGACCAGGGCGGTCAGGGCGGCCAGGGGCCCGGATGGTCAGGGGAGCCAGGTGGGTAGCGGCTCGCGGGCGGTCAGCCACGCCTCGGGCACCCCGCCCGGAGTGCCGACACCCGTGTACGCGGCCACGATCGCCCCGACGATGGCGGCCGTGGTGTCCATGTCACCGCCCGCCCGGACACACCTCAGGATCGCCGTCGGATAGTCGTCGAGGTGGGTCGCGGCCACCCAGAGGGTGAATCCGACGGTGTCCTGCGCGGTCACCCGGGAGCCGTTGCCGAGTTCCGCCACCACCCGGTCCACCGGTCGGCCGAGCAGCCCCGCCGCCCGGCTCACGCTCCGGTGCACCTCGCTGCCCGGGTCCAGCGCGGCGGCGACCCCGGCGAGCAGGCGGCCCGGATCTGGCCGGTGCCCGTCGAGGCGGGCCCGGGCGGCGAGCGCGGCGGCGACGGCGACCGCCACCGCACCGGCGATCCCCTCGGGATGCGCGTGGGTCACCTCGGCCGAGGCGCGGGCCTGCGCGACGGCGCGGGCGGTGGAGTCGGCGAAGTACGCGCCCAGCGGACCCACCCGCATCGCCGCGCCGTTGCCGCAGGAGCCCTGGCCGTCGAAGGCGGACGCGGCGGCCACCGGCCACGGGGTGCCGGTGCGGATCAGCCGCAGGATCGCCATCGCGCCGGCCCCGTAGCCCCGGCGTGGAGCACACCGCTCGGCGAAGGCCAGGGCCAGCCGGTCGCGGTCGACGTCACCGGAGTGGGCCAGCTCGGCGAGGACCGAGCAGGCCATCTCGGTGTCGTCGGTCCACTCCCAGGGCGCGGGCGGCAGCGTCGCGTCGGTGAGCTCCTCCGGCGGGCCCGGCAGGAAGTACCGTGCGCCGAGCGCGTCGCCTGTGGAGAGGCCGGCGAGGCTGTCCCGGGCGAGCGCCAGTCGGGCGTCGGCGAACAGGGTGAAGGACATCGTCGTACCAGCTTGCCCGGTTCACACGTACGTCGCAACGCGATCAACTTGCCAGGCCAAGTACGGTCTTGTCGTGGCCTCCGTGCTCCTGGTCGAAGACGATCACGTCGTACGCGGCGCGATGCTGCGGTCCCTCGCTGACCGGGGGCATGCCGTGCACGCCGTGGGCACCGCCCTGGACGCGCTGCGCCGGGTCGCCGCGGAGACACCCGACCTGGTGGTGCTGGACCTCGGCCTGCCCGATCTGGACGGTTCCGACGCGCTGCGGATGCTGCGCGGCATCACCGACGTGCCGATCATCATCGCCACCGCCCGCGACGACGAGCAGTCGGTGGTCAAGCTGCTGCGCGCCGGGGCCGACGACTACATGGTCAAGCCGTTCACGGGCGCGCACCTGGACGCCCGCATCACCACTGTGCTGCGGCGGGCCGGGCGGGCCAGCCGGACGGTGCAGCCCGCGGTGCACACGGTCGGCGGATTGCGGGTGGACGTCGGTGAGCGCAGCGCCCAACTCGACGGGGAGCCGCTCGCGCTGACCCGTAAGGAATTCGACCTGCTGGCGTATCTCGCCGCACGACCCGGGCGGGTAGTGTCCCGCCGGGAACTCTTGGAGGAGGTATGGCGGCAGCCATCGGTCGGCGAGGATCAGACCATCGACGTACACCTGTACTGGCTCCGCCGAAAGATGGGCGAGTCCGCGGCGAAGCCGCGCTACCTGCGCACCGTGCGGGGGGTCGGGTTCCGGCTGGTGGCACCGGACTGAGGACGGCGCTGGCCCTGCTCACGGCCGGCATGTGCAGTCTCGTCGCGCTCGCGTTCCTGATCCCGCTCGGGTTGAGCCTGCGGGGGCAGACGCGGGAGGAGGCGATCGCCGACGCGGCCCGACGCAGTGCCCTGGTGACCGGTGCGCTGGCGGTGAGCACCGACCCGACGGTGGTGGAACGCGCCGTCGTGGCCAGTGGTGACGGCACGTCGTCCCGGCCGGTGGTGCACGGCCTGGGGTTGGACGAGTCCGCCGGCCGCGCCAGCGGCAGCGACCTGGACCGGGCCCGCGCCGAGCGGCGCTCCCTGGTCACCGACGTCGACGGCGGGGTGGTCCGGCTCGACCCGGTGGTCCTCGGCGACAAGACGGCAGTGGTCGAGGTGTTCGTGGCGGACTCGACGTTGGGCGAGGGCGCCGGCGGCACCTGGCTGCTGCTGTTCGGGGTGGGTGCGGCGATGGCCGGCGCGGCGGTGCTGGTGGTCGACCGGGTGGCCGCACGCGCGGTGGAGGCCACCCGCGGTCTGGTCCAGGCGGCCCTGTCGATCGGCGACGGCGACCTGGGCGTACGCGTGGAGCCGACGGGCCCTCGTGAGCTGACGGAGGCCGGGTACGCCTTCAACCGGATGGCCGACCGGCTGGACGCGGCGCGCACCGACGAGCGGGAGCTGGTGGCCGACCTGTCACACCGGCTGCGGACGCCGTTGACAGTGCTCCGGCTGGACGCGGAGGCGCTGGAGTCCGACGACACCAGCGTGGGCTCGTTCAGCCCGGCGGAGCTGGACCGGCTGCGGGGCATCCGGCGGATCCGGCAGGCGATCGTCACCCTCGAAGGTGAGATCGACGTGCTGATCAAGACCACCCGCAAGGCGGTGGCCCACGAGGCCGGCCCGGCGATGTGCGACGTCAGCGAGGTCGTCCGGGACCGGATGGTGTTCTGGGCGGCGCTCGCCGGCGACCAGAACCGGCCGCACCGGGTCAACGGCGCGCAGCTGCGCATCCCCGCGCCGGTGCCGCGCGCCGAGCTGGCCGCCGCGCTGGACGCGGTGATCGGCAACGTCTTCCGCTACACCCCGCAGGGCACGGCGTTCGAGGTGGCCGTGTCCCGCCGCGACGGGTACGTGGCGATCCGGATCGACGACGCGGGCCCGGGCATCGCCAACCCGGACCGGGCGCTGCGGCGGGGCACCAGCGACCAGGGCTCGACAGGCCTCGGTCTGGACATCGCCAAGCGGGTGGCGTTGCAGGCCAACGGCTCGGTCAGCATCGACCGGGCCCGGTTGGGCGGCGCCAGCGTGGTGATGCTGCTCGCCGACCCGGAGGCGACGCCCCGGCAGGTCAGCCGGTTCGGCCTCGTGGGTCGGATGGCACGCGACGCCCGGGACCAGAAGACGAGCGGCCGTCGCTGGCCCCGCCAGCGCCCCACCGACGACTGAGCCCTCCCCCACCGATCGGCTGACGGGGCGCTCCGATCGGCTGAGCGGGCCGGGGCTGTGCGGCGGCGCAAGTCTTCCTTAGATCGCGGTTAACGACGGCGGTCAGGCGCTCGCGGGCTGACAGGATCAGAGCACGAACCCACCAGTTCCACCGGCCAGCGCACCGCGCACCCACCGGCCGGTGGAGCCACGCGCGCGGCGGGAGTCTCAGGTCCCCCCACACCAACGCTCCCGCCGCGCGCCCCTTCACCCGACCCGCCCGACCGGCGTCAGCCGGCGGTGGCGAGGTACGCGTCGATCTCGGCGGCGATCCGCTGCTTGCCGGCCGGGTCGAGGAAGGACGCGGTGACCGCGTTGCGGGCCAGCGCGGCCAGCTCCTGCGGGCCCGCCCCGAGCAGCCGGGCCGCCACCGCGTACTCGTCGTTGAGGGTGGTGCCGAACATCGGCGGATCGTCGGAGTTGATGGTGACGAGCAGCCCGGCCTCCACCAGCCGGGGCAGCGGGTGCTCGTCGAGGCTGGCCACGGCCCGGGTGCGGACGTTCGACGTCGGGCAGATCTCCATCCCGATCTGCCGCTCGGCGAGGTACGTGAGCAGCTCCGGGTCCTGTGCGGCGGAGATGCCGTGGCCGATCCGCTCGGCGCTCAGCTCGTTGAGCGCGTCCCAGATCGTCTGCGGGCCGGTGGTCTCCCCGGCGTGCGGCACCGAGCGCAGCCCGGCCGCGCGGGCCCGGTCGAAGAAGGGCTTGAACTGCGGCCGGGGTACGCCGATCTCCGGGCCGCCGAGACCGAAGCTGATCAGGCCGTCGGGGCGCTCGTCGAGCGCGATGCGCAGCGTCTCCTCGGCCGCCGGCAGGCCGGCCTCGCCGGGGATGTCGAAGCACCAGCGCAGGTCGAGGCCGAAGTCGGCGGCGGCGCGCTTGCGGGCGTCCTCGATCGCCTCACAGAACGCCGGTGCGGGGATGCCCCGCCGCACGTGCGAGTACGGGGTGATGGTCAGCTCCGCGTACCGGACCTGTTGGCGGGCCAGTTCCCGGGCCACCTCGTGGGTGAGGAGCCAGACGTCCTCCGGGTCGCGGATGAGGTCGACGACGCTCAGGTAGACCTCGATGAAGTGCGCGAAGTCGCGGAACTCGAAGTAGTCGGCGAGGGCCGCCGGGTCGGCAGGCACCGGCGAGCGACCCTCGTGCCGGGCGGCCAGCTCGGCGACGATCCGGGGCGAGGCGGAGCCGACGTGGTGCACGTGCAGCTCCACCTTGGGCAGGTCGGCGATGAAGGTGGAAAGATCGGTCACGGGTTCTCCTGGGCATGGGCGCCGGTGCGGGCGACGACGAAGACGCGGCGGAACGGGAAGGGCACCTGACCGTGCCGCACCGGGTACGCGGCGGTGAGCCGTACGCCCAGCTCGGCCCGGAAGGCCGACCAGCCGGCGGCGTCCAGGGCGGCCCGGACGGGGCGCAGCGCGGTGCCCTCCATCCAGGCCAGCACCGGGTGGTCGGCGGCGGGTTCGGCCGGCAGCAGGTGCACGTAGGTAGTCTCCCAGGCGTCCACCGCGCAGCCGGCGGCGGTCAGCAGCTCCGCGTAGTCGGCCGGGTCGTCGACCGGGTCGGCGCGCAGCAGCGGAGCGAGCCGAGCACGCCAGGCCGGGCGGCCGGCGACCTCGCGCAGCGCCCGGTGCGACGGGGCGTCGAAGTTGCCGGGGACCTGCATGGCGAGCCAGGCGCCGGCGGGCAGCTCGGCGGCCCAGCGGCGCAGCAGCTCCTGGTGGCCGGGCACCCACTGCAGCGCCGCGTTGGTGACCACCACGTCCTCGTCGCCGGTCGGCCGCCACTCGCGCAGGTCGGCGACGGCGAACTCGACGGGGGTCGGCAGGTCGCGCGCCCGGTGGATCATCTCCGGCGCGGAGTCGAGGCCGAGGACCCGGGCGGCCGGCCAGCGCTCGGCGAGGGTGGCGGTGAGCTGGCCGGGGCCGCAGCCGAGGTCCACCACCGTGCGGGGCCGGTCGGCGGGGACCCGGGCCACCAGGTCGTGAAACGGTCGGGAGCGCTCGTCGCCGTAGCGCAGGTACGTCGTCGGATCCCACATCGTCGCCTCCAAACCGTACGTCCGTCTTGTTTACCGTACGGCTCGCGTGGCAGGCCGGCAACCCGATCACTAGGCTCGGGGCATGGAACAGCGCAGCTTCAACCGGCTCGGCCGGACCGTCGGAGTGGTCGGCCTGGGCGCCTGGCAGCTCGGCGCCGACTGGGGCACGGTCAGCGAGGCCGACGCCATGGCGGTGCTCACCGCCGCGGTGGACGCCGGAGTCACCTTTCTGGACACCGCCGACGTGTACGGCGACGGCCGCAGCGAGCAACTGATCGGCCGCTTCCTGCGCTCCCGGCCGGACGCCGGCCTGACCGTCGCCACCAAGATGGGCCGGCGCGTCGAGCAGCGCCCGGAGGCGTACACCCTGGCCCACTTCCGCGAGTGGACCGACCGGTCCCGGGCCAACCTCGGGATGGACACCCTGGACCTGGTCCAGCTGCACTGCCCGCCGAGCGCCGTCTTCGCCGACGACGCGGTGTTCGACGCCCTGGACACCCTCGTCGCCGAGAAGGCCATCGCGGGGTACGGGGTCAGCGTGGAGACCTGCGACCAGGCACTCACCGCCATCGCCCGGCCCGGTGTGGCAAGTGTCCAGATCATCCTCAACGCCGTCCGGCACAAGCCGCTGGAGCAGGTGCTGCCGGCGGCCGCGCAGGCCGGCGTCGGCATCATCGCCCGGGTGCCCCTGGCCAGCGGCCTGCTCTCCGGCCGCTACGACGAGCACACCGAGTTCCCCGCCGACGACCACCGCAACTACAACCGGCACGGCGAGGCGTTCGACGTGGGCGAGACGTTCTCCGGCGTCGACTACACGCAGGGCCTCGCGGCCGTCCGCCGCCTCGCCCCCCTTGTCGACTCCGACCGTACGATGGCGCAGTTCGCGCTGCGGTGGGTGCTGGACCAGGCCGGTGTCACGGTCGTCATCCCCGGCGCCCGCGACGCCGAGCAGGCCCGGCGCAACGCCGCCGCGGCCGACCTGCCGCCGCTCACGGCCGCGCAACAGACGGGTGTACGCGAGGTCTACGACGAGCTGATCCGTCCGCAGGTGCACGACCGGTGGTGAACCGCCCACCCCGGGTGCTCGCGTCAAGCCGTCACAACGGCGATGCTGGCACCCGGGGGCGGTGTGCCGCCGGATCCGGGAAGGAGGGCGCGCGGTGAGGGGTTGGCTGACGCTCACCCTCGGCCTGCTGGCCGTGGTGATCGGTGCGGTGTGGACGGTGCAGGGGCTCGGCTACGTCAGCGGCAGCGCGATGACCGACGAGCGGATCTGGGCGGTGATCGGCCCGATCGTGGCCCTGGTCGGCGTGGTCGTGCTCTGGCTGGGCCTGCGCTCGCGCCGCCGACTCTGACGGGTGACAGTGGGAAGCCCCGCATCCCGGAAGGGATACGGGGCTTTACTACAACGACCCCTGGCCGGGTCGTCCTCTGACCGACGAGGGCCAGCCACTCTGATCAGAGCGGACGGACCTGCTCGGCCTGCGGGCCCTTCTGACCCTGAGCGATCTCGAACTCCACCCGCTGGTTCTCCTCCAGCGAGCGGTAGCCGCTCGTCTGGATGGCCGAGAAGTGGACGAACACGTCAGCACCCCCGCCGTCGACGGTGATGAAGCCGAAGCCCTTGTCAGCGTTGAACCACTTCACGGTTCCCTGCGCCATGTGTATCTCCTTCTAAAACTGGTGGCCGTGCACGCCGTGCGGCCGATTGGCCGTTTCGAGCAGCGGCGCCTGAGGCGGCCCCCACGAAGGGAACTTCTCTCAACCCACGCCATCTCGCAGCAGCGTGGAACAGCAAATCACGGACCCGAAAACTCTGTCACGACCTCTCCCACGAATTTCTCCGACATGTGACCTGACGGATGTCTGAGATCGTCGGGCGGCGTGCCGAGCCGTGCGAAAGGCCCCCTCCCCGTCGATGCGGGAAGGGGGCCTGAGTCGATGCGTCGGTCAGTCCGGCCAGTGGCCGGTCATCCGGCGGACACCCACCGCTCCACCCCGGTCGACGGCGGCGCGGACCACCGCGAAGATGGCCCCCTGCAACGCCGCGGCGGCCAGGATCTCGCCCCAGCCGCGGTCCTCGTCGGTGGCGTTGGGCGCCTCGCCGTCGCCCGCCGTGACCTTCCAGACCTGCCGGAAGATCGCGCCGGCCACCGTGCCCGCGGCGATACCCAACAACACGCCGACCGGCCGGTACGCCACCTTGCCGATGCTCCTGCTCACCTACGCCTCCCCCGCACGATCATCAGCACGACCACGGTGGCCACCGCGCCGGCGGCGATCGCCGCCCACGGCACCGGGTTGCGTCGAACCAGCTCGCTCTTCTCGCGGACCAGGCCGCCCTTGTCGTTGGCCTGCGCGCGGGCCATTTCGGCGCCGCGCGCGGCCTGCCCGCGGACCCGGGCCACGGTCTGCGCCGCCTGCTCGCGCACCCGCTCCCGCGCCTGCTCGGCGGACTCCTTCAGGCGGGCCTTGACGTCCGCCTTGGCGGCCAGCGCCTCCATCGTCTCGCCCAGCTCGACCCGCGTGCGGCGGATCTCCTCCCGGAGCGCCTCGGTGTCGCCCGTCCCGTTGCCCGTCATGCCCGACCCCTGTCCTTCACCGCGGCGGCGACGGTGTCCACGTCAGCCCGGAGGCTGCGGACCGCTGCCGCCGGCATCGGCGGGACGGCACGGCTGACCTGCTTCTTGCCCACCAGCGCGAGAATGCCGGCCACCAGGAAGAGCGCCACCGCGACGATCAACGCGGCGGCCCAGGCGGGCAGCACCAGGTCGAGCAGCAGGATCGCCGTGACGACAAGCGCGCCAAGACCGTAGAACGCCAGCGCGCCGCCGCCGCCGAACAGGCCGATCCCGATTCCGGCGTGCTTGCCCTTCTGGGTCAACTCCGCCCGGGCCAGCGTCAGTTCGTCTCGTATCAGACGGGAGACCTGTTCGGTGGCCCGCTGCACCAGCTCGGCGGTGGAGGGCTCGCTCCCATTGCGGGATGTGCGGGCATTTGCCACGTCAGCCATGCTGTCCTCCTTTCCTCATCACCGCGCTGTATGCCCGGAGTTGCCGCCCGTCAATCCTAGAGCGCCACTGGTCGGTGACCGTTCCTGTTGTCCGATCGCCGCGCCGCGCACCCGGCGGCCGAACCCCGCAATCGCCGAAGAGACGCCCGGCAGCAGATCCCCCACCCAAGGCCGCCCAAACCTCTCACCCACCCCGCCGCTCACGAGCCCGCGCCCGACAGGGCACAGAGATCACCCCGAACACGGATCGAGTGGCCTCCCCGGCGGGCGGAGGCCACTCGATCCTGGAACACGCGTGGGATCACGCTCGGGTGACCGCGGTGGTGGCGTCAGGCGCGGGAGGGGGCGGTCTCCTCGGGGCCGACGAAGGCTTCGCTGCGCGCGTCGCCGTCGTCGCTGCCGCCGAAGACGCGCGCGTCGTCAGGGGCCTCGGTGGCGGCCGCACGGCGGGTCGGCCGCCGGGGCTGCACCCACTGCCAGGGCAGGTTGCTGTTGGCGTCGCCCAGCTCGGTACGAATCCGGGGCATCGCGGTGGGCCGGTTGTCCCGGATCCAGGCCACCAGGTGCTCGCGGACGAGGCAGCGCAGGTCCCACAGGCTGCCCGCGTCGGCGGCGCTGACCAGCGCGCGCACCCGTACCGTCCCGCCGGTGGCGTCGGTGATCTGCAGGACGCAGACGCGGCCGTCCCACAGCTCGGTGCCCTCGACGAGCCGGCGCAGTTCCTCCCGCATGGTCTGCACCGGTACGGCCCAGTCGACGTCGAACTCGGCGGTGCCGAGCACCGCCGCCTCGGTCCGCGTCCAGTTCTGGAAGGGCTTGCTGGTGAAGTACGAGGTGGGCAGGATCAGCCGCCGGTCGTCCCAGATCTGAACCACCACGTAGCTGAGGGTCAGCTCCTCGATCCGACCCCACTCCCCCTCGACGACCACCACGTCGTCGAGGCGGACGGCGTCGCTGAAGGCGAGTTGCAGCCCGGCGAAGACGTTGCCGAGCAGACTCTGGGCGGCCAGCGCGGCGACCACACCGACCACACCGGCGGAGGTCAGGACGCCGGCGCCGATTCCGCGCACGCTCGGAAACGTCATCAGCATCACGCCGACGGTCAGGATGACGATCACCGCGACGGTCAGCCGCCGCAGCATCACCACCTGGGTACGCACCCGCCGGGCGTGCCGGTTGTTGGGCACGTCGACGCGGAACCGGGCGAGCGCGGTGTCCTCCACGACGATCAGCAGCGCCGCCACCAGCCAGGCCGTGCTGGCGATCACGCAGAGCACCAGCAGGTGCAGCAGCAGCCGCCGCCAGCTCACACCGACGGCGTACCCGGTGCTGAAGCGGACGGCGAACTGCACCGCGAGGACCGTGGCGGCGACCTGGAACGGGCGGTGCGCGTGATCGGTCAACTCGGTCAGCAGCAGCGACCGGCGGCCGAACCGTCGGGTGAGCCGGTGCACGATTTCGACAAGGAAAAGGGCGACCGCCGCCGCGGCGAGCGCGGCGACGGCCGTTTCCAGATAGCTCTGCACGGGTGGGTCGCTTCCCTTCGACCGGGGGTCGGTACTTCGGGCAAAAGCCCAATAGTGCCCGACGTTCCCCGATATCGACCAGCGTCAGACCTTGCGGTACCGGGACTGGAGGAAGCAGTAGACGCCGAAGCAGGCGATGCCCAGGGCGACAAGGGTCAGCAGGAACGTGCCGTACGACTGCTCGCGCAGGGTGTGCAGCGCGGCGTCCAGACCACGGGCCTTCTTCGGGTCGTAGTTCACCGCCGCGATGATCACCAGCAGGCCGGCGATGCCGTACGCGACGCCCTTGGCGACGTACCCGGCGATGCCGAGCCGGCGGGCGAGCGTGCGGGTCTTCGGGCTCATCTCGCCGGTCTTGAGGTGCTTCTCGAACGTCTTCTTCAGCCCGTAGATCACCAGGCCGACACCGATCGCGGCGACCACCAGCCCGGCCAGACCGACCAGCCAGCGACCGCCGGTGGAGGTCATCAGCTTGCCGCTCAGCGCCTCCTGGTTGTCGGCGCTGTTGGAGCCGGCGTCGGAGAAGACCTTGAACGCGGTCCACGCGAAGTAGAGGTAGACGATGGTCCGGCCGGCCGAGGCCAGCCGCTCGGTGACGCGCTCCTTGCCGCGCTCGGCGCGGTGCCCGGCGGCCGCCTCCAGCCCCTGCCAGATCGCCATCGCGAGCAGACCGACAGCGACGGCGATGACCAGGAACTTACCGAGGGGCTGCGCGGAGAGCGTCCGCAGCGCGCCGGACTGGTCGCCGTCGTCGGACGACGTGCCGAACGCGATCTGCAGGGCCAGCCAGGCGAAGAGCAGGTGGACGATGCCGTAGCCGATGAAGCCGGCCCGGGCGAGGAGTTCCAGCCACCGGCTGTCCGCCGCTCGGGAGGCGGTGGCTTCGGCGCTACGGGTGAGTGACATGCCGTCACAATCTCCGATTTCGGAGATCCCCAAACGTCGGCCACCGCCGCCCGCCAGGTCAGTTGCCCGGGTTGCGGGAAACGCGGATCTTGACCTGCTGGTCGGTGACGCTGTCCAGCGTGACCGCGAAACCGCCGGCCTCGGTGGCCTGCTGGCCGGTGGTGAGGGTGAGCTGCTCGCCGGCGACCTCGACGGTCACCTGGTCGCCCTCGGCGCCGACCAGCTTGGCCTCGACGCCCAGGATGGTGGCGCTCGCGTCGACACCCCGCTCGAAGGTGACCGTGCAGGCGTCCAGCCCGCAGTCGGTGGAGGCGCCCTGGGAGCTGCAACCGGCGAGCACGGCGAGGCCGAGCGCCAGACCGGCGAACAGCCCGGCGGCGCGGCGAACGGGGGACAGGGGGATGGTGGCGGGTCGGTTCGTCACCTTTCCAAGGGTACGAGACGTCCGCGACGCCCAGGCGAGAGCGAGCGCCGAAGGCACCCCGGCTAGGGTCCCGGCATGGCCTTCGACATCGCCCGTACCCGGGCCGCCTATCCCGCCCTGACCGAGGGCTTCGTCCACCTCGACGGTGCCGGAGGGACCCAGACCGCGGCCGGTGTGATCGACGCGGTCACCGACGTGCTGCGCGCGGCCGTCGGCAACCGTAGCGCCGCGTTCACGCCGGGCCGCCGCTCGCTGGAGGTGGTGGCGGCAGCCCGCCAGGCGGTCGCCGACCTGCTCGGCGCCGAGCCGGACGGCGTGGTGCTCGGCCCGAGCGCCACCGCGCTGACGTACACCCTGGCCCGTACGCTCGGCGCGGGCTGGCGGCCGGGCGACGAGGTGGTGGTGTCCCGGCTCGACCACGACGCCAACGTGCGCCCGTGGGTGCAGGCCGCCGAGGTGGCCGGCGCGACGGTGCGCTGGGCCGAGTTCGACAGGCACACCGGTGAGCTGCCCACCGGCCAGTACGCCGACCTGATCGGTGAGCGGACCCGGCTGGTCGCGGTGACCGCCGGCAGCAACGCCATCGGCACCGTGCCGGACGTGCCGGCGATCGCCAAGGCCGCGCACGCCGTCGGCGCGCTGGTCTGCGTCGACGGGGTGCACTCGGTGCCGCACGGCCCGACCGACCTGGCCTCGCTCGGTGCCGACGTGCTGGTCACCAGCGCGTACAAGTGGTCCGGGCCGCACCTGGCCGCGATGGTGGCCGACCCGGCCCGGTGGGCGGAGCTGCGCCCGACGAAGCTGGTGCCGTCCTCCGACGCGGTCCCGGACCGCTTCGAGTACGGCACCCCGAGCTTCGCGCTGCTGGCCGGTGTGACCGCCGCGGTGGACCACCTGGCCGGGCTGGACCCGGATGCGGTAGGTGACCGTCGGGCGCGACTGCGGGCCGGCCTGGCCGCCGCGCAGGCGCACGAGGAGGCGCTGCTGGATCGGCTGCTCGCCGGGCTCGCCGCGCGGCCCGCCATCACCGTCTACGGCTCGCCGGCCCGGCGCTGCCCGACGGTCTCCTTCCGGGTCGCCGGGATGTCGCCGGCGGCGACCCAGCAGGCGCTGGGCGACGCCGGGTTCTGCCTGTCGTCCGGCGACTACTACGCCTACGAGTACTTCCAGACGATGGGGTTGCGCGACAGCGGCGGGGCGGTGCGGGCCAGCATCTACCACTACAACACGGCGGACGAGGTGGACCGGTTGCTGGCCGAACTCGACGCGGTGGCCGACCGGACGGGGACAATGGTCCGGTGAGCACCCTCGTCGAGGACAACCCCGCCAAGAACCGCTTCGAGATCCTGGTCGACGACGCGCTGGCCGGCTTCACCGCGTACGTGCCCCGGGGGGAGGTGCTGGTCTTCACCCACACCGAGGTGGACCGCGGCTTCCAGGGCAAGGGGGTCGGCAGCGTGTTGATCCGGGGCACCCTGGATCAGGTGCGCGCTCGCGGCGGCCGGGTGGTGCCGCAGTGCCCGTTCGTGGCCGCGTTCATCGACAAGCACCCCGAGTACGCCGACCTGGTCGCCGAACAGCCGTAGGGCCGGCCCGGCCAGGGGTCAGCCGGCCCGACCGGTGAGCACCTCGGCGGCGGCCTGCCCACTGGCCCGGGTGGCGCCGTGCGTGGCCAGGTGCACCGACCCGGTGACCAGCTCGGGCACGCCCAGCTCGACCACGACGGCGTCGGGCCGAGCGCTGAGCGCCGAGCGGACCGCCGCCCGCATCCACTCGTGCCGGTGCAGGTCACGGACCACCAGGACGAGGGGGCGGTCCCCGGCCCCGGCACCCGGATCGGCGGGCACGTCGGGCTCGCCGTGGCGGACCGTCGTGGTGCCGGGCAGCAGCTCGCCCAGCGGCTCGCCGAGACCCCACGGGGTTTCCGCGCCGATGGCGATGTTGCGCGGCGGCTCGAACTCGACCACGTACGCGGCGCGGGTCAGCGGCAGCGTGCGGGGCGCGGCCGGGCCGGTGGTGACCCGTACGGCACGGCGGGCGGCGACCAGCCCGACGTCGGCGGGCCCGGGCGCGGCGCCCGAGCGGCCGGCGCGGGCGGCCACCGTCCAGGCGGCGAGCTGGCCGACCCGCTTGGCGGCCTCGGCGAGGCGTTCCTCGGGCAGCTCACCGGCGATGACGGCCGCCACGATGGCGTCGCGCAGCTCCCGGGCCGCCCCCTCGTCGGCCCGTTCACCACCGACACAGATCGCGTCGGCCCCGGCGGCGAGCGCCCGCACCGCGGCGCCGGCGAAGCCGTACCGGTCGGCGACCGCGCGCATCTCCACCGCGTCGGTCACCACCACGCCGGAGAAACCCATCTCGTCGCGGAGCAGCCCGCCCAGGATGCGTTGACTCAGCGTGGCCGGCAGCCGCTCGTCGAGCGCGGGCACCAGGAGGTGGCCGGTCATCACCGCCTGCACGCCGGCCGCCACGGCGGAGCGGAACGGCGCCAGCTCGCAGGCGTCCAGGCGGGCCCGGTCGGCGGTGATCAGGGGCAGGTCGTGGTGGGAGTCGACGCGGGTGTCACCGTGCCCGGGGAAGTGCTTGGCGCAGGCGGCCACGCCGCCGCGCTGCAACCCGCGGATCCAGGCGGCGGTGTGCCGCGCGACGAGCGCCGGCTCGGCCCCGAACGATCGGACGCCGATCACCGGGTTGGCCGGGTTGGAGTTGACGTCGGCGTCCGGCGCGTAGTCGAGGGTCACCCCGGCCGCCGCCAGCTCGACGCCGAGGTCGTGGGCGACCGCCTCGGTCAGCGCCGGGTCGTCGACCGCGCCGAGGGCGAAGTTGCCCGGCCGGGAGCTGCCGCGGGCGGACTCGATGCGGGTGACGTCGCCGGCCTCCTCGTCGATCGCCACGATGACGTCCGGCCGCTCCGCGCGCAGCGTCGCGGTCAACGCCGCCACCTGGGTGCTGTCGACGACGTTGCGGGCGAAGAGCACCACCGAGCCGAGCCCCTCGCCGAGCCAGCGGCACACCCAGGGCGGCGGCGTGGTGCCGACGAACCCGGGCTGCAGGACGGCGGCGGCCAGCGCCGGAAGGTGCCCGGCGGGCGCGGTCACGCCGTCCCCGCGCAGCGGTAGGCGTCGGTCGCGGACATCGGCGCGTACCCGCCGACCCGCTGGTTGCGCTCGCTCATGCGGCCCCCGTACCCCATCTCTCGCACGCCCTCGGCGCACCGCCACCGGCGGGCGGTGCTGCCATGGTCACACCGAGCGATTCAATAGTCAATAAACCTTACAGTTGCCCGGCGGCACCGTTCCCGGGAGAGTGCGGGGATGGATCCCGCCCTGCTGGCCGATGCCACGAGCCCGGCCGACATCCCCGGCGTACGCCTGCTCGGCCTGGTGGTAGGCGCCCTGCTGCTGCTCGCCGCGATCCGGGCGATGTTCGGCAGGCGCTGAGCGCCTCCGGCCCGGCGAGCCGGGTGTGACCGACCGCGACCGGGGTACGGCTTCCTCATCAGCACGTCCGCGCGCCGAAGGGGAAGCGATGAAGATTGGTTACTTTCTGTCCAGTGAGGAGTACACGCCGGCCGAGTTGGTGGAGCAGGCGCGCGGTGCCGAACGCGCCGGCTTCGAGGCTCTGTGGATCTCCGACCACTACCACCCCTGGGTGGACGCGCAGGGGCAGAGCCCGTTCGTCTGGTCGATGATCGGCGCGCTCAGCCAGGTCTGCTCGCTGCCGGTGACCACGGCGGTGACCTGCCCGACCGTGCGGATCCACCCGGCCGTGATCGCGCAGGCGGCGGCGACAAGCGCGGTGCTGCACGGCGGGCGGTTCGTGCTCGGCGTCGGCACCGGCGAGGCGCTCAACGAGCACATCTTCGGCGACGCCTGGCCGCAGGCCGACGTCCGGCTGGAGATGCTGGAGGAGGCCGTCGAGGTACTGCGCGAGCTGTGGGGCGGCGGGTTCGTCAACCACCGCGGCACGCACTACACGGTGGAGAACGCCCGGATCTACACGCTGCCCGACACCCCGCCGTCGATCTACGTCTCCGGCTTCGGGCCGAAGGCCGTCGACCTGGCCGCCCGCATCGGCGACGGCTACGTGAGCACCATGCCCGACGGCGACCTGGTGCGGCGCTTCCGGGAGAACGGCGGCGGCGACAAGCCGTGCCAGGCCGGCTTCAAGGCGGCGTACGCGGCGAGCGAGGAGGAGGGCGCGCGGATCGCGTACGAGCGTTGGCCCAACGCCGGGGTGCCGGGCGAGCTCTCCCAGGTGCTGCCCTCGCCGCGCCACTTCGAGCAGGCCGCCGAGCTGGTCACGCCGGAGATGGTGCGGGACGCGTTCGTCTGCGGCAACAACGCCGACGCGCACCTGGAGATGATCGACAAGTACGCCAAGGCCGGCTTCGACGAGGTGTACGTGGCCAACACCGGCCCGCACTACCAGGGCCTGTTCGACCTCTACCAGCGCGAGGTACTCCCCCGCCTGCGCTGAGTCCCGGATCAGCCCGAGCCCATGATCGCCGGATGCGTTTCGGCGCTCGTGGGCTCGGGTACCTCCGGCCCTCGATGAAACTGTCCACGCACTCGATGACGTTGCGCCGCGCGGCGCGGAGCCTCTTCGGCTGGAAAGCGCTGCGGCCCAACCAGCTCGCCGCCATGCGCGCGGTGATGAAGCGACGCGACGCCCTGGTGGTGCTGCCCACCGGCGCCGGCAAGTCGGCGATCTACCAGATCCCGGCCAGCCTGATCCCCGGCCCGACCGTGGTGATCTCCCCACTGCTCGCTCTCCAGCAGGACCAGATCGCGGCGCTCAACGAGCGACAGCGTCCGGAGCTGCGGGCGGTGCGGATCAGCTCGAACGAGTCGGCCGCACAGCAGGCCGAGGCGATCGCCGAGATCCAGTCGGGCCGGGCGGAGTTCCTGTTCATCACACCGGAGCAGTTGAGCAACCCCGACCGGATGGCCGAGGTCGCCGCGCTGAAGCCGGCGCTGGTGGCGATCGACGAGGCGCACTGCATCTCTGCCTGGGGGCACGACTTCCGGCCCGACTACCTGGCGCTGGGTCACCTCATCGAGGGCATCGGCCGGCCGCCGGTGGTCGCGCTGACCGCCACCGCCTCCCCGCCGGTCCGCGACGACATCATCGCCCGTCTGCGGCTGCGCGACCCCGAGGTGGTCGTCTCCGGGCTGGACCGGCCCAACCTGTTCCTGGAGGTGGCGCACTGCCCCACCGAGGACTACCGGTGGCGGCGGCTGATCGCGTTGCTGCGCGACGACGAACGGCCGGGGATCATCTACGTGCCGACCCGCCGATCCGCCGAGGAGCTGGCCGCCCGGTTGACCGACGCGGGCTTCCCGGCGCAGTTCTACCACGGTGGGATGCCGGCCGGCGCGCGCAACGAACTGCACGAGGCGTTCCTCGCCGACCAGGTGCCGATCATGGTGGCCACCTCGGCGTTCGGCATGGGCATCGACAAGCCGAACATCGCCTGGGTGGTGCACATGGCGCTGCCCGACTCGCCGGACAGCTACTTCCAGGAGATCGGCCGGGCCGGACGCGACGGCCAGCCGGCCCGGGTGCTGTTGCTCTGGCAGGCCGAGGACGTGGGCCTGCAACGGTTCTTCAGCGGCGGCCTGCCGGACGCCGACGAGCTGCGGGACCTGGCCGCGCTGCTGCGTCGCAAGCCGGCCACCAAGACCGAGCTGCGCGAGACCACCGGCCTCGGCCCGCGCAAGCTGGGCCAGTACCTCTCGCTGCTGGAGCAGGTCGGCGCCGCCGAGCCGCGCGCCCGGCAGCGCGTCGGGGCGCCCCGCTACTCGCCCACGCCTACCGACGCGGCGGCGGCGGCGCTGGCCGAGGCGGAACGCCAGCAGACGGTGACCCGCTCCCGCACCGACATGATGCGAGCCTTCGCCGAGACCACCGCCTGTCGCGGGCAGACCCTACTGGCCTACTTCGGCGAGCAGATGACCGAGGTCTGCGCGCACTGCGACAACTGCCACCGGGGCACCAGCGTGGCCGACCAGGGCGCGGTCGGACCGTTTCCCGTGCACAGCCAGGTGCGCCACGCGGAGTGGGGCAACGGCCTGGTGCTCTCGTACGAGGACGACAAGATGACCGTCCTCTTCGATGAGGTCGGGTACAAGACGTTGTCGGTGCGCGTGGTGTCCGAGCAGGGGCTGCTGACCCTGGACTAGCCTGACCCGGGCACCGGTGCGGGGCCCGTGGATTGAC
This sequence comes from Micromonospora sp. NPDC049274, assembly GCF_040678875.1. NCBI lineage: Bacteria > Bacillati > Actinomycetota > Actinomycetes > Micromonosporales > Micromonosporaceae > Micromonospora > Micromonospora sp. NPDC049274. Next base: position 20,763 of record NZ_JBFAQS010000016.1, read on the forward strand.
CACACTGAGCAGGGCGGAAGGGGCATTGCCGTGATCGAGCAGCCGGCGTACACCGGTTTCGGTTTCTCCGACGGGGAGTGGGGGCTGCTTGTCGGCCTGCCGCAGTCGGTGCTGACCGCGGCGAGCGCCGCCGAGTCCGACGGCACCCGCCGGACCATGGCGGAGAACGCGGCCGGGCTGGAGACCATCGCCGCGGGCCGGGAGTCGGCCAGCCCGCTGGTCGCCGCCGTGGCCGGCGAGATCGTCGCGCGGGTCGGCGACCCGGACAGCGGCGAGGAGCTGCCGGTCATCGCGCCCGCCGACCCGGGCGCGATGATCGACGACGTGCTGGTGCGCGCCGGCGAGGCGAACGCGTTGCTGGCCGCCCGCGTCGACGAGGGTGAGGCCGGCGCGTACAAGCACTGGCTGGTCAAGATCGCCGAGCAGGTGGTCGGCGCCGCGTCCAGCGGCGGGCTGCTGGGCATCGGCGGCGAGTCGATCAGCGACTCGGAGCGGCGGTTCCGCGACCGTCTCGCGCACGTGCTCAACGACTGACCGACGACGCTTCCGACAGCGGCGTACCGCTGGGTTCGGTCGACTCGGCGGCCAGCGCCGCCGGGTCGGCCGGCCGGACGCCGCGCAGCGTCACCAGCGCGGTCACCGCGCCCAGAGCCATCGCCACCATGGCGGCGATCGCGGCGAGGTGCAGCCCGTCGGTGAAGGCGAACCGGGCGGCGTGCAGCACCGCGTCACCCAGCTCCGCCGGCAGTCCCCGGCTCACGGCCAGGGCGCCGCCGAGCGTCTCCCCGGCCGCGTCGCGGGCCTGGCCCGGCAGCCCGGCCGGCAGCTCGTCGAGGACCTCGCGGCGGTAGATCGCGGCCCCCACGCTGCCCAGGACGGCCATCCCCAGCGCGCCACCCAGCTCGCTGCTGGACTCGGTAAGCGCGGATGCGACACCTGCCTGCTCCGGCGGCGCCGCACCGAGGACCAGCTCGGTGACAAGCGACATCACCATCACCAGGCCGCCCGCGTACACGCTGGCGCCGAGCAACAGCAGCCAGAGCGGCGTCTCGGGCGTGACCCGGGTCAGTACCGCGAAGCCGAGCACGGCGATCGCGAAGCCGGCGCCGATCAGGTACGCCCGCTCGACGCGCTGGGCGAGCGCGGCGGCGGCCGGGGCGACGCCGCCCACGGCGAGGGACGGTACGAGGCTCCACAGTGCCGCCCGCAGCGGGCTCAGGCCGAGCACCAGTTGCAGGTGCTGGGTGGTGAAGATGGCGAACCCGACGAGGGCGAACATCGCCAGCAGGTTGACCGCGAGCGAGCCGGCGAAGCCGTGGCGGCGAAACAGCGCCAGATCGACCATCGGGTACGCCCGGGTCCGCTGCCGGTGCAGGAAGAGCGCCCCGACGAGCAGGCCGGCGACGACTGCCAGCACTCGCACCGCGCTGACGCCGTCGCGGGCCATCTCCTTGATGCCGTAGATCACCGACAGCAGCGCGCCGAGCGACAGGGCCGCGCTGACCAGGTCGAACCGCCCACGCACCGGGTTACGGAACTCGGGCACCAGGACCGGGGCGAGCAGGAGCAGCAACAGCATCGCCGGAATGTTGATCAGGAAGATCGAGCCCCACCAGAAGTGCTCCAGGAGGACGCCGCTGAGCACCGGGCCGATGGCGATGCCGCCGGTCAGCGTGGCGGTCCAGATGCCGATCGCGGTGCCCCGTTGCTTGGCGTCGTGGAACATGTTGCGCACCAGGGCGAGCGTGGACGGCATCAGGGTGGCCCCACCGACGCCGAGCACGGCGCGGGCGGCGATGAGCGTCGCGGCGCTGTCGGCGTACGCGGCCAGCAGGGACGCGGCGCCGAACGCGGTGGCGCCCAGCAGCAGGAGCCGACGCCGCCCGATCCGGTCGCCGAGTGCGCCCATGGTGATGAGCAGCCCGGCGAGCACGAAGCCGTAGATGTCGAAGATCCAGAGCTGCTGGGTGGCGCTGGGCCGCAGCTCCGCGCTGATGAACGGGACGGCGAAGTAGAGCACCGACACGTCCATCGAGACCAGGAGCAGCGGCAGCATCAGCACCGCGAACCCGATCCACTCCCGCCGGCCCGCGCGGGATGCCTGTGTGGTGGGGGAAGTCATGATCAGTTTCTCCTCTGCGTATGTCGTACGCTGTTATGCGTAGACCATACGCAGAACTAGGATGGCGAGGCAAGGAGGAAATGTGGCAGAGACGAAAGACGACAGCGGTCCGGCGCTCCCACCGGCCATCGAGAGCGCCTGGGGGCTGCGGGAGCGGCCACCGCGGGGCCCCCGCCCCGGCCTCAGCGTGTCCGGCATCGTCGACGCCGCCGTCCGGGTCGCCGACGCCGACGGGCTGACGGCCGTCTCGATGAGCCGGGTGGCCAAGGAGCTGGGCGCCGCCACCATGGCCCTCTACCGGCATGTCGGCTCGAAGGACGAGCTGCTCATGCTCATGGTGGACGTCGGGTACGGCCCCTCCCCCGGGCCGCCTCCACCCCAGGACGACTGGCGCGCCGGCCTCACCCGCTGGGCCTGGGCCGAGCACGAGGCTCTGCGGCAACGGTCCTGGCTGCTGCACGTGCCGATCACCGGCCCTCCGATCACGCCACAGCAGCTCGGCTGGATGGAGGACGGGCTTCGCTGCCTCGACGACACCGCGCTCGCCGAGGGCGAGAAGATGTCGGTGCTCCTGCTGATCACCGGGTACGTCCGCAACGAGGCCACCCTCACCAACCAGATCGCCGAGGGCAGCCGGGCAGCCGGCGTCGAACCGGACGAGATCATGCCGGCGTACGGTCGGCTGGTGGCCCGGCTCATCGACCCGGCCCGCTTCCCCGCGCTGCACCGCGTGCTGAGCGCTGGTGTGCTCAACCAGGACGACGACCCCGACGACGAGTTCACCTTCGGCCTGGACCGGATCCTCGACGGCGTCGAGGCGCTGATCCGACGCCGGGCGGGCTGAGCGAGGAGCCCCGATGCTGCCGAGAGACACCATCGACACCACAGTCCTGCCACCCGGCGAACGGTTCGGCATGTGGCTGGACCTGATCGCGCGCACCTCGGTGCCGGTGCGGATCCACTCCGGGCACAGTGACGACTTCGCCGCCCGCGCCGACTTCATCGGGCTCGGCCCCATCGAGCTGGTGCAGTACGAGTACCCGTCGCTGGACGTCAGCCGGACCCGGAAGCTGGTCCGTCAGTCCGACCGGGAGTTGTACATCCTCGCTCTCACCACCGGCGGCATCGGCGCGTCCAGCCAGGACGGTCGTCGCAGCGAGATCCTGACCGGCGAGTTCACCTTCTACGACGCGTCCCGGCCGCACGACGTGCGCCACCACGCGACCGAGCCGGAGCGGGATCAGGCCACCTCGATCATCACGATGATCCCGCACGCCGCGCTGCCGCTGCCACCGCAGCGGTTGGCCGCCCTCTACGGAGGCCGGATGTCCGGCAGCGAGGGCATCGGGGCGCTGCTGGCGCAGTTCCTGCTCCGGCTGACCGGGCACCCCGAGCAGTATCACGCCGCCGACGCCGGCCGGCTCGGCGCGGTCGGGCTCGACCTGGCCACCACCATGCTCGGCCGGCACCTCGCCGCCGAGGACGCCGTGCCGACCGAGGTCCGCCGCCGGGCGCTGCTCACCCAGGTGCAGGCGTACGTCCACCGGCACCTGGGTGACGCGACGCTCGGCCCACAGGTCGTCGCGGACGCCCACCACATCTCGCTGCGCACACTGCACCGCCTCTTCGAGGCCGAGAACTCCACTGTGGCGTCGTACATCCGGGACCTTCGCCTCGCCCGGTGCCGACGCGACCTGACCGACCCGACGATGCGGACGCAGCCCGTACAGGTCATCGCGGCGCGGTGGGGGTTCGGCGACAAGGCCCACTTCAGCCGGGCGTTCCGGGCGGCGTACGGGATGAGCCCGCAGGCGTGCCGCGACGGCGACGCGCTTGCGGCGCGGGCCGTCAACCACCTGGCGTCCAGAGTCAACTCGTCCGGGTCAGACTGACAATCGACGTGGCCGAGGCGGCGCCCCCGCACCGGGGCTCGACGGCGGTCACGAACGGGGGCCGTGGCGAGGCGCCCGCCGCGGGTTGCGGCGGGCGGCCGCCCGGTGCCACCCCGGGCCGAGACCCCGGTCCCGCCGCTTCCCCCCCAGGATCGTCGGCGGGGCCGGTCACGCCTTCTCCAGCAACTCCAACACGACCCGTTCGATCTCCTCGCGCGGCGCGTCCCGGTCGACGGGCGCCACCACTCCGTCGTGGTAGAGGTCGACGACCCGCGGGTCCACGTAGGACGTCCGTGCCACCGTCGCGGTGTTGCCCAGCAGATCGGCCACCGCCCGCATCACCGCCGCCACCGCCCTGCGCCGGGCGGTGACCGAGCGGGCCGGATCGGCCGCGGCCAACTCGACGGCGGCGAGCACCGTGGCGTGCCAGGTACGGAAATCCTTGGCGGTCATCTCGCCACCACAGGCGTCGCGGAGGTAGCCGTTGACCTCGTCGCTGCGGACGTCACGCCACTCCCGGCCGTCCCAGTAGCCGAACAGCCGGTCGGCCCACCGGCGACGGCGACGCAGGTTGAGAAGCACCTCGCACAGCTCCGGGTCCTCGATCCGGCGCACCTGCTCGATGCCACCCTTGGCGGGGAACTCGAAGACCACGCAGCCGCCGCGTCGGCGAGCGTGCTCCGGGCGCAGGGTGGACACCCCGAACGTGGGGTCGTCGCCGGCCGCGTACTGGTCGCTGCCGACCCGGAACATCCCCATGTCGAGCAGACGGGCCACGGTGGCCAGCACCCGGTCCCGACCCAGCCCGCGCCCGCCGAGGTCCTGCCCCACCCGTTCCCGCAGCGCCGGCAGCCGCCGGGCCACCTCCAGCATGCGGTCGAACTTCGCCGCGTCCTGCTTCTCCCGCCACACCGGGTGGTAGACGTACTGCTTGCGGCCGGCCGCGTCGATGCCTGTCGCCTGGATGTGCCCGTTCGCGTGCGGCGCGATCCACACGTCCTGCCAGGCCGGCGGGATCACCAGCTCCCGCAGCCGCGTCAGGGTCGCAGGATCCCGCACGACCGCACCGCTCGGATCGACGAACGTCCAGCCCTTACCGCGTCGGCGTCGCCCGTAACCGGGCCGACCCGGGTCGCTACGCCGCAACCGCACCGGAGACCCGCACCGCCCTCTCCACCTCGTCCACGGCGGCGAGCACCTCGTCGAGGCGCAGTGCCGTCAATGTCGGGTGGCTTCCTACCCCGTCCCACCTGCGCCAATCCCCCGCACCGGCCCAGAGCGCCCGGTGTCGGGGCCGGTCCGGCGGCGGCCCCCACGCGCTCGGAGGCACCGGCCCGAACAGCACCACCGACGCGGTCCCGTACGCGGTGGCCAGGTGGGCCACGCCGGTGTCCCCGCTGACCACCAGCCGGGCGTCGGCGACAAGCGCCGCCAGCGCGCCGAGGTCGGTCCGGCCGGCCAGCACAGCGGCGGGGGCCAGGCCGGCCGCGTCGGCGACCCGGGTGGCCAGCGCGCGCTCGTCGGCCGAGCCGGTGACCAGCACCCGGTGCCCCCGGTCGGTGAGCGCACGGGCCAGCGCGGCGAACCGTTCGGCGGGCCACCGCTTGGCGGGGACCTTGCTGCCCGGATGCAGCACTGTGGCGCCGGCCGGCCGGCCTGTCGAGTCGGGCCGGCGCAGCCCGAGGTCGCCACGGTCGGTCGGGATGTCGTACCAGGACAGCAGCCGGCACCAACGGTCCACCTCGTGCTCGTCGTCGACCCACCGCGGGCCGTCGCCGAACCCGGCGTCGGCGTTCGCGAAGGCGACCAGCCGCCCCGGGCGGGCGGCGGCCAGCAGCCGGTGCGACTGCGGGCCGCGCCCGTGCAGGTTCACCGCGACCTGCGGGGCGGGGCCGGGCCAGGACGGCCCGTCCAATCCGGCGGTGTCCACCAGCCTGTCGACGCCCCCCACCAGGTCGACAAGCGGGGCCAGGCCGGCGGGCGCGGCGAGCGCCAGCTCCCGAGAGGGGTACGCGGCCCGCAGCGCCCGCAGCGCGGGCACCGCGGTGACCAGGTCGCCGACGCCGAGGGCGCGCAGCACGAGGATCACGGGTACGACGTCTCCTGCTCGGCGCAGACCACCATTTCGCGCACCGCGCAGCCGGGCGGCTGGTTGAGCGCGAACATGACCGCCGCAGCCGTGTCGACGGGATCGTTGAGGATGGCGTCCGGCCCCGGCCGGTACTGCGGGTCGCGCTCGTCGAAGAACGCGGTACGCATCCCACCGGGAATGAGCAGGGTGACCCCGACCTGGCCGGCCAGCTCGGCGGCCAGGGCACGGGTGAACCCGACCACGCCGAACTTCGCCGCGCAGTACGCCGTGGCGTCGCTGACCGCCTTGACCCCGAGGGTCGAGGCGACCGTGACGATGCGGCCCCGAGAGGTCAGCAGGAACGGCAGCGCGGCCCGGATCACCGCGGCGGTGGCCAGCAGGTCGACGGCGACGATGCGATCCCAGGTCTCCCCCGGCACGTCGGCGAGCCGACCCGGCACGTCCATGCCGGCGGCCGTGACCACCGCGTCCAGCCCTCCGGCCTGCTCCGCGAGGTGCTGGGTGGCCACCTCGGCGGCACGGGTGTCGCCGAGGTCGCACTCGGTCCAGGACACCCCGTCGACGGGCGGCTGCCGGTCCAGCACGAGCGGACGGCCACCGGAGGCGGCCACCGCCGCGACCACCGCCGCGCCGAGCCCGCTGGAGCCGCCGGTGACCAGGACGGTGGGCCCGGCACCGGACCTCGTGGCGGTCATCGGGTGCGCTCCCGTGTCGTCGACACCGGCGCGACGAGCCCGACCGGCTGCTGCGGTCGCCCGCCCGCGCCGGTACCACGGCCGCCGGCGGACCGGGCGATCAGATCGCTCGTGGAACGGCCGTCCAGGTACGGCACCACCACCGTGTTCCCGCCCCAGCGGCGCAGGACCTCCGCCTCGGGAAGCCCGACAGCGTCCGGGCCGCCTGTCGCGTAGTCGCCGCCCTTGACCCACACGTCCGGGCGCAGCCAGGACAGCACCGCCTCCGGCGTCGGCTCGTCGAAGACGAGGACGGCGTCGACGCAGCTCAGCGCGGCCAGCAGCCGGGCCCGATCTCCCTCGGCCAGCACCGGCCGGCCCGGCCCCTTCAACCCGGTCACGCTGCTGTCGGAGTTCACGCAGACGATCAGGCAGTCGCCGAGCTGCCGGGCTGCCTGCAGGGTGGCCAGGTGCCCGGCGTGCAGCAGGTCGAAGCAGCCTCCGGTCGCCACCACCGTGCCGCCGGCGCCCCGCACCTCGGCCAGCAGCGTGGCGACCGCCGCGACGCCCACCCGCTCGCCACCCGGGCCGGCGACTCCGTACGCGCTCCCCGGCCGGCGGTTCGTTTCCGCCCGCCGGACGGGTGGAAACGACTGCTCCGGTGGTGGCAGTGCCGTGGCCACTCCCCCACCCGCCACGTACGCGGACGCCTCGGCGACCGCCACCTGCACGGCCTCCGAGACCAGCGCGCCCTGGGCCAGCGCGAGACTGGCGGCGGCGGCGAACCGGTCACCCGCCCCGCAGGTGTCACCCTCGGCGCTTCCCGGGGTGGGCACCACAAGCGGCGTCGACCCGGCGTGGCAGAGCAGCGCGCCGTCACCGCCCAACGTCACCGCGACGGCGCCCGCCCGCCACCGCCGACGCAGGCCCTGCGCTCCCCGGGACGCGGTGGCCAGCCGGGACGCGCCGGGCAGCGCGGGGACCAGCTCGCGTACCTCCGACTCGTTCGGCGTGGCCAGGTGTACGCCGGGCACCGCCGCCGGACCGCGCGGGTGCGGGTCCCACACGACGGGCGCGCGGGTGGCGGCCAGCGCGGCGCGCAGCGCGGGCTGCCGGGCCACTCCCCGGCCGTAGTCGCTGACCAGCACCGCCGACGCCGCGGCGAGCACCCGCAGCACCTCGTCGGAGGGCTGGCCCGGCTCACCGGAGGCGCCGCCCCGGTCGTGGCGCAGCAGCACCCGGCCCCGGGCCCGCAGCCGGATCTTCTCCGGCGTCGCGCCGGACAGGCTCAGCGGGTACACCTGCACGCCGGCGGCGGCGAGCAGCGCACTGAGCCGGGCGCCCCCGGCGTCGTCGGCGAGGGCGGTGACCAGCACCACGTCGGCGCCCTGCGCGGCCGCGAAGACCGCCGCGAGGCCGGCGCCGCCGGGCCGGTCGACGGCGGAGGTCTCGTCGAGCACCGGCACCGGGGAGTCCGGGCAGAGGCGGCTCACCACCCCTTCCACGTCCCGGTCGAGCAGGGTGTCCCCGACCACCACCACGGGTCCCCTCACGCTGTCCTCCTCATCCTCACGCGTCGACCTGCTGTCCGGCCCCACCGTCGAGCACGACCTCGACTCCGGTCCGCACCGGACCGGACGCGAGCCGACCGGCCGGCGTCGGCTCGGCGGGCACGCGTACGGCACCGGCGGCGGCCAGCGCGGCGGGCAGTTCCTGTTCCAGGTACTCGCAGATCAGGTGGCTGGTGACGAGATGCAGCTCCTGGACGACCTGGCTGTCGGCCGACGACACGGCGAGCGCCTCGTCGCAGGCGTCGGCGAGAGGGTTGGGGGCGGGCCCGGTGAGCGCCCACGTGGTGAGGCCGGCATCGCGCCCGGCGTGCGCGGCGGTGAGCAGGTTCGGGCTGGTGCCGCTGGTGCTGAGCAGCAACAGGACGTCGCCGGGCCGGCCGTGGGCGCGGACCTGACGGGCGTAGACGTCGGCGTAGCCGTAGTCGTTGGCGATGGCTGTCACGGCGCTGGTCTCGGCGTGCAGGGCGATGGCCGACAGGGGCTGACGGTCGTCGTGCAGCTTCCCCACCAGCTCGGCAGTGAGGTGCTGAGCCTCGGCGGCGCTACCGCCGTTGCCGGCCACGAGCAGGCGTCCGCCTCCGACCAGCCGGTGCGCCAGGTCCGCGCCCCAGCGCGCCACCTGCGGTTCACAGCGGCGGTAGGGCGTCAGTGCCGCGGCGAGGTTGGTCAGGTGCGCGTCGAGCGGGCTGCCCGCCGGCATCAGGCCACCACCCGCGTCGGCCGGCGCACCGCGGCGACCTCGCCGTAGACCTCGGCCAGGCGTTCGGCGGCGACCGCCCACGAGTAGCGCGACCGGGCCCGTTCACGCGCCGCCGTGGCGTACCGGAAGCGGCGGATCCGGTCGTCGAGCAGCCGCTGGATCGCGGTGGCGAGGGCCTGCGGATCCCGGGCCGGCACGAGATCGCCTGTCGTGCCGTCGACCACCGTGTCGCGGATGCCGCCCACGGCGGTGCCGACGACAGGCACGCCGCACGCCATCGCCTCCAGCGGGGTCAACCCGAACGGCTCGTACCAGGGGGCGGCGACCAGCAGGTCCGCCGAGCGGTACCAGCGGCCCATCTCCTCCCGGGGCACCGCACCGACCAGGTGCACCCGGTCGGCGACCCCGCACGACTCGGCCAGGGCGCGCAGCCTCCGGGCGTACGGGTCGGTCTCGAGCAGCCCTTCGGGCGGGCCGCCGACCACGACGCACTCGGCGTCGGGCACCAGCGCCATCGCGCGGACCACGGTCTGGAAACCCTTGCGCTCGACCAGCCGGCCCACGGTCAGGATCCGGGCTCGGCCCGGCTCGCGGTCGGCGACCGGCCCGAGCGGGGCGAACGAGGCGAGGTTGACCCCGGAGGGCACGACTGTCATCCGGGACCGGGGCACCCCCATCCGGACCAGCTCGCCGACCTCGTCGCGGCACTGGGCGACCACCCGGTCCACCGACCGGCCCAACTCCCGCTCGTAGGAGATGCGCCGGGCCGGGCTGGTGTCCTGCACGCCCTGGTAGCGGCGCTTGACAGTGCCCAGCGCGTGGTACGTCTGCACCACCGGCACCCCGGTCTGCCGACCGGCGGTCAGCGCGGCCAGGCCACTCATCCAGAAGTGCGCGTGGATCACCTCGGGCGTCCAGTCCCCGCCCCGCCACCGCTCGACCAACCACCGGCTGAACTCCCGCATGTGCGGCAGCAGCGCGTCCTTCGCGACCGGTTCGGCCGGACCGGCAGGCACGTGCACCACGTCGTACCCGTCCGGGGCGCGCACGGTCACCGGCAGGTCGAGCGCGTCACGGCGGGTGTAGACCCGCACCTCGTGCCCGGCCGCGACGAGCGCGGCGGACAGCTCGGCGACGTGCGTGTTCTGGCCGCCGGCGTCCTCGCCTCCGAGGATGGCGAGCGGGCTGGCGTGCTCCGAGATCATCGCGATCCGCATACTTCCTCCTCCAGCAGCCGGTCCCAGTCAGCGAGGAAACGGTCGAGGCCGTACCTGTCGCGCGCGGCGGCCCGTGCCGCCACCCCGGCCTGACGTGCGGCCGCCGGCTCGGCGATGAACCGGCGGGCGGCGTCGAGCAGGGTGTCCATCCGGGTGGCGAGGGCTCCCGCCTCCGGTGGCACCGCGGTCACCGCCTCGGTGGTGGCGAGCGCGACGACAGGCATACCGATCGCCATCGCCTCGATGAGGCTGAGCCCGAGGGAGGTCCAGCGGCACAGGTGCAGGTACGCGCGCCGGCGGGCCAACTCGGCGTGCATCCGGTCCTGGGGCACGTCGTCGTGACTGGTGAGCCGGTCGGCGGGCAGCCCGAGGTGGTCGGCGAGGCCCGCCACGCCCATCCCGAACACGTCCAGCGGCGCGATCTCGGCGAACTGCGGCAGCAGGTCCGTGCCGGTGACCCGGCCCCGTCGCACCGGTTCGTTGATCACCACGGCGAGCCGGTCCAGTTCACCGGTGTACGACACGGCCGGCGCGACGATGCCGTGGTCGATCACGCGGGTGCGGGTCGCGCCGGTGTCCCAGAAGATCTGGTTGAACCCGGTGACGTGGGCGACGAGCAGGTCACCACGGTCGGCCATCGGGTGGCGGGTGTTCGGCACGTCCCCCTTGGGGGTGTTGTGCTCGACGTAGATGGCGGGGATGTCGCGCCCGGGACGACGCCCCAGCCACTGCTCGGCCAGGTCGATCTCCTCGGGGCGTTGCAGGATGACCAGGTCGACGTCGCTGCCGGGCAGGTCGTCGGGGGCCACCTCGACGGCGCTGTCCGGCCACGGGTAGGTGCGGGCCCGGCCGAGGCCGTACGGGCCACGGTCGGATGTGGTGGGGACCAGGTAGCGGTGGTTGCCGTGCACGAAGGACGTGGTCCAGGAGCCGTGCACGTGCCAGAGCAGGATGTTCATCGGATGCCACCGCCGCTGGGCACGAGCGTGCGTACCGCCTCGACCACCTCGGCCGGGTCGACGCCGCTGAGGCAGGGGTGCCCCGGGACCGGGCAGCTTGCCGCCCGGGTGTCCCGGCAGGGCGCGGCCGCGTCGCCGAGCCGAACGGTGGGCACCCGGTAGGGCCCCCACTGCCCGAAGGGGACCGTCGGCGCGAACAGGCTCACCACCGGCACCCCGGCCGCCGCGGCCAGGTGCGCGGGCCCGGTGTTGCCGACCACCACGACGGTGGCGTCGGCGACGAGCGCGGCCAGCCCGGCCAGGTCCGTCCGGCCGCCCAGGTCGGTGCCGCCCGCCGCCGCGACCCGGGCGGTGGCCGTACGCTCGTCCGGCCCGCCGGTGACCAGCACCCGATGCCCGGCGGCGGTCAGCGCCGCGGCGATCCGTACCGCCAGCTCGGTCGGGCAGGCACGGCTCGACGCGGCCGACCCGGGGTGCAGCACCACGTAGCCGGGGTCACCGGCAGCGGCCGGGCGGGACGCCACGGCGTCGTCCCGGAGCTTGAGCACGGGTTCGTCGCCGGCCGGCAGCCCGTAGCCGGCGGCGGCGGCGAGGGAGAGCGCCCGCTCGGGTTCGGGAACGCCCACCGGCACCCGGTGGCGGATGTCCACCAGGGAGCCCGGGTAGTCGTCGCTGATCGCGGCGATCCGGGTGATCCCGGCCATCCGCAGCAGCAGCGCGAGCGGCAGGGCGGACTGGTGAAACGAGGTGAAGACGACCGCCTCGTCCGCGCCGACGGCGGCGAGGCGGGCCGTCAGGTCCCGCATGGCGTCCGGGTCGACAGGCCCCGGCGCGGGGTCGATCCACGGCAGCGGATGCTCGATGATCTCGTCGATGCCGGGCAGCAACTCGGCGGCAGCGCGTCCGCGCGGGCCGCACAGCAGCACCACCCGCTGGGCGCCGGCCGCGACGGCGCGGATCGCCGGCCCGGTGACGAGCACGTCCCCGGCCGAGTCCGAGCGCACCACCAACGCCGTACCCGCCGGGCCGGCGGCCCGCGCGGGTTGCACGGCCCGCTGGCGGCGCAGGATCTCGTCCACCGCCGAGGGCAGGTCCGTTGCCACCCAGCCGGCGGCGGCGACCTCCTCCGGTCGGGTCACCGGGGTGGGCACCAGCACCCCTGCCGCCCCGGCGGCCAACGCGGCGCCCACGTCGCGGCCGATGTCGCCCACCAGCACGCAGCGCGAGGCGCTCGTGCCCAGCTCACGGGCGGCGGCGTACACCAGACCGGGCGCGGGTTTGCGGCAGTCGCATCCGTCGGAGTCGTCGTGCGGGCAGACCAGCCACGCGTCGAAGCCGCCCAGCAGCTCCTCCACTCGGGCGTGCACCGCCCGCATCTGCTCGGCGCTGAAATAGCCCCGGGCCAGGCCCGACTGGTTCGTCACCACCGCCAGGCGCAGCCCGGCGGCCCGCAACCGGTCCAGCGCCGCCCGCGCCCCCGGGACCGGGCGTACCTTCTCCGGGTCGCCGTTGTACGGCACATCCTCGATCAGGGTGCCGTCGCGGTCGAGCAGGACCGCGTCGTACAGGACGCCCCCGGTGGGTTCGGCAGGCCCGTGACCAGCCCGGCCAACACCGGCGTACACCCGGGCTGACCTGCGCTGATACGGATCCTCCTGGTCCTGTCGCACAGCCGGCGGGTTCCCGGCGCCCCGAGGAGTAAACGTCTGCTGCGGCGCCGTGGGCCAACGCCGCCGGCGGTGCCCCGGGTCGGCCTTACCCGCCGCTTCCGAGAAGCTAACCCGCCGGCCCGTTAGCCTCCGTCGGGACGAGGGTATGGGAGCCCAGTGGCGATAGTGGAGAAAGTGATCGACGCTCCCCCGCAGCAGGTGTTCGACGTGCTGGCCGACGGGTGGACGTACAGCGACTGGGTGGTCGGGACGGCGCACGTGCGCGACGTGGACGACGCCTGGCCGCGGGTGGGCAGCCAACTGCATCACCGGGCCGGGCCGTGGCCGTTCTCGTTGCAGGACGCGTCGACGGTGCTGGTCTGCGAGCCGCCGCACCGGCTGGTGCTGCGCGCCGGCCTGTGGCCGGCCGGCGAGGCGATCGTGGCGTTCACCCTGGAACCGGTCGACGGCGGCGCCACCCGCGTCCGCCTCGGGGAGGACTTCGCCGCGGGCCCGCTGCGCTGGGTCCGCAACAAGGCCAACGACCTGGTGCTGCACCTGCGCAACCGGGAGACGCTGGACCGGCTCTCCGACATCGCCGTCCGACGGAAGGTCTCTCAGTGACGCAGACCGACCCGGCCACCTGGCGGGACGCCTCACCGCGACGGTTCGCCGGGCTGCGCTGAGCGCGCCACCCCCAGCAGTCGGCCCGAGCGACGGGGAGCCTTTCAAGCCGGATCGGGTAACTGGCTACCCTCTCAGGTAGCCCTGTCCGCAAACCGAGGATGTCCGACATGATCCAGCCCGTCCAGCTGCCGTCGCCGTGGCGAGACGCACACCTGACAGTCGTCGTGCCCACCTACAACGAGGCGGGCAACCTTCCGGCGCTTGTCGAGCGGCTGCTCGCACTGCCGCTGCCCGGGCTACGCATCCTCGTCGCCGACGACAACTCCCCCGACGGCACCGGCGAGGTGGCCGACAAGCTGGCCATCGAGTATCCGGAGCGGATCGAGGTGATGCACCGGGCCGGCAAGGAGGGCCTGGGCCGGGCGTACGTCGACGGGATGAGCAAGGCTCTCGAGGGCGGCGCCGAGTTCGTCGCGCAGATGGACGCCGACCTGTCGCACCCGCCGGAGGCGCTGCCGGGGATGCTGGGCGCGCTGCTCTCCACCCAGGCCGGTGTGGTGATCGGCTCCCGGTACGTGCCCGGTGGTGAGCTGGACGAGAACTGGCCGCTGTACCGGCGCGCGCTCAGCGGATGGGCGAACCTCTACGTACACACGCTGCTGCGGGTACGCATCCGTGACCTGACCGCCGGCTTCAAGATCTGGCAGGCCGACGCGCTGAAGGACATCGGCCTGAACCGGGTGCAGTCCAACGGCTACAGCTTCCAGGTCGAGATGCACTACCTGGCCACCAAGCTGGGGCACACGATCCTCGAGGTCCCGATCCGCTTCGAGGAGCGGCGCGACGGCGTCTCCAAGATGACCACCGCGACCAAGGTCGAGAGCGCCCTGATGCCGTTCCGCCTGCGCAGCAAACACCGCAACATCACCAAGTGACTCCTCCGCCACCCTGTTGACCAAGAGGTGTGCGTCACCGGCGAGCCGGAATCTGACGCACACCTCTTGATCACCGAGGTGGGTCGGGTCAGGCGGGGTAGATCGTCCTGTGTGCGGTGGAGATGACCTTCGCGTAGGCGGCGCCCGTCAGGGCTCGGTCGCGGGCCAGGGCCGCGCGGGCCGCGTTCGCGCCCGGGGCGCCGTGCACCCCACCGCCCGGATGCGCCGACGAACTGGCCAGGAAGAGCCGGTCCACCGGGGTGTCCGCCCGACCCAGGCCGGGAATCGGGCGCAGGAACAGCTGCTGGTACGCGGCGGCGGTCCCCCCGCCGAGCGCGCCCCCGACCAGGCTTGGATCGCCCTTCTCCAAATCGGCGGGCCCGGCCACGTGCCGGCCCACGATGAGCTGCCGGAAGCCCGGGGCGGCCGCCTCCAGCACGTCCTCCATGCGCTGTACGTGCCCGGCGATCTCCTCGGCCCGCCAGTCCTGGCGGAACGGCAGATGGGTGTACGACCAGAGCGACTCGGTGCCCGGCGGTGAGTGGCTGGGGTCAGCCACGGACATCTGCCCGACCAGCAGGAACGGGTCGCGGGGCAGTTCGCCACGGGCCAGCTCGCCGGCGTAGCGGGTCAGCCCGTCGAGGTCCGCGCCGAGATGCACCGTGCCGGCGCCGGCGACCTCCCGGTTGGTCCACGGCACCGGGGCGGAGAGCGCCCAGTCCACCTTCAGCGTCGAGCCGTCCCACCGGAAGTGCGCCAGATCTTCCACGAGCCGCGACGGCAGAGCCGCCGCGCCGACGAGGTCGAGGTAGAGGGCCGGGGCCGGCACGTCGGCGAGCACCGCCCGACGGGCCCGCCACAACGCGCCGCCCTCGGTGCGGACGCCCATCGCCCGGCCGCGCGCGGTGAGCACCCGGTCGACACGCGCGCCGTAGAGGATGCGGCCCCCGCGTTGCTCCAGACGGGCCACCAGCGCGTTGGTGATCTGCCGCGCGCCGCCGTCGGGCACCGGCCAGCCGACCTGCTGGCCGAGCATGGCCAGCAGCCAGCCGTACACGCCGGAGCCGGCCTCCTCCGGGGACAGGTCGGTGTGCAGGGCGCACCCGGCCAGCAGCGCCGGCCCGCCCGGGCCGTCGAAGAGCTCGTCGCCGAGCTTGCGCACCGGCACCACGAGTCGCCGGGCCAGCCGTAGCGCGCCCGCGATCCGCAGCCGGCGCAGCAGGCCCAGCCCGCCTCGTACCGGCGGGAACGGAGAGGTGATCGCGGTCAGCATCGGCTCGGCCACGTCGAGCCAGTCGGTGTACGCGTTCAGCCAGCGCTTGCCGTCGCCCGGGGCGAACTGCTCCAGCGAGGCTGCCGTGACGTCGGGGTCCCGGTTGATCACCGCGGCCCGACCGTCGGGCAGCAGGTGTGCCAGCACGTCCGGGGCGTGCCGCCAGGAGAGCCCGTACGCGCCCAGGTCGAGGCCGTCCAGCACCGGCGAGGCGTACCCCAGGGGGTAGAACGAGCTGTAGAGGTCGCTCAGGTAGCCAGGTGCCGTCACCTCGGCGGACTGGACCGCGCCACCGGGCACGGCTGTCGCCTCCAGCACCACCACGTCCCACCCGGCGTCGACCAGCAGGTTCGCCGCGACGAGGCCGTTGTGCCCGGCTCCGACGACGACGGCGTCCGCGCTCTGCGCGCCGGTGGTAGTCACCCGATCCGCCTACCCGGCGCGCAACCGGGCGAAACGCGTTTGTCTCGCCGGGGCCGGGGCATCCACCGCCGCATGTATACGGTTACGCAGCTGGTGGGCGGGGTGTGGGGCGCGGGCGGCGCCGGCGGCGAGCTGGTCGTCCACGATCCGGCGGACGGCGAACCGGTCAGCTCGGTGCCCATCGCGACGGCCGACGAGGTCGACAAGGCGACCCAGTCGGCCCGGAACGCGGCTGCGCAGTGGGCGGCGACCGCGCCGGCGGAGCGGGCGGCGATGCTGCACCGCGCCGCGGACGCGGTCGCGGCGATCACCGATGAACTGGCGGCGGCGGTCACCGCGGAGATGGGCAAGCCACTCGCGGACGCCCGCGGTGGCGTCGAGGCGGGCATCGGCACCCTGCGACAGTACGCGGAGCTGGCCCCCCTGCGCGGCGGACGGACGCTGAACGGCGCACTCGATGCGGTGGACTTCCTGACTCCGCAGCCGCGGGGCGTGGTCGCCGCTCTCACCCCGTGGAACGACCCGGTGGCGGTCTCCTGCGGGCTGCTCGGCGCGGCACTGGTCACCGGCAACGTGGTGCTCTACAAACCCAGCGAGCGAACGCCGGCGACGGGCTGGCTGCTGACGCGGGCCCTGGACGGGGCGCTGCCGGCCGGCGTGCTGTCCCTGCTCACCGGCGGCGCGGAGGTCGGCGCGGCGCTTGCCGCGCAGGACGTGGACGTGGTCGCGCACGTCGGTTCCACGGCCACCGGGCGGACGATCGCCGCCGCCGCGGCGCGTACCGGCGCGAAGGTGCTGCTGGAGAACGGCGGCAGCGACCCGCTTGTCGTCGACGCGGGTGTCGACCCGGACTGGGCGGCGGAGCAGGCCGCGCTCGGCGCGTTCGCGAACGCCGGGCAGATCTGCGTGGCGGTGGAGCGCATCTACGTCCACCGGACGGTGGCCGACGACTTCGTGGCGGCGCTGGTGCGACGCGCCGGCGCCCTACGGGTCGGGCCGGGTCGCGACCCGGGCACCGAGCTGGGGCCGCTCGTCGACAGGCGGCACCGCGACCACGTGCACGGGCAGGTGAGCGCGGCGGTGGCGGCCGGCGCGCGGGTGCGTAGCGGCGGAGAGGTGCCGGACGGACCCGGGGCGTACTACCCGGCGACTGTGGTCACCGACTGCCGGCACGACATGGTGCTGGTGCGGGAGGAGACGTTCGGGCCGGTCGCCCCGGTGGTGGTGGTCGACTCCTTCGACGAGGCGTTGACCTGCGCCGCGGACTCCCCGTACGGGCTCGCCGCCACGGTGCTGACCGCGTCGATGAGCCACGCGCAGCGGGCCTGGCGGGAGCTGCCGGTGGGCACCGTGAAAGTCAACTCGGTGTTCGGCGGGGCGCCCGGCGGCGCCGCGCATCCGCGCCGGGCCAGCGGGCAGGGCTTCGGGTACGGCCCGGAGCTGCTGGACGAGTTCACGGCCACGAAGGCGGTGCACATCGAGGCGCCCGGCGGCGGGCGCTGGTGAGCGGTACGGGCGGACGCAGGGGTGGCGCGTCCGCCCGTACCACGCTGTGTGTGGGTCAGTCGCCGCGAGCCTTGCGGGTGGCCCGGTCGTTGGCCTTCTCGATGGCCGTGACCAGCTCCGGCTTGGTCATGCTCGACCGGCCGGGTACGTCCAGCCTGCGGGCCACCGACATGAGGTGGTCCTTGCTGGCCCTGGCGTCCACCCCACCGGCGGTGGGTGCGCGCCGCTCCGGGCCGCCGCCGGCGGCCTGGCTGTCGCTCGGGCCCTTGCGGCCCTTCGGCTCCCAGTGGTCGCCCACCTTCTCGAACTGGTGCTTCACCGCCGCGAAGGCGGTGCGGTGCGACCGCTCGCCCTCGCCGTAGGTCTCCACCGCCGAGTCGTGTGTCTTCTCCCAGGTGCGCTGCGCCTTGTCCGGAGAGCGCCGCAGCGTGCTGGGCAGGTCTTCGCGCCCGGGCATCTCGTCCTCCTCCGTGTCGACAGGGTGACTGTGAGGATTCCCCGCGGGTGCGACGGCAAACCAGAGCATCCTGCGGGCGGGCCGGCACACCGCGGCGGCGTCGGCGCCGGTTTGTCGATGTCCCGCTGTGGGTACCGGCCGGGCCAGGCCCGACCGGATGACCGGTCATCCGGTGGCCGGGGCACAGGGAGCGGGCATGACGACCACGGAGCCCGGTACGACGCGCGCCGGCACGCCGGGCGAGCGGGTGCCCCGGCGGATGCGACAGCTGAGCTGGCGGACGTGGCGCGGAGTGCTGGTCCGCAGCGTGCAGAACTTCGTCAACGACAACTGCTCCGACTGGGCCGCCGCGCTCACCTACTACGGGGTGCTGGCGCTCTTTCCGTCCGCCATCGTGGTGGTGGCCCTGGTCGGTCTGGTCTCCGACGGCGAGCGGACCCTGGACACGGTGGTCGACCTCGCCCGGCAGGTCGGTGCCGGCTCGGTGGTGGCCGAGAAGGACGGCGGCATGATCGGGGTGATCCGGGCCGTGGTGGTGCAGCAGAGCAACGTCAAGGTGCTGCTGAGCTTCGGTCTGCTCGGCGCGCTGTGGTCCGCGTCGGGCTTCATCGGGGCGTTCACCCGCGCCTCCAACGCGATCTACGGGGTGACCGAGGGTCGGCCGGTCTGGAAGCTGCGGCCGGTGCAGATCGGTCTGGCCGCGGTGACGTTGGTGCTGCTCGCGGTGGTCGCCCTCGCGCTGATCGTCAGCGGCCCGGTCACCGACGCGGTCGGCGACCTGATCCACGCCGGTGGCCTGGCCCGGACGGTGTGGAGCGTGGCGAAGTGGCCGGTGCTCGCCCTGGTCATGATGGTGCTGCTGTCCCTGCTGTTCTGGATCGCCCCGAACGTACGCCAGCCCCGCTTCCGCTGGCTCACTCCCGGCGGCGCGGTCGCCCTGGTCTCCTGGGCGGCGGTGTCCTTCGGCTTCGGCCTCTACGTGACCACCTTCGCCTCGTACAACACGACCTACGGCAGCCTGGGCGCGGCCATCGCGTTCCTGGTCTGGCTCTACCTGTCCAACTCCGCCCTGATGCTGGGCGTGCAGATCAACGCCGAGGTGCAGCGCGGCCGGCAGTTGCAGGCCGGCGATCCCGACCCGGAGGAGCCGGTGCTGCCGCCACGGAAGCCGGCCGATTCCTGAACGCCTGATGTCCGCCCGGATGTCCGGCGTCGGGGCCGGTTCGTGACGCGGTGCCGGTTTAGCGGCCGGGGTGCCGGGTAGCGCAGAAGGCATGGAGCGTGGCAACAGCAAGCACGGACCGAGGATCGACGAGCAGATGAGCCAGGAGGTCAGCGGCCTCATTCAGGGGCCGGGGACCGGCGGCTCTCGGGTCGACGAGTCCCGGGTGCCGGAACCGGCCGGCGAGGACCAACCGGAGACCACCACGGCCCCGGCGGGCGACCTGCGCACCGGCACGCCGCAGGGGATGAGTTCCACAGACGTCGAGCAGCGCAGCCGGCTCGGCCGGTTCATCTCGATGAGCGCGCTGCCGGGCGACCGACTGGTGCTCATCGCCAGCGCCCGCGAGAACGAGGCGCCGGACGACATCGTGGCGGCGCTGGAGCGGCTGCCCGAGGGCACCGAGTACCAGACGGTCTCCGAGGTGTGGGCGGCGCTCGGCCACAAGAACGAGACAACCCGCTGGTGAGCGGGATCGTCCCCCGATCCCATCCCCACCCGCGACTGAAGGAGGGTTCCTGATGAGTGGCGTTACCGAACACGTCGAGGTAGCCGTACCCGTCCGCACCGCGTACGACCAGTGGACGCAGTTCGAGGAGTTCCCCCAGTTCATGGAGGGCGTGCAGGAGGTCCGGCAGCTCTCCGAGACGATGACCCACTGGACGGTGGACATCGCCGGTGTGAAGCGTGAGTTCGACGCCGAGATCACCGAGCAGTTGCCCGACGAGCGGGTCGCCTGGCGTTCCACGGGCGGCACCCAGCAGGCGGGCGTGGTGACCTTCCACCGCCTGGACGAGGCCAAGACCCGGGTCACCCTCCAGCTCGAGTTCGAGCCGCACGGGGTGGTCGAGCAGGCCGGCGACAAGCTCGGCATCGTCGACAGGCGGGCCAAGGGCGACCTGGAGCGGTTCAAGACGTTCATCGAGCGGCGCGGTCAGGAGACCGGCGGCTGGCGTGGCCAGGTGGATCGCCCGCAGCCGTGACCTCGCACCGAACGACGATGGCCGCCGGATTCTCCGGCGGCCATCGTGGCGTTTCGGGCCGGCCGGCGCCCGTTTGCGATCATCGCGCCCGGGTACGGCTGTAGTCATGACGGACGACAGGGTGTGGCGCGACGAGGAACGGCTTCCGCTGGAGGAGTTGGAGCGCGCCGTGGCGGGCTCCAGCATCGACGGGCAGGCCGACGACGTGACCGGCAACGACGCCGGTGAGGAGGCGGCCTTCGGGCACGGGCCCGCAGCGGCCGACCGCGACGGTCAGGCCGAGGGCACCGCACGGGAGCCGACCGACCCCCAGCGCGCCTACCGCCCGTCGACGACCGGCCGGACCGGGCCGGACAACGGATAGTCCGCGTCGGACGCGGCGCTCCGGGCCTGGGCCGGCGCCTCGGCCGCCCCGGATCCGGTCCGCTCCGGCCCGGCGCCGGTCCGCCCCGGCCCACTGCTGGCCGCGTCGGTCTGCTCCGGCCCACTGCCGGCAGCGTCGGTCTGCTCCGGCCCACTGCCGGCCGCGTCGGTCCGCTCCGGCCCGCTTCCGGCGGCAGGCCGGCGGGCGCCCAGCTCGTAGAGCAGGATCAGCGCCAGCGCCAGCACCACCAGGGCCGGGCCGAGCACCTGCACGGACAGGTTGCTGATCAGCACGCCGAGCCCGCCGGGGACGAGCGCCGCGCCCAGACCGGAGGCGCCGATCTGGAGCCCAATGGCCCGGTCGGCGTGCGCTGCGCCGACCCGGTCGGCGGTGGTGAGGGTGAGCAAGGGAAACACCGGCGCGGCGGCGAAGCCGACCACGACCAGGCCGAGCACGGCCAGCGCGGCCGACCCGGGCACCGCGATCAGCGCCGCGCCGGCGGCCATGCCGCCCAGGCTGACCCGCAACACCAACCGCGGCCCCAGCCGCTCGGCCACCACGCCCTGCACCACCCGGCCGGCGAAGAGGCTGCCCCAGTACGCGGAGACACAGCCGCCCGCCACGGCACCGCTCAGACCGCGTCCCTGGGTGAGCAGCAGGAACGCCCAGAGCCCGGCGGACACCTCGATGGCCACGTACAGGGCGAAGGCCAGCGCCCCGGACCAGACCGCCGGCAGCCGCAGCGTGGCGAGAACGGGCACCCGGACCGCCGGAACGGCCCCGGTCGTCCCCGCGCCCGGCTCGGGAGCGCGGCGCTGCCAGGCGCGTACGGTGAGCGCGAACGCGCTGGCGAGGGCGAGTTGGGCGCCCGCCACGATGCCGTACCCCCACCGCCAGGCCAGCCCGGCGCTGAGCGCCGCC
The DNA here is from genome assembly GCF_040678875.1 of Micromonospora sp. NPDC049274. Classification (NCBI taxonomy): domain Bacteria; kingdom Bacillati; phylum Actinomycetota; class Actinomycetes; order Micromonosporales; family Micromonosporaceae; genus Micromonospora; species Micromonospora sp. NPDC049274. The sequence continues at coordinate 42,350 of NZ_JBFAQS010000016.1, forward strand.
GTCATGATCAGTGGACCGATCGCCACGCCGAGGCCGAAGAAGGCGTGCAGCCAGTTCATGTGTCGCGGGCCGAAGGCACCGGCGGCGTACGCGTTGAGCCCGGAATCGACCGCGCCGGAGCCCAGCCCGAGCAGCAGCGCACAGCCCACGAGTACGGCCAGTCCGGGGCTCACGGCGTAACCGGTCAGCGCCAGGCTGGCCAGCAGGGTGCTGCCGGCGAGCAGCGCGCCCACGCCGACGCGGGCCAGCGTGAACCCGGCCAGCACGCTGGAGGCCAGATAGCCGACGGTGCCCGCGGTGAGCAGCAACCCGACCGTCTCGGTGGGTACGCCGAAGTCCGCCCGGATCGACGGCCAGCCGACGCCGAGCAGCCCGTCGGGCAGGCCGAGGCTGACGAACGCGAGATAGGCCAGCAGGAGCAGCGTGGCGCGGGGAGGCGCGGGCGGGGTCGACACGGGAAACCATCCTGCCGCAGCGCACTCTACCGGAGGTCGGTGCCGCACGTGCGTCGCGACAAGAACTGGTGTCCGGACGGTCGAAAAAGCGGACAGCTCAGCCAGAATCGGCCGATCGGGTGACGGCAATCGAGCCCGTTCGCGTAAGAATTTCGGGATGCATCAAGGCTCCGGAATCCTCTCCACGCGTCAGCGCCGCCTCGCCTGGCTCGGCTTCCTGCTCGCCGCGCTGCAGGCGCCCGTGTCGGCCTGGCTCGTCTCCGACGACTCCTGGCTGTTCAGCCTCTGCGTCGCGCTCATGGTGGCAACCGTGATCATCGCCGACGACGCCGCTCGGCGCCGGCCGGCCAACGCGACAGGGGACTAGCCGGCGCCGGCTGGCCGGGCCTCGTGTCCCGGCTGGCCCCGGGTACGGCGGCGCTCCTTCATCTCCGCCTCGTACAGGTGACGCCGCCCGCCCACCAACTCCTCGCGGGCCTGCCGGTCCAGCTCGCGGAACAACGCGTGGTAACCGTCGTCGAAGTCCTCGACGATCTGGAACGTCCAGCGGCCGGCGATCACGTTGCGGCCGAGCAGTTCGGTGTCGATCCGGTCGGCGAGGTGCGGATGTCCGGCGGCGCGGAACTGCTCCACGGCGTCGTCGAGCATCAGGTCGGCGTGCCCGATCAGCTGGTGCAGCGAGTACAGGTGCCCACGGGCCCGTTCCACGCACTCCAGCGCCTCGCTGAGCTTGCCCAGCGCCGCGACCGTCTCGTCGCTGACCCCCGCCGGCCGCCGGTGCCGCTCGTCCGGGCCGTCCGTCCGCTCCCCCATCATCACCCTCCGTGCTGGTATGCCGTCCCACCGGCGGCGCCCGTGCTCTGTGCCGCGCCGCACCGTTGCTCTCCTGCTGCCCCGTCTGTGCCGGATCAACCCTCGCGGCCAGCCCCGACTCGTCCAGTGGCCCAAGCGACACCCGCCGAGCGGCCGAGGTCGACCCGGTCACCTGTCGGTTAGCCTCGGTCACCATGCGTGTGCCGTACCACCTGGCCGCCAGCGGGACCGCCGTCGAGTCGGCGCGCTCCTCCCTGGCCGCCCTCACCGTCTCCGTGGGCACCGCCGGCCTCGCCGCCGCCGCCGCCCGTCCCGGGCTGCTGGCGCTCGTCGACCAGCACGCCGCCGCCGTCCGGGACAGCCTGGACGGCGACCGGCGGCCGTTGACCGCCGCGACGCTCGCCGGCTACGCCGAGGGGGTACGCGCGGCCGCCCTGGAGCACGGGTGGACGCCGCCGCGGGGCCCGGTGGACTGGAGCGAGCCGGAGTGGCCGCTCGCCCGGCTCGTCGCCGTCTGCGCGCTGGCCCGTTCGCTCGACCGCTCCTGACGGGCCGGTTACCCCGTACCACTCGCGACGCGGGGAGGGCGCCCGCGTAACGCGGACGCCCCCTCACGATCGTGCCGTGCGCCCCGCTACGGGCGGTACTGCTGGCTCTCGTCGGCCGCACCGGACTGGTACGTGCCGCGCCCACCGGACATCGTCGACTGCTCGTCGACCCGGGGCATGGCCTGGGTCCGGTCGCCGCCACGGTCGGCCATCTGCCGCTCCATGTCGCCGCGCCCGGCAGCGTTGGCGCGCCGGTGCTCCTGCACCGCCCGGGCTTCCTGGGCGGCCCGGTCGAGCCAACCGTCCCAGCGGTTCTGCATCGGCTTCACCAGACCACCGCCGACGCCGACGATCAGGATGCCGGCGACCGTGGCGAGCACCGCGATCAGCACCGGAGTGGTGACCGTGGTGGCGATACCCACCTGGTTCAGCGCGGCGATCACGCCGAGCGCGATGATGAAGATCGCCGTCAGGTCGGCCAGGACCTTGCCGTACGAGAGCCCGCCCAGCGCCCCGGTGACCAGATCCCGGGCTGCGTTGGCGATCGCGGCAGCGACCACCACGATGACGATCGCGATGAACGCACGCGGCAGCCAGGCCACCACACCGCTGATCAGGTCACTGATCGCGTTGGGCCCCCAGACTCCGAAGGCGAACTGCAGGGTGAACAGCAGGACGGCGTAGTACGCCAGCCTGGCCAGGATGTCGCTGGCGTCGTACTTCGTTCTCTCCAGTGCCCGTTTGATGCCTCCGCGTTCGACCGCCTGGTCGAAGCGCACCCGTTCCAGCACCGCATCCACGATCTTGAGGACCGCTCTGGCGATGAGCCAGCCGACCACGAGGATGACGATGAAGGCCACTGCCTTCGGGATGAAGAGCAGCACCGACCTCCAGGTGTCGGCGATGGCATCGCCGATGTCGGCCTGCCGAACCGCGAGGGTTTTCAGCATGATGTCCCTCCTGTCGCATGGACTGCGCCGGGCGCATACCCGGCCACCGGTACGGCAGTCCGCGCGGCTCGCTGCCATTTTTCCGACAAGTCGACCAACAGGGGCCTTGACCTGCCCGAACAGTCACCGCGCCGGGGTCGGCCGCGACCCGTGCACGCGATCGGATGCGGCTGACCGGCGGCCGGCTAGGCTGCGAACATGCCAGGAACGGTCGGGCGAGTCCCCACGCCAGCAATTCCGGTCCCCGGCGCATCCACCGGGCCCGGTGCGGCCGCCGCGCTCGCCCACGACTGGTCCGCCACCGCACTCGGCCCGCGCGAGAGGTGGGATCCGGCGGTCCGGGCCGTGGTCGAGCTGATCCTCGCCTCGCCGATGCCGATGGCCCTGGCGTACGGCGACGACCTCGTCCTGCTCTACAACGACGGCTATGCCGAGTTGCTGGGGAGCAAACATCCGGCAGCCCTGGGCCGACCGGCCGCCGAGGTGTACGCCGAGGTCTGGGCGCTGCCCGGCTTCGGTGACGTGATCGAGCGCGCCTACCGGGAGGGTGTGCCGTTCCTGGAGAGGGAGTCCACGCTCCCCCTGATCCGGGACAGCTCCGGGGTGGTCGAGCCTGTCGTCTTCACCCGCGGGCACTCCGCCGTCCGGGACAGCACCGGGCGGATCGTGGGGATCCTGACGGTGGCCGCCGAGACCACCCACGTGACGGAGCAGTTGCAGAGTCTCAGCGAGGTCGCCGCCGCGCTCGCCGGCACCCTCACCCTCGACGACGTGGCTCGGGTGGCGCTGCGCCACACCATCACCACGTTCGACGCCGACCGGGTCGCCTTCGTGGTCGACGAGGGTGGCGGCGGCTGGCGGATGGTGCGCCGGGTCCGTGGCGAGCTGATGGACGAGGCCGACGAACGCTTGCCGCCGCTGTGGCGGCGGGCCCCGGCGGACTGGTCGAGCCCGGTCGCGCTCGCGGCCCGCTCGGGCGAGCCGTCGTTCACCCGCGACGGGCAGCCGCTGCGCGAGACGGCAGTGGACCGCCACGACCAGAAGATCCGGTCGATGGCCGTGTTGCCGCTGGGCACGTCGGTTGTCCGGGGTGGGTTGACTGTCGGTTACCAGGCGCCGCACTCCTGGTCGGCCGCCGATCGGGCACTGCTGGCCGCCTCGGCGGAGCTGATCGGTCAGGCGGCGGAACGGGCCCGGCGGTTCGAGACCCAGCACGGCACCGCCCAACTGCTGCAACGCAGCATGCTGCCGGAACACCTCCCCGACCTGCCCCGGCTGCGCATCGCGGCCCGCTACGACCCGGGTGTGGACGGCAACGCGGCGGGCGGCGACTTCTACGACGCGTTCCTGCTGCCCACCGGCGCGCTGGGCGTGGTGTTGGGTGACGTCGCCGGGCACGACGTGCAGGCCGCCGCGCGGATGGGGCAGGTGCGGGCGGCACTGCGGGCGCTGGCCCTGGCCGACCCCGCGCCGGACGCGGTGCTGGCCGGGCTGGACCGGCTGGTGACCAGCCTCGGCGCGGAGGCCGGCACCCTCGAACTGTTCGCCACCGTGGCGTTCGGGGTCATCGACGCCGAACGGCGGGAGTTGACCTTGGCCAGCGCCGGTCATCCCGCCCCGCTGATCCGCCGCAGCGCCCCGGACGGCCGGTCGCACGCCGAGTACGTGGACCTGCCGGCCGGTCCCCCGCTGGGGCTGGGTGGGCGCCCGACCACCGTCACCGTCGCGTTCCCGCCCGGCGACACCCTGCTGTTGTTCAGCGACGGGGTGGTGGAGCGCCGGCGGCAGAGCCTCACCGCAGGCCTGGACACCCTCGGCGACGCGGTCGCCAAGGCCGGCACCAGTGATCCCCGTGCCCTCTGCGCCGTGGCCACCGCCGCGGTGTCCGGCGGCACCGAGGACGACGTGGCCGTGCTGGCGGTCGAGCACGCGCTCAAGCCGAGCCGGTCGACGGCGATGGAGGTGCCTGCCGAGCCGACCGCGCCCAGCCGGGTCCGGCACTGGATGACCGGCCAGCTCACCGAGTGGCAGGTGCCCGAGTCGGTGATCGGCGCGGCGGTGCTGTGCACGAGCGAGCTGACCACAAACGCGCTGCTGCACGCCGGCACGGCCGCCCGCGTGGAGATCGACCTCAGCCCGGAGCGGCTGCTGGTCTCGGTCGCCGACTCCGGCACCCGGGGCACCGTGACCCGGACGCGCACCGACACGTTGAGCAGTCGCGGGCGCGGGTTGGGCCTGATCGAGGAGCTGAGCGACGCGTGGGGCACCGACCCGTCGGTGCGCGGGTCCACGGTCTGGTTCGAGATTCTCGTTCCGCGGTCCGAGCCCGGCTGAGGTCGTCCGGCCTCGGCGAGCGCGGACGAATCAGCCGGCCGCAGACCGGGTAGGAGTGCGCTCATGGCCACCGAACAACCCCATGGGGTCCTCTTCGACATCGACGGAACGCTCGTCGACACCACCTACCTGCACACGGTGAGCTGGTGGGAGGCGCTACGCCAGGCCGACCACCGGGTGCCGATGGCGACCGTGCACCGCTCGATCGGGATGGGCTCGGACAAGCTGCTGGACCACCTGCTCGGCCCGGAACGCGACCGCGATGACGACCCGAAGCTGCGCGAGGCGCACGACACCCTCTACACCGAGTACTGGGAACGGCTGACTCCGCTGCCCGGGGCGCGGGACCTGCTGCGCGCGTGCGCCGAGCGGGGGCTGCGGGTGGTGCTCGCCACCTCCGCAGCCGAGCACGAGGTGGGCGCGCTGCGTCGGGCCCTGAACGCCGACGACGTGGTGGACACCGTCACGTCGTCGGCGGACGCGCGGGAGAGCAAGCCGGCACCGGACATTCTCGAAGCGGCGCTGGAGCAGTCCGGGCTGGCCGCCGAGCGTGTCGTCTTCGTCGGCGACTCGGTCTGGGACGTCGCCGCGGCTGGCAAGCTGAACATCCCCTGCGTCGGGTTGACCTGCGGCGGCACCAGCCGGGGGGAACTCGCCGGCGCCGGCGCGGTGGCGGTCTACGACGACCCGGCCGCGCTCCTGGCCGAGCTGGCGGATTCCCCGCTCGCCCGGCCGAGGTGAGGCTCACTCCGGTTCACCACGCCGCGCACGCATAGCCGGAAGTCTTCCGGGGCATGGTCTGTGGCCACCTGCCCGCATCGCGCGGGTGCGGCGAGAGGTGGTGTTCGTGGAGCCGGTAGACGTCGCGTTCGCGCTGGTGGGAGTGGGCGCTCTGCTCGCGGGCATCCTGCCCCGGGTGTTGGAGCACCGTCCGCTGTCCATGCCGATCGCGTTCCTCGCCCTCGGCATGCTGGTCTTCCTCCTGCCGATCGGGCTGCCGACACCGGACCCGCTGGCTCATCCCGAGCTGACCACCCACCTGACCGAGATCGGGGTGATCGTCGCCCTGATGGGCGCCGGGTTGAAGATCGACAGGCCGTTGAGCTGGGCCCGGTGGTCGTCCACCTGGCGACTGCTGGCCATCGCGATGCCACTGTGCATCGCGGCGGTGGCGCTGCTCGGGTGGTGGTGGGCCGGTCTGGTGCCGGCCGCGGCGCTGCTGTTGGGTGCCGCGCTGGCACCGACCGATCCGGTTCTCGCCGCCGACGTGCAGGTCGGCGAGCCGACCGACGTGGAGGATTCCGAGGACGAGGTCCGCTTCGCCCTGACCTCGGAGGCGGGCCTCAACGACGGGCTGGCGTTCCCGTTCGTCTACGCGGCCGTCGCGATCGCCTCGACCAGCCTCGCCCCGCACGCGTGGCTGGCGGAGTGGTTCACCGTCGACGTGCTCTGGAAGGTGGGCGTCGGTGTGGGCGGCGGCCTGCTCATCGGCTGGCTGCTCGGCAAGCTGTTCTTCCGGGCACCCAGCGAGCTCCGGCTGGCCCGGCACGCCGAGGGTTTCCTGGCGCTGGCCGCCACCTTCCTGGCCTACGGGCTGGTGGAGGTGGCCGGCGGGTACGGCTTCCTGGCGGTGTTCGTGGCCGCGCGGGCCATCCGGGCCGCCGAACGGACCCACGAGTTCCACTCGGTGCTGCACGACTTCGCCGAGCAGGTCGAGCGGCTGCTCACCCTGGTGCTGTTGCTGCTGCTCGGTGGCGCGATCGTGGGCGGCCTGCTCGGCCCGCTGACCTGGCCGGCGGCGGCCGTCGGGCTGGCGCTGGTCTTCCTGGTCCGCCCGGCCTTCGGCTGGTTGTCGCTGCGCGGTGCGCCCGGCCGTCCGGCCGAACACTGGGTGATCTCGCTGTTCGGCATCCGCGGCGTGGGCTCGTTCTACTACCTGGCGTACGCCACCACGAAGGCGGACTTTCCGCAGGCGGAGCTGCTGTGGGCCACCGTCGGGCTGGTGGTGCTCGTCTCCGTGGTGGTGCACGGCGTGGCGGCGACCCCGGTCATGCAGTTGCTGGACCGGGAGGGTGAGCGGACCGAGGACCCGTCCGAACGGGAGGCCCAGCCGGTCGCCGCCGGTGGGCGCTCCTGAGGAGTGGGCAGCGGCGGTCAGCCGAGGCGGGCCGCCAGAGCCCGGCCGAGGTCGCGACCGGAGCGCCAGGCGCTCTGCACGCGGGGCTTGCCGAACGCGTCGCCGGCCAGGCCGATCCCGTCGGCGTCGAGGTGGTGGGTGTTCCCGGTGACGTCACCGGCCGGCGTGGCGTACGTCCAACGGTGCACGTGCACGTCGGTGGCCTCCTCGGTGAGCCCCAGCAGGTCCCGGACGGCCTGCTCGATCGCCGGTCCGGCGCCGGAGGGCTGGGCCAGATGCCCGGCGGCGAACTCCGGCAGGGTGTGCGCCACCAGCACCGGCGCGTCGTCACCGCGCCGATCGCCGTCGTCGCAGACCAGCTTGAGCACCGGGTGGTCGTTGACGAACGCCCCGCGGAAACGCGGCCAGCGACGGGACGGGAAACGCAGCACCGCGGCCAGGGCCGGTGACCAGGTCTGCGCCTGTACGACACGGGTGGCGTCGGCCAGGGCGGGATCGAGCAGCAGGGCGGCCTGCGGCCCCGGCATGGCCAGCGCGACCGCCGCGCACGGCTCGCCGTCGACGGCCGGGCCGGGCTCCACGGCGAGCACCAACCGGTCGACTGTCACCGGCACCGCCCCGGCCAGGTGCTCGACAAGCGACCGCAGCCCGCGGGGCGCGGCGTAGCGCATCGGGCCGGGCACGTCGTGGCGGCCGTTCGTGTCGTACGACCAGAAGGTGTCGGTCCACTCCCGGACCAGGTCGGCGGCACGCCACTCGTCGACCACGGCGGCGAAGTCCGGGTCGCTGACGGTGAAGTACGCGGCGCCGGTGTCGGCGGGGCGGCCGTCGAAGCGTTTGCTGGCCATCCGGCCGCCGCAGACGTGCCCGCGTTCGCGGACCTGCACCGGCACCCCGGCCCGGACCAGCTCCACCGCGCAGGCCACCCCGGCGATGCCCGCCCCGACCACCACCACGCCCGAGGAGTTCACGCTCATCCGGTGATCGTAGGTGCCGACAGTCGCTGCGGACGGGCATGAACCGGTGGTGATCGGGGTACTGGCACACCTGTTCGAAGAAAGGGTGATGATGATGACGGACCGCAACAACGACCAGGCCGACCCGCGTGGCGCGATCAAGGACCCGGACGAGTGGGTCACCGGCGACGAGCCGCCGACGGCGGCCCAGGAGTCGTACCTGGCCACGTTGGCCCGCGAGGCGGACGCGACGCTGCCGGACGATCTGACCAAGGCCGAGGCGTCCAAGCGGATCGACGAGCTCCAGGCCGAGACGGGCCGCGGCCAGTAGCTCGGCGGCTCAGGGACGCGGCAGGGTGTGCAGCCGGACGCGCGTCAGGCGGCCCCCGGTTGTCTCGGCCTCCAGGTAGGTGGCGTGTGGCTGGGAGCGGCGGTCGGTGGGTGACCCGGGGTTGAGCAGACGTAGTCCACCGGGCGCCACGCTGTCCCAGGGGATGTGCGAGTGCCCGAAGACCAGCAGGTCGACGTCGGGAAACCGGGCCGCGCACCGCTGCTCCCGGCCGGTGCGCGGGCCCGTCTCGTGCACCACGGCCACCCGCAGCCCGTCGAGGTCGACGCGGGCCACCTCCGGCAGCCGGGCGCGCAGCGCCGGGCCGTCGTTGTTGCCGTACACGCCGATGAGCCGCCGCGCGCGGGCGGTCATCGCGTCCAGCAACGGCTCGTCGACCCAGTCGCCGGCGTGCAGCACCACGTCCGCCGCCTCGATCGCCGTCCACAGCGGCCCCGGGAGATCCCGGGCCCGCTTGGGGAGATGCGTGTCCGCCGTGAGCACCAGCCTCATGCCGGCATCATCCCCCGAGCCGGGCCCGTCCACCCGGGGACGCTCGTGGGACGGTCAGCGCGACATCGGGGTGAAGTACGCCGGCGGCATGCCGAGGTCGCGCAGCGCCGGGTTCTGCTCCACGTCGCTGAGCACGCCGGCGGCGTTGATCAGGCCGATGTGCGAGAACGCCTGGGGAAAGTTGCCCAGCTGCTCCCCGGTCAGCGGGTCGATCTGCTCGGCGAACAGGCCGAGGTCGTTGAGCCTCCCGGCCAGCGCGTCGAACAACTCGTGCGCCCGGTCCCGCTCACCGGCCAGCGCCAGGCAGCACACCAGCCAGAACGAGCAGATGACGAACCCCGCCGGGTCGTCGTCCCAGCGCCGCAGCAGGCCGTCGTGCGACAGCCGCTCCTCCACGGCACGCATCGTCGAGCGCATCCGCGGGTCGTCGGCCGGCAGGAACCCCACCAGCGGCATGATCAGCACCGAAGCGTCCAGGTCCTCGGACTCGAAACTACCTGTGTACGCCCCGAGCCGGTCGCTCCACCCCCGGTCCAGCACCTCAGCACGCACCTCGTCGCGGGCGGCCGCCCAGCGGGCCACGTCCGACGGCCCACCCAGCCGTTCGCCGAAGCGGACCGCCCGGTCCAGGGCCACCCAGCACTGCACCTTCGAGGACACGTGGTGGCGTTGGATCCCGCGTTCCTCCCACATCCCCGCGTCCGGCAGCTTCCAGTCCCGTTCCGCCTTGTCGACGAGCGCCCGGAGCAGGTGATAGACGTCCAGCTCCAACGGCTCCAGCCGGTCGCGCATCAGCCAGGCGGCGTCCAACGCCTCACCGTAGATGTCGGTCTGTCGCTGCCGCCACGCGTCGTTGCCGATCATCACCGGCGGACTGTCGCGGTAACCGGCGAGCTGGTCCAGGCGGTGCTCGGTGAGGTCCCGCTCCCCCAGCACCCCGTACATGATCGGCACCGGCTCCTCGTCGATCCGGCCCATCGCCCGCCCCAACCAGGTGAACTGCCGCTGCACCTCGTCATAACAGGCGGTACGCCACAGCGCCCGCAGGGTCAGGGTGAAGTCGCGCACCCAGACGTAGCGGTAGTCGTAGTTCCGGTCCCCGCCGAGCTTCTCAGGCAGCGACGTGGTCACCGAAGCCACCACCGCGCCGCTGGGTCGGTACGTCATGCCCTGCACCACAAGTGCGCTGCGCCGCACCTGCTCGGCGTAGACCCCGTGGTACCCGTGCTGCCGGACCCAGGAGCGCCATCCCTCGGCCGTGTCGGCGATCGTCTGGTCGGCCTCGGGCACCTGTGGCGGCTGCGCGTCGTAGGTCGGGGCGTACCCGAGGGCGAAGTTGTTCCTCGTGCCGGCACGGACGGTGAACGTCCCGGTGGCCTCGCCGTCGCCGCAGGTAAGCGGCACAGCGGTGGCGAGCGTGAGCCGGCTGGCCCCGCCGACGGCCTCCAGGGCCCCGCCCCGCTCGACGAGGAACGGTGTGGTGCGCCCGTACTCGAAGCGGGGTCGGTAGTGCACCCGCATCGGCACCTCGCCGGCCAGGCCCCGCACGCTGCGAACCAGCACCTGGGGTGAGCGCATTCCGATTTCGTGCTCGCGCGCGCCGGGCTCCAGGGCGAGCGCGTCGGTCAATTCCACCTCGCCCTGGGCGGTGCGGAAGACGGTCCGCAGCACCAGCGTGCCGTCGAGGTAGCAGCGTTCGATTGTGAAGTCCCCCTCCGGGCAGATGGACCAGTGTCCGGCGTCCTCACCGATCAGCCGCGCGAACACCGACGGGGCGTCGAACCGGCCCGGGCACCACCAGTTCACCGAGCCCGCGCGGTCCACCAACGCCGCCGTGCGGCCGTCGGCGAGGAAACCGTGGTCGCTGATCTGTCCGCTCTGCACCCGCCTGCCTACCCGGCCCGTTCCCGCACATGCCTCGCCCGGTGCCGCCGCCCGGTGCCGCCGACGGTCGCCGGTCGGGCCGGGGCCGGGTCCGGCAGCCGCCCGGCACCGGGCGTTACCGCTCGGCACTGGCGGGAACGCGGTCGGCTGACGAGGGAGGATGCTCATGACCTCAGCTTCGGGGCCGGCCGCCGCGTGGCGGCCCGGCACACAGAGTGGCGACGTACTTCCATCCGGTCCGGCAGGCCGCCTGTCGACGCCGGCCGGGGACGGACACGGGCCGCAGGGCGGCCCGGCAACCGTGACGATCGGCTCGTATCCGGACTATCCGTCCGCGCAGAAGGTTGTCGACTACTTGGCCGACAACCGCTTCCCGGTGGAGCACAGCGCCATCGTCGGCACGAACCTCACTCTCGTGGAGACGGTGCTCGGGCGGATGACCACCGGCCGCGCGGCCCTGCTCGGCGCCGGCACCGGCGCCTGGTTCGGGCTCTTCATCGGCCTGCTGTTCGGCATCTTCACCGTGGGCAACTGGCTGGCGGTGATCCTGGTCGGCCTGGTCATCGGCGCGATCTGGGGCGCCGTGTTCGGCGCGGTCGCGCACGCGATGACCGGCGGACAACGCGACTTCACCTCGGCCAGCTCGCTGCGCGCCGGCCAGTACGCGGTGACCGTCGACGCGCAGCTCGCCGACCAGGCCCGGCAACTGCTGGGCCGGATGCAGGTGCCCGGCTCGACGCCGGCGAACGCCCGCTGAGCCACCGACCCGACCGGCCGTCCCGGCAGTGCCGAGCCACCGCCCCGACCGGCCGTCCCGGCAGCGTGCCGGGGCGGCCGGTCAGCCGTGGTACGCCAGCTCGCCGGCGGCCAACGGCACGTCGACCCGGTTCTCCGGCGGCGCGAGGGGGCAGGCCCAGCGGTCGTCGTACGCGCAGCTCGGGTTGTAGAGGTAGTTGGCGTCCAGCCGAACCCGGTCGCCGGGCAGCAGCTCGACGCCCCGGCCGAAGGTGCCCTTCACCGTGTCGGTGAGGTACCGCCCCCCGCCGTATGTCTCCCGCCCGCAGGTGCCGTCGCGCAGCGGCACGAACAGCCCTCCCCCGTACGCCTCGATCCACCACAGCGTCAGCGGCCCCCACGGCGTCTCGGCCACCGCGACCCGCCGGTACGCGACGACTCCGTCCGGGCCTCCGGTGTCCACCCGCAGCTCACCGCTGGCCGGCCGCAGCGGCGCCTCGACCACCGCCTCGGGGTTGGGCGGAAAATACCGCACTCCGGGAAAGCCGGGTCGCTCGGCCGGCGGGATCGGGCTCTGCGGGTGGGTGGCGAAGAGTTCGTCGCGGCCGGCGCGGAAGCCGGCCAGGTCGACGTCGGACAGGTACAGCCGGGCCACCCGCTCCCGCCAGTCGGCCAACTCCAGATCGGTCAGCATCCGTCGGACTCCTGATCGAGCGACAACTCTCCGGACCGGAGGGGCCTGCCGCACGCCTGGCAACGGACTTCCGCCACGAACACGTCACCGCAGACATCGTGGATGAAGTCGACAGTGGGCACGTCCGCATCGCTGTAGGTGTCACCCCAGCGTTTGAGCACGAGGATGACCTGCCCGAGATCCCGGCCCTTCTGCGTGAGCTCGTATCCCGCGACCTTGCCGTCCTCGGTCGATCGCGCCCGCAGGATGCCGGTCTCGGCGAGCTTCCGCAGCCGCGCGGCGAGGACGTCCCGGGGAGCGCCGACCGCGCGCAGGATCTCGGTGTACCGAGAGGCCCCGAAGGCGAGCGCTCGCACGATGTGCAGCGACCACCTGTCGTTGACGGCGTCGAGCGCCACAGCGAGAGTGTCCCGCGATGGTTTGGATTTCAAACCGTCGGTGCTACGGTTCGTCTGGTTGGACATTCAAACCACATTACCCGAGGAAGCACCCATGACGTCGCCGACCGATCCATTCACCGAGGCGGAAACGCCCGTCACCACGCAGCGCCGAGCCTGGATCTCGCTCGTGCTCACCGGCCTGATCATCGGTACGGCGTTCATCGCCGTCTACGTCGGGTTGCAACGCGATCCCGCGCCGAGCCGCCTGCCGATCGCGGTGGTCGGCGACCAGCTGGTCACCACCGCCCACGGGGGGTTCGGCGATGCCGTCGCCGTCACACCGGTGAGCAGCGTCGAGGCCGGAAAGGCCCTGGTCCACCACGGCGACGCCATCGCGGTGCTCAGCGGGACCTCCCCCGACACGCTGACGCTCGACTACGCCGGCGCGAGCGGGTTCAGCGAGAGCGGCGCTGCCCGGCAACTCGTCGCCGGCCTCGGCAGGCAGGCTGGCATGAGCGTCCAGGAGAACGACATCGTGCCGCTGGCGAGCTACGACAGCCGTGGGCTGTCCGCCTTCTACGTGGTGTTCGGGGTCACTCTCTCCTCGTTCGTCCTCGCGCAGGGGCTCACCGCGGCCGCCACGTTGGTACGCCTGCGTCACCGGCTCTACGCGATGGGCGCATTCGCGGTCGTGATCGGCGTGGTCGCGGCCACTGTCGCCGGCCCGGTCTACGGCTCACTGACGGCACCGTTCCCGCTGCTGGCCCTGTCGCTCATCCTGCTGTCGGCCGCCAGCGCCTTCACGACGAAGGCCCTCGGGGCCTGGCTCGGCCCGATCGGTATCGCGCTCGCCGTGCTCACCCTCACCACCATCGGCAACGCGACGAGCGGAGCGACGATAGGCGTCGACCTGCTGCCGGGATGGGCACAGGCGATCTCGGCGAAGCTTCCCCCGGGCGCGGCCGCACGCGCGGTCAACAACTTCGGTTACTTCAACGGCTCACACACGCTGGCGCCCCTCGGCGTCCTCGCCGCCTGGTTCCTGACGGGGCTGGGCCTCGTCCTACTCCGACAGCGAGCCGCGCAGCGACGCCCGCTCACCGCCGAGGCCGGACGATGACCGCCCGAGTCAGCCCGTATCTCAGCTTCGACGGCAACGCCCGCGAGGCGATGGGGTTCTACCAGTCGGTGTTCGGCGGCGGCCTCCAGATCACCACCTTCGGCGACCTGCCTACGTCGACCGCCGAGGCACCGGACGACCTGGTCGCGCACGCGGTGCTCAAGGGGACGACAGGCATCGTGCTGATGGGCTCGGACCGGACACCCGGCGACCGGACACCCGGCGGCACCACGTCGATCACCCTCGGAGGCGATGACGAGGCGGAGCTCGTCGAGTACTGGGAGCGGCTCTCCGCGAGCGGTGTCAGCACCGTCCCGTTGGCCAGATCGTCATGGGGCACCCGGTACGGCAGGTGTGTCGACAGGTTCGGGACCGACTGGCTGGTGAACATCAGCGCGCCCACGTCCTGAGCTGCGCGGGCGCCCGAGTACGGACCGGGCGGGCACGCAGGTCGTGCCCGCCCGGTCGTCACCGCGCCGGCCAGTTGCTCAGGACGGCGTCGAGGGCGTCGAGGGCGCGCGCCCAGGAATCGTCCGTCGGACGCGGCGTGTGGCGGAACCCGCCGGTCCGCTCCAGGCTCACGAAGCCGTGGAACGTGCTGTGCATCATCCGGACGGCGTCGGTCTGGTCCGGCTCGGAGAGGTGGTAGCCGCGCAGGATCGCCCGGGTCATCTCGGCGTGCCGGACGCCCGCGCTCGCGGCGGCCGTCTCGGGATCGAGGTCGATCTGCATCGCCGCGTACCGGCCCGGGTGTTGGCGCGCGTAGTCCCGATAGGCGTTGGCGAAGGCGACAAGCGCGTCCTTGCCGGCCCGGCCGGCGAGTGCCTCGGCGACCCGGTCGGCCAGCTCGGCGAGCGCCAGCACGGCGAGCCTGACCCGCAGGTCGTGAGCGTTGCGGAGGTGGAAGTACAGGCTCGCGTCCTTGACCCCGAAATGCCGCGCGAGCGCCGCGATGGTGACGTTCTCGACGCCCACCTCGTCGGCCAGCTCGGCGGCCGCCTGGGTCAGTCGCTCGGCGGTGAGCCCCGCACGTGTCACTCCGTACACCTCAAATCTAGTCTTGATAATCGTTTCCCTAGGCGAGCTAGGCTACTACCTATGCTAGCCCTCACCGAGTCCGCCATCCGCGCGTCCTTCGTCAACTGCACGCAGGGCGAGGCAAAGCGGATGGCCATACCAAATGATCTTGAATTGCGCCCCTGGGACGACCTCGACTTTCTCGGCTGGCGGGATCCCGCCGCGCCGCAGCGGGCCTATCTGGTCGCCAACTCCGAGGACGGGCTCGTCGGGGTCGCGCTGCGGGTCGCGACCCAGCAGACCGGGCGGGTCCGGCGGAGCATGTGCTCGTTCTGCCTGACCACGCACACCGGCGACGGCGTCTCGCTGATGACGGCCCGCAAGGCCGGCCGGGACGGCCGGCAGGGCAACTCCGTGGGCGCGTACGTCTGCTCGGACCTGGCCTGCTCGCTCTACCTGCGAGGCAGGAAGCACGCCGGGCCACGGATGCACGAGACGCTGTCCGTGGAGGAGAAGATCGAGCGCACCCGGGCCACCCTGACGGCCTTCCTCCGCAAGATCACCGACTGACGGTCGGGGTCGGCCCCGGGCGGTCGGTGGCCAGGCGGGCGTGCAGGTGCTCGTCGTAGCGGAGGCCGTCACCGTACTGGTACGACTCGCGCAACGTCCCCTCCGCGAGGTAGCCGGCCCGGTCGGCGACGCGGCAGGAGGCCGCGTTGGCCACGGCGTGGCACAGCTCCACCCGGTGCAGCCGCAGGTCACCGAAGGCCCAGTCGGTGAGCCGGACGACGGCACGCGTGGCCACCCCGCGCCCGCGTGCCGCCGGCATCGTCCAGTAGCCGATGGAGGCGTCGCCGTGGTGGATGTGATGCAGCGACACCGAGCCGAGCAGTTTCCCCTCGGCGGCGTCGACAACCGCCATGGACGCGTGGTCACCGCCCGACCAGTCGCCCCGGCGGCGCACCCAGAGCAGAGCGGCCTGGTCGTCGATCGGGCCGCCGCCCTGGGGGTTCCACTGGGCGATGGCGGGGTCGTTCAGGGCGTCGCGCACCGCCGGGGCGTCCGCCTCCCGCCACGGGCGCAGCAGCAGGTCGGCGGCGGCGAGTTCCACGTGTTCCACGAGGCGGCAGTCTGGCACATCCCGCTCCGGCCCGCCGCCCGATTGTTCCCCGGTTCTTTCAAAGCTGGACGAATCAAGCAGCCAATCGGACAGACGTGATGCAGGAGACGCTCAACCCCACTAGTTAAATTTTTAACTAGTGCTATCGTCGTGGGCGTGACAGAGAGCCTGGACAGCACCCGAGCGGCCGCCTGGCGCGCCTACATCGAGGCCAGCCAGCGCCTGTTCACCCAGTTGGAAGACGACCTGCGCGCCGACAGCGACCTCACCTTCGCCGACTACCACGTGCTGGTCCTGCTCTCCGAGGCGCCGGGGCAACGACTGCGGATGGGCGAGCTGGCCGGCCGGCTGGTCTTCTCCCCCAGCCGACTCACGTACCAGATCTCCTCCATGCAGCGCCGCGGACTGGTGAGCAAGGAGGCCTGCCCGGACGACCGACGCGGCAGCGAGGCCGTGCTCACCGCCGCCGGGCTGCTCACCCTGTCCGAAGCCGCACCCCACCATCTGGCGTCGGTGCGTACCCATCTGATGGACGACCTCGACGACGCCGAGGTCGCCTGCCTCACCCGGGTCTTCGACCGGCTCGGCACCCGCCTACGGGCGGTCCGGACCACGTCGAGCACCCACGCCACAAGTTAAGGAGCCTCCCGATGCCCGCGATCACCGTTGACAACGTCCTCGTCCTGCCCCGCCTGCCCAAGCTCGACGAGTCCACCACCTTCCGCAAGGTCCGCACGGTGACCACCGCGCCCAGCGGCTTCGAGGGCGAGGGCTTCCCCGTCCGCCGGGCCTTCGCCGGGGTGTCGACCGCCGACCTGGACCCGTTCATCCACCTCGACCAGATGGGCGAGGTGGACTACGCGCCGGGCGAGCCGAAGGGCACCCCGTGGCACCCGCACCGCGGCTTCGAGACCGTCACGTACATCATCGACGGCATCTTCGACCACCAGGACTCGCAGGGTGGCGGCGGGACCATCACCGACGGCGACACCCAGTGGATGACGGCGGGCAGCGGCCTGCTGCACATCGAGGCCCCGCCGGAGCACCTGGTGGTCAGCGGCGGGCTCTTCCACGGCACGCAGCTCTGGGTCAACCTGCCCCGCTCGGCCAAGATGAACCCGCCCCGCTACCAGGACATCCGCGGCGGCGAGTCGGCACTGCTCACCACGCCGGACGGCGGCGCGCTGGTCCGGGTCATCGCCGGCGAGATCGCCGGGCACCGCGGCCCGGGGTCGACCTTCACGCCGATCACCATCACCCACGTCACCGTGCAGCCGGGCGCCCAGGTCGACCTGCCGTGGCAGCCCGATTTCAACGCGCTGGTGTACGTGCTGGGCGGGCGCGGCACCGTCGGTGTCGAGCGCCGTCCGGTGCGCACCGGTCAGCTCGCGGTGCACGGCCCGGGCGACGCGCTGCGCTTCGCCGCGGACCGCGAGCAGGACAGCAACGCGCCGGCGTTGGACCTCTACATCATGGGTGGTCAGCCCATCCGGGAGCCGGTGGCGCAGTACGGCCCGTTCGTGATGAACACCCGCGACGAGCTGCTCCAGGCGTTCGAGGACTTCAAGGCCGGCCGGCTCGGCGTCATCCCCACCGAGCGGGTCCCGCACACCGACGGCCAGGGTCCGCGCCCCTGACCCCGGTCAACCGCTGACATCGGCGCCGGCGTCCCCGTTCGTCGGGACGCCGGCGCCGCCTCAGGAGACCGCGAAAATCCCAGCGACGCCCAGAATCACCATGAGCAACACCGCTACCAGCGCACCCCGTTCGCTCTCCACCGCCGGCTCGCGGTACTCGGTCACGGGGTTCGTTGTGTCGCGGGGCATGGTGTGGCCTCCTCGGCTGTTGTCGCGTCGTCGTGCTGGCGTCATCCAGGTCACCGGTCTGCCGGCCTGGCATGCGGACCCACGTCCGGGGTCCTACCGTGAGGACGTTGTCGACCTCCGGGGGGCTGGACGTTGCCGCTACAGGACTGGTTCCTCACCGCACAGGAACGGGCCAACCCGGTCTCTGGGTTACCCGTCTGGACCACGGGAAACCTCGCCGAGCCGTTGATTCACGGCGCGGCGTACTTCGACCGGCTGGTCGACGAGGTGGAGGCGCTGACCGCCGGTGACCACCTGTTCTTCACCGACTGGCGGGGCGACCCGGACCAGCGACTGCGTCCGGACGGGCCCACCGTGAGTCAGCTCTTCGCCCAGGCCGCCCAGCGCGGCGTGGTGGTCAAGGGGCTGATCTGGCGCTCACACCTCGACGTGCTCGCCTATAGCGAGGCCGAGAACCGCAACCTCAGCGAGACGGTCTCCGCGGCCGGCGGCGAGGTGCTGCTCGACCAGCGGGTCCGCCGCGGCGGCTCGCACCACCAGAAGCTTGTGGTGCTGCGGCACCCGGGGAACCCGGAACGGGACATCGCCTTCGCCGGCGGGATCGACCTGTGCCACAGCCGCCGCGACGACGCCGCGCACGGCGGCGACCCGCAGCCGGTGCAGATGTCTCCCCGGTACGGCTCGAACCCGCCCTGGCACGACGTGCAGCTCGCGCTGCGCGGCCCGGTCGTCGGCGCGCTGGACACTCTCTTCCGGGAGCGCTGGACCGACCCGATGCCGCTGGACTCGGAGAACCCGATGGCGTACGCGCGGGACCGACTGCGCGGCGCCGACCTGCGGCCGGATCCGCTGCCCGAGCAGCCCGCCGACCCGCCCGCGTGCGGGCCGCACCAGATCCAGGTGCTGCGCACCTACCCCGCCGTGCGGCCGCGCTACTCCTTCGCGCCCGACGGCGAGCGGACCGTGGCCCGGGGCTACACCAAGGCGGTCCACCGCGCGCGTCGGCTCATCTACCTGGAGGACCAGTACCTCTGGTCGACCGAGGTGGCCAACCTGTTCGCCCAGGCGCTGCGGGAGAATCCCGAGCTGCACCTGGTCGCCGTGGTGCCCCGACACCCGGACGTGGACGGCCGGCTCGCCCTGCCACCCAACATGGTCGGCCGGGAGCAGGCGCTGTCGCTGTGCGAGCGTGCCGCGCCGGACCGGGTGCACGTGTTCGACGTGGAGAACCACGCCGGGACCCCGGTGTACGTGCACGCGAAGGTCTGCGTGGTCGACGACGTCTGGGCCAGCGTCGGCAGCGACAACTTCAACCGCCGCTCCTGGACGCACGACAGCGAGCTGTCCTGCGCGGTGCTCGACGACACGCGCGACGAACGGACGCCCACCGACCCGGCGGGCCGGGGCGACGGGGCGCGGACCTTCGCCCGGGACCTGCGGCTGCGGCTCTGGCGCGAGCACCTGGACCGGGACCCGGACGGCGCGGACGACGCCGACCTTCTCGACCCGGCGGATGCCGTCGCGGCCGTCACGGCCGCGGCCGACGCGCTGCAACTGTGGTACGACGGCGGCCAGGTCGGTGACCGCCCGCCCGGCCGGCTGCGCCCGCACCGCCCCGAGCGGCTGCCCTGGTACACCCGCGCCTGGGCGCTGCCGGTGTACCGGCTGGTCTACGACCCGGACGGGAGGCCGCTGCGCGCGAGGTTGGCGGGCACCTGGTGAGCCGGCCGGGCCGGCTCGGGCAGGCCCACCCCACCGGGGTGCACGGTGAGCCCGCCCGGGTAGGCGAACGAGGAGCGCGGGGAGAAGTAGCCGAAGCCGATCGTCAGCGGGTTGGCGGGGCGCAGCGCGTACATCGGGTGCCGGGGTTGCAGGAACTCCACCGACTCGATCTCGAACGGCGCGACCGGCTCGGCCACGAACGGGTAGACCGAGCTGAGCAGTTGGCCTTCGCGGCGGGTGAAGTAGCGGTGGTGCCCGCTGCTGATCACGTGGCCGGTCTCCCCCACACGACACCGGGCGCGGATCAGCGGCGCCCCCTCCGCCTCGGTCTCGGAGAGTAGGGCCTCACCGCTCACCTCGATGCTGGTCCGGCCTGCGAGCGCCGGGGCGCCGCGCGCCGTGGCGTACTCGCGGACCAGCCGGCTGGAGGCCACGTAGTGGGTCCACCAACCGCCCGGGTTGAGCCCGCCGGGCGCGTCCACGCCGGCAAGTGAGATGCCGAGGTACGTCAGCGAGTAGGCGCCGAAGCCCGAGGTCTGCGTCTCGTCCTCGACGACGTACTGATTGAGGAACACCTGCCGGTCGGCGCGCGGACGCAGCCCGGTGGGGACCAGGGCGGCGACCGCATCCGGATCCGCTGGCAACCAGCTGAAGTAGAGCGTTCGACTGTTCACGACGAGCTGGGGAGCGGTTGGATCGAGCATGGTGCCTCCGAACCGGGTGTCTGCCCCACGACGCTACGGCCGGTCCCATCGACGGGACAACGACGGATAGTCGACACTGCTGCCCGATTGTCGGATTTCATGTTGACCGGTCGGCCGGGTGCGGCACACCGACCGGTCGGGCCGGATGAGATGACCAGATGCCGCAGGATCGCCCGGTAAACGGGTAAGAGACCTCACAACCTGCCGACGTGCCGCCCTTTTTGGGGCGTTTTGTGGTTCAACACGCCTTAAGTACATCAACCTTTCGGCTAGATTTCCGGGAGCCGACCAGGTTAAGGTGAGTCCCGAACGGCCCATTGAAAGCTAAACCAAAGCGTCACGTCTTTTTGTCCGCGGACGAGGTGCAGGGAGGACCACCCATGACCGCGCCAACGATCACCGAGCAGGCGAGCACCACGGCTGCCGAGCAGACGAGCACCACCAAGCTGGACCCGCGGGCGCTCACCGACAGCGCCGCCGACCTGCTCAACGCCATGGCCGCACTGCCCGCCAACCACCCGTCGCGCGCCGCGCTGCGCGACCGGGCGATCGAGGCCTGGCTGCCGCTGGCCAACCACCTCGCCCACCGCTACAGCGGGCGGGGCGAGCCGACCGACGACCTGGCGCAGACCGCCGCCGTCGGCCTCATCAAGGCCATCGACAAGTTCGACCCGTCCCGCGGCGTCGACTTCGCCGGCTACGCGATTCCCACCATCATCGGCGAGCTCAAGCGGCACTTCCGCGACCGCACCTGGGACATCCGGGTGCCGCGTCGCCTCCAGGAGCTGCGGCTGGCCATCTCGGACGCCAACAGCTCGCTGCTGCAGACCCTCGGCCGCTCGCCGACGGTCGCCGACATCGCCGCCCACCTCAAGCTCACCGAGGAAGAGGTCCTGGAGGGCCTGGAGGGCGCCCGCGCGTACAACGCGGTGTCGCTGTCCACCCCGACCGGTGACGGCGACCGGGCCACCGAGCTGGGCGACATGCTCGGCGGCGAGGACAACGAGTTCGAGCTCGCCGAGCTGCGGGTCGCTCTCGGCCCCGCGCTGGCCACGCTCGACGAGCGGGAGCAGAAGATCCTCACCCTGCGGTTCTACGGCAACCTGACCCAGTCGCAGATCGCCGACCAGATCGGCGTCTCGCAGATGCACGTCTCCCGGCTGCTGGCCCGGGCGCTGACCAAGCTGCGCGGCCAGCTCGACGGCACCTACTAGGCCCCACACGATGCAGGGCCGGGTCAGCGTGGCCCCGGCCCTACATCGTGTGTCAGGACGTTCGATCGGCGCACCGGCCGGGTCGCTCCCCTCGTGGGTAGCGGCCCGGCCGGTTCCGTCAGCGGCCGGCGGGCTCCCGCCACATCGGCCAGAACGGCGTGCCGTCAGGCACCCGGAACGGCTCGCCGGCCCGGTAACCGTGCCGTGCGTACAGGTCCCGGCTGCGCGGACTGCTCGCCTCCAGGTAGGCGGGCATCCCGTTGGCGTCCAACCAGGCGTGGTGGTGCCGCATCAGCGCGGAGCCCAACCCCTGCCCCTGCCGTCCCGGCTGCACGGCCAGGAAGGCCATGTGGTGATGGTCCGGATGCGGATGGTTGGCCGCGAACAACTCGTCGAGATGCTGGAACCGGTCGGTCCACTCGCCGCACGCGGCGGCGAGCCGAGCGTCGTAGTCGGGTGGCGGCGGGGCCGGCTCACCGACCGACGGGAGCCAGACCGCGACACCGGCCCGGTCCCCCGTGGCGTGCACGAACCCGTGCCGCATCGCATGGTCGACAAGGATCTCGAAGTCCCCGGCCAGCACGGCCTCACGCTTGCTCGGGTCGGGCACCAGCCAGTAGGTCACCTCCAGGGCCGTGAAGGCCTCCGCGATCCGGTTCGCGACAAACGTCGTGTCCTGGAGCCCGAGCTGCTCGATGGTCGCGCTCATCGGGACACCTCCGCATCGGCCGGCGTCGGCGCCTGCCGCTCCGCCGACCGCACGGCCGCCGCGGCGCTCGCCGCGCCGAGACCGATCCGGGCGTACGTGTCCGGACGGTTGGTGCGCAGCAGCAGCGCCCAGGCGACGCCGAGCGCGGCCGCCACCGGGTAGACGGCGGGCAGCGCCCAGCGCAGGTGGGAGTCGGGTGCGACGCCGAGCAGGTTGGCGAAGTTCGACACGGCCAACCAGATGATCACGACGAGCGCGATGGTGGCCAGGCCGGGCGCGATGGCCCGCTTCCAGAGGGTCTCGCCGCCGTGGCGGACGAAGTAGACGATCACCGCCACCGAGGTGGTGGCGATCAGCAACAGCACGCCGAACCCGCCGGTGGTGCCGCCCCAGAAGAACAGCTGGACCACCGGGTCCCAGCCGTTGACGGTGTAGAGCAGGATGACCAGCAGGCCGAGGACGCTCTGTGCCAGCGACGCGGCCCGGGGCGAGCCGGTCCGCGGCGAGGTCTGCCCGAACACCGCCGGCAGCACCCGCTCCCGGCCCAGCGCGAAGGTGTAGCGGGCCGTGGTGTTGTGGAACGAGATCATCGCGGCGAGCACCGAGGTCAGGAAGAGCACCTGCCCGATGGTCACCGCGGTGTCGCCGAGCTGGGCGGCGGCCAGGTTGAAGATCAGCCCGACGCTCTGCTCTCCGGCCTCGGCGACGATCTTGTCCGGCCCGACGGCGACGGTCATGGTCCACGACGAGAGCGCGTACAGCCCGGCGATGATCGCGACCGAGAGGTACGTCGCCAGCGGCACCGTCCGCTTCGGGTCCTTGCTCTCCTCGCTGAACACCACCGCGGACTCGAATCCGACGAATCCGAGGATGGCCAGCACCAGCACCGCGCCGACGCCCGGCACGAAGAGGTTGTCCGGGGACAGGGCGGAGAAACTCACCTGACCGTCGGCCGGGTTGCCGAGCTGACCCAGGTCGAAGACGAGGATCACCACGATCTCGGCGACCAGCAGCGCGGCGAGCACCAGGCCGTTGATGTCGACCCGCAGCAGGCCGAGCAGCCCGACCAGCGCCCATGCCACCAGGGCGACGATCGACCAGTGCGGGTGTCCGCCGAAGATCCGGTCGAGTACCGGCTCGGCGGCGACGCCGATGGTGCCGTACAGCCCGACCTGGAGCGCGTTGTACGCGATCAGCGCCACCCAGGCGGCGCCGACGCCGGCCGGCCGGCCGAGGCCACGCGAGATGTAGGCGTAGAAGGCGCCGGCGTTCTCGACCCGGCGGGACATCGCCACGTAGCCGACCGAGAACAGGGCGAGAACCGCGGCGACCACCAGGAAGGCCAGCGGGATGCCCGTCACGCCGATGACGCCGTAACCGGTGGTGACGACGCCGGCCACCACTGTCAGCGGCGCGGCGGCGGACAGGACGAAGAAGATGACCGAGGGGACGCCGAGGCGACCCCTCGCGAGGGCTTCGGAGACGTTGCTGGGTCGGTCGACTGTCGATGTCGATGGCATACGACTACTCCGGTTGTCGAGGGGAGGGGTTGGGGTTACCGGGGGGATCAGGGGATGCCGCGCAGCACGGCTGCGCCGACGGCGGCCTCGGTGTGCCCGACAAGCTCCTTCAGGGGCGCCGGCAGCGCGGGGATGAGAACGTTGAGCCGGTGGTGGGCGCGGGGGCCGGCGCTCCACAGCACCTCGCGGGTGAGCCCGGCGGCCACGACCAGGCCGAGCAGCAGCGCGTCCGGCACGCTCGGCGGGTCGGGGCGGTCCAGCAGTGCCCGCAGCCGGGTGGCCGGCCAGGCCACCGCGTTGAGGTCGATCGGGAGATAGCTGACCGAGGTACGGAGCAGCCGCCGGCTCTCCTGGCGGCGCAGCACACCGGCCCGGGCGAGCCGCTCGCCCACCGACGTCGTCGCGCTCTGCGCCAGAAAGCTGAGCCACACGTTGACCGCCCGGTGCTGGGACTCGCCGATCAACTGGTCCAGCACCGTGTGCGCCAGCGCGTCGGCGGGTGGGCGCCTGTCGATGACTGTGACCTGTCCACCTGAGACGGTGATGTGCCCGTAGAGGGTCAGCTCACCGAGGAGCCCGGCGGCCAGGCCGAGACCTGTCGCCGCCGGGTGGAGCTTGGCCTTGCCGCGGGTGTCGTTGTGGGCGATGAGGAAGAACTCGTCGGCGATGAGCAAACGGTCCTCCCGCTCGGGTTTGTCCACTGTGTTCGCGACCCGCAAAAGGATGCACCGACAGCTACTGCAACGCAACTCCCAGATTTGATAGTTGCACTCCGTGCTGGCGCGACCTGCGGATCTTGCCGTGACAGACTCGGACGGTGACCGCCGCTTCCACCATCCGGCCCGCCGCCAGCCCCACCGTGCGCCGTCGACGCATCGCTCGCGAGCTCCGTCAGCTCCGGGAACGGGCGGGCATGACCCTCGACGTGGCCGCCCGCCAGCTCGACATGTCCAAGAGCAACCTGTCCCGGATCGAGACCGCGCAGATCGGCATCAAACCCCGTGACGTCCGGGCGGCGCTCGCCCTCTACCAGGTCACCGGCGCAGACGCCGAGGCGCTGATCGAGATCGCCCGGGGCGCACAGCAGCGCGGCTGGTGGCAGAACTACAGCGACGTGCTGCCGGAGTGGTTCGAGTTCTACGTCGGACTGGAGGCCGAGGCGGCGGCGCTGCGCACGTACGAGGCCGAGTCGGTGCCCGGGCTGCTGCAGACCGAGGCGTACGCCCGGGCGATCTTCCGCCGCACCGCGGGCGAGGACGGCCTGGAGCGCAAGGTCGCGGCTCGGCTGCGCCGCCAGGAGGTGCTGCGCCGCGACGAGCCCGTGCAGTTGTCGGTGGTGCTCAACGAGGCAGTGCTGTTACGCCCGGTCGGCGGCCCCGCCGTGATGGCCGAGCAACTGGTCCACATGAGCCACATCGCCGAGTTACCCAACGTGACAATTCAGGTACTGCCGTTCGCGGCCGGCGAGCACCCGGCGATGACCACCCCGTACGTGATCCTCAATTTCGCCGACACCGCCGACGCGTCCGTGGTTTACCTGGATAACCTCACGATGGGCCTGGCTCTGGAGGATGCCGATCATGTGCTCGGGTATAGCCTTCTGCACGAGGAGCTGTGCCGGATGGCACTCGATCCGGGGGCGTCGCTGACCCACCTCAAGGAGGCTTCTCGTAACTTTGCGTGACCGCGTCTGCGGCACGCCGACGCAGACGAGAGGTACCACGGATGACGGCGCTCGACCTGACCCGGGCCGACTGGCGCACCAGCACGCGCAGCAGTGGCAACGGCAACTGCGTGGAGGTCGCGACAGTCGACGGTCGGATCGCCGTCCGGGACAGCAAGGACCGCTCCGGCCCGGCGCTCGCGTTCGGCCCGGCCGCCTGGCGTTCGTTCCTGCACGGTCTCGCCGAGGTCCGTCGCGGCTGAGTTCCCCGGGTGCCGGTGCGAGACTGGGCCGTGCTCTCCGACGTAACCCTGGACCTGCCGGTCCGTCCGGCGTTGCCGGCGCTGCTGACCGCGCTCGACGCGGCCGGCGCCGCGGTCCTGGTCGCCCCGCCGGGCACCGGCAAGACCACTCTCGCGCCGTTCGCGGTGGCCGACCGGGTCAACGGCCGGGTGGTGATCGCCCAACCCCGCCGGGTGGCGGCGCGCGCCGCGGCCCGGCGGATGGCCGAGCTGCTCGGCGAGCGCGTCGGCGAGCGGGTCGGCTACGCCGTGCGCGGCGAGCGGCGGGTCGGCCCGGCCACCCGGATCGAGGTGGTCACCACCGGCCTGCTGGTCCGCCGACTGCACCACGACCCGGAGCTGCCCGGCACCGGCGCGGTGCTGCTCGACGAGTGCCACGAACGGCAGCTCGACGCGGACCTCGCGCTGGCGTTCGCGGTGGAGGCCCGGGCCACCCTCCGACCGGACCTGTGGCTGCTCGCGATGTCCGCCACGCCGGACACCGACAGGTTCGCCGCGCTGCTCGGCGGTACCGCCGCCGCCCCGGTGGTCCGGGCCGAGTCGGCGCTGCACCCGGTACGGCGGATCTGGGCGCCGCCGGCCCGGCCGGTCCCGCCGCCGGGGGCCGGGCCGGTGGACCGCGCCCTGCTCGACCACGTGGCCGCGACCGTCCGGCGGGCGCTGCGCGAGCACGACGGCGACGTGCTCGTCTTCCTGCCCGGGGCCGGTGAGATCGCCGCGGTCGCCGGACGGCTCGGCGACCTGCGGGACACCGTCGACCTGCTGCCGTTGCACGGCCGCCAGCGCGGCGCCGAGCAGGACTTGGCCCTGCGTCCCGGCGTCGCGGACGGCCGGCGGCGCGTGGTGCTGTCCACCGCGCTGGCCGAGACGAGCCTCACCGTGCCGGGCGTGCGGGTCGTGGTGGACGCCGGACTGTCCCGGGTGCCCCGCATCGACCTGGCCCGGGGACTGGGCGCGTTGATCACCGTGCCGGTCTCCCGGGCCGCAGCCACCCAGCGGGCCGGCCGGGCCGGCCGGGAGGCCCCCGGGTACGTCTACCGCTGCTGGTCCGAGGCGACCCACGAGCGGCTGCCCGCCCGAGGAGAGCCGGAGATCGCCACCGCCGACCTGACCGGGTTCGCGCTGGAGCTGGCCGCCTGGGGACGCCCGGACGGCGTCGGGTTGGCGCTGCCCGATCCGCCGCCGGCCGCGGCGATGGCGGTGGCCCGGGACACCCTCGAAACACTGGGCGCGGTCGACGGGACGGGCCGGATCACCGGGCGGGGTCGGCTGATCGCCTCCGCCGGGGCGCACCCGCGGCTGGCTCGGGCGCTGCTCGACGGCGCCGGTCGGGTCGGCGCGGATCGCGCCGCCGAGGTGGTGGCCCTGCTCGCCGAGGAGAGCGCGGCCGGCCCGGGCGACGACCTGGTGGCCGGCTGGCGTCGGCTGCGCGCCGGGACCGACGCGGGCGCCACGGCCCGCTGGCGCACCGAGGTACGCCGGCTGCGCGCCGCGCTGCCCGCCGACCCGACCGGCCGCACGGCCGGCGGACGGGCCGGCTCCACGCCCGGAGCGGCCGCCGACTCCGCAGTCACGCGGACCGACGCTGACTTCGCCGGCAGGCGGGCGGCCGCCGACTCCGCCGTCAGGAAGGCCGACGCTGACTTCGCCGGCAGGCGGACCGACGCTGACTTCGCCGGCAGTGGGTCCGGTGGGCGAGCCGGCTCGGGCGGGCTCACCGACGATCTCGCCGCCGGGCTGCTGGTCGGTCTCGCGTACCCGGAACGGCTGGCCCGGGTGCGGCGGCCGGGCGGGTCCGCGTACCTCATGACGGGTGGGACCGCCGCGGAGCTG
Source organism: Micromonospora sp. NPDC049274 (assembly GCF_040678875.1). NCBI lineage: Bacteria > Bacillati > Actinomycetota > Actinomycetes > Micromonosporales > Micromonosporaceae > Micromonospora > Micromonospora sp. NPDC049274. Next base: position 69,827 of record NZ_JBFAQS010000016.1, read on the forward strand.
GCCGCCGGGTCGGGGCTGGCCGGCTCCGACTGGCTCGCGGTGGCCGTCGCGGACCGCCGCCCCGGCGCGCCGTCGGCGCGGATCCGCCGGGCCACACCGGTGGACGAGGCGACCGCCCGGGAGGCGGCGGGTCCGCTGCTGTCCACGCGCCGCGAGGTGGGCTGGTCCGACGGGGACGTGGTGGCCCGGGAGGTGACCCGGCTGGGCGCGATCGAGCTGGTGGCGCGGCGGTTGGACCGCCCGGACCGGGCGGAGGTGGCGGCGGCTCTGCTGACCGGCCTGCGCCAGGAGGGGCTGGGGCTGCTGCCGTGGACGCCTGCGGCACGGGGGCTGCGCGAGCGGATGGCGTTCTGCCGCCACCACCTCGACGCCGAGTGGCCCGACGTCGGCGACGAGGCGCTGCTCGCGGCCGCGCCGACCTGGTTGGGGCCGGAGCTGGCCGCCGCCCGGCGACGCGCCGACCTGAGCCGGATGGACGTGACCTCGGCGCTGCGCCGGCTGCTGCCGTGGGCCCAGGCCGCGCGCCTCGACGAGCTGGCGCCGGAACGCCTCGAGGTGCCAAGCGGTTCGCGGATCCGGGTGGACTACGCCGACCCGGCGGCGCCGGTGCTGGCGGTCAAGCTCCAGGAGACGTTCGGCTGGCCGGCGGCCCCGCGCATCGGCGGCGGCCGGGTGCCGGTGCTGCTGCACCTGCTCTCCCCCGCCGGCCGGCCGGTGGCGGTCACCGCGGATCTGGCGTCGTTCTGGCGTACCGGCTATCCGCAGGTCCGCGCGGAGCTGCGCGGTCGCTATCCCCGGCATCCGTGGCCGGAGGACCCGGGCACGGCGACGCCCACCCGGCGGGCAGCGCCGCGCCGACGGTGAGGGTCGGCTACTCCTCGACGACGTCGGCCACGACCACCGTGACGTTGTCCGGACCGCCGGCGTGCAGCGCCAGGTCAATCAGCTTGCCGGCACAGGCGGACCGGTCCGGGTAGGTGGTCAGCACCTCGGCCAGGGTGTCCGGGCGGACGACGTTGGAGAGGCCGTCGCTGCACAGCAGCCACCGGTCGCCGGCCCGGGGCACCATCGTCGCGTACGACGGGGAGACGTCCTCGCCCTGCAACGCCTGGGTGACGACGGCCCGGCGCGGATGGCTGCTGGCCTGGTCGGCGGTGATCACGCCCTGGTCGACGAGCATCTGGACGAAGGTGTCGTCGCGGGTGACCTGCTTGAGCACGCCCTCGCGGAACAGGTAGGCCCGGGAGTCGCCGACGTGGGCGAGCGCCAGGCAACTGCCCGTACGCGCGAAGAGCAGGGCGGTGAGCGTGGTGCCCATGCCCTGGCGCTCGGAGTCGTCGGCGACCGCCTGCCGGATGCGGGCGGTGGCCAGCGCGATGCCGTCCTGGAGGGCCGCCACCAGGGCGTCCTCGGGTGTCTCCACGTCCAGCGGCGCGACCGCGTCGATGGTGAGCGAGCTGGCCAGGTCACCGGCGGCCATTCCGCCCATGCCGTCGGCGACGGCGACGAGCCAGGTGCCTGCGTGCAGGGCATCCTGGTTTCCGCTGCGGATCAGCCCACGGTCGCTCGTTCCCACCGAACGCAGCTTCAGGGTCATGGGAGGCAGCCTGCCAGGCGAAGGGCGCAGTTGTCTCTAGGAGATCAGGACCACGGCGCGTGGCGCGGCGAATCTCACGTCGCCCTGCCGGCGCGACGGGGTGCGCCCGCCGGACCGACCGCCCTCGTCGCACGCCAGAACCCATCCAGTCGGATCAATTGACAGGGCGATCCCCCGCTGGAAACATCGAGCCGATACCTGGGAGCGCTCCCAGGTATCGCAGCACCACGGCATCGCCATCACCGTTCCTCTTCCCGTCCCGGAAGGACTCCCCGTGACGCCATCCCGACGCCGCCTACTCCTGGCCGCGGCGACCACCCTGGCCCTCATCGGCGCGGGCGCCGGCGCGGCCCACGCCGACCCTCCACCGGACGCCCCCGAGCAGATCGACAACGGCGACTTCAGCGCCGGCGTGAGCCCCTGGTTCTCCTTCGGCACCGGCGCGCTCGCGGTCACCGACGGCCGCCTCTGCACCACGGTCCCCGGCGGGCTGGCCAACCCCTGGGACGCCGGCATCGGCCAGGACGGGGTGCCACTGATCGCCGGCGCCGAATACACCCTCGGCTTCGACGTCTCCGCCACCCCCGGCGCGGCGGTCAAGGCCGTGCTGCAGCTCGGCAGCGCCCCGTACACCACGTATGCGGCCGTGGACGCCACCGCCACCGGCACCGCCCAGCGGGTCGAGCAGACCTTCACCGTCCCGGACGACAACCCGAACGCCCAACTGATCTTCCAGGTCGGCGGCAGCGCCGCGACGCAGACCATCTGCCTGGACGACGTCTCGCTGCGCGGCGGCGAGCCACCCGCGCCGTACGAGCCGGACACCGGGCCACGGGTGCGCGTCAACCAGGTCGGCTACCTGCCCGGCGGCCCGAAGAACGCCACAGTGGTCACCGAGGCCACCGAGCCGCTGCCCTGGCAGCTGCGCTCGGCCGCCGGCGCCGTCCTGGCCAGCGGCACCACCACCACGCGCGGCGTGGACGCGGCCTCCGCCCAGAACGTGCAGACAGTCGACTTCTCCAGCTACCGCACGCCCGGCAGCGGACTGACCCTGACCGTCGACGGCGAGACCAGCCACCCGTTCGACATCTCCGGCACCCTCTACGACCGGCTGCGCGCCGACTCGATGCAGTTCTTCTACGCCCAGCGCAGCGGCATCGCCATCGACGGTGACCTGATCGGCGACGAGTACGCCCGCCCCGCCGGCCACCTGGACGTGGCGCCCAACAAGGGCGACACCAACGTGCCCTGCCAGCCGGGTGTCTGCGACTACTCCCTCGACGTGCGCGGCGGCTGGTACGACGCCGGCGACCACGGCAAGTACGTGGTGAACGGCGGCATCGCCACCTACCAGCTGCTCAACACCTTCGAGCGGACCAAGACGGCGGCCACCGCGGCCGGCGGCGCGGGGCTTGCCGACAGCACGCTGCGGGTACCCGAGCGCGGCAACGGCACCCCGGACATCCTCGACGAGGCCCGCTGGGAGCTGGAGTTCCTCCTGCGCATGCAGGTGCCGGCCGGCAAGCCCCTCGCCGGCATGGTGCACCACAAGATCCACGACCAGAACTGGACCGGCCTGCCGCTCGCCCCGCAGGACGACCCACAGCCGCGTGAGCTGCACCCGCCGTCGACCGCGGCCACCCTCAACCTGGCCGCCACCGCCGCCCAGTGCGCGCGGCTGTTCGCCCCCTACGACGCGGCGTTCGCCGGCCGCTGCGCCACTGCCGCGAAGACGGCCTACGCCGCCGCCAAGGCCCACCCCGCGGTGTACGCCAGCCCGACCGACGGCACCGGCGGCGGCGCGTACGACGACGGCACCGTCACCGACGAGTTCTACTGGGCGGCGGTCGAGCTGTACCTCAGCACCGGGGAGCAGACCTACCTGACCGACCTGAGCGCCTCGCCGCACCACACCGGCGACGTGTTCGACCCCCGTGGCTTCGGCTGGCAGAGCGTCGCGGCGCTCGGCCGTCTCGACCTGGCCACCGTGCCCAACGGGCTGCCGGCCGCCGAGCTGACCCGGGTCCGTGCCTCGGTCACCGGCGCCGCCGACGCCTACCTCGCCGAGCTGCGCCGGCAGGCGTACGGGCTGCCGATGCCCGGTGACGCCAACAGCTACTTCTGGGGCGGCAACAGCAGCATCATCAACAACGCCATCGTCCTGGCCACCGCCTTCGACCTGACCCACAACGCCAGCTACCGCGACGGCGCTGTCCAGGCGATGGACTACATCCTCGGCCGCAACGCCCTGAACATCTCCTACGTCACCGGCTGGGGCGAACACAACGCGCAGAACCAGCACAGCCGGATCTTCGGTCACCAGCTCAACCCGGACCTGCCCCGCCCGCCCGCCGGCTCCCTCGCCGGTGGCGCGAACGCGGCCCTGCAGGATCCGTTCGTGGCGCAGTTGCTCGCCGGCTGCGCGCCGCAGTTCTGCTACGTCGACGACATCAACTCGTACTCGACAAACGAGGTCGCGATCAACTGGAACTCGGCGTTGGCCTGGATCTCCTCGTTCCTGGCCGACCAGGGCGAGGCCGGCGCGGTGCCGGCCACCACCTGCTCGGTGAGCTACGCCAACTACGGCGCCTGGCAGGGTGGCACCGGCTTCACGGCGCAGTTGACCGTGCGCAACACCGGCACGACCGCCGTCAACGGCTGGTCCGTGCGGTTCGCGTTCACGGGTGACCAGCGCGTCCGGGAGGCCTGGCTGGCGAAGGTCACCCAGGCCGGCGCGACGGTGACGGCGAAGAACGAGTCGTACAACGCCAAGATCGCCCCCGGCGGCACGGTGACGTTCGGCTTCAACGCGACAACCGGCGGCGGCGCCAACCCGCAGCCGGGTCTGGTCACCGTCAACGGAAACGCCTGCTCGCTGTCCTGAGCACGCACGGCTGGTGGCCGCCCTCCTCCGGGCGGCCACCAGCTCGGCTGGACCCGCGTACCTACCATCAGGAACATGGACGGACGAGCGTGGATCCTGGCCGGAACGGTGACGGTCCTCCTGCTGGCCGCCCTGTCGGTCGTCGCACGGCGACGACGTCACCGCGCCCGGGCCGACGGGCCCGCGGAGACGATGCGCCGGGCCCGCCAGGCGATCCGGGCGAGCGGGCACGACCAGCGCCGCCAGCGCCGTGGCAGCCTGCGCGGCAAGGGCTACGGCGGAGACGACAACCAGGCCTCCAGCAGTGGCGTCGCCAGCGACTCCGGCGGGATGCCCTGACGCCCGCTCCACCGCCGAGGACACGGAAGGCGGCGGGGACCCCTGCCGGGCTTCGGGCCGTCTCAGCGCGCGTCAGGGTCGACCTTTCGCGCCTGGTGCGAGCGCGGGACACCTGAAGGCACTTCCGGCTCCGCACTGCCGTACCGCCTAATCGGAGATCGATGACGGGATCTACCTGTCTTCGGAGGTGGAGCTTTGCCCATGGACGACGGACCCGTGACGCCAGCGCTCGTGATCTGGACCGCGCAAAGGGTGATCAACCAGCATCACCTGCCGCCGAGCCGCTGCATGCAGTGCCAGGACGACGGGTGCGAGATGTTGACGTGGGCGCGGAACGCGCTCCAGGCGTACCCCAGTTGATCGAGCGGCTTCTGGCGTGGGCGCACAGCCCAGTGAAGCAGTGCCAGATGGCCGCACTCCGGCCAGCCGAATGAGGGAGCCTCCCCGCGCACGCCTCCGAAGTTGTCGTACACCTGTTCTATTGTCGGTCCATGTTCGAGGGGCTGGCGCAGGCGGAGGCGGCGGTCGCCGCGTGCGTCGACGCGCCGGCCTGGGCTCTCACCGAGCCCGACCTCGTCGCGGCCATCGAGGCCGCCCACCGGCTTGAGCAGCGTCTGGCGGCCGTGCAGCTGACCCTGGTGCATGAGCTGGACGGCCGGGGCACGGCCCAGGCGCAGGGCGCGTCCTCGACGGCCGTCTGGCTGCGTGACCGGCTACGGCTCACAGTCCCCGCCGCCCGCCGGCTGGTCGATCTGGCCGGCGCGCTGGACAGCGGAGCACCCGGGGTGCGGGCCGCTCTGGCCAACGGAGACATCAGTGTGGAGCAGGCTCGGGTCATCGGCGACACGGTTCGCACCGTGCAGGCCGCCGCCGGCGCCGAGCCCGCCGACAAGGCGGTCGGCGTGCTGGTCGAGTGGGCCGGGCAGTTCGAGCCGACTCTGCTGCGCAAGCTGGGCACCCGCATCCTCGACCACGTCGCCCCGGAGGTCGCCGAGGCCGCTGCCCGGGCGGCGCTGGAGGCCGAGGCCCGCCGATCCGCCCGGGATCGCCATGTCACCCTGTCCGAGCTGTCGGATGGCCGCCTGCGGTTGACCGGCAGCCTGGATGCCGAGGCCGCCGGCCTGCTGCGCGCCGCGATCGACCCGTTGACCGCACCATCGGGCCTGGACGACACGCGCAGCCCGGGGCAACGTCGCCACGACGCGCTCGCCGACCTCTGCCGTCTCACCCTGCGCACCGGCGAGCTGCCGGAGCACGGCGGGGAGCACGCCCAACTCGTCGTCACCACCAGCTTCGACGCGCTGACCCGGCACCTCGACGTGGGAGCCCTGGACACCGGCCTCCGGCTCACCCCGGAAACGGTCCGCCGTCTCGCCTGCGACGCGGCGATCCTGCCCGCCGTCCTCGGCAGCGCCGGTCAGACACTCGACGTGGGCCGGCAACGCCGCCTGGTCAGCGGGCCGCTCCGACGCGCCCTGGTCCTACGGGATCGCGGCTGCGCGTTTCCGGGCTGCGACCGCCCGCCCCGCTGGTGCGACGCCCACCACATCCGGCACTGGGCCGACGGCGGTGACACCAGCCTGGCCAATGCGGTGCTGCTCTGCGGCCACCACCACCGGCACGTCCACCGCGGCGAGTGGGCCGTCCGCCTCGGCCCCGACGGCCACCCCGACTTCGTCCCGCCGGCGTGGCTCGACCCCGCCCAGGTCCCCCGCCGCAACCTCTACCACCGGCGGACGTGACCACAACCCCATCCCAGGTGTACGACATCGCCGGACGTGCCGAACGCCGCTGCCCACGCGACGGTGTCGCTGGCCGTCCCGCCGCACCCTTGTGGACTTTTGCTCACTCGTACCGCAGTTGACACCGGCGACAGTCGCCCAGGGTAAGGCGGGAACGCCAGAAATGCCCCCGCACCGGCGTCGGTCGACGTCCCTCGGCGGGTCGGTGGTCGGCGTCCCTCGGCGGGCGGCGGTGTCGGTCGACGTCCCTCGGCGGGGCGGGGGTGTCGGTCGGCGGGTCGGCGGTCGGCGTCCCTCGGCGGGTCGGCGGTCGGCCTCCCTCGCCGGCGCCGGCGGTGCCGGTCGGCGTCCCTCGCCGGTCGGCGGCGGCGCCGCCGGCCACTGCGATGGCACTCCCTGACAGCCATGCCGTCGCTGCGGGCCAGTGTGACCGGGCTCGCGTCGTTCGGGACGGTCAACGCCGCCCGGTGTTCCCTAACGTCGACACCATGACGGTCAACGGAGACACGTTCGAACGGTCCGCCCAGAGCGACCGGGCCTCCGACGACGAATGGGCAATCCAGGGCGGTCAGACCGCCGAGACAGGCCCATTTGTCTACGTCTCCTCGGGCGCGATCGCCGTGCGCTGATGTGGGGCGTGTCGCCGCTGCCGGCGTCCGGACGGCTGCGCACCCTCTCCCTCGCCACGCTGGCGAACACCGTCGGCTCGGGACTGTGGCTGACCGGCGCGGCCCTCTACCTCACCCGGGACGTGGGGCTCTCCGCCGCGCAGGTGGGCGCCGGGCTCAGCGTCGCCGGGCTGGTCGGTCTGAGCGCCAGCGTGCCGCTCGGCAGCCTCGCCGACCGGCGCGACCCACGTACGCTGCGGGCCGTTCTGCAGGTGCTCCAGGCGGTGGTCGCGGCCATGTACCTGATCGTCGGCTCGTTCCCGGTGTTCCTGGCCGTCGCGGTGCTCGAACTCCTGCTGGCCTCCGGTAACCTCGCGGTCCGCGCCGCGCTGGTCGCCGCAGTCGCGGGCCCGCAGGGGCGGGTGCACGCCTTCGCCACGCTACGGGCGGTGGCCAACCTGGGCATCGCGGTCGGGTCGGGTCTGGCGGGGTTCGCGCTGGCAGCCGACTCGCACCTGGCGTACCAGATCCTGGTGGCCGGCAACGCGGTCACCTATCTCGTGTCGGCGGCGCTGCTGCTACGGCTGCCGGCGTTCCCCCCCACCGCGCAGCCCACGCCCGCGCCACCCTCAGCCGCGCGGGCCCAGACCACGCAAGCCACGACCGCGCAGCTCACGACCGCGCCGGCCCCGACGGCCGCTGCCCGTCGTGGGCGGCCTCTGCGTGACTGTCGTTTCCTCGCGGTGAGTGGCGCGTCGGCGGTACTCGCCCTCCACCAGACGGTACTGACGCTTGTGGTGCCCCTCTGGGCGGTGACGCAGGTCGGAGCGCCCCCGCCCGTCGTGGCGGCGGTGCTGCTGACCAACACGCTGCTCACCGTGCTGCTGGCGGTGCGGCTGAGCCGGGGCGCGGACACCGCGGCCCCGGCGGCTCGGACGATGCGCCGGGCCGGGGTGGTGCTGGCCGCCGCGATGCTGCTGTACGCGGCCACCGCCAGCCTGCCCACCACGGCGGCTGTCGCACTGCTGCTGGTCGCCACCGGCGTCTACACCGTCGGCGACCTGTGGCACGGCGCAGGCGGAGCGGGACTCGCCTACGACCTCGCTGCGCCAGACGCGGTCGGCGCCTACCAGGGTGCGGACGGCATGATCGCCGGTCTGGCCCGCGCCGCCGGCCCGGCACTGTTGACACTTGTCGTCCTCGACGGCGGGGTGCCCGGCTGGCTGGCCGTCGGCGGGATCTTCGCCGTGGTGGGCCTGGCCAGCCCCGCGCTCACCCGGTGGGCCCTGGCCGACCGCCCCGCGACGCCAAGCCTGAGCGGCCGGTGAGCGAAAGCCAGCCGCCCCGCGTCGCCGAGCCTGAGCGGCCGGTGAGCGAAAGCCAGCCGCCCCGCGTCGCCCAACCGAATCGGCCGGTGAGCGAAAGCCAGCCGCCCCGCGTCGCCCAACCGAATCGGCCGGTGAGCGAAGGCCAGCCGCCCCGCAATCCGGGCCTGACCGCCCGGTGAACCTCAGCCACCCGGCGAGACCGGGCCGGACTGCCATGAGCAGTGCTCAGCTGCCTTGCTACGCCGGTCCTCATGACGAGCCGGTGGACGGTGGCCGGCCGCTCCTGCGATGGGCAGGACCGGCCGGCCAACGCCGTCCGGGACCGTCAGCCGATCTCCTCGTCGACGAAGCACCAGCGCCAGTCCTCGCCCGGCTGGGCCGAGCGGATCACCGGGTGGCTGGTGGCCGCGAAGTGCTTGCTCGCGTGCTGGTTCGGCGACGAGTCGCAGCAGCCCACCTGCCCGCAGCTCAGACAGGTGCGCAGGTGCACCCAGTAGGTGTTGCCGATGGCCACGCAGTCGGCGCACTCGTCGGGGGTGCGCGGTTCGGCGGTGCCCGCCTCGGTCAGGTGCTGACAGCTCACTGCTCGACCTCCTGCCGCAGCAACGACTCTTCCAGGTCCAGGTCACGATAGGCCCGCACCAGCACCTCCTCAGGAATGCGACCGGAGTCCCGGGCGGCCCGGAACACGTCCCGCTCGGCGTCGATCATCTGTTGTCGGAGCCGACCGTACGCCTGCGACGGGGTTTCCCGCTCGTTCCCACCGAGCCGTTCCCACGCCATGTTGGTGCGGTCCTCCACCACCCGGCGCAGCCGGTCCACCACCGGCGGGGGTGCCCCCTCGGCCAGCTCCTCCAGCCGATCCCGTGCGGCCCTGCTGGCCTGCTGCTGCACCCCTGCGGCCGACAGCGCGTCCTGCACCGGGTCGTCCTGGGGCAGCTTCAGGCGGCGGGCCACCAACGGCAGCGTCGCGCCCTGACCGACCAGGGTGACAACGATCACCGCGAAGGCCAACCAGATGAACAGGGCCCGGGGGTACGGCTCGTCGTCGGCCAGGGTCAGCGGCAGGGCCAGGGCGGCGGCGAGCGTCACCACGCCCCGCATCCCGGCCCACCCGATGATGACCGGGAACTTCGGCGACGGGGCGGGGTCGCGGCGGCGGATCCGGGGAACCAGCCGAGCCAGGTAGGTGGCCGGGAAGAGCCAGACGAAACGGGTCAGGAAGACGGTGGCGAGCACCGCGACGGTGATGACGACGAGCGAGCCGGCCGGCTCGTCGAGGTCGCGCACCACCTCCCGCAGTTGCAACCCGACCAGCAGGAACACCAGCCCCTCCAGCAGGAACCGGACCAGCCGCCAGAACGCGCCAACCTGCAACCGCGAGGCCGCCGAGAGCAGTTGGGACAGCTTGTGGCCGAGCGCCAGCCCGGTGACCACCACCGCGACCACGCCGGAGGAGTGCACCGCCTCGGCGGCGAACACCACCGCGAACGGGATGATCAACGACAGGGCGTTGTCCAGCAGCGGGTCGGTGATCCGTCGGTGCAGGAAGCCGAAGACCACCGCGCCGAGCGCGCCGATCAGGATGCCGCCGCCGGTGGCCCGCAGCACCTGGAGGCTGACGTCCGTGGCGCCGACCGCCGAGCCGGCGGTGGCCATGGTGGCGACCCGCAGCAGCACCAGCGCGGTGGCGTCGTTGACCAGGCTCTCCCCCTCCAGGATGGTGACCACCCGGCGGGGCAGTCCGACCCGACGCGCGACAGCCGTGGCGGCCACCGCGTCCGGTGGCGCGACCACCGCGCCGAGGGCCAGGCAGATCGCGAACGGCACCTGCGGTAGCAGCAGGTGCAGCACGAACCCGACCACGAACGCGGTGAAGAGCACCAGGCCGACCGCGAGCAACAGGATGGGACGAATGTTGTTCTTGAACGCCGGCACCGACGTCTCCAGCGCGGCGACGTAGAGCAGCGGCGGCAGAATACCGACAAGCACCAACTCCGGGTCGAGCTCGACGTGCGGGACGCCGGGCACGAAGGAGAGCGCCAGGCCGAGCACGACCAGCACGATCGGCGCGAGCAGGCCGAGCCGGCGGGCGAGCGCGGCGCCGAGGGTGGCGATCGCCAGGAAGACGACGACCGGAAACAGGCTTTCCATGGGGTACGAGCCTAGGGGTGCGACAGACCGGGTCCTGATCAGCCGGTCGGTCGCAGCTTCGGCAGCACCTCGGCGCCGAACGCGTCGATGAACCCGCGCTGCTCCTGCCCCACGTGGTGCAGGGCGATCTGGTCGAAGCCGAGCGCCGCGTACTCCTCCAGCCAGCCGACGTGCCGGCCCAGGTCGGCCGAGACGTTCACCACCTGGGCGATCCGCTCGCGCGGCACGTCGGCCGAGACCACGTCGAAGTGCTCGACGGTCTCCAGGTCCCAGCAGACCGGAGGAGCGAAGACGTTGCTGCGCCACTGGTCGTACGCGAGCGCCTCGGCCTGCGCCTGCTCCGGCGCCCAGGAGACGTGCACCTGCAGGTGCAGTGGCCCGCGCCCACCGGCGTCCCGGTACGCGTCGATCATCTCGCGCAGGTGCGCCAGCGGGGCGTTCACGGTGATCAGCCCGTCGGCCCACTCGGCGCACCACCGGGCGGTGGCGACGCTGACGGCGGCGCCGACAAGCGCGGGCGGCTCCTCGGGGCGGGTCCACAGCCGGGCCCGGTCCACCCGGACCAGGCCGTCGTGGCTGACCTCCTCCCCGGCCAGCAGCGCCCGGATCACGTCCACGCACTCGCGCAGCCGGGCGGCGCGAACGTCCTTGCGCGGCCACACGTCGCCGGTGATGTGCTCGTTGCTGGCCTCGCCGGTGCCCAGCGCCGCCCAGAACCGGCCCGGGTACATCGCGCCGAGGGTGCCGATCGCCTGCGCGATGATCGCCGGGTGGTAACGCTGTCCGGGGGCGTTGACGACGCCGAACGACATGCCGGTGGCCTGCAACGCGGCACCCAGCCAGGACCAGGCGAAGCCGGACTCACCCTGCCGGGCGCTCCACGGGGAGAAGTGGTCGGAGCACATGGCGGCGTCGAAGCCGGCCCGCTCGGCGTGCACCACCGCCTCCAGCAGCGCGCGGGGAGGGATCTGCTCGTGGGAGGCGTGGAATCCGAACGACGTCATGGGCGCACTTCCTACCCATGACGTCGTCCGCTGATGCGTACCGCTTCGGAAGCTATTCGGCGTGCGCGCCGGCGCCGGCGGAGGCCGCGCCCTCACCCACCCAGACCGTCTTGATGTTGCAGAACTCCCGCATGCCCAGTTCGGACAGTTCCCGGCCGTAGCCGGAGTTCTTCACGCCGCCGAACGGCAGTTCCGGGTAGGAGGTGGTCATCCCGTTGACGAAGACGTTGCCGGCGTCCAGGTCGGTGGCGAAGCGCTCCTGCTCGGCCGTGTCCCGGGTCCAGGCGTTGGAGCCGAGCCCGAAGCTGGTGCCGTTGGCGACCTCGATCGCCTCCTCGTATGAGGACACCCGGTACAGGCCGGCGACCGGGCCGAAGACCTCCTCGGACCACATCCGCATCTCGGGCGTCAGGTCGGTGACCACCGTCGGTGGGTAGAACCACCCGTCGCCGCTCGGCAGCTCGCCGCCGCAGAGCACTGTCGCGCCCCTGTCCGCCGCGTCGCGCACCTGGGCGTGCACCTCGTCGCGACCCCGTTCGCTGGCCAACGGGCCCACGTCGGTGTCCGGGTCCATCGGGTCGCCGACGCGCAGCGCGGCCATGTTCGCGGCGAACTTCTCGGCGAACGCGTCGAAGACGTCGGTGTGCACGATGAACCGCTTCGCGGCGATGCAGGACTGGCCGTTGTTCTGGCAGCGGGCGGTGGTGGCCACCTCGGCGGCCCGGTCCACGTCGGCCGAGGGCATCACCACGAACGGGTCGCTGCCGCCCAGCTCCAGCACTGTCCTCTTCAACTCCCGGCCGGCGATCTGGGCGATGGAACGCCCGGCCGCCTCACTGCCGGTGAGGGTGGCGGCGCGTACCCGGGGGTCGGCGAGGATCCGCTCGACGGCGTCGGAGCCGACCAGCAGTGTGGTGAACGCCCCCTCGGGGAAGCCGGCGCGACGGAACACGTCCTCCAGCAGCAGCGCGGTCTGCGGCACGTTCGAGGCGTGCTTGAGCAGGCCGGTGTTGCCGGCCATCAGCGCCGGGGCGGCGAAGCGCATCACCTGCCAGAGCGGGAAGTTCCACGGCATCACCGCGAGCACCACGCCGATGGGCTGGTAGCGGATGAAGGCGCGGGTCGCCTTGACGGCGGCGGCGTCGGCCGGCTGGTCGGCGAGGAACCCCGGCGCCCGCTCGGCGTAGAAGCGGGCCGCCGCGGCGCACTTGGTCACCTCGGCCTGCGCCGCGACGTACGTCTTGCCCATCTCCGTGGTCATGATCCGGGCGATCTCGTCGCGCTCGGCGTCCAGCAGGTCGGCGGCGGCGTTCATCCACCGGGCGCGCTCGTCGACGGTCGTTCCCCGCAACTGTCGGTACGCGAGGTCGGCGCGCTCGATGGCGGCGTCGAGCTGCTCGGTGGACATCGCCTCATAGGTCTTGAGTACCTGTCCGGTAACGGGGTTGGTGGTGGCGATGTGGGGCATCTCGTCCTCCTGTCACTCGAACAGCGAGTGTCGTACGCCTGGCTCCTCGCGGCGGCGAGCGGCGCGGCGGCGCTGGATCACGACCAGATCGACCACGGCGACCACCGCGAGGATCGCGCAGAGCACGCCGAGCCAGGCGAGCCCGGCCCAGAACGCCAGCACCGCGAACACCACCATGATCACCAACCCGAAACTGGCGAGGGTGAGCCGAAGGTTCAGCGCGCTGTACGCGTGGCCGACCGTGCCACGGGCGCGCCGGGGCTGCGATCTCGTCATACCTCCTGATCTACCCGCGATCGGCGTCGTTAACCGGTAGCCATCGCTCGCGCGGGCGGCGGTTATAGCACTCCGGTGGCACCTTTGACGGCACTCGGCCGCATACCCGACAGCAACTTCCCGCCGCACCACATCCAGCGCATAGAGTTACCGCGCTGTCGCTCTGTGCTGCGAGACGGGGGATGCCATGCCTCGACGGTGGGTCGCCGCCCTGGCCTGTCTCGCCGCGCTTGTCGCGTTGGCCTGCGAGGGCGGCACGTCGGCCTCCCCCCGCCCCACGAAGAGCTCGCCGTCGTCCGGTGGGCCCGGCGGCATCGCCGCCCTCGGCGACTCGATCAGCACCGGCTTCGCCTCCTGCCTCGTGCTCACCTCCTGCGAGCGCAACTCCTGGTCGACAGGGGACGGCCTGCGGGTGCAGAGCCACTACCGCCGGCTGCTGGAGCAGAATTCCGCGATCCGCGGTCGGACGTACAACCACGCCAAGCCCGGCGCCCGCGCCGACGCGCTCGAAGGCCAGGCCCAGGCAGCGGTACGCGACCGCGCCGACTACGTCACCGTGCTGATCGGCGCCAACGACATCTGCCGGGGCGGCGTGGACGCGATGACCCCGGTAACCCAGTTCCGGGCCGACGTCGACAGGGGTCTACGGGTGCTGCGCAGCGGCCGACCGAAGGCTCGGGTGCTGGTGGTGAGCATCCCCGACCTCTACCGGCTGTGGGAGGTCGGGCACGGCGACTCGCGCGCGGCACGCGCCTGGCGGCGAGGCATCTGCCCGGCCCTGTTGGCCAACGCGACGTCGATGGCCCCCGCCGACAAGGCGCGCCGGGCCGCCGTCCGGGACCGCATCGACGCGTACAACGCGCAGTTGGTGGCGGCCTGCCGGGCGTACGGCTCACGGTGCCGGCACGACGGCGGCGCCGCGCACAAGGTCCGGTTCACCCTGGACCTGCTCAACCCGCTGGACTGGTTCCACCCCAACGCCACGGGTCAGGGCCGGCTGGCCGAGGTGACCTGGCGCTCCTCGGGCCTGGCCGACTGAACCGCCCCTCTCGGGGGCCGGTTCACGGGCGGCGGGGCTCCGGGACGCCGGCGCCGCGCTGGCGGTAGAGCGCCCGGGAGCGCTCGGCGAGATCCTTCGTGGCGGACGAGTTGGCCCAGGTGCCCAGCACGATCGCCGCACCCGGCACGATCTTGGCGACGAGTCGCTTGGCCGCCCGCACGCCGGCCATCTGGGCCAGCCGCACGCCGAGCTGCAACATGACCCGGCCGAGCGGACGCTGGCCACCCAGGCCGAAGAGCGCGTCGGCGCGTTCCCGCCCGGCGGCCACCCCGAGCGCCAGCCGGGCGCTCTCGGCGACCTTGTGCACCCGCTGGAGCACGAGCAGGTCGGTGGCCCGGTCGCTGTGCAGCGGGTCGACGTCGTACGCGGCGGCGATGTGCAACACCATGCGCGCCTGGGTCCAGGCCAGCACGCCGACGTCGAGGACGGCACCGGGCAGCCCGGCGGCGCCGGAGACCGCTCCGGACAGCCGAGCGAGGTTGACGAACTTGCGGGCCGCCTGGTCGGCCAGGACGTCGGACGAGACACCGGGGTGTTCGCTGCGGGCCCGGTCGGCCCACTGGGCGGCCTCCGGCCCGAGCCGGCGCACCGCCTCCAGGGCGAGGTGCTCCGGGGCGTACTGCGGATCGTCGCGCATCCGGTCCCAGAGTCGGGCCGGCGGCCCCTCGGGGGCGGCCGCCGGCGCGACCGGCAGGTCGGCCGACGGCTCGGGCGTGGGGGCGGCGGGTTGACCGCCGACGGGCGGGGTGTCGGTCACCGGGTCTCCCCAGGGGTGGGTACGGGTAGGACGGCCGGTGGCGCGGTCAGCGACGGCGGTTGGACAGCCGCGCCGCCAACCCCTTGAGCTTCTGCTGGTTGTCGGGTTTGGCCAGCTCGCGCCGACCCCGGTCCACCAACTGCTGACCCTTCGGCGATCTCAGGAACGTGCTGATCCGCTGCATCAAAGACATAACGTCCTCCTGTCGGTGGTCCCTCAGTCATGTGTACCCCGAACCCGCAACGGATGTACCCGGGACGCGACAGGCTCAACCCTTACCGTCCACAGTGGTCGGTAGGCTACCGCCCGGCCGGCACGATGGCGTCGACGACCCGGGTGGCCCGCCACTCGTGCTGCTGGTAGTGCTCGGGGTACGCGGAGACCTGCACCGCCTGCGCGGCGTCGGTGAGCCGCATCTGCTGCCAGCCGGGCACCTGCTCCAGGGCGGTGAGGAACTGCCGGGTGGCGAACTCGGGGTCCATCAGCCGGCCGACCGGACCCCAGCCGCTGCTGGAGCGCTGCTGGAACAGCCCGACCGAGTCGTGGTCCCAGCCGACGCCCTGGTGCGGGTAGTCCTGCGACTCCGGCAGGACACCGCTGGCGACGTTGTAGAGGTTGCTCTCCTGCATCGCGGTCGCCACCGCGATGACCAGACCACGGCGTGGGACGCCCATCTTGCGTCCGGCGCGGACGATCGCCTCGGCGTTCTCCATCTGGTCGTCGTCGAGTCCGGCGACCGGCGCCGGGTCGGTCGGCCGCGCCGGGACGACCTTGCGGGCACGCGCTGTGGTGTCCGGGTCGGCGGAGGTCGCGGAGGCGGACGGGCTGGCGGAGGGCGTGGCGGCGCGGTCGAGCGAGCGGGACGCGCGCTGCTGCTCGGCCCGCTGCGCCAGCTCGGCGCTGCTGTCGACAGGCGTCGCCGCGCCAGCGGTCTCACCGTGCACCTGTGCGACGGCGGCCAGACCGAGGCAGCACACCACGCCGGTGGCGAGGGCCACCTGGGCCCGGCGTCGACCGGTCAGGTCGCGGGCGTACGCCCGAAGCCGACTCGCGGCGGTTGTCCGTTCGGCTGAGGTGCCTTCCTCCGTTCCGGTAGTGGGGCTGCTCGGGGCGTACGGGTCGTCGAGGGTGCCGTCGTCACGCATCAGCCGAGGCTAGACAGACGGAAACCCCGATCACGCACAGTGATCACGTGGTCCTCACCACAGAATCGGGGTCCTCGGGTGGACGAGCGGGACGGCTCGACCCGCCCGGGGAACGGACCTCGCGTACCGGAGAAAACCGGCGCGGCACGTGGGCCGGCACGGACGGCGACAGGGACGGACATCGGGCCGCGCGGACCGACATGATCGACAAACTCGGCCTTTGGGCCGAACCGCCCATCGACCGAACGGCGTAATCGGCTGGTTCGTCCGATCACGCCCACCCGTTGGCCGACGGATCGCCCGACGCAGGAATGCACCAGGATGGCGGGTACGTTTCCCGAATCGGGTGGCGTCCATCGCGTCGCCATCCGAACAGGCACATTCCAGGGAGGTCCGCACCGGTGCTCGACCCACACGAGCTCTATCAGCTCACCGACGATCTGCCCGACCTCGGGCAACCGGTCCTGGTCCAGGCCCTGACCGGGTTCGTGGACGCCGGCAACGCCAGCCGGCTGGCCCGCGAGCAGTTGCTCACCTCGCTCGAGGGCCGGCCGATCGCCACCTTCGACGTGGACCAGCTCTTCGACTACCGCTCCCGGCGACCGGTCATGACCTTCGTCGAGGACCACTGGGAGAGCTTCGACGCCCCCAAGCTGGAGCTGCACCTCCTGCACGACGACGACGAGACGCCCTTCCTGCTGCTCACCGGCCCCGAGCCGGACCTGCAGTGGGAGCGGTTCACCGCCGCCGTGGCGGGGCTCGCCGCCCGCCTGGACGTCCGGCTCACCGTCGGGCTCAACTCGATCCCGATGGCGGTGCCCCACACCCGGCCGACAGGCGTCACCGCCCACGCCACCCGTCCGGAGCTGATCAGCGGGTACGAGCCCTGGCTGCAACGGGTCCAGGTGCCCGGCAGCGTCGGTCACCTGCTGGAGTTCCGCCTCGGCGAGCAGGGCCGCGACGCGCTCGGGTTCGCCGCGCACGTCCCGCACTACGTGGCGCAGACCGAATACCCGGCCGCGGCCGAGGTGCTGTTGAGCGCGGTGTCCCGCAGCACGGGGCTGCTGCTGCCCGGCGACGGCCTGCGCTCGGCCGCCGAGGTGGTCCGGGTCGAGATCGACAGGCAGGTCGCCCAGACCGAGGACGCCGCCGCCCTGGTCCAGGCCCTGGAGGAGCAGTACGACGCGTTCGCCAGGGGTCGCGGGGAGCGGAACCTGCTCGCCCCCGACGCCGGTCCGCTGCCCACCGCAGACGAGCTCGGCGCGGAGCTGGAACGGTTCCTGGCCGAACAGACCCGTCCCGGCGACACCCCGGGCAGCTGACCCGGCGACACGGGCGCGGATGCGGCAGGGTGGAGGCATGCGCCTGGCTACCTGGAACGTGAACTCGGTGAAGGCCCGGCTGCCCCGGCTGTTGGAGTGGCTGGCCGGCACCGGGCCCGACGTCGTCTGCCTGCAGGAGACGAAGTGCCCGGACGGCGCCTTCCCGGTGGCCGAGGTGGGCGAGCTGGGCTACTCCGTGGCCAGCCACAGCGACGGCCGCTGGAACGGGGTGGCGATCCTGTCCCGGGTCGGCCTGGACGACGTCCGCGTGGGGTTCGCGGGTGAGCCGGGCTTCCCCGCGCCGGAGGCCCGCGCGATCTCCGCCACCTGCGCCGGGCTGCGGGTCTGGTCGGTGTACGTGCCCAACGGCCGGACGCCTGACGACCCGCACTACGCGTACAAGCTGGCCTGGTTCGCGGCGCTGCGCGACGCGCTGGAAGCGGAGCTGGCCGGCGGCCTGCCGCTGGCCGTCTGCGGCGACTTCAACGTCGCCCCGACCGACGCGGACGTCTGGGACCCGGCGGTCTTCACCCACTCCACGCACGTCACCCCGGCCGAGCGGGCAGCCCTGGCCGCACTGCGCGACCTCGGGCTCGCCGACGTGGTGCCCACCCCGATGAAGGGGCCACACCCGTTCACCTACTGGGACTACCGGGCCGGGATGTTCCACCAGAACAAGGGCATGCGGATCGACCTGGTGTACGCCTCCGCGCCGTTCACCCGGGCGGTCCGCTCGGCGTACGTGGACCGGGAGGCCCGCAAGGGCAAGGGCCCCTCCGATCACGCCCCGATCGTCATCGACGCGGACCTCGTCCCGACGGTCGAGGCGTTCTGAGCCGGCCGCCGCTGCGTTCTGAGCCGACCGTCGCTGGCTAGGGTGGACAGATGGCAGTCGTGAAGATCAACGCAATCGACGTTCCGCCGGACGCCGGCGCCGAGCTGGAGAAGCGGTTCGCAGCGCGGGCCGGCGCGGTGCAGAACTCCCCCGGCTTCCTCGGCTTCGAACTGCTCCGGCCGGTGGCCGGAGAGACCCGCTACTTCGTCTACACCAGGTGGGAGAGCGAGGAGGCGTACCAGGCCTGGGCCTCCGGCCCGTCGCGCGAGGCCCACGCCGCCGCCCCCGGCGACAAGCCCCGCCCACCGGTCTCCACCGGCGCGAGCCTGCTGGAGTTCGAGGTGGCGCTGCAGGTGCCCCAGCCCTAGCGGCCCCTTGCCGGGGGCGGTCCAGGCCCGTTGGGCGCATCGAGGCGGGTGTGGAGCGGTGGCCAACGCCTTGATCGTGCTCGATCCTGGATCTAGTCCCCTCCCCGCGCTGCGGAGGCCACTACATCCTGATTCGAGCACGATCTTGACCAGCCCGACTCGGCGGGATGGGTCGCGCCCTGTTTATTGGGCTCAGGCAGCCCAAAAGACGGTGCATTGGCCGCCCCGAGCGGCGACGTCGAAGAAGGCGACCAGAGCCTCATAGTCGTCGACAAGGACGAGCTGGATGTCCCGAAACCTCTCATCCGACATACGCACCTGCTCAGCCTCCTCGGGAGATAGTGGCTGCAGATAGCGAGGCGAATCGGGATCGAGATTGACCAAGGCTCCCGCCTTTGCCTCGAGCACCTGCCGCAGGTGGGGTTTGAGAATGTCGAACGGGCTCTGACGCAGGTGCAGGGCCGCCTGAGCAACCTCTTCGGCCGTCAAGCATCGAGAGTCGCCCTCCGCGCCCCAGGCGGTGCTCTCATCGGGATAGGGCGATCCGGCTGCGATGGGGTTGATCGGAAAGTGCGCGGCATCCATCAGGGCAGACAGTCGCTCCCACATCGAGTCCAGGTCCAGCCTGCTCGCATTGGGGCAGGTGGTGAGCTGATGGTATGCCTCGAGGGGAGTCTCGCGGAGCCGCGCCAACGTCTCGGGGTCGAGCCGCACGAAGTCACCAAGCATGCCCACCGAACATCACCTTTCGCGGACCTTCGCCAACGTGTCGTGCGGTTATTTCAGCCAGGATCCTCCGCCAGAGGAGAACCCCCGACGGGAGCAGGTTGGCGCTGATAACGTCCGTCGTAGCGCGCCGGCAGGATCACAGCCGTCGGCCATCCAACACCATTGCCCTGCCCGGCATGGTGTCGGCACCGGCAAGCCAGAGAATCGGGAGGAATTCCGGCCCATGTTCGACGGGTTCGAGGAATTCGACATCACCACGTCCGGCGCGACGATCCATGGACGCCGGGGCGGGAGCGGGCCACCCGTTCTGCTCCTGCACGGCATTCCCGAGACGCACCTCATGTGGCACCGGGTGGCGCCCCGACTCGCCGAGCACTTCACCGTCGTGGCCACCGACCTGCGGGGTTGGGGTGACAGCGGCACACCACCGAGCACCGCCGACCACGAGCCGTACGGCATGCGCGCCATCGCCCGCGACCAGGTCGAGGTGATGCGCAGCCTGGGTCACGACCGGTTCCACCTGGTCGGCCACGACCGTGGCGCCCGCTGCGCGTACCGTCTCGCGCTCGACGCGCCGGACGTCGTGACCCGGCTGGCCGTCATGGACGTCGTGCCCATCGGGGACGTCTACGACCGCGCCAATCAGGCGTTCAGCCTCTCCTACTGGGTCTGGTCCTTCCTGGCGGCGCCCGCGCCGGTGCCCGAGCGGTTCATCGCCGCCGCGCCCGAGGTGCTCGTCGACTTCATGCTCGACACCTGGCCGACGGTGAAGGACGCGTTCCCGGCCGAGGTCCGGGCCGCGTACGTCACGCAGTTCCGCGACCCCGCCACCGCCCACGCGATCTGCGAGGAGTTCCGCGCGGCGGCGACGCTGGACTACCAGCAGGACGAGGCGGATCGTGGCAGCCGGAAGATCGCCTGTCCGCTGCTGTTCCTCTGGAGCCAGGAGGGTCAGGTAGCGAAGCTCTACGACGACCCGGTCGCGATCTGGCGGCAGTGGGCCGACGACGTGCGGGGCGCGCCCGTCCCGGTCGGGCACTTCATCCCGGAAGAGGCCCCCGACGAGACCACCCGCCACCTGCTGGACTTTCTGCGCTGACTGCGGCCCGCACTGGTTGATCCACTCGGGTTCGGCGGAACCGGGGTGTCCGGAGCAATCTGATGCCGCGACTTCACTGATCCCGAGTCGATCAAGCGCCAGCGGGCGAGCGGACTCGGCTCAGGGCTTGCGCGACGACCGGAGGGTGGCGAAGGCGATCACGTTGTCGGCGTAGCCGGTGCGACCGCCGATGAACTGGCCACCGCAGGTGATCAGGCGCAGCCCGGCGGGGCCGTCGTGGCCGTAGATCCGCTCGGCGGGCAGCCGGTCCTTCGGAAAGTGCTCGACGGTGTCGACAGTGAAGACCACCGTCGACCGGTCCGCCCGAGCCACCTCGATCAGGTCCCCGGGCTTGAGTTTGCCCAGGTCGTAGAAGACCGACGGGCCACTCTTGGTGTCCACGTGCCCGACGATGACCGCCGGGCCGGGCTCGCCGGGTGTGGGCCCGCGGTCGTACCAGCCGGTCTCGTTGTGCCGTTCCAGCGGCGGTACGGCGATCGAGCCGTCCCGCGCCTGCCCGACGGGCGCCACCGGCGCCTCCACCTTGATCGCCGGGACGGTGAGCCGCACCGGGCGACTGGCCGACAGCCCGACCGTCTCGCTGCGAGCCGGGCGGTCACCGCCGGCCGGGGCCCAGTCGAACGGGCCGACCGAGCGGCCCAGCCCCGCCCCGGTAGCGAAGACCCCCAGCAGCACCAGCACCACGGCCAGCGGCACGGACCAGGGGCTACGGCCGGATGGACGGCTGCGCCGAGGAGCGACGGCGGTCGCCGGACGGTTGGCCACCGCTGGTTGGTCGGCGGAGGCGCGCGAATCACGGACCGGCGGGCGGGAGCCGGCGGGCGGTGGAGTCGGGCGGAAGATCTCCATGGCGGGCTCAGCGGCGCGTGACGCCATGGACGGTACGTGGCCGACGCAGTGCCACCACGGCGAGGATCAGCCCGGTGATGGTCAGTGCCGCACCGCCGGGCAGCAGCAACTTGCCGGTCGTCCACCCGGCACCGCCACCGAAGCCGGTGGCCGGACCTCGGCTGGGCTGGGCCGGCACCTTCTTGACCACCTGGAGCATTGTCGACGCGGTCTCGCCGTCGCGGCACTCCAACTTGACCCGGTAGTTGCCGGGGCGGGTGCGCTCGCGCACCATCGGCGCGGCGGTGAGCACGCCCCGCTGCGGTTGCACGCCGACGGCGCCGAACGCGTCGGAGACGACTGTGGCGCCCACCGAGTTGTCCTGACAGCTGGCCCGGATGCCGACCAGGTAGCCAGGCTGCACAGTGCTGGGGCTGACCTCGACGAAGACGTCCACCGCCGGAGCGGGCTGGGGCGCGGATTGTGCGGGAGTGGCGGCCAGCAGGGGGCCGGCGAGCACTGTCACCACCGACAGGGTCACGCCGCCGCGGGTCAGTGCCACGATGCCCCCTCTCGACGCCGTAGGACCGCGCCGGGCAGCGGACCGCCCGGCCTGCCGTACCAGATCGATCCTCTCATTCCCGGTCGCACATCACATCCGATCCGCCGACGACGTCGCGTACGCTCGGGTCGCTGTGACCATCACCGACCCTGACCCCGCCGCCGTCCCGCCCGCAGGCCGGCCGATCCGCACCTTCCACCCCCGCCGGGGCCGGATGAGCGGCCGCCAGACCGACGCGCTGGAGCGGCTCTGGTCCTCCTACGG
Organism: Micromonospora sp. NPDC049274; assembly: GCF_040678875.1. Classification (NCBI taxonomy): domain Bacteria; kingdom Bacillati; phylum Actinomycetota; class Actinomycetes; order Micromonosporales; family Micromonosporaceae; genus Micromonospora; species Micromonospora sp. NPDC049274. The sequence goes on from NZ_JBFAQS010000016.1 coordinate 92,217, forward strand.
CCGGGACGTGTCGACCGAACCGGTCGACCTGGCCGCCCTGTTCGGTCGCCGGGCCCCTGTGGTGCTGGAGATCGGCTCGGGCATGGGCGACAGCACCGCCGCGATGGCCGCCGCGGACCCGGATCGAGATTATCTGGCGGTCGAGGTGCACACGCCGGGAATCGCGAACCTGCTCGACCTGGTGGACCGCGCTGGCCTCGGCAACGTGCGGGTGGCCCAGGGCGACGCGTTGGAGCTGGTCAGCGGCCTGCCGGAGGGCGTCCTGGACGCCGTACACATCTTCTTTCCCGACCCCTGGCCGAAGTCTCGCCACCACAAGCGGCGGATCATCCAGCCGGCGCACGTGGCGCTGCTGCGCTCCCGGCTGGCCCCCGGCGGGACGCTGCACTGCGCGACCGACTGGGCCGAGTACGCCGAGGCGATGCGGGAGACCCTGGACGCGGACCCGGGGCTGGTCGACGCGTACGGCGGCTTCGCGCCGCGTCCGGCGCACCGCCCGGTGACGAAGTTCGAGCGGCGGGCGATCACCGCCGGCCGACCGGTCGCCGACCTGATCTACCGCCGACGGTGACGAGCCGGCCCGGACGGGCGCCCGGCGGGGGCCGGGTTGGCGCGCGGGGGCATGATCCAGGCACCATGGACGGGATATGACGCTCACCGCCGCGCTGCCGACAAGCGCCGACCCCGACACCCTCTTCGACGCGTTCGCCAGCTGGGCGAAGGAGCGCGGCCTCGACCTCTACCCCCATCAGGAGGAGGCGGTCATCGAGATCGTCTCCGGCGCCAACCTGATCATGAACACGCCCACCGGCTCGGGCAAGAGCCTGGTGGCCATCGCCGCGCACTTCGCGGCCCTCGCGGACAGCCGGACGACCTTCTACACCGCGCCCATCAAGGCCCTGGTGTCGGAGAAGTTCTTCGCGCTCTGCGAGGTCTTCGGCGCCGAGAACGTCGGCATGCTCACCGGCGACGCCAGCGTCAACGCCGACGCCCCGATCATCTGCTGCACGGCGGAGATCCTGGCCAACCTCGCCCTGCGCGAGGGGGTGAAGGCCGACGTCGGCCAAGTGATCATGGACGAGTTCCACTTCTACGCCGAGCCGGACCGGGGCTGGGCGTGGCAGGTGCCGATCATCGAGCTGCCGCAGGCCCAGTTCGTCCTGATGTCCGCCACTCTGGGGGACACCACCCGGTTCGTCGACGACCTGACCCGACGCACCGGGCGGCCCACCGCCGTCGTGCGCACGGCGGAGCGTCCGGTTCCGCTCATCTTCTCGTACGCGATGACGCCGATGCACGAGACGCTCGAGGAACTGCTGGAGACCAAGCAGGCCCCGGTGTACGTCGTGCACTTCACCCAGGCCGCCGCGCTGGAACGCGCCCAGGCGCTGATGAGCGTGAACGTCTGCACCCGCGCCGAGAAGGACATGATCGCCCAGGCGATCGGCGGCTTCCGGTTCACCTCGGGCTTCGGCAAGACGCTGTCCCGGCTGGTCCGCCACGGCATCGGCGTGCACCACGCCGGCATGCTGCCCAAGTACCGCCGCCTCGTGGAGACCCTCGCGCAGGCCGGCCTGCTCAAGGTCATCTGCGGCACCGACACCCTCGGCGTCGGCATCAACGTGCCGATCCGCACCGTGCTGTTCACCGGCCTGTCCAAGTACGACGGGGTCCGTACCCGGCTGCTGAAGAACCGGGAGTTCCACCAGATCGCCGGACGAGCCGGTCGAGCCGGGTACGACACCATCGGCCGGGTCGTGGTGCAGGCCCCCGAGCACGTCATCGACAACGAGAAGGCCCTCGCCAAGGCCGGCGACGACCCGAAGAAGCGGCGCAAGGTGGTCCGCAAGAAGCCGCCGGAGGGCTCGATCGGCTGGGGGCAACCCACCTTCGACCGGCTCGTCGACGCCGAGCCCGAGCCGCTGACCTCCAGCTTCCAGGTCAGCCACTCGATGCTGCTCAACGTCATCGGCCGGCCCGGGGACGCGTTCACCGCCATGCGGCACCTGCTCACCGACAACCACGAGGAGCCCGCCGCCCAGCGCCGGCACATCCGCCGGGCCATCGCCATCTACCGGGCGCTGCGCGCCGGTGGTGTGGTGGAGGAGCTGCCCGAGCCGGACGAGACCGGTCGGCGGATCCGGCTCACCGTCGACCTCCAGCTCGACTTCGCCCTCAACCAGCCGCTCTCCCCCCTGGCCCTGGCCACCATCGAGCTGCTCGACGCCGAGTCCCCGTCGTACGCGCTCGACGTGCTGAGCGTGGTCGAGTCGATCCTCGACGACCCCCGGCAGATCCTCTCCGCGCAGCAGTTCAAGGCGCGCGGCGAGGCGGTCGCCGCCATGAAGGCCGAGGGCATCGAGTACGAGGCACGCCTCGAACTGCTCGACGAGGTGACCCACCCGAAGCCCCTGGCCGAGCTGCTGGAGGCCGCGTACGAGATGTACCGGCAGGGCCACCCCTGGGTCGCCGACCACCAGCTCTCCCCCAAGGCCGTCGTCCGCGACATGTACGAGCGGGCCATGACCTTCACCGAGTACGTGCAGTTCTACGGGCTGACCCGCTCGGAGGGCCTGGTCCTGCGCTACCTGGCCGACGCGTACAAGACGCTGCGCCAGACCGTGCCCGAGGACGCCAAGACCGAGGAGCTGATCGACCTCATCGAGTGGCTCGGCGAGCTGGTCCGCCAGGTCGACTCCAGCCTCATCGACGAGTGGGAGCGGCTGCGCAACCCGTCCGACGTGGCCGAGGTGGCCCAGGCGCACGCCTCCCTCACCGACCGGCCGCCGGCGGTGACCCGCAACGCGCGGGCGTTCCGGGTGCTGGTGCGCAACGCGCTGTTCCGCCGCGTCGAGCTGGCCGCGCTGCGCCGCTGGGACCTGCTCGCCGAGCTGGACGCCGAGGACGGCTGGGACTACGACGCGTGGGCCGACGCCCTGGCGCCGTACTTCGAGGAGTACGACTCGATCGGCGTCGGGCCGGACGCCCGAGGGCCGGCACTGCTCATGATCGAGCAGGGCCGGGAGCGGTGGACCGTCCGGCAGAGCTTCGACGACCCCAACGGCGACCACGACTGGGGCATCAGCGCCGAGATCGACCTCGTGGCCTCGGACGAGGTCGGGGCGGCGGTCGTCCGGATCACCGACGTCGGCCAGCTCTAGCAGCCGTCTCGACAGGGGGCCTTCCGCACGCCGGGAGGCCCCCTTTGTCGCGTCTTCCGCACAGTCGTTTTCACTGGGCGATGTCAGAGGTGTCGATTAGAATGTATGTACTAATCGAGTTCCTGACCTGCAGGATTACGACTAGGGAGGACGCCCGTGACCGCTCCCGCCTCCACGCCGCTCACCCCGTACGCCACGCTGCTCGGCTTCACCCGCTACGTCGACCGCAACGGCCCCACCAAGGCGACCTTCGTGGGTGGTCTGCGCAAGCAGCGCGCCAGCCGCTCCGGCTTCAACCCCCACGGCCAGTTCGTCAAGGCGCTCAAGGCAGACATCGCCTTCCACACCGGCGGCACCCACCTGACCGGGGTGGTCGACATCGTCAAGCCACGCTGGCGTCCGCTCTACCAGGCACTGGTGCCCGGCGCCACGGCCTGGCTGCACTCCCTCGGCGATCCGGCCGCCGTCGACCTCGCCCAGACCCGCGACGCCCTGGCCATGCTGGGTGACCTGCCCGTCAAGATCAACCCCCATTTCGGCGTACGTCACGCCGACGGCCACGCCGACGCGGTCCGACTGCACTTCGACGAGGCCCCGCCCAGCGAGGAGTCGGTGCTCGCCACCCTGCACCTGATGGCCCGACACATGGACGCGGTCCTCCCGCACGCCGATCCCGTGCTGGTCGACGTCCGGCGCGGTCAGGCCCACCGCATGCCCACCGACGCCAAGCCCGAACAGATCGAACGATGGCTGGCCGGCGAGGCCGCCGCCTTCCGCGCCATCTGGTCCACCGCCGCCTAATCCACACCCTCCCCGGGCAAGATCGCGCTCGATCCAGGATGTAGTGGCTTCCCACGTCAAGGGAGGCCACTACATCCATGTACGAGCGCGATCATGCCCGTCCGCTGCCGTGACCGGTGCCCGGACAGCGTGCCGGCGATCATCGTGGAGACGACGGCACCGGTGCGTGCGGGCATGTCGACGGTTATCCACAGGGTCGGCGTGGCGCGGTGTGATCGGTCAGCCTGTAGTTCATGCCGAAAGCTCCTCGACGACCGCCGCAGCTGCGGGGTCGAATCTTCCGTGGCTCGGTCGCCGTCTCGCGCGGCGTGCTCACCCGAAACGACCTGCGCAGCTCCGCGTGGCGACCGCTGTTTCGGGACGTCTATGCCGATGCCCGGGTCAGAGTCACCCACCGCACCAGGTGCGCCGCTATCGGGCGCTGGCTGATTCCGCCCGGCGCGGCCATCGCCGGCCGCGCAGCGGCGGCTCTCTACGGATGTGCGAGCCCGGTCCCGAGCGAGCCGATCGACGTCCTGGTTCCTCGGGACAGACGGCTCGGCCCGACCACCGGCATCCGGATCCACCACGGAGAGATCGACCCCGGCGACACGCTGGATCGGGCCGGGATCAGAGTGACCACTCCGGTACGGACCTGCTGGGACCTGGCTCGTTGGCTTGGCGTGGTCGAGGCGGTGGTCATCATCGACGCCCTGCTGGCCCGCAGGCTCACCGACGTGCCCACACTGCGCGACTATGCGCTGAACCGGGCCGGTCGACGCGGCTGGCGGTCGCTGCTGCGCGCGGTCGACCTGGCCGACGCGGGTGCGGAGTCGCCTCAGGAGTCCCGCACCCGGGTGCGGCTGGTCCTCGCCGGGCTACCCCGGCCGCAGACGCAGTGGGTGGTCGCCGAGCAGGGCCGGTTCGTGGCCCGGCTGGACCTCGCATGGCCACAGTTCAAGGTCGCGGTGGAGTACGACGGACTCTGGCACGACGACCCGGAGCAGTTCCACCGCGACCGTCGACGGCTCAATCGCCTGCTCGGCGGCGACTGGATCGTCCTGCACGTGACCGGAAAGCGCCTCCGGGAGGACTTCGACGGCTTCCTCGCCGAGGTCCGGGCCGCCCTACGTGCACGTTCCCGCACGCGCTGAGCGCACCCGCCCTGACAGGACGCGATGATCGCACTCGAACATGGTTGTAGTGGCCTCCCCGCAACGGCAGGCCACTACATCCTGGATCGAGCGCGATCTTGGGGGCCGCGCGGGGTGGACCGTCAGGCGGCGGGGAGGTACTTGGTCAGGTCGTCGAGGATCTTGTTGGCGGCGCCGACGCCGATGCCTGTCATCCAGACCTCGTCGGAGACGGGGTACGCCTTGCCGGCCTTGACCGCTCCCAGGCCCTTCCAGAGGGTGCCGCCGGCCACCTTGGCCTGCTCGGCGGCGGCCTTGTCGCCGTACGCGGTCACGAAGATAACATCGCCGTCGACCTCGTTGATCCGCTCGGGGCTGACCAGGTCGAAGCGCTTGTCCTCCTTGTTGGCGAGCATCTGCCGCTCGGGGCGGCCGAGGCCGGTGTCGCCGATGACGATGCCGGAGAAGGAGTCCGGGCCGTACACCCGGATGTTGCCCGGCAGGAACCGCACGATCGACACCTTGCGGGCGGCGGGATCGCCGAGTGTCGCGCCGAAGTCCTTGGCCCGCTTCTCGTACGCGCCGAGGAGGTCCTTGGCCTGCTGCTCCCGGCCGAGCGCCTTGCCGTCGAGGAGGAAGTTGTCCTTCCAGGTGATGCCCACCTTGTCGGTGAACACGGTGGGCGCGATGGCGGCCAGCTCGTCGTAGAACTTCTCCTGGCGGAACTTGCTGCCGAGGATGAGGTCCGGCTTGAGGGCGTTGATCGCCTCCAGGTCGGGCTCGGCGAGCACGCCGACCTCCTTGATGCCGGCGAGCTTGTCCGCGCCGAAGTACGTCGGCCAGCTCTTCGCCTCGCCGGCGGTGGCGGCGCCGACGGGTGTGATGCCCAGCGAGAGCGCCGTGTCGATCTTGTCGGTGTCGAGCACGACGACACGCTTCGGCTCGGCCGGGACCTTGGTGGTGCCCATGGCGTGGGTGATCTCCCGGGTTTCCCCGGTGGCGGAGCCGGCGACCGGGTCGCTCTCACCGCAGGCGGTGAGGCCGGCCCCGAGGGCGACGGCCGCGGCGAGAGCGGCGACGAGACGACGCATCAGAGTCCTTTCGAGGGGTGCGTGCCGGCGAGCGGGTTGGCCGCGTCGCCGGTGGCGGGTCGGGCGTCCGGCACGGACGCCGTCGACGAGTCGGGGTCGCTCGCGCCAGCGGACGCGGCAACCGAGCCAGCGGACGCGGCAACCGAGCCAGCGGGCGCGGCGGCGGCGTTGCCCGCGCGGGTGGAGGCGGCGGCCGGGCCACCCGGCGAGGTGACCGGGCCGCCCGACGCGGCAGCGGATGGGACGGAGGTGCCGCCGGTGTGCGCGGGCACCACCAGCGGCGCTCCGGTCACCGGGCAGGGAACGACGACGCAGGCCAGCCCGAAGACGTCCCAGACCAGGTCGGCGGTGAGGATCTCCCGGGGTGGCCCGGCGGCCACCACCGCGCCGGCGCGCATCGCGATCAGGTGGTCGGCGTAGCGGGCGGCCTGGTTGAGGTCGTGCAGCACGGCGACCACGGTGCGGCCGCGCTCGACACGCAGCCGGTGCAGCAGGTCCAGCACCTCGACCTGGTGGGCCAGGTCGAGGAAGGTGGTCGGTTCGTCCAGCAGCAGGGCGTCGGTGTCCTGGGCCAGGGTCATGGCGATCCACACGCGTTGCCGCTGGCCGCCGGAGAGGCTGTCCACGGGCCGGTCGGCCAGGTCGGCCACGTCGGCGAGAGCCATCGCCTCGTCCACCGCCGCGCCGTCGTCGGACGACCACTGCCGCCACCACCGCTGGTACGGCTGCCGGCCACGCCCGACCAGGTCGGCAACGGTGACGCCCTCGGGCACCAGCGGGCTCTGCGGCAGGACGCCGAGCCGGCGGGCCACGTCGCGGGTGGGCAGGTCGCGGATGGCGGTGCCGTCCAGCAGGACCGTGCCGCGTCGCGGGGTGAGCAGCCGGGCCATCGTGCGCAGCAGTGTGGACTTGCCGCAGGCGTTGGGCCCGACGATGACTGTGAACGCGTCGGTCGGCAGGTCCAGGGTGAGCCCGTCGAGCACGGTCCTCTCGTCGTAGCCGACGACCAGGTCCCGGGTGGAGAGCATCACACGACTCCTTGCAGGCGTCACGACGACTGCCGCCGTCCACGTAGCAACAGGAAGATCAGGTACGGACCGCCGATCGCGGCGGTCAGCACACCGGCCGGCAGTTGGGTGGGTGCGAACAGTCGCCTGCCGACCAGGTCGGCCAGCACCAGCAGCAGCGCGCCGAGCAGCGCCGCGCAGACCAGCGGGGGCCGTTCGGCGCGGACCAGCCGGCGGGCCAGTTGCGGTGCGACAAGCGCCACGAAGTCGACGGCGCCGACCTGGGCGGTGACCATCGCGGCGACGAGTACGCCGGTGCCGGCCAGCCCGATTCGGCGGGCCACCGGACGCAGCCCGACACCGCGTGCGGTGTCGTCGTCCAGGGCAGTGCTGTTCAGAGCCCAGCCGGCCCAGGCCAGCACCGGCAGCAGCACGAGCAGGGTGCCGGCGATCCAGGCGGCCTCGGCCCAGCCCTTGCCCGCGAGGGTGCCGATCAGCCAGATCTGCGCCCGCAGGCCGTCGATCGGGTCGGCGGTGAGCATGACCACCTCGGTGAGCGCCCGGAAGGCGAACGCGACCGCCACGCCGGCGAGGACGAACCGCTGCGCGGCAAGGCCGTGCCGGGCGCCGAGGGCGAACAGCAGCACCGCCGCCAGCAGGCCGCCGACCAGCGCGCTGGGCGCCACCAGCACCGCCGCCGCACCGCTGGTCAGGGCCACGGTCGCGGCGAGGCCGGCGCCCTGGGTGACGCCGATGATGTCCGGGCTCGCGAGGGGGTTGCGCGCCACGCTCTGGATCAGCGTGCCGGCCACGCCGAAGGCCGCCCCGGCCACCGCGGCCAGCACGATCCGGGGCAACCGCAGATCAAAGACCACGAGGTCGTACGGGGTGCCGGCGCCGGAGAGGGCGCGCAGTACGTCGGCCGGTGCGACGTACGGGGTGCCGAGGGAGAGGCTGAGCAGCATCGCGAGCAGGAGCAGCACGGTCAGCGCGGCGGCGACCAGCACCGCCCGGCGGCGGATCTGGAGGCTGACCGGGCCGACCCGCAGCAGCGACCGCCCCGGCAGGCGGGCACGGCCGACACCGGGGACCGGGCGCTGGGTGGTCGTCACGCGGTCACCACCCGGGCGCGGCGGACCAGCACGGCCAGCAGCGGCGCGCCGATCAGGGCGGTGATGATCCCGGCCGGTACCTCGCCGGGCGGGGCGACGAGCCGGCCGACGACGTCGGCGCCGAGCAGCAGCGCGGGCCCGAGCAGGGCGGAGACAGCGAGGGTCCAGCGGTGGTCCGCGCCGACCAGGGCGCGGGCCAGGTGCGGCACGGCCAGCCCGACGAAGGCGACCGGCCCGGCGGCGGCCACGGCGGCGCCGGTCAGCAGCACCGCGGCGAGGCCACCGCCGAGGCGGACCAGGCCGATGCGGTGGCCCAGGCCGCGGGCCACGTCGTCGCCGAGAGCCAGCGCGTCCAGGCCCCGGGCCACCATGGCCGCCAGGAGCAGCCCGACGAGGACGAACGGCAGCACCTGGGCGGTGACGCCGAGGTCCCGGCCGGCCAGCCCGCCGACCACCCAGAAGCGGTACTCCTCGAAGGTGCGGGCGTCGATGCTGAGCAGCGCGTACACCCCGGAGGCGAGGCTGGCGTCGAGCGCCGCGCCGACCAGCGCGAGGGTGACCGGGCTCGCGCCCTCGCGGGCGCGGCTGGCGACGGCGAAGACCAGCAGGCCGGCGATCAGCGCGCCGGCGATGCCGAACCAGACGTAACCGGCCAGCGTGCCGACGCCGAAGACGGAGATGGCGAGCACCACGCCGAACGACGCGCCGGCGCTGATGCCGAGGATGCGGGGCTCGGCGAGGGGGTTGCGGGTGAGCGCCTGGAACAGCACCCCGGCCACGGCGAGCGCGAGCCCGACGGCGAGGCCGAGGGCGGTACGCGGCATGCGCAGTTCCCGGACGATCGTGCTCGCGTCGCTGCCGTCCGGCGCGACGAGGGCGTGCCAGACCGCGCCGACGCCCAGTTGCCGACTGCCCAACGCGAAGCTCGCCAGCACGGCCAGCAGCAGCACCAGCGCGGCCCCGACGGTGACGGCCACGCGTCGGCCGGTACGGGTACCGGACCGCTTGCGGGGCGACGTCGGCCGGGCGACGAGGGTGGTCACGAGTCTCCTGCACGTTCGAGCTTAGGTTCGCCTAACCTTAGCCGACCTGCGGAAAGTGACCTAACCGGCGTCTGTCGATCCCGACCCGGACGCCTCCGGCACGCCTGCCGCGCCACCGTCCCCGCTCGCCGCGCCACCGTCCCCGGCAGCCGCACCGCCGCCGGGCAGCACGATGAGTGGCCGCATCATCTCGTTGTCCTCGTGCTCCAGAAGGTGGCAGTGCCAGGCGTAGCGGCCCGGCAGGTCGAAGCGTGCCTTGATCCGCGTCACCTCCCAGGGGTACGCGAGCACCGTGTCCAGCCACCCCCGCTCCCCCGGACCCGGCCGCGCCCGGCCCGAATGCCCGCGGCCGAGCACCTCGAACTGGGCCTGGTGCAGGTGGATCGGATGGACGAGCCGGGTGAAGTTGCGTACCTCCCACACCTCGGTGGACCCCAGGGTGGGCTGCTCGGTCGCCGGATCACTCCAGCGCATCGGCCGACCCCGGCCACGCTCGTCGAGGGTGCCGAGCAGCATCGTCATCGACCCCGACGGACCGGACATCCGCTCGTTGAGCGACAACCGCCGGACCCGGTCGGCGGCCGGCAGCCGAGGACGTGCCGGCAGCCGCAGCTGCTCCGGCGGCACGCTCGGGTCCGGGCCGGTCGCCTCGGTGACCACGAAGCGCAGCACCTGCCCGGTGGTTCGCGGGTCGGCCGGCGGGAAGTCCACCCCGGGCCGGCCACCCCGGTACGCCCAGTCGGGCCCCTCGTTGACGAGGTACAGCTCGGTGCCGACGGGCACATCGGTGAAGTCGACGATGACGTCGACCCGTTGGGCGGGACCGAGGCCCACGCGTTCGTGTGCCACCGGCTCGGGCAGGAAGCCGCCGTCGCTGCCGATCTGCCAGACCGGCAGCACCGGGCGGGCCGGCCGCGTCGTGGCATGGGCGGCCACGCTCAGCAGCAGAAAGCGGTTGTTGGAGGCGTTGAGCAGGCGGAACCGGTAGCGGCGGCGCTTTACGGTCAGGCTGGGCCAGGTGCGGCCGTTGACGACGATGGTCGAGCCGACGCCGGGCGACGAGTGCCCGCTCGGGTAGAGCAGCTCGCCGTCGGCGGTGAAGCTCCGGTCCTGGATCATCAACGGAATGTCGTGGTACCGGGCGTCCGGCGCGTCGTCGTGCGCCGGCCCGGGGCCGGGCAGCACCCCGTCCGGCAGGTCGCCGGCACCGCCGAGCAGGTAGAACCCGGCCGGTCCGGCGTAGACGTTCTGGCTGGTGACCCCCAACGTGTGGTCGTGGTACCAGAGGGTCCCGGGCGCCTGGTCGTTGGCGTACTCGAAGGTGGCCGAGCCCGGCGCCCAGCGCGGGCCGCAACGCTCGGCGAAGCGGGACCGGAACTCGTCGTACGCGCTGCCGCAGACGGCGAAGTCGGACGGCAGGTCCCGGGCGACCGGCAGGTACCACGCCTCGGAATGTCCGTCGCTCTCCTGCGTGCTGTGCCCACCGTGCAGGTGCACCACCTGGGGCACCGGCCCGCGGTATCCGAGCCGGTCGCGGTGGCCGTGCTGGTCTCGACCCGCGTTTCCACCGCCCGGGTTGGCCCAGTGCAGGGTGGGGTCCACCGGCAGCAGATGCGGCAGGAAGTCGCCCCTGCGGTCGACGAGCTGGTTGATCCAGGTCACGCGCACCGGGTGGTCCACCCGCGCCACGATGGTGGGCGCCGGGTAGCCGAAGCTGCCGGGGTGGGTGGTGGAGCCGTAACCCCACACCGTCGTACGCGACCAGGACGACGGCAGGATCTGCTGGCGGAACTGGCGCACCGCGATCACGTACGTGTCCCGCTCCGGACCGGTCGACACCGCTGGCATGGCCGGTGGGATCCGCAGCGGCGCGACGTACTTCGGGATGTCGGCGGCATCCAGCGCCGCCGCCCCGCCGAGCGCGCGGCCCGCGGCCGCGGAGCCCGCCGGGACCAGCACCGCCGCGCCACCGGCGGCACCTGCGGCGAGCAGCCCTCGTCTGGTGACCATGCCACACCTCCCCTTCGCGTCCGATCCTCGATAAGAGAATGAGTTTCGCGGACGGGTGCAAGTGCGACAGAACGCCGATGACACCCGTAAGAGGAACATTCCGCTTCAGTCCGGCCATAGGGTGGAACCATGCGATTCGACAGGCACACGGTCGTCCTCCTGGTCCGGCCGTCGGATCCGCCGGACCTGCCACCGGAGGCGTTCGACCGGGTGCAGAGCGCCCACCTGGCCCATCAGGCGGGATTCGTGGAGCAGGGGCTGGTGCTGGCGGCCGGGCCGCTGCTGGACGCCGACGACGACCAGCTGCGGGGGTTCGTCGTGTTCTCCATCTCCCCCGAGGAGGTACGCGGGCTCTACGCCGACGACCCGGCCGTCCGCGCCGGCCTGCTCGTCGCACGGGTGACGAGTTGGATGGTGCCGGAGGGCACCGTTCGGTTCGAGAGCGTGCCGATGCCCCGGTCGATGCTGGAGGCGGCCGCGGGCGACTGAGGCCAGCCGCGCCGGCCCTCGGCGGTCAGCCGCGCGGGCCCTCGATCGCGACCACCCGCAGGTCGTCCGCCGCACCGACGATCACCCGCAGCGACGGGAAGTAGGCAGCGAGCACCTGGCCGCAGCTGTCGCACGGCGCGACCACCTCGCGGCCCCGGTCGGCGACCGTGACGATCGTCTCCAGCTCGGTCACGCCCTGCGTGGCGGCAGCGCCGATCACGACCAGCTCCGCGCAGGTGTCCCCGCTGTCGTGCCGGACGTTCACGCCGGAGAACACCCGACCGTCGGCCGTCCGGGCGGCCGACGCGACGGTGTGGCGCTGGCTGCGGCACCGCAGTTTGGCGACCGCCGTGGCGGCCTGCACCAACGCCCGGTCGGTGTCCCGCAGCTCCATCCCGGCCCCCCAGCGCTCGACGTCGGCCGCAACTCTAGACCGCCGTCCGAGCACCGACGGACCCCTCGCGCGGGTAACCCAGGGGCGGTCCGCCGCCGCGCTGCCTATCCTTGGGCACGACATGCAGAATCCAGCCGCCTCCGCCGCGACCGATCCCGTCCGCGAGCTGCACCGCCGCCTCACTCCCCTGATGTTCCGCGACCAACGCCGGCTTCAGCGGCGCCTCGACGGTGCCCGCAAGCTGCGCGACCCACAGCGCCGGGAGGCGGCGCTGACCGAGATCACCGCCGAGCTGGCCCGGGCCGAGCAACGGCTTGCCGCCCGGCGGGCGGCGGTGCCGGTGATCACGTACCCGGCCGGGTTGCCGGTCAGCGACCGCAAGGACGACATCGCCGCCGCCATCCGTGATCACCAGGTGGTGATCGTGGCCGGCGAGACCGGCTCCGGCAAGACCACCCAGATCCCCAAGATCTGCCTTGAGTTGGGGCGCGGCGTGCACGGTCTGATCGGGCACACCCAGCCCCGGCGGTTGGCCGCCCGGACGGTGGCCGACCGCATCGCCGATGAGCTGGGCAGCGAGCTGGGTGACGTGGTCGGCTACAAGGTGCGCTTCACCGACCAGGTCAGCGAGCGCAGCCTGGTGAAGCTGATGACCGACGGCATCCTGCTGGCCGAGTTGCAGACGGATCGGATGCTGCGCCAGTACGACACGTTGATCATCGACGAGGCGCACGAGCGCAGCCTCAACATCGACTTCATCCTCGGGTACCTGCGCGAGCTGCTGCCCCGCCGACCCGACCTCAAGGTGATCATCACTTCGGCGACCATCGAGACCGACAGGTTCGCCCGGCACTTCGCCGGGCCACCAACGGCCGACGAGCCGCAGGGCGTGCCCGCGCCGGTGGTCGAGGTCTCCGGGCGTACCTACCCCGTGGAGGTGCGCTACCGGCCGCTGGTCGAGCTCGCCGAGGGCGAGGAGGACGGCGACGCCGACGAGGAGAACGTCCGCGACCAGATCCAGGCGATCGGCGACGCCGTCGAGGAGCTGGCCGCCGAGGGCCCCGGCGACATCCTCGTCTTCCTCAGCGGCGAGCGGGAGATCCGCGACACCGCCGATGCGCTGGGCAAGCTGGTGCAATCCAAGCGCTCGCTGCTCGGCACCGAGATCCTGCCGCTGTACGCGCGGCTGTCCAGCGCCGAGCAGCACCGGGTGTTCGCCGCGCACTCCTCGCGTCGGGTGGTGCTCGCCACCAACGTCGCGGAGACCTCGCTGACCGTGCCCGGCATCAAGTACGTGGTGGACCCGGGCACCGCCCGGATCTCCCGCTACTCCAGCCGGCTGAAGGTGCAGCGGCTGCCGATCGAGCCGGTCTCCCAGGCGTCGGCCAACCAGCGCAAGGGCCGCTGCGGGCGTACCTCGGACGGCATCTGCATCCGCCTCTACGACGAGCAGGACTTCCTGTCCCGGCCCGAGTTCACCGACCCGGAGATCCTGCGCACCAACCTGGCGTCGGTCATCCTCCAGATGACCGCGATCGGGCTCGGCGACCTGGCCGCGTTCCCGTTCATCGACCCGCCGGACAAGCGCAACATCACCGACGGCGTCAACCTGCTGCACGAGCTGGGCGCGTTGGACCCGACCGAGGCCGACCCGGCCAAGCGGCTCACCGCGCTGGGCCGTCGACTGGCCCAGTTGCCTGTCGACCCGCGCCTGGCCCGGATGGTGGTCGAGGGTGAACGCAACGGCTGCGCCACCGAGGTGCTGGTGATCGCCGCCGCGCTCTCCATCCAGGACCCGCGCGAGCGACCGGCGGAGAAGCAGGCCCAGGCCGACCAGGCGCACGCCCGGTTCGCCGACAAGGAGTCGGACTTCGTCGCGTACCTCAACCTGTGGCGCTATCTGCGCGAACAGCAGCGGGAGCTGTCGTCCAGCGCGTTCCGCCGGATGTGCAAGGCGGAGTACCTGAACTACCTGCGGATCCGCGAGTGGCAGGACATCGTCAGCCAGTTGCGCCAGGTGCTGCGTACCCCGCAGCAGGAGGGCGACCGGCGGGGTGGGCGGCCGGCGCGCGACACCGCCGACGACGCGGACGCCGGCCGGGGTGCGAGCCGGCGTGGCGGCGCGGACCTGCCGGAGGAGATCGACACCCCGAAGGTGCACCAGTCGCTGCTGCCGGGCCTGCTCTCGCACATCGGCCTGAAGGACACCCAGAAACACGAATACCTGGGCGCGCGGGGCGCGAAGTTCGCGGTCTTCCCCGGGTCGGCGTTGTTCAAGAAGCCACCGCGCTGGGTGATGGCCGCCGAGCTGGTGGAGACCTCCCGGCTGTGGGGCCGCATCGCCGGCCGGGTCGAGCCGGAGTGGGTCGAGCCCCTCGCGCAGCACCTGGTCAAGCGCAGCTACAGCGAGCCGCACTGGGAGAAGAAGCAGGCCGCGGTGATGGCCTACGAGAAGGTCACCCTGTACGGCATCCCGCTTGTCACCTCCCGCAAGGTCAACTTCGGGCGGATCGACCCGGCGCTGAGCCGGGAGCTGTTCATCAGGCACGCCCTCGTCGAGGGTGACTGGCAGACCCACCACCAGTTCTGGGCGGACAACAAGCGGCTGCTCGCCGAGATCGAGGAGCTGGAGAGCCGGGCTCGGCGCCGGGACATCCTGGTCGACGACGAGACCATCTTCGGCTTCTACGACCAGCGGATTCCCGCCGACGTGTCCTCCGGGCGGCACTTCGACAGCTGGTGGAAGAAGACCCGCCGGGACCAGCCCGACCTGCTCACCTTCACCCGCGACGTGCTCGTCAACGACGGTCGGCCCGGGGTGGACGAGGACGACTACCCGGACGAGTGGCAGGCCGACGGGGTGAGTCTGCCACTGACCTACCGCTTCGAGCCGGGCACACCGGACGACGGCGTCACGGTGGACATCCCGCTGCCGCTGCTCAACCAGGTGCCGGCGGAGAGCTTCGAGTGGCAGGTCCCGGGGCTGCGCGAGGAGACGGTGATCGCGCTGATCCGCTCGCTGCCCAAGGCGATCCGCCGCAACTTCGTGCCCGTGCCGGACTACGCCCGCGCCGCGCTCGCCGCGATCACCCCGGGCGAGGAGTCGCTGCTGGATGCGCTCACCCGCCAACTGCGGCGGATGACAGGCGTCACCGTGCCCCGCGACGCCTGGGAGCCGGCCAAGCTGCCCACCCACCTGCGGGTGACCTTCCGGGTGCTCGGCGACGACGAGAAGCCTGTCGCCGAGGGCAAGGACCTACCGACCCTGCAACGTCAACTCCGCCAGGAGGTACGCCAGGTGGTGGCGGCCGCCGCGCCGGAGATCGCCCGTACCGGGCTGCGGGAGTGGAGCGTCGGCACGCTGCCGCGGACCATCGAGCAGGTGCGCGCCGGCTACGCGGTGACCGCGTACCCGGCGCTCGTCGACGAGGGCGCCACGGTCGGGGTGAAGGTGTTCGACTCCCCCGCCGAGGCGGAGGCGGCGCACTGGGCCGGCACCCGCCGGCTGCTGCGGCTCACCGTCCCGTCCCCGGCGCGGTTCCTGCAGGGCCGGCTCAGCAACGAGGCGAAGCTGGCGCTGAGCCGCAACCCGCACGGCGGTGTGCAGGAGCTGATCGAGGACGCGGCCGGCGCGGCCATCGACCGGCTGATCGGCGACGCCGGCGGGCCGGCCTGGGACGCCGAGGGCTTCGCGGCGTTGCGGGAGAAGGTTCGCGCCGACCTGGTCGACACGGTGGTCGAGGTCATGGACCGGGTCCGCAAGGTCCTCGCCGCCGCGTACGCCGTGGAGCAGCGCCTCGGCGCCACCCGCAACCTCGCCGTGGTGGCCGCGCTGGCCGACATCCGCAAGCAGCTCGCCGGACTGGTGCACGCCGGTTTCGTCACCGAGACCGGGTACGCCCGCCTGCCCGACCTGCTGCGCTATCTCACCGCCATCGAGCGCCGGCTGGACCGCCTGGGCGGCAACCCGCAGCGCGACCGCCAGCAGCAGGACCGGATCGCCGCGGTGCAGAAGGAGTACGACGACCTGCTCGCCGCCCTCCCGCCGGCCCGCCGGCAGGAGCCGGCCGTCCGGCAGATCCGCTGGATGATCGAGGAGTTGCGGGTGAACGTCTTCGCCCAGGCGCTGGGCACCCCGTACCCCGTCTCCGAACAGCGGATCTACCGGGCGATGGACGACGCGGAGGGCCGCTGAGCTGGTGCGGGAGGGGCGGGTGGGCCGGGGCCGAGCCGGCCGTCAGCGCGCCTGCACGGAAAGCCCCCGGCTCGCCGGGACGCCGCGCACCGAGCTGGTCAGCGCGGCGGCGCGGGACTCCGCGGCGGTGGGCGTCCACCAGGCTCGGTTCTCCCGGTACCAGTGGAAGACCTCGCTCAGTCCCTCCGCGAACCGGATCTGCGGCTCGAAGCCCAGCTCCTCGGAGATCTTGCGGTAATCCAGCGAGTACCGCTGGTCCTGCACCTTGCGGTCGGGCACGTGCCGGACCCGTTCCCAGCCGGCGCCGGCCAGCCGCAGGATCCGCTCGGTGAGCGCCCGGTTGGTCAGCTCGACGTCTCCGCCGATGTTGTAGACCTCGCCGGCGCGGCCCTTCGCCAGGACCAGCGCGATGGCCCGACAGTGGTCGTCGACGTGCAGCCACTCGCGCACCGCGCTGCCGTCACCGTGCAGGGTGATGTCCTGGCCGGTGAGGAGGCTGGTGACGAAGCGGGGAATCACCTTCTCCACGTGCTGGTACGGCCCGTAGTTGTTGGCGCAGCGCGTGATGGAGACGTCCACGTCGTACGTGCGCCAGTAGGAGCGGACGATGTGGTCACTGGCCGCCTTGGACGCCGCGTACGGGGAGTTGGGCTCCAGCACGCATGTCTCGTTCCAGGAGCCCTCGCTGATCGAGCCGTACACCTCGTCGGTGGAGACGTGCACGACCCGGCCGACGCCACTGCGCGCGCAGGCGGCGAGCAGCAGATGGGAGCCCATCACGTTGGTCTCGAAGAACGGGGCGGGATCGTCGATGGACCTGTCGACGTGCGACTCGGCGGCGAAGTGCACCACCGCGTCGTGGCCGGGAACCACGTCGGCGAGCAACTGCCTGTCGCAGATGTCCCCGCGCACGAAGGTCAGGCGGGGATGCGCGGCCGGCAGGTTGGCCCGATCACTGGCGTACGTCAGCTTGTCGAGCACCGTGACGTCGCAGTGCTCGAACCCGGCGTAACCGCTACCGAGCAGACTGCGCGCGAAGTGCGAACCGATGAAGCCGGCGCCTCCGGTGACCAGGATCCTCATGTGTGACCCTCCTGCCCGGCGTCAAGCGCACACCGGCGAGCTCGCTGCGTTGAATGGGGCTTTTGCCCCGCGCAAGAACCCACCTTAGGTGACCATCTCTGCCACCGACGGTAATATTCCGACCTTGAGCGCGTTTTGCCCCATCGGGTCGCTTACCGGGCCCGATCAGCGGGGATCGACCCCCGGTGGGAGGTCGTCGTTGTCGATCGCGGACTGGACGTAGTCGAGCAGGATCCGCCGCAGCTCGCGGCCGGCGTGCGTCGGCACCACGTCCCGCCGACGGGCCACGGCGATGGTCCGGCGCACCCCGGGCGGCGCCAGCGGCGTGATGTGCACCCCGGGCCTGCGGGCCAGCACGATGCCGGGCACCAGCGCGACGCCGAGCCCCGCCTCGACGAAGCTGAGCACCGCGTCCATCTCGCCGCCGTCCACCGCGAAGGTGGGTTCGAAGCCCGCCTCGCGGCACGCCTGGATGGTGGCGTCGCGCAGGTCGTAGCCCTCCCGGAACATCACCATCGGCTGGTCGCGCAGGTCGGTGATGTGCAACTCTCCGGTGGCCGAGGCGGTCGGCACCTCCCCCACCGAGGCGACGACCAGGCTCTCGCGCAGGATCGGATCGACACGCAGCCCCGGGTCCGCGCCCCCGGCTGGCATGATGATCAGGGCTAGGTCGAGATCTCCGCGGAGCAGGTTCCGGACGAGGTCCTGGGAGCCGCCCTCCTCGACGCGGAGGTCGACGGTGGGGTGCGCGTCGCGGAACCGGCGCAGCACCGGCGGGGCGAGCGAGGTGGCCAGGCTCGGGGTCGCACCGAGCCGGACGCGGCCCCGCCGGAGCCCGACCAACTCCTGCACCTCCCGCGTCGCGGTCTCGACGTCGGCGAGGATCCGGGTCGCCAGCGGAAGGAGCACCTCGCCGGCCGCCGTGAGGGCGATGTTGCCCCTTACCCGCTCGAACAGCGGAGCCCCGAGGTCGGCCTCCAGCGCGTGAATTTGCTTACTCAACGACGGCTGCGTGATGCCCACGATGTCGGCGGCTTGGGTGAAATGTCGTACTTCGGCCACCGCAACGAAGTACCGGAGCTGATGGAGCTGCATCTACATAGCCTACGGCTATCAACACTGCGACTTTGATGCATTGGACGACTGATCGAAGTGCTCCTAGCGTCGGTCTCGTGGTAATCACGAAAACTCGGTCGCCCATCCGCTCGAACGTCGGTCTCAAGGCCGTCATGGCGGTGACGGGCATCCTGCTGGTGCTGTTCCTCATCGTGCACATGCTGGGGAACCTGAAGATCTTCACGGGGGAGACCTCGTTCGACCACTACGCGCACTGGCTGCGCGACATCGGCACGCCGCTGCTGCCCCACACCTGGTACCTGTGGATCCAGCGCACCGTGCTCACCGTCGCCGTGGTGGCCCACATCGTCGCCGCCACCGTGCTGGCCCGACGCGCACGCGCCGCCCGCCCGGTCAAGTACGCCCACCGCAAGAAGGTCCGGGGAAGCTACGCGGCCCGCACCATGCGCTGGGGTGGCGTGATCATCCTGCTCTTCGTGATCTACCACATCCTGGACCTGACCACCGGTCACCT
Source organism: Micromonospora sp. NPDC049274 (assembly GCF_040678875.1). Taxonomy (NCBI): domain Bacteria; kingdom Bacillati; phylum Actinomycetota; class Actinomycetes; order Micromonosporales; family Micromonosporaceae; genus Micromonospora; species Micromonospora sp. NPDC049274. Next base: position 111,306 of record NZ_JBFAQS010000016.1, read on the forward strand.
GAACCCACAGGGCGACGCCAGCAACCCGTACGGAAATGTCGTCGCCGACTTCGCGCCGGAGCGCTGGTACGTCACGCTCTTCTACACCCTGGCGATCGTCACGGTGGGCTTCCACCTGCGCCACGGCGCCTTCAGCGCGTTCCGCAGCCTCGGCCAGCAGACGCCCCGGGGCGAGCGCCGGGCGCGCGCCGGCGCCCTCGTCCTCGCCGTGGGGCTCTGCGCCGGATACCTGGTGGTCCCGTTCGCCGTTCTCACCGGATTGGTGTCCTGACATGGAACTCTTCACCGAGGGCGACCCGATCGCCGACACGAAGGCTCCCGCCGGCCCGGTCGAGAAGCGCTGGGAGACCCGCCGCTTCGAGGCCAAGCTGGTCAACCCGGCCAACCGCCGCAAGATGACGGTGATCGTGGTCGGCACCGGCCTGGCCGGCGGTTCGGCCGCGGCGACGCTTGCCGAGCAGGGCTACCACGTCAAGTCCTACTGCTACCAGGACAGCCCGCGCCGCGCGCACTCCATCGCGGCACAGGGCGGCATCAACGCGGCGAAGAACTACCGCAACGACGGCGACTCGGTGCACCGGCTGTTCTACGACACCGTCAAGGGCGGCGACTTCCGCTCCCGCGAGTCGAACGTGCACCGCCTCGCCGAGGTGTCGGTGAACATCATCGACCAGTGTGTCGCCCAGGGCGTGCCGTTCGCCCGCGAGTACGGCGGCCTGCTGGACACCCGCTCCTTCGGCGGCGCCCAGGTGCAGCGCACCTTCTACGCCCGGGGCCAGACGGGCCAGCAGCTGCTGCTCGGCGCGTACCAGGCCCTGGAGCGGCAGATCGGCCTGGGCAACGTGGAGATGAACGCCCGGCACGAGATGCTGGAACTGGTCATCGTCGACGGCAAGGCCCGCGGCATCGTCGTCCGGGACCTGGTCACCGGCGAGATCACCACCGAGATGGCCGATGCGGTCGTGCTCGCCTCCGGCGGCTACGGCAACGTCTTCTACCTCTCCACCAACGCCAAGGGCTGCAACGTCACCGCCACCTGGCGGGCGCACCGCAAGGGCGCGTACTTCGCCAACCCCTGCTACACGCAGATCCACCCCACCTGCATCCCGGTCTCCGGCGACCACCAGTCCAAGCTGACCCTGATGAGCGAGTCGCTGCGCAACGACGGCCGGGTCTGGGTGCCGAAGACCAAGGGCGACGACCGCAACCCGCGCGACATCCCGGAGGACGAGCGGGACTACTACCTGGAGCGGATCTACCCCTCCTTCGGCAACCTGGTCCCCCGCGACATCGCCTCCCGCGCCGCGAAGAACGTCTGCGACGAGGGCCGGGGCGTCGGGCCGACCAAGCTCGGCGTCTACCTCGACTTCGCCGACGCGATCGACCGGCTCGGCCGCAAGGCCATCGAGGCCAAGTACGGCAACCTCTTCGAGATGTACGAGCGCATCACCGGCGAGGACCCGTACGAGGTGCCGATGCGCATCTACCCCGCCGTGCACTACACGATGGGCGGCCTCTGGGTCGACTACGACCTCCAGTCCAGCATCCCCGGCCTGTTCGTGATCGGCGAGGCGAACTTCTCCGACCACGGCGCGAACCGGCTCGGCGCCTCGGCGCTGATGCAGGGCCTGGCCGACGGCTACTTCGTGCTGCCCACCACGATCGCCAACTACCTGGCGGCGGGCGGTCTGGAGAAGGTCGACGCCAGCCACCCGGCGGCGGTCGAGGCACGTACCGACGTCGAGGACCGCATCCAGCGGCTGCTGGCGGTGAACGGCGACCGGACCGTGGACTCGTTCCACCGCGAGCTGGGCCAGATCATGTGGGAGCACTGCGGCATGGAGCGCAGCGAGGCCGGGCTGCGCAAGGCCATCGACGAGATCCGTGCCCTGCGCGAGCAGTTCTGGCAGCGGGTCAAGGTGTCCGGCACCGGCGAGGAGCTCAACCAGTCCCTGGAGAAGGCCGGCCGGGTGGCCGACTTCTTCGAGCTGGCCGAGCTGATGTGCGTCGACGCCCTGCACCGCGAGGAGTCCTGCGGCGGCCACTTCCGGGCCGAACACCAGACCCCCGACGGCGAGGCGCAGCGCGACGACGACCGGTTCGCGTACGTGGCGGCCTGGGAGTTCACCGCGACCGGTGAGCCCTCGGTGCTGCACAAGGAAGACCTGAAGTTCGAATACGTCCACCCCACGCAGCGGAGCTACAAGTGAACCTGACCCTGCGCATCTGGCGCCAGAGGGGCCCCGAGGACAAGGGTCGGATGGTGACCTATCCGGTCGACGACGTCTCCCCGGACATGTCGTTCCTGGAGATGCTCGACGTACTCAACGAGCGGTTGATCCTCGCCGGCGAGGACCCGGTGGCGTTCGACCACGACTGCCGTGAGGGCATCTGCGGCATGTGCGGCCTGATGATCAACGGGGACGCGCACGGCCCGCAGCGCGGCACCACCGCGTGCCAGCTGCACATGCGGCAGTTCACCGACGGCGAGACGATCGACATCGAGCCGTGGCGGGCCAGCGCCTTCCCGGTCATCAAGGACCTCGTGGTCAACCGGGGCGCCTTCGACACGATCATCGCGGCCGGTGGCTACATCACCGCGCCGACCGGCAGCGCGCCCGAGGCGCACTCCACCCCGGTCGCCAAGGCCAACGCGGACGCCGCCTTCGAGTCGGCCGCCTGCATCGGCTGCGGCGCCTGCGTGGCGGCCTGCCCGAACGGCTCCGGCATGCTCTTCACCGCCGCCAAGCTCACCCAGCTCTCGCTGCTGCCGCAGGGCCAGCCGGAGCGCTACACCCGGGTGATCGGCATGGTCGACGCGCACGACGAGGCCGGCTTCGGCGGCTGCACGAACGCCGGCGAGTGCACGGTGGCCTGCCCGAAGGGCATCCCGCTGAACACCATCGGCCGCCTCAACCGCGACTACCTCGCGGCCACCACGAAGGGCGCCGGCAACACCCCAGGCGCCTGACACCACCGCTTCATCCAGACCGCCGTAACCCGCGCCCCGGGTCACGGCGGTCTGGTCTTTGGACGCCGCGGCGGGTTGATCCTCGGCCGCCGCGGCGGGTTGATCCTCGGCCGCCGTAGCGGGTTGATCCTCGGCCGCCGCGGCGGGTTGATCCTCGGCCGCCGTAGCGGGTTGATCCTCGGCCGCCGTAGCGGGTTGATCCTCGGCCGCCGTAGCGGGTTGATCCTCGGCCGCCGTAG
>NZ_JBFAQS010000016.1:114613-169219 GCF_040678875.1 Micromonospora sp. NPDC049274
AGCGGGTTGATCCTCGGCCGCCGTAGCGGGTTGATCCTCGGCCGCCGTAGCGGGTTGATCCTCGGCCGCCGTAGCGGGTTGATCCTCGGCCGCCGCGGCGGGTTGGGGCGACCGTCCCCGGCTCCGGGCGGTCAGGCTTGATCCCTGCGCCGGGGACGGTCGCCCCAACCCTGACCCTGGTCACCGTGCGTCCGCCCGTTGCGCTCCTGCGGGGGTTACGGCGGCTTGATCCACTCGGGTTCCAGGAAGTCGGCCTTTTCCCACGCCCCGGATACCGCGACTTCAAGGAAGACGAGTCGATCAAACGGACGCTGCCACGCCGCACCCGTCCGCCCGCACGGCACCAGCGGCACCGCAGTGAATAAGCGGACGGGCAGGGATCAGGCACAGGCCAGCTCAAGCCCCAGCCCAGCCCAGCCCAGCCCAGCCCAGCTGATCGCATGATCGACGTCATGTCGCCGACATGGCGGGGTCCTGTCGTTGGGAAACCGCCATGTCGCCGATACGGAGTCGATCATGCGTTCGCGCGACCAGAAGCCGCACCGAGAAACGGTCGTAAGGTGCCAATCGCTCGGCTGAGCTCCGCACAGGCGGCCGCGAAGGCTTGATCCACTCGGGTTCCAGGAAGTCGGCCTGTCGTCACGGCTCGGATACCACGACTTCAAGGAAGACGAGTCGATCAAAGCGAGTGCCCACGGCCAGGGGCCAGACCACGGGCAGGGGCCAGACCACGGGCAGGGGCCAGACCACGGGCAGGGGCCAGCCACGGGCTGGGGGCGACCGTGCCCGGCGGAGGGATCAAGCCTGACCGCCCGGAGCCGGGGACGGTCGCCCCCAGCCCCAACCGCAACCACCCACGAGACCGCGGCACGCGACAACCCGAGACCGCGGCACGCGACAACCCGAGACCGAGGCGAGCGACAAGACCGAGACCACCGAGCCGACCCGCCAAGCCCAGACCACCAAGCCCGGACGCCACCGGAGCGAAGTCGGTTCAACTGCTCCTTCCCGGGTAGCAAGTCAGGCAGGACCGAGGGAGGGTAGCCAGACATGAAGGCGTTGACCTGGCAGGGCAAGCGGGACGTACGAGTGGAGGAGGTGCCGGATCCCCGGATCGAGGCGCCGACCGACGCGATCGTCAAGATCACATCGACGGCGATCTGTGGCTCGGATCTGCACCTGTACGAGGTGTTGGGGCCGTATCTGAAGCCCGGCGACGTCCTCGGCCACGAGCCAATGGGCATCGTCGAGGAGGTCGGGTCGGACGTTACCGGGCTCAAGCCCGGCGACCGGGTGGTGGTGCCGTTCAACATCTCGTGCGGCAGTTGCTGGATGTGCAAGCGTCAGCTCTACGCCCAGTGTGAGACGACCCAGGTGACAAGCGAGGGCAAGGGCGCGTCGCTGTTCGGCTACACCTCGCTCTACGGTTCGGTGCCGGGCGGCCAGGCCGAGTACCTGCGCGTGCCGCAGGCCCACTTCGGACCGATCAAGATTCCCGAGACCGGCGCCGACGAGCGGTACCTCTACCTCTCCGACATCCTGCCCACCGCCTGGCAGGCCGTGAAGTACGCGGACACGCCGCCCGGTGGCACCCTGGCCGTCTTCGGGCTGGGCCCGGTCGGTCAGTTCTGCGCCCGGATCGGCCGCCACCTCGGCGCCGGGCGGGTGATCGGGCTGGACCTGGTGCCCGAGCGGCTGGAGTTGGCCCGGCGGCACGGCATCGAGGTGCTCGACGTCCGCGAGCTGTCGGACGTGCCGGGCGCGCTCATCGACCTGGTCGACGGGCGTGGCCCGGACGCCGTCATCGACGCGGTGGGCATGGAGGCGCACGGCTCGCCGGGCGGCAAGTTGGCACACGCGGCTGTCGGGCTTCTGCCGGACAAGCTGGCCCGGACGATGACCGACAAGGCGGCCATGGACCGACTCTCGGTCCTGCATGCCGCGGTGAAGGCGGTCCGGCGCGGCGGCACCGTGTCGATCTCCGGCGTCTACGGCGGCGAGTTGGACCCGATGCCGCTGATGGAGATGTTCGACCGGGGCATCCAGTTGCGCATGGGGCAGTGTCACGTGCGCCGGTGGACGGACGAGATTCTGCCGCTGCTCTCCGGCGACGACGACCCCTTGGGCGTGGAGGACCTGCGCACCCACCGCCTGCCGCTGAGCGACGCGCCGCGGGCGTACGACATGTTCCAGAAGAAGGAGGACGGCTGCATCAAGGTCGTGCTCGCACCTTGAGTACGACGAGGGTGGTGGTGGTCGTCGGCGCGACCAGCGGGATCGGCCGGGCGACGGCCCGGGCGTTCGCCGAGCGCGGCGACCGCCTGGTGCTCGCGGCCCGCGCGCCGCAGACCCTCGCCGAGGTACGCGAGGAGTGCGCGGGCGTCGAGGTGTTGACAGTGCCGACGGACGTCACCGAACCGGGCGCGTTGGAGGCGCTGGCGGAGGCGGCGATCGAACGGTTCGGCCGCATCGACGTCTGGGTGCACACGGCGGCGGTGATGGCCTACGGACGCTTCGACGAGTTGCCGGAGCGGGTGTTCGACCAGGTGGTACGGACCGATCTGCTGGCCGCGGCCGGTGCGGCCCGGGTGGCGCTGCGGCACTTCCGGGCCACCGGCGCCGGCACCCTGATCCTCACCGGATCGGTGCTCGGGCACATCACCGCCCCGTACATGAGCGCCTACGTGACCAGCAAGTGGGGGTTGCAGGGGTTGGCCCGCACGCTGCAGCAGGAGTTGCGCGACAGCCCGGACATCCGGCTGTGCCTGGTCAACCCGGGCAGTGTGGACACTCCGGTGTACCAGCAGGCGGCCAACTACCTTGGCCGGATCGGCCGGCCCCCACCTCCGGTCGCCGGCTCGCAGCGGGTGGCCCGGGCCATCATCGACTGCGTGGACCGGCCCCGCCGGGAGGTGTCGGTGGGCCGGCTGAACGTGGTGCTGCGGGCCGGCTTCACAGTGCTGCCGGGCGTCTACGACGTGCTTGTCGGGCCGTTGATGCGGCTGGCCGGCCTGAGCGGTCGGTCGGTCGCGGCGCATGACGGCACGGTGTTCGCCCCGAATCCGGCCGGTGAGGCGGTCCGCGGCGGCCACCTGCCCGACCTGCGGCAGCTCGTGTCCGGACCGGTCGGGGCGGTGGGCGCCGCGCTGCGTCGACGGCTCGGCTGAACCGTTCGGGACTGTTCGGGACAGCGGAGGGCCACTGTGGATCGATCAACTCGCCTAGGGTGGTGGGCCGGCAAGCGCTCCGGCGCCCCACGACGGGAGAGACGATTGACCATCCGACTGAACCGCAGGACGGCACTCGGGCTGGGGACAGTGGCCACCGCCGGCACAGTGCTCGGCGCGGCCGCCCCGGCCAACGCCGCCGAGAACACCGAGGCGACCCCGACCACCCCGGCCCGGGCCGCCAGCCGGGTCGCCGCCGTCTTCGACAGGTACAGCACCGAGGCCGGCGGCAACTGGCAGGCGTACGTCAGCGTGGCCGACCCGGCGGGCCCGCCGGTCGTCGCGGTCGCGGCCGACGCGGACCGACGGATCGAGGCGTACAGCGTCAACAAGATCGCGGTGGCCACGGCGGTGCTGGACAAGGTCGACCGAGGCCTGCTGACGCTGGACCAGCGGGTCGACGTGACCGCCGCGATCGTCGTGCCGGGCGGCGACGGCATCTTCAGCCTGGACGGCGCGTACCCGAGCAGCGTGACCCTCGGGCACGTGCTGGCCAACCTGCTGACCGTCTCCGACGACACGGCGGTGCGGCTGTGCGGGCTTGTCGCACCGGCCGCCGAGATCAACTCGATCCTGGTCGCGAAGGGTTTCCCGAACACCCAGGTCGAGCCGGTGGCCAACCCGAACCGGTTCTTCCTCGGCACCAGCACCCCGCGGGAGACGCACGACCTGCTGCGCGCCCTGGTCGCCGGCACGCTGCTCTCGCCGGCCTCGACGACGCACCTGCTCGGGCTGCTGCGCTCCCCGGTGGCCTTCACCGACGGCATCCGGCGCACCATGTCCTCGGACGAGCGCGCCCGCATCGCCACCAAGGCCGGCTGGTTCGCCGACGCCCGGCACGAGGCCGGGGTGATCTTCGACCGGTCCGGTGCTGCGGTGCTGACCTACGCGCTGTTCGCCGACGGGCAGGCCGACCCGGACAACTTCGGCGCGACCCACCCGGCGGTGCAGGCCCGAGCCGCCATGGGTCCGAAGTTCCTGGCGGCGGTGGACCGGATCGCGGGCGCGGGCAAGACGTTCCGGGCGCCCACCCGGCGGCCCAGCAACGGCGGCTGACACCGCTTGCGGGCCGGTCGTCGGGTGACGGCCGGCCCGGTGCGGGCCACCGCCGGGGCGGGAACCGCCACGGGGAACTACCGTGTAGTGCGGGACACGGCGGAGGGACGGCGATGGCGTCAGCGAAACGCACGGACGGGCAACGGTCGCTCGGGCGACGGATGCGGGGAACGGCGGCGCTGGCAGCGCTGGCCGGCCTGGCCTGGGTGGCCCGGGACGTTCCGGCGGCGCTCGGCGGCCGGCTCGCCGGCGCCCGCGCCGAACGGGCGGCCCGCTCGCCGCAGTTCCGCGACGGCACCTTCCACAACCAGGCCGACACCCGCACGATGACCGCCGAGCCGGGTCGCAACCTGGTCCGCGAGCTGATCTTCGGCAAGCAGCAGCGGCGTCCCACCGCACCGGTGCCGCTGCTGCGCCCCAGCGCGCCGCCCGCCGCCGACAGCGCCGACGAGCTGAACATCATCTGGTACGGCCACGCCTCCGCGCTCATCGAGATCGAAGGTCGGCGGGTGCTGCTCGACCCGGTGTGGAGTGACCGCTGTTCCCCGTCCGGCCTGGTAGGCCCGCGGCGACTGCACGAGCCTCCGGTACGCCTGGACGAGCTTCCGCCGTTGGACGCCATCCTGATCTCGCACGACCACTACGACCACCTGGACATGCCCACCGTGCGGGCGCTGGTGGCCGGGCAGTCCGCGCCGTTCCTGGTGCCGCTCGGCGTGGGCGCGCACCTGGACCACTGGGGTGTGCCCGCCGACCGGATCATCGAACTGGACTGGTCCGAGTGCCACCGGGTGGGCGGGCTGGAGATCACCGCGACCGCCGCCCAGCACTTCTCCGGCCGAGGGCTGCGCCGCGACGGCACGCTCTGGAGTTCCTGGGTGGTCGCCGGGGCCCGGCGCAAGGTCTTCTACACGGGCGACTCCGGCTACTTCCCCGGGTACGCGGCGATCGGCGCCGAACACGGGCCGTTCGACGTGACGCTGATGCAGATCGGCGCGTACGACCGGGCGTGGCCGACCATCCACATGTTCCCGGAGGAGGCGGTCGACGCTCACATCGACCTGCGCGGCGGGCTGTTCATTCCGGTGCACTGGGCGACGTTCAACCTGGCGCTGCACGACTGGTCCGAACCGGTGAACCGGCTCTGGGCGGAGGCCAAGGCCCGCGACGTCCGGCTCGCCGTGCCCCGCCCCGGCGAGCGGGTGGTGGTCGACGAGCCGCCCGCGGTCGACGGCTGGTGGCAGTCCGTAGCCTGAGCCGGGTCAGAGCACGAGCCGGGTCAGAGCACGAAGGCGTCGGTCCAGAGCGCGCCGGAACGCCCGGACAGCGCATCCAGCATGGCTACCGCCTGCCCGTCGGTGAGCTGCGCCACGAAGTCCACGATGGCGCGGCCCCGGGCGCGGCCGATCCGGTGCGGTGTACGCGGGTGCAGCTCCGCCTCGGCCAGCTCGACCAGGTCGTGCAGCCGGCGGGGCAGCCGGGACTCCTCCTCCGGGTCGAGCAGCCACTCCCACAGGGCCTCCACCAGGGTGCCCAGCAGCCGGGCCTGACCACGCTGGTGCAGGGCCAGGTCGGGGCGGGCCAGCACGAACCGGTGGTGGACGAACTTGAGCACCTGCACCTCGTGCCACTGGGCGCAGCCGAGCAGCACGTACCCGGAGCGCACCGACGGCTGGTCGGTCACCGTGATCGCCTCCACGAAGCGGGTGGACCAGCGGGCGGAGAACCGCGACACGTACTGCTCCGCCTCGATCGAACCGTCGAACGGCATCGCCAGCAGCCCGTCCACCAGCTCCTCGCGGACGTGCTCGACGGCGGCGGCGAACGCGTCGTCGTCGGCGATCCAGGCGTCCTTGCGGTGCAGCTGGCGGCGGAGGCGCTCGATCGCCGCACCGGGCCGCCGAGCCGCCGTGGCCAGCGCCGCGTCGGTGATCGCCCGGAAGTGCCCGCTCTCGCGCTGCCAGGCCATCAGCTCGGCCGACACCGCACCCTGCTGGAGCACCCCGACCCGGTAGAAGTCCTCCACGTCGTGGATGGCGTACGCGATGTCGTCGGCGGTGTCCATCACGGACGCCTCCACGGTCTGCTGCCAGTCCGGAATCCGGCCGGCGAACGGCTCCCGGGCCTGCCGCAGGTCGTCGAGCTCGGTCCGGTACGCCCCGAACTTCAACGAGCCGCTCTCCGGGTCGTCCGGCGGCGGGGTGGCGCCGCGTGGCGGGGGATCCATGGTGCGGGGGTGCGGGTCGGGGTAGTCCAGCCGCGTCCACGGGTACTTCAGCATCGCCGCGCGCACCGCGGCGGTCAGGTCCAGCCCGGTGGTGGCCGCGCCCCGGATCTCGGTGCTCGTGACGATCCGGTACGACTGCGCGTTGCCCTCGAACCCGTCGGCGAGGCCGAGGCGCTGGCGGGCGAGCCGGTCGAGCACCCGCTCGCCCAGGTGCCCGAACGGCGGGTGACCGAGGTCGTGGGCGAGCGCCGCGGCCTCCACCACGTCGGGGTCGCAGCCGCCGAGCTTGTCCAGCAGGTCGCGCCACCGGTCGTCGGCAGTCAGGCGCTCGGCGATGGCCCGGGCCACCTGGGCGACCTTCAGGCTGTGGGTGAGCCGGTTGTGCACCAGCAGCCCGGAACCGACCGGGCTGATCACCTGGGTGACCCCGCCGAGGCGGGCGAAGAACGGCGAGCCGACGATCCGGTCCCGGTCGGCGCGGAACGGGTTGGCCGTGAGGTCGCCGAGGGCTCGGGCGCTGCCGCCGAAGAGCCGCCGGGCGCGCGGCTCCGCAGGTGATTCCATGATCGCCACGCTAGCGCAGGCCCGCGGGGACCGCGGCTGGTCACCCCGGCCGGGCGCGGCGACAAGCGTCGGGGTGGCCCGGCAGAATGCAGGCGGTACCCACTCCCGAAGGCGGATCGAGATCGTGACCCAGTCTGTTCATCAGCGGATCGCCGACGAGCTCGGCGTGGCCGAGCGTCAGGTGCGGGCGGCCGTGGAGCTGCTCGACGGCGGCGCCACCGTGCCGTTCATCGCCCGCTACCGCAAGGAGGCCACCGGCCTGCTCGACGACACCCAGCTGCGCACCCTGGAGGAGCGACTGCGCTACCTCCGCGAGCTGGACGAGCGGCGTGCCGCCGTACTGGAGTCGATCCGCGGCCAGGGCAAGCTGGACGAGGCCCTGGAAGCGCAGATCATGGCCGCCGACTCGAAGTCGCGGCTGGAGGACATCTACCTGCCGTACAAGCCGAAGCGGCGGACCCGAGCGCAGATCGCCCGGGAGGCCGGGTTGGCGCCGCTGGCCGAGACGCTGCTGGCCGACCCCAGCCAGGATCCGAAGGTCACAGCCGCCGGGTTCGTCGACGCGGAGAAGGGCGTCGCCGACGTCGCCGCCGCGCTGGAGGGCGCGCGGGCGATCCTCATCGAGACGTTCGCCGAGGACGCCGACCTGATCGGCACGCTGCGCGAGCAGATGTGGTCGCGGGGCCGGCTGGCTTCCCGGGTACGCGATGGTCAGGAGGCGTCCGGCGCCAAGTTCTCCGACTACTTCGACTTCTCCGAGCCGTACCCGAGGCTGCCCTCGCACCGGATCCTGGCGATGTTCCGGGGCGAGAAGGAGGGCGTGCTCGACCTGACCATGGAGTCGGAGGAGGCCGGTGAGGCAGAGGCCGTGCCGACCGGTCCGAGCCGGTACGAGGCGGTCATCGCCGGCCGGTTCGGGGTCTCCGACGCGGGCCGCCCGGCCGACCGCTGGCTGGTCGACACGGTCCGCTGGGCGTGGCGTACCCGGATCCTCATCCACCTCGGCGCCGACCTGCGGATGCGGCTGTGGCAGGCAGCCGAGGAGGAGGCCGTCCGGGTCTTCGCCACCAACCTGCGGGACCTGCTGCTGGCCGCGCCGGCCGGCACCCGGCCCACCATGGGCCTGGACCCGGGCCTGCGGACCGGCGTGAAGGTGGCAGTGGTGGACGCCACCGGCAAGGTGGTCGCCACCGACACCATCTATCCGCACGAGCCGCGTCGGCAGTGGGACGCGTCGGTCGAGACCCTCGCCCGGCTGGCCGGGGCGCACGGCGTGGAGCTGATCGCGATCGGCAACGGCACCGCCTCCCGCGAGACCGACAAGCTCGCCGGTGATCTGATCGCCCGGCACCCGCAGCTCAACCTGACGAAGGTGATGGTCTCCGAGGCCGGCGCGTCGGTCTACTCCGCCTCCGCGTACGCCTCGCAGGAGCTGCCCGGGATGGACGTGTCGCTGCGCGGGGCGGTCTCCATCGCCCGCCGCCTCCAGGACCCCCTCGCGGAGCTGGTCAAGATCGACCCACGCTCGATCGGCGTCGGTCAGTACCAGCACGACCTGTCCGAGGTGAAGCTCTCCCGGTCGCTGGACGCGGTAGTCGAAGACTGCGTCAACGCGGTCGGGGTGAACGTCAACACCGCCTCCGCACCGCTGCTGACCCGGGTCTCCGGAATCGGCGCCGGGCTGGCCGAGAACATCGTGCTGCACCGGGACGCCAACGGGCCGTTCCGCTCGCGGACCGAGCTGAAGAAGGTGGCCCGGCTCGGGCCGAAGGCGTTCGAGCAGTGCGCCGGCTTCCTGCGCATCCCCGGCGGGGACGACCCGCTGGACTCCTCCAGCGTGCACCCCGAGGCGTACCCGGTGGTGCGGCGCATCCTCGCCAGCACCGGCCAGGACCTGCGCGCGGTGATCGGTAAGAGCGCGATCCTGCGGGGACTGCGGGCCACCGACTTCGTCGACGACCGGTTCGGCCTGCCCACCGTCACCGACATCCTCGCCGAACTGGAGAAGCCGGGCCGCGACCCTCGGCCGGAGTTCCGCACCGCCACCTTCGTCGAGGGGGTGGAGAAGATCGGTGACCTGACGCCCGGGATGGTGCTGGAGGGCGTGGTCACCAACGTGGCCGCGTTCGGCGCTTTCGTCGACGTCGGGGTGCACCAGGACGGTCTGGTGCACGTGTCGGCGATGTCCCGGACGTTCGTCAAGGACCCCCGCGAGGTGGTCAAGTCCGGCGACGTGGTCAAGGTCCGGGTGCTCGACGTGGACGTACCCCGTAAGCGGATCTCCCTGACCCTGCGCCTGGAGGACGAGCCGGCCGCCGGCGGTGGCGGTCGGACGAGCCAGGAGGGTCGAGGCGGCCCGGCGCAGCGCGGACCACAGGGCAGCCGCGGCGAGTCCGGCGGACGCGGCGGCCAGGACGGCCGAGGCGGGTCCGGCGGACGCGGCGGCCAGAGCGGTTCGGGTGGCCAGGGCGGGTCCGGCGGACGCGGCGGCCAGAGCGGTTCGGGTGGCCAGGGCGGGTCCGGCGGACGCGGCGGGCAGGGTGGACGCGGCGGGCAGGGTGGACGAGGCGGGCAGCAGCGCCAGGGCGCACCGGCGCCGGCCAACGACGCGATGGCCGAGGCCCTGCGCCGCGCCGGACTGGCCTGATCCGCGACCTCGCGCGGTGTCGTGTAGATCTTGGACAGTTTCCGTTCGCGCGGAACGGAAACCGTCCAAGATCTGGAGCTGAGCGGCGCGGCGCGGCACGGAAGCGCCGCGCGGCACGGAAGCGCGGCGCGCAACCACCGCGCGGCGGCGCGGCGGCGCGGTGGCCGGAAATCGGCTCGCGCGGGGGTGCGCCTCGGAGTGATGATCTCGCGGTGAGGATGCATGCCGACCAGGTGGACGTGCCCGTGGACGCGGTCGCCGCGCTGGTGGCCGCGCAGTTTCCCCGCTGGCGGGGTCTGCCCGTCCGCCCGGTCTCCTCGGCTGGGACGGTGCACGCCCTGTTCCGGGTCGGGGCGGAGGTCGTGCTGCGGTTTCCGCTGCGCCCCGGGGCCGATTCCGACCTGCGCGCGGAATTGGCGCGGGAGCAGGAGTACGCCGTGCTGCTCGCCGCGCACCTACCGGTCGCGGTGCCCGAGCCGCTCGGCCTGGGTGAGCCGGGCGACGGGTATCCCGGGCCGTGGGCGGCGTACCGCTGGATTCCCGGTGCGCCGGCTCAGCTCGACCGGGTCGGCGATCCGGACGTGTTCGCCAGTGACCTGGCCGCCGTCGTGGTGGCCCTGCGCGGCATCGACACCGGCGGGCGGTCCTGGCCGGGAACCGGCCGGGGCGGACCGCTCGCCGACCAGGACGCCGACGTGCGGGCAGCCCTGGCCGTCAGCGGCGAACTGACCGACACCGCCGCGCTGGCCGAGGTGTGGGACCGGTGCCGGGCCGTCCGCCGCGACGACCCCGACGTGTGGATCCACGCCGACCTGATGCCGGGCAACCTGCTGGTCCGCGACGGTCGACTGGTGGCGGTCATCGACCTCGGCACGGTCGGAGTGGGCGACCCGGCGGTGGACCTGATGCCGGCGTGGAACCTGCTCGACGCGGGGTCGCGGGAGACGTACCGGCGGGCGTTGGGCGTGGACGACGCCACCTGGGAGCGGGGGCGCGGGTGGGCCCTGGAGCAGGCGATCAACGCGCTGCACTACTACGTCGAGACGAACCCGGGAATGGCGGGCATCGCCCGGCACACCCTGCGGGCCGTTCTGGACTGAGTCGCGTCGCGTACCGTCGGATCGTGGGTGAGGGCGACGGCCGCGAGTGGCGGGAGCGGCAGCAGCGGGCGGTGCGGGCGCACGCCGACGCGGAGGCGCGGCGGCGGGCCGCCGAGCAGGCGCAGGCGGCGGAGTTGGTGGCCTGGTTCGTGGCCGAGGCGACCCGGCGGGGTCTGCCCACCACGCGGCTGGTCGCCCGGGGCTACGACGGGCGCGGTCGCTACCGGACGCGGTTGACCGGCTGGTACGTCGACCGGGGCGGGACCCGAGCGGTGGACACGGCCGGTCGGTTCCATCTGCTGACCGTTCCGGGCGGCCTGCGGGCCCGGTTGTTCGGCGTCGACCCGCAGCCCAGCCCGGCGCCGCTTGTCGTCGGGGCCGGCGGGCGCGACGGCGAGTCGATCCCGCTGCGGACGCTGCTCACCCGGTTGCTGGACGGGATCGACGAGCCAGGTTCCACCACCAGAGCTGCTGCACCAGAAGCGTGAGCAGCCCGGCCAGGACGATCGCGCACAGGTTGATCACCAACTGGAGGGCCGAACCGCCGGCCTCGCCCCACACGCCGTAGGCGGCGGCGACCGCCACGTTCGCCGCGGCGGGCACCGTGGTCACCGAGATCAGCACCCCGACCAGGCTGCCCGATTTCTTCGAGGTCAACGAGAGCATGCCGGCGACCCCGGCGAGCAGGCCGACGACCCAGGACAGCGCGTCCGGGCGCCAGATGAAGTCGGTGAGCGGCCGCTCGGCGAGCAGCATCTCCCTGCTCACCAGACCGGCCGCGGTAAGCGCCCAGGTGCTCAGCACGGTCGCCACCATGGCCGCCAGGAACCCCACCGTCAGGGCCTGCACCGATCGGCCGATCACCGACAGTCGGCGGCGCAGGAGCGCCACGCAGAGCGCGGCGAGGGGGCCGAACTCCGGCCCGACCACCATGGCCCCGACGATGAGGATCGGCTGGTCCAGCAGCACACCGATGCCCGCGATCATGGTGGCCACCACGATCAGCACCAGGTAGGTGCCGGACAGCTCGGTCTGCTCACCGGTCTTCGCGGCGATCTCGTCCCAGACCACCGCGTCCGCGCCGCTGCCCGGCGCCCGCTCGGCCGCGCGGTCGGCAGCCGCGGAGATGGTCAGTTCGACGTCGTCGGCGGCGATGCCGCCGCTGGTGTCCACCCCGATGCGCTGGAGCCCGTGCAGCACCCCGTCGGCGCTCTCCCGCACCACGTCGCAGAGGACGAGATCGCCCTCCGGCTGCCGCGCCACGCCGGGCAGCACGGCCAGGTGGGTCACCCCCGCGTTCGCGGACAGCAGGTCGACGACCTCGTCAGACCGATCCGCCGGGACGATCACCCTCAGGTGCAGCACTCGTTCTCCCTGGTGTGGACGTACCGCGGCCGGCAGCACTCTACCGGCCGCGCCGTGGCCGTCGGAACGCGAAGACCGATCGGGTGGAAACGGCGCAGGATCGGCGAAACCACCCATCCACCGCTATAGCGGCTGCTACAACCATTGTGGTCTTTCAGCATGTTTGATCGGAGGCGCCGTCCGTGGATCTCATCCACCACCGTCCGCCCGAGGCGCGCGTTGGCGGCCCGGCCGTCACCGACCCGGTCTTCCTCTCCCCGCCGGACGTCGGCGAACTGGAGGAGTCCTACCTGCTGCGCGCCTTCCGCGCCGGCCGCTTCGACCCCGAGGGCCCGGAGTTGGGCGCGTTCGAACGGGAGGTCGCCGCGCGGGTCGGCGTCGGCCACGCGCTGGGGCTCTCCTCCGGCACCGCCGCGCTGCACCTGGCGCTGCTCACCGTCGGTGCCGGACCCGGTTCCGTGGTGGTCGTGCCCACCCTGACGTTCGCCGCCACCGCCAACGCGGTCACCTACACAGGCGCCGAACCGGTCTTCGTGGACTGTGACGCGGCCACCGGCAACCTCGACGTCGACCTGCTCTCCGACCTGCTCGGACGACTCGCCGAGGCCGGCCGGCGGGTCGCCGCCGTGCTGAGCGTGGACATCAACGGTCGGTGCGCCGACTACGACAGGCTGCTGCCGCTCTGCGCCTCGACAGGCGTACCCGTCGTCGAGGACGCGGCGCAGGCCCTCGGCTCCACCTACCGGGGCCGACACGCCGGCACCCTCGGCCGGGTGGGGATCTACTCGTTCAGCCACAACAAGGTGATGACCACCTCGGCCGGCGGAATGCTCGTCTCCGACGACCCGGCCCTGGTGGCGCGGGCCCGCCACCTCGCCACCCAGGCGCGCGAGCCGGTGCCGCACTACGAGCACCGCGACGTCGGCTACAACTACCGGCTCAGCACGCTGCTGGCCGCCCTCGGCCGGGCGCAGCTCAGCCGGCTGGACGCGATGATCGCCCGACGGCGGGCGCTGCGGGACCGGTACGCCCACCTCTTCGCCGCCGTGCCGGGCACCCGGATCCTCGGCGCCGGCGACCCGGGCTCCAACTGCTGGCTGACCTCCGTGGTGGTCGAGCCCGAACGTGCCGGCTGGCAGGCCGGCCACCTGGCCGAGCACCTGGTCGCCCATGGCGTGGAGAGCCGCCCCATGTGGAAACCGATGCACCGCCAGCCGGTGTACGCCGACCAACCGGCCGCCCTGACCGGGGTGGCCGACCGCCTCTTCGCCACCAGCCTCTCCCTGCCCAGCGGCTCCGCGCTCACCGACGACCAGGTCGACCGGGTGTTCGCCACGATCAGCGAATTTCTCCAGGAGCACCGATGACGAGCGGACCCCGCCCCTACGACGCCCTCAAGCGCGCGCTGGACGTCCTCCTGGCCGCCACCGGTCTGCTGCTGGCAGCCCCGGTGCTCACCGCCGTGGCGCTGGCCGTGCTTGTCACCATGGGCCGGCCGGTGCTGTTCCGGCAGGCCCGGCCGGGTCGGCACGGCCGGTTGTTCCACCTGGTCAAGTTCCGCTCGATGACCGTCGGCGGCGAGGACAGCGCGCCGGCCAACGACGGTGAGCGGCTCACCCCGTTCGGCAGGTGGCTGCGGACCACGAGCCTGGACGAGCTGCCCCAACTGTGGAACGTGCTGCGCGGCGAGATGAGCCTGGTCGGGCCGCGTCCGCTGCTGCCGGCGTACCTGACCCGGTACACGCCCGAGCAGCTCCGCCGCCACGACGTCCGGCCCGGCATCACAGGCCTTCAGCAGGTCTACGGGCGTAACGCGTTGAGCTGGGAGGAACGGTTCGCGCTCGACGTGCGCTACGTACGGCACCGCTCGCTCGCGCTGGACCTGCGCATCCTGCTCCGCACGGTACGGATCGTGCTGCGCCGCGAGGGCATCACGGCGCCGGGCGTGGCCACCGCCCGCGAGTACCTCGGCCCGTCCGGACTCGCCACCGCCGGCACCGGTCACGCTCCGACGACGAGTCGCCGGTGAGCCTGGACATCGTCGTCGTCGGCTGCGGCGGCCACGGCCGGGAGGTGCTGGGCATCGTCCGGGCCGTCAACGCGGCCGCCGGCGGGGAGCCGGTCTGGCGGATCCGTGGCTTCGTCGACGACCGGCCCAGCGAGGTCAACCTGAAGCGGGTGCAGCGGCTGGAGGTGCCCTACCTGGGCGGTACGGCTCGTCTCGCCAACCAGCCCGCCGGCACGTACCTGGCGCTGGGCATCGGGGATCCCGCCTCCCGGCGGGCGGTGGACCGGCGGCTGGCCGCCCACGGACTGCACGCGGCGGTACTGATCCACCCGGACGCGACGGTCGGCCCGGACGCCGTCTACGGCGAGGGCCTCATCGCGTTCCCCGGTGCCCGGGTCACCACGAACGTCACGCTCGGGCGGCACGTGCACCTCAACCAGAACAGTGCCGTGGCGCATGACTGCGAGGTCGGGGACCACGTGTCGGTCAACCCGCTCGGCGCGGTCTCCGGCGACTGCCGGCTGGGCGACGGTGTACTGATCGGGGCGGGCGCGGTGGTGTTGCAGGGGCTGCGCGTCGGCGCCGACGCCACAGTCGGCGCGGGCGCCTGCGTGGTCCGGGACGTGCCGGCCGGCGTCGTCGTCAAGGGAGTCCCAGCCCGGTGAGCGCGAACGGCGCCTCCGGCGGTCCGCGCGTGGGCCACCCGCACGGTGTGCGCCGGCTACGGATCGCGGTGCTGGTCAAGACCAACGCGGGCGGGACCTGGCTGCTGCCCCAGGTGGACGAGTTGCGCCACCGCGGCCACGAGGTGACCGTCGTGCTGCCCGCGGGCGCCGGCCGGCTGACCGACGAGTTGGAGCGCCGCGGGGTCGAGGTGCTGCCGTCGCCGTACGACTTCACACTGGGGTGGTCCGCGCCGGTCGGGCTGCTGCGGCTGCGGTCGCTGCTGCGTCGGCTGCGCTCCGACGTGGTGCAGTACCACCTGATCGCCTCGGCGTACGCGGTGCGGCTGGCCACGCTGGGCCTGCCGGTGCGCCGGGTGCACATGGTGGCCGGCCCGGCGTACCTGGAGTCGAGCCTGATTCGTTCGGTGGAGCGGATGCTGTGGCGGCTCGACGACGTGGTGGTGTGCGGCTGCCGGTACGCCTCCACCCGGTACGGGGAGCTGGGCTGCCCGCCGCAGCGGCGACCTGTCGCCGTGTACGGGGTGGACACCGACGCGTTCAGCCCGGACGCCACCGGCCCGGACCAGCGGGCGAAGCTCCGCGCCGAGCTGGGCATCGACCAGTCCGCGTTCCTGGCGGTGCTGGTCAGCTACGTCTACCCGCCCAAGCGCCTGGTCCACTCCGGTCGCGGGGTGAAGGGGCACGATGTGCTCCTGACGGCCTGGCGGACGTTTCGCCGTCGACACCCGGACGCGCACCTGCTGCTGGTCGGGGGCGGCTGGACGGCGGCCGGGGAGAGCTACCGGCGGCAGCTCGCCCAGCGCTTCGGCGTCACCGACGATCCGGCGGTGACCTGGGTGGAGTCCGTCCCGGACGTCCGGCCCTGTTACGCCGCGGCCGACGTCAGCGTCTCCCCGTCACTCTGCGACGGACCGGGGGCCGCGGTGGAGGCCGGCTCGATGGGCGTACCGAGCATCGTCAGCGGGGCCGGCGGCCTGCCCGAGGCGGTCACCGACCGCTCCGGATGGGTCGTTCCGCCGGCCGACCCGGCGGCTCTGGTGGACGCGCTCGACGCGGCGTACCGCGCCTGGGCCGGCGGCACGTTGCGCCTGCGCGGCCGGTTGGCCCGGCGGCACGTGCTGGCGTCCTTCGACGACCTGCGGGCGGCGGCCGAGGTGGCCGACATCGTGGAGGACGTTGCGGCGCGACGGCGCTGACCCACGACGGCGCTGACCCACGACGGCGCTGACCCACGACGGCGCTGACCCACGACGGTGGGCGGCCGGTGGCCGGTCCCGCCGGACCACCGACCGCCCCCGCGTGTCAGTGCCGGATGCCGGCCCAGTCGTGGTGGCGGCGCACGGTGGAGAGGATGAAGTCGACCACCCGCCGGGAGGTGTCGGGCACCTGGTAGTCGACCGGGCAGGGCACGCCCTGGGCGGCGACCTGCGCCACCGTCACCTCGACCGCCTCGACGACCCCCTGCGGGTCCAGGCCGGTCATGATGATGCCGCCGGCGTCGAGCGCTTCCGGGCGTTCGATCGACTCCCGCAGGGTCACCGCGGGGAAGCCGAGGATCGCCGCCTCCTCGCTGATCGTCCCGCTGTCCGACAGCGTGCAGTACGCCTTCGTCTGCAGGTGTACGTAGTCGAGCAGGCCGAACGGGTCATGGAAGGCGATGCCGTCCAGGGCTGTGGCGTCCGGGGCGAGCGCCTCCAGGCGCTTGCGGGTGCGGGGGTGGGTGGAGACCAGCACCGGGAAGCCCCACCGGTCACGGACGGCCACGAGGCAGTCGAGCAGCCGCTGGAGCCGGTCGGGCCGGTCCACGTTCTCCTCGCGGTGCGCGCTGACCAGGAAGTACCGGCCACTGTCGAGTTCCAGCTGACGCAGGATCGTCGAGCCGGCGATCGGCGCCCGGTAGTGCTCCAGGACCTCCCGCATCGGCGAGCCGGTGTGCAGGATCCGGCGCGGGTGCAGACCCTCGGCGAGCAGATTGCGCCGGGCGTGTTCGGTGTAGACGAGATTGAAGTCGGCCACGTGGTCGACCAGCCGGCGGTTGGTCTCCTCCGGCACGTTGAGGTCGAAGCAGCGGTTGCCGGCCTCCATGTGGTAGACCGGCACCCGCATCCGACGGGCCATCAGGGCGGCGATGCAGCTGTTGGTGTCGCCGAGCACGAGCAGGGCGTCCGGCCGCACCTCGGCGATCGCCGCCTCCATGCCGACCAGCACCCCGCCGAGCACCCGGCCCAGCGAGGACGTGTCGACGCGCAGGAACCGGTCGGGTTCGCGCAGGCGCAGCTCGGAGAAGAACACGTCGGAGAGGCTGCTGTCCCAGTTCTGCCCGGTGTGCACCAGCACGTGGTCGACTGTCTCGTCGAGTCGGGCGAGCACCCGGGACAGTCTGATGATCTCCGGGCGGGTGCCGACGACTGTCATCACGCGGGTCATGGGGTCTCCCTTGGCCTGTCGCTCACCGGACGCCGGCTGGCACGCGGTGCTCGCCGCCGACCGGCTCCGGCCAGGTGTCCGGTCGCTGCGGGTCGAACAGCTCGTTGGTCCAGAAGAGGGTGAGCAGCTCGTCCGGACCGGTGTTGGTGATGTTGTGCGCCCACATGGTCGGCATGTCGATGACGACCGGTTCGGCGCCGCTGACCGGGAACCGGAGGACGTCGGTGTCGCCGACGCGGCGCAGGCTGATCTCCGCGCTGCCGCGCAGCACCACGAACCGTTCCACCTTGGCCAGGTGGAAGTGCTCACCGCGGGTGACACCGGGGAGGGTCGTCGAGCAGAACGTCTGCCCCGCTCCCCCGTGGGTCTTGACCGTCTCGACAAGCGCGCCGCGGGCGTCGGCCCGGCTGGGCAGGGCGAGCGGATAGTGCGCCGGGAAGCAGTGCGACCGGTACGTGTTGAACAGCCGTACGTCGTGCCTGTCGCGCAGCGGCGGGATCTCGCCGGTGCGGTAGATGCCGGCGTACGAGGAGAGCTGGTCGGCGAGGTCGCGGACCCCGATGCGCAGCGCCGGCATTGCGGGGTCCCAGGAGCCGCCCGCCGCCACGCCGGCCAGTCGGGCCGCCGCGTCGGTGACGTGCACCAGGTCCATCTCCCGGTCGGCGTGCACCTCGGGCCGGCCACCCTCGGCGAGCACCCGGCAGAAGGTGGCGACCGCCGAGTTGTACCAGGGCCGGCCGTGTTCGCCGTACAGGTTGGGCAGCAGCACGTCGTCCAGGGCCACCCCGGTTTCGGCGAGGATGCCGGCGGCGGTGGCCTTGGCGTCGCCGTAGGGAGTGCCGTTGCCGGCCTGGACCGAGTTGGCGAAGACCACTCCGGCCGGCGGTTCCGGGCAGGCCCGCAGGCCGTTGGCGAGTTGGGCGGCGAGCTGCACGTTGCCGGCCGCCACGTCGGCGGGCTCGCCGCGGTTGACTCCGGCCAGGTGCAGCACCCGGTCCACCCCGGCGATCCTGCGGGCGACCGTCGCCGGGTCGGCCAGGTCGGCGCGGGTGAGCACGGTCGGCTCGGGCCAGCCGAGCGCGTGCAACAGGACGCGCACGTGCCAGCCGAGGAAACCGCCACCGCCGGTGACGGCGAGCCTCAGCACGCCAACACCGGGTCACGCAGCGCCAGCTCCGCCCGGACCTCCGGCAGCGCCCGGAGCAACTCCACCACCTCGGGTACGCCGAGCCGGGTGGCGTTGGCCGAGTTGAAGTCCTCGCGGGGGGTGTCGCCCAGGTCGCCCTCGGAGACGTAGAGCGCGTAGTTGAGGTCCCGGGCGTCCAGCGGCACCCGGAAGAAGTCGCCGAAGTCCTCGGCCTGGGCCAACTCCTCGCGACTCGCCAGGGTCTCGTGCCACTTCTCGCTGTGCCGTACGCCGATCACGTCCAGCTTGAACGGCACGTCGAAGAGCTGGCAGACCGCCTCGGCGAGGTCGCTGATGGTGCAGGCGGCGGCCTTGCGGATGAACACGTCGCCGGGGCGGGCGTGGTGGAACGCGTGCTCGACCAGGTCGACCGAGTCGGCCAGCGACATGAGGAAGCGGGTCATGGCGGGTTCGGTGACGGTGGGCGCGCGGCCGGCCTTGATCTGCTCGATGAACAGCGGGATCACCGAGCCGCGGGAGTACATCACGTTGCCGTACCGGACGCAGGAGACCGTGGTGGCGCTGTTCGGGTTGTTCCGGGCGTACGCCTGGGCGACCTTCTCCATCAGCGCCTTGCTCATGCCCATGGCGTTCACCGGGTAGACGGCCTTGTCCGTGCTGAGGACGACCACCGAGCTGACCCCGTTGTACGCGGCGGCCTCGACCACGTTGCCGCTGCCGAGGATGTTGGTGCGTACCGCTTCGAGGGGGAAGAACTCGCAGGAGGGCACCTGCTTGAGCGCCGCCGCGTGGAAGACGAAGTCGACGCCCCGGGTGGCGCGCACCACGGTGTCGACGTCGCGGACGTCGCCGATGTGGTAGCGCACCCGCTCGTCGCCGATCGACCGGCGCATGGCGTCCTGCTTGGCCTCGTCCCGACTGAGGATTCGCACCTCGGCGACGTCACGGTCGAGCAGCCGCCGGGCCATGGTCTGTCCAAAGGATCCGGTCCCACCGGTGATCAGCACCCGGCGACCCGCGGTCGTCACGCTCATTGGTTCTCCCGTTCGTCGTCCGACGGGCGGCTTCCACCCGCCACCCCCGGGCGGAGCACGACGCGCCACGTTCCGGGGCACCGGCCTCCGGCGGCCAGGTTCGACTCCGCGACGGATTCGGCACCCGGGTCAACGAATGCTCGGAGGAGCAGATACGCGTTCGGTAGCAAAGGGGGTTCAATTACCCATCAGAGCCCTAAAGACCATACGCTTATGCGGTGAATTGACCTCTTCGCGGCCCGTTACCTGATAGAAACGGTCCCGTGCCGCTCCCCGGCCCCGGCCGGCGCGGACCGTTCCCGGGTCCGCCGCCACGAGGGGTCGCACCCGGTCGTTCCAGAGAAGGAGTCCCATGCCGCGCGGTCACCTCTCCGGCCCGATGCGGGACCCCGAGCCGGAGCGGGGCCGATGACCGCGGCGCCGCCGGAGACCGGGCCCACCACCGGCGCCCGCTACCGCGCCACCACCGAACCGCTGGTGCCGGCCATCGGCCGACGCCGCCGAGCGGCGGATGCCCGCCCCGCATCCCCACCAGCCCCACCTGCCCCACCTGCCCCACCTGCCCCACCTGCCCCACCTGCCGGCAGCCTGCCCGCCGTCCTGGCCCTGTGCGTGGTCGCCTTCCTGGCGGCCCGCCCGCCGTGGTGGTCGTTCAACTACGGCGCGATCCTCGCGGTGCTCGCGATCGTGCTGACCGGCCGATTGCCCAGGCTGCGCCCGCTCGACGTCGCCGCGCTGCTCACCGGCTGCTGGGCCGCCGCCAGCCTGCTCTGGAGCAGCCGGACCGACCTCACCGGCCCCGCCGCCTACCGCTACATCTCGGTAGGCGTGCTGTTCGTGGCCTGCCGGCACGTCGTGCGGGGACGGCGGGACCTGCTGCTGGTCGGCTGGACGTTCCTGGGCGGATGTGCGGTGGTCGCCGTCGAGGTGGCCACCGGCGCTCGGTCCCAGGGGCAGGTGCTGCTCTTCGCCGAGCGGTACGGCATCGCCGGCAAGGAGGTGAACGTCACCGCGTACACCCTGGCCGCCGGGGTGGTGCTGGCCCTGGTGCTCGCCGCGGCCGGCGCGCACCGGCCGCCGCTGCGCCTCGCCCCGCTGGCGTTGATCGTCCTACTCGGGTACGCCGTGCTGCTCACCGGATCGCGGGGTGCCGCCATCGGCGTCCTGCTCGGTCTCGTCGTCGCGCTCGCCACCCGGATCGCGCCCCGACTGACAGCGGTCACCGTCGCCGGCCTCGCCGCCGCGCTTGTCGCGCTGGTGCCGTTCGGGCTGGCGCCGAAGGCCGAGCTGCTCTGGCTCGACGGCCTGTACGGACGGCCCACCGGCGACATCTCCGGCCGCCTGTCGATCTGGCCGTACGCGCTGTCGACCTGGTCCGAGTCGCCGCTGGCCGGCTCCGGGGCGGGCGTGTTCATCGGCACCAACCCGTTCGAGATCGGGCCGCACAACCTGCTCCTCACCGTCGGCAACGATCTGGGTCTGGTCGGCGTCGCGCTCTACTTCGCGACGATGGCCGGGGCGCTCGTCGGCACCGCCCGCACGGGCCGGGCCGGGCTCCTGACCGCCTGCGCGTGCGTCGGGATCATGCTGCCGATCTGGCTGACCGGCCAGTGGGAGACGTCACTCGCCTTCTGGCTGGTGCTCGCGCTTGTCACAGTCCTGCCGGGGATCTGGGGCCCGCGACGTCACGCGGGCATCGCCGCGCGACACGCCCGCAGCCGTCGCCGGCGCCCGAGCACCGTCGCGCCGGTCATCACGGTCGGCGGGCGGACGGTGGCGACCAGCCGGTAGCGCCGCCGTCGGGACGGGTCCTCAACCGACGTCCGAGCCCTCCAACGCGGCAGCCCGCCCGGGTCGGGGCACCACCGCCGCGCCAGCCGGTCGACCCGCCGCCTCCCGCAGCACCTGGGCGAAGCGGGCCGCCACCCGGTCGGTGCGGTGATGACGCTCCGCGTACGCCAGCCCTCGCCGGCCCAGACGGGCCCGCAACTCCGCGTCGGCGCAGAGCGGGCCGAGCGCGGCGGCGAGGGCGGCCGGGTCGTCGTGTCCGACCACCGCACCGGCGTCGGCCGCCGCCAGGTGCGCCATCGACGCCACCTCGGCCGGGCCGAACGCGAGTACGGGACGGCCGGCCGCGAGGTACTGCGGGATCTTGGTGGAGAGCGAGTAGCGGGTGTACCTGCGGTGCTCGGCGGCGAACGACTCGACGTGCACCAGCACATCGGCCCGGCGCAGCACCCCGGAGACCTCCCCGCTTGCCAGCGACCGGCCCAGGTGGACGGCGGGCATCCCGGCGAACGCGCCACCGTAGCGGCCGACGTCGGCGGCCGGGGCGTGCACGGTCAACCGCGCCGGTATGCCCCGGGCGGCCAGCTCGCCGACGGCCGCACCGACCTGGCGCAGCGACCGCCACCGGTCCAGGTGCAGCCCACCGACGTAGACCAGTTCGACAGGGGTCCCCCCCGGCCGATCCGGCGCGGGCTGGTGGGGATCGGCGAAGTCGGCGGCGTCGACACAGTTGCCGAAGGCGGCGAACGGCAGCCGGTAGCGGCGTGCGAACTCCCGCGCCATCGCCTCGCTGATCCCCATCCCGTACGAGGAGTGCCGCAGAACGTCGCGGAACCCGGCGCGGACGGCGAGCCGGGGCAGACCCAGCACCTGGCCACCGGTGTACAGCGTCGTGGGCCAGTCGTCCATGAAGTGCGGAACCAGCGGCACCCGGCACTCCTGCGCCGCGGCGACCGCGAGGCGCATCATCCGGATGCTGCCCAGCGTCGTGTAGACCACGTCCGGCCGTTGGTCACGAAGCCAGCGACGGACGTCCGGGGGTACGCGGACCGGGCTGAGGTCGACGAACGCCCGCAGTTGGGTACGCAGGTGGACGCGCAGCGCACCAGGTGCCGGATCCCGGGCCACGGCGACCGTTGCGCCTGCCGGGCTGGGCGCAGCCACCACGTCGACCGGACCCTTCAGGACGGTCCGCAGCGGCCGGCGCACGCGTTCCCACTGCCGGAACAGGTGGTACTCGACCGGCGCGTTGCGCGGCGCGAACCGCGCGAACGTGCCGACGGCGTCCGTGCCCGGAGCGCGGTCCTCGGCGTACAGCTGCGCGAGCCGGTCCGCCGGCCAGCCGGTGAACAGGTTCGACAGGGTGATGCCGGTGCCGGTGGAGCGGTCGAACACGGCCGCGCTCACCACGAGCACGCGGGGATAGTCGTCAGCGCGCACTGTCCACCAGTTCCTCCTCGACGGCCGGACCGCGGTGGCGCCGCAACGTCCGGCGATATCCGTACAGCGCCGCCGGCGCGACGGTGAGCGCGTAGCCGACGGCGCCCACCCAGGGCACGGCGGCGACGCCGAGCCGGTCGGCGGCGAACCACTTACCGAGCACCGACAGCACCAGGAACGCTCCCCAACCGCACAACTGCGGGACGAGGACGCCTCCGGCGTTCTGCACCATGAACCGGGGCGAGAGCGCCGACTGCAACAGCCACCAGACGCCCAGGCCGGCGAGCAGCCAGCGGTCGCCCCCCATCGGCACCGGCAGCCAGGCGGCGAACAGCCGGTCGCCGACGGCCACCAGGGCCACCGCGGGCAGGCCGGCGGCGAGCACGGACAGCACTGTCATCCGCCGCGTGGTCCGCCGCACCCAGTCCACCTGCCCCTGGGCCAGGGCCTCGCCGTT
Source organism: Micromonospora sp. NPDC049274 (assembly GCF_040678875.1). Taxonomy (NCBI): domain Bacteria; kingdom Bacillati; phylum Actinomycetota; class Actinomycetes; order Micromonosporales; family Micromonosporaceae; genus Micromonospora; species Micromonospora sp. NPDC049274. The sequence goes on from NZ_JBFAQS010000016.1 coordinate 137,787, forward strand.
GGCCGGCCAGAGCGGCACGTTGACCAGGACGACGAGCTGACCGAGCTGGGACAGCAGCTTGGCCGGCACCACATAGCCGGCCACCGCGGAGAGGCCGAGCACATGCGCGATGATCAGCGTGTCGGCGTTGGTGGCGAACGAGATGACCACGGTGAGCACGAAGAACAGCCCGCTGAGCCGGGTCAGCTCCACCGCGGTGTCGAGCCGCACGGCGCGGGGCGCCGGTCGGATCCGCGGCTCCTGCCGGCCGAAGAACCACAGCGTGTTGAGCAGATTGACGAGCAGCGGCGTGGCGACCGAGACGGCCACCACCAGGATCGGCGACCAGCCGGCCCGGACCACGCCGAGCACCGCGCCGAGCGCGGCCAGGCTGCCGGTGGTCTGCCACACGTTGCTCCGGCCGACCTGCTGGTAGGCGTACTGGACCCGGGCGATCAGGCTGAGCGGGACGTTCAGCGCGAACGCGGTGAGACAGATCAGCGAGATCATCCGGGTCTGCTCCGGGGTGACCTGACCTGTCACGTTGAACAGCGCCGACCACGGAACCGCGCCGGAGCAGGTCCAGAGCAGACCGGTGAGAACCAGCGCGAGCACCGACAGGGTCAGGTACGCGCTGGAGATGTAGCGGCGGGCCTGGGCGGTGTCGCCGTGGGCGTAGCAGGGGGCCAGCTTGGTCATCAGCCCGCTGCCCAGCCCCAGGTCGGCGAAGGCCGCCATGCCGGCCAGCGCGGCGACAGCCATCCACAGGCCGTACAGGTCGTTGCCGAAGTAGGGCAGCGTCACCGGCACCAGCACGATCGGCACGACGAGCCCGGCCAACCGGCTCAGCAGCGCGGTGGCCACGCCGGAGAGCAGCCGGCGACCACGGTCGGGGCGGCGGCGGTGTGCGCCAGGTTTACGGGTGTGCCGGGTCCGCTCGGCGACCCCGGACGACATCGGCGTCCCTACTGACCCGCGAGGACGTGATCGGACATCCAGGCCACCGTGCGTTCGAGGCCGGTGCGCAGCGGCACCGGCCGCACGGCGGGAAACAGCGTCCGCAGGCGGGCGCAGTCGGCCTGGGAGTCCCGCACGTCGCCCGTTCGTGGCGGCTCGTGCACCACCGACAACGGCCGACCCAGGATGTCCTCCAGCTCGGCGACCAGGTCGAGCAGCGACACCCGCACGCCGAAGGCCAGGTTGACCACGTCCGTGGTGGACACCCGGCGCACGATGGCGTCGACGATCACCGAGGTGACGCTGCCGACGAAGGTGAAGTCGCGGGTCTGCCGGCCGTCGCCGTGCACCCGCAGCGGCTCACCGGCGAGCGCGGCGGTGACGAAGCGCGGCAGCACCGCGGCGTACGCGTGGTGGGCGGCCTGCCGTGGTCCGAAGACGTTGAAGAAGCGGAACGGCAGCACCGGCAGGTCGTAGCAGGCCGCGTAGGCGACCGCGTACGCCTCGGCGGCCAGCTTGGACACCGCGTACGGCGAGACCGGTATGGGCCGCAGCCCCTCCTGCCGGGGCAGTACCGGATTGGTGCCGTAGACCGACGACGACGACGAGAGGATCAGCTGGCCCACGTCGTGGCGACGAGCCGCCTCCAGCACCATCAGGGTCCCGGTGGCGTTGGCGTGGTGGCTGGGCAGCGGCCTGTCGATGGAGCGCGGCACCGACCCGAGGGCAGCCAGGTGCACGACGCTGGACGCGCCCACGAACGCCTCGTCGAGCAGATCCGGGTCGAGCACGGTACCCCGGTGCAGCCGGACCGGCTGGTCGTGCAGGTTGTCGAGCAGGCCGGTGGAGAGGTCGTCCACGACCACGATCTCGGTCACCTGTGGGGTCTCGGCGAGCGCCCGCACCAGGTTGGCGCCGATGAACCCGGCACCCCCGGTCACCACTACTCTCAACGTCTCCCCGTTTCGGCTCGGCTGGCGAGCCGCCCGGCGGCGCGATGCCCGCCCGGCGGCACGGTGGCGGTGACCGCTCGGCGGCCCACCAGTGTGACAACGAGCCCTGTTCCCGCAAGTCACGCAAAACGGACCCCGTGTCGCGTGTCCTTCGTCGCCGTCCGGCCGTTGTGTGCCCCGGGTGGCCGAGACGACGGGAGAGCCGGGGCATGCGAATCGGACTGATCAGTCAGTGGTACCCGCCGGAGAGCACGTTCGTGCCCGGTCAACTGGCCACGGAGCTGGCCCGACGCGGCCACGACGTCCGGGTGCTGACCACCTTTCCGAGCCTGCCGCTGGGGCGTACCTATCCCGGTTGGCGGCAGCGGTGGAACCATCGGGCCTCCGACCGGGGGGTGACCGTGCGCCGGGTGCCGGCGTACCCGAGTCACGACCGGTCCGGTCTGCGCCGGGCGGCGAGCTATCTCTCGTTCGCCGCCACCAGCACCGTGGCCGCCCCGCGACACCTGCGCGGCGTCGACGCGCTGTACGTCTACCACCCGCCGCCCACCTCGTACGCCGCCGCCGGCCTGCTGCGCCTGCTGCGGGGCGTACCGACAGTCCTGCACGTGCAGGACCTGTGGCCGGAGTCGGTGACGACGTCCGGGATGGCACCGGCCGGGCTGGCCGGCCGGGCGCTGGACCGCCTGCTCGCCGCCAGCATGCGCCGGATCTACCACTCCTGCGCGGGCATCGCGGTGATCGCGCCGGCGATGGCGGAGCAGGTGGTCGAGCGGGGGGTGGACCCGGGTGCGGTGCGTACCGTTTTCAATTGGACCGACGAGGCGCTGTTCCGGCCGGTGCCCGGCACCGACGCGGCCCGCCGGGCGATCGGCCACCGCGGCAGGACCACTGTGATGTTCGCCGGCAACCTGGGCCTGTTGCAGGGCGTCGACGTGGCGATCCGCGCGGCGGCGGCCGTGCCGGACGCGGTGGACCTGGTCTTCGTCGGCACCGGGCTGGGCGCGGAACAGGCCCGGCAGCTCGCCGACGAGCTGGGCGCGGACAACGTCCGGTTCCTCGGCCGCCGTCCGGCCGCCGAGATGGCCGAGCTGTACGCCGCCGCCGACTACCAGTTGGTCATGCTGCGTGATCTCCCGTGGTTGCGCGGGACGGTTCCGTCGAAGTTGCAGGCCGCGCTGGCCTGCGGCGTGCCGGTGCTGATGTCGGCCGACGGCGACGCCGCCAGTCTGGTCAGCGCCGGCGGGGCGGGACTGGTCTGCCCACCGGACGACTGGCGGGCGCTGGCCGACCAGTTCGTCGCCGCGGCCGAGGTGCCGCGCGAGGAGCGGGCGGTGATGGGCCGTCGGGGTCGCCAGCTCTACCTGGATCGGATGTCCTTGCGGGTCGGCGTGGACCAGATCGAGGATCTGCTCGGCAAGGCCGCCGCCAGCGGACGGGGCTGACCCCGCCGACGTCGAGCCCTCCGGGCACGCCTCGCGGCCTGTGCGGCCGCGACGACCCGATCACCCGTCGACGCCCGATGAGCAGTCAGTCCGGCCGCTGCGGGAGCGTCGCACCGACGACGGCCGGGGCGCCACGCTGCTCGGTCAGCCCGGTCTGCCCGGTCAACCCGGCGAGGAAGTCGCGCATCCGGCGACCCTGGGCGGCCGGGTTGCGGGTCTCCCGCACGAAACGGGCCCCGCCCGCGCCCAGCGCCCGCGCCTGCGCCACCGGCAGGTCCAACACCCGGCCGATAGCCGCGCGCAGCCCGTCGACGGTGTCCGGCTCGGCGTACGACAGCCAGGGCGCGTACGCGGACGGGATGCCGGGCAGTCGGGTGCTCACCACCGGTACGCCCGCGGCGAGATACTCGATGATCTTCGACGGGAACGACCAGCGGACGAAGTCCTGGTCCACGGGGCGGGGATTCACCAGCACGGCGGCACGGCCCAACCGGGGCAGCAACTCGGCCCGGGGCAGCAGCTCGGGTGGCACGATGCGCCGGTCCACTGCGGCCTGTTCGCGCAGCCACTGCGTCAGCTCGCCCCGCCCGTACACGCACAGTCGCAGGTCGTCCCCGGGCAGGCCGCGGAACGCCTCGACGAGCCGGTCGACGCCGTACGCGCGACTGAGTCCGCCGGCGTAGACGATGTCCCGGGTCGACCCGGCGCTCGCGGGCCGGCCGTCGGCGGTCGGATCGGCCGCGCAGATGCCCTCCATCACCAGCCGCGGACGGCCGGGGGCGAAGTCGTCGGCGAGCGCGGGGGTCAGGGCGATCACCCCCGAACAGCGGGCGAGGGCGACCCGGACCAGCGCGACGTCGAGCCCGCGCAGCAGCCGGACCAGGCGACCGTCGGTGGGGAGCGCGACGCCGGGCGGGTCGGTGAGCACCGGCACGACCCGAACGCCGCGCCGCCGCGCCCGCAGCACGCCGAACCACAGGAAGGGCGAGTGCACCCCGTGCACCAGCAGCACCTCGGTGTCCCGTTCGCGCAGCGCCCGGCCTCCGGTGCGCCAGGCGGCCACGAAGCGGGTCAGGTGCTTGAGACCGAGCAGGTTGACGAACGCCAGCAGGTGACCGTCCACGTCGTCCTGCCGGAAGTGGCCGGCCCGGAATCGGACCTGCCGGTTGCCGGGCCAACCCGAGACCGGCGCCGCCGAGAGCAGGTGCACCGGACAGTCGGCGGCCCGCAGAGCGCGGACCAGACCCCAGGCGAAGGTGTGGGTCTGCGTCGGCATGATGGTGTCGCGGGCCATGATCTCGGCGAGCACGTCGTCGGGCACTGTGAAGCCCAGGAACGTGACGCGCGGGCCGCCCGGCGGCGTCACGCCCGCTCCCCGAGCACCCGCTGGTAGACGCGGTCCAGAGCGCCCAGCATGACGTCGAGGCTGTAGCCCTCGGCGACCACCTTGCGGCCCAACTCCCCCAGGTGCCCGCGCTCCCCGGGGTCGTCGAGCAGCGGAGCCAGCGCGGCGGCGAGGGCGTCCGGGTCACCCGGTGGCACCAGCCGACCACCGCCGGAGCGCAGCACCTCCACGTTGCCGCCCACCGCCGACGCGACCACCGGCAGCCCGTGCGCCATGGCCTCCAGCAACGCGTTGGAGAGGTTCTCGTGCAGGGTCGGGAAGACGAAGAGATCCGCCGCGGCGAGCAGGTCGGGAACGTCGAGCCGGTTGCCGAGCAGGCGTACCTCGATCTCGCCGGAGTGGGCCAGCGCGGCCGACACCCCGTCGCGGTCGGGCCCGTCGCCCGCGACCAGCAGCACCCGGCGCGCGGCCGACGGCGACCTGCCGGTGGTGGACGGCGGCAGGCGCCGCAGCGCGTCGGCGAGGACGCCGAAGCCCTTCTCCCAGGTCAACCGGGACACCGCGATCATGGCCACGTCGTCGGGCCGCAGCCCCAGGTCGGCGCGCACCCGGTCACGGGCGGCGCGCGGGTCCGTCGGCAGCGGAACCCCGTTGGGGATCACTCCGACGAACTTCGGGCCCAGGCGGCGCAGGAAGTCCCGACCGGCGGCGTACTCGCAGACCGCGCCGACGTGGCTGGCCAGCCGCAGCGTCGCGGGCTCGGCGCCGTGCACGAGCGCGCGGCGCTTCCAGGCCGGCCCGGGCTGACGCAGGTCGCGTACGGTCCCGTGCACGGTGACCAGGACACGGGGACAGCCGGCGAGCCGGGCGGCGAGGACACCGTGGAAACCCTCGTTCTGCAGCCCTCGCACGTGCACCAGGGCGGGTCGCACCCGGCGCAGCAGGCGCACCCACTCCCGCAGCAGCGGCACGTTCAGGCCGCCGTTGCCCGCGTGCTGGTGCATCCGGACGAACTCGTACCGCTCGGCCAGCGACGAGGAGAGCACCCGCTGCACGGCGGTGAGCGGACCATTGGCACCCGGGGTTCCGGCCGAGTGCTGCACGACCACCGGCCGCGTCACGGCTGGACTCCGCGCGACGACGGACGGCACCGGTGGTCGAGCGCGGTGCGACGCTGCATGGCCTCTCATTCCGACGGCGGCTCGGCGTCGGGCCGGATCCGGCCCGCGGACAGCACATGTACGGCAACTGCGGCGCGGCGCGCGAGGTGACGGCACGCGGAGCACGGAGCACTGCCTAGACTTAACGGCCATAACGGCTAATTAACCCGAGTTCTCCCAAGGGGGATGACCGTGGGCGAGCCCACCACCATCGCGGGCTCCGTTCGCGCTTCGCGCCCCGCCGCGACGCCGCAGGTGCTGGCGCTTGCCGCCTACCGGTTTCCGCACGGCGACGCCCTGTCCAACCGTCTGCTGCACCTCGCCCGGTCCGCCACCCCGGCGGGCGGCGTGACAGTGGTGGTCAACGACTGGCCACAGGACGGATCGCGCCCACCTGTCGCGCCACCCCTGCCGCCCGGCGTACGGCTGATCGAGCTGCACCGTCGCGTGGTCGGCGGCGGGGTGCCGGGCCGCTGGCTGCACCGCCGCCTGTGGCCCCTGCGGGTGCTGGCCGCGCTGCGTCGCGCGGGCGTCCGCCCGGACGAGTTGGCCGGCGTGTACCTCCCCCTCGGGCTGTTCACCCTGACCACCTGGGTGGCGCTGCGGGCGACGGTGCGCTGCCCGGTGACTGTGGACGTCCTGGAGCGACACGACCGGGCACAGTTCCCCCGGGGGTGGCTGACGCCGTACTTCATCCGCCACCGGTGGACATCCTTTCTGGCCGGACGGCTGGCGGACCGGATCATCGCCATCTCCGAGACGCTGGAGCGACGCTTCGTCGACAGCGGTCGCCCGACGCTCGTGGTGCCGCCGCAGGTGGACTGCGCCGACTACACCGACCCCGCGCCGCCCCCGCTCGCCGGTGGTCTGCGGCTGCTCTACGCCGGATCGGCCGGACCCAAGGACCAGTTGGCCGTGGTGCTGGAGGGCGTCCGCCGCCTCGCGCCCGACGACCGGAGCCGGGTGCGCCTGGCGATCGCGGGGATCAGCCGGGAACAGGCTGGCCGCCTCTCCGACCTGGACGACGCCGGACTCCGCGACCTCGACGACCAGGTGACCTTCCTGGGCTGGGTTCCTCGTGACGAGATCCTCGCCGAGTTGCGCCGGGCGCACTTCTCAGTCCTGGTCCGCCCCCCGGCCGGGTACGCGCAGGCGGGCTTCCCGTCCAAGGTGCCGGAGAGTCTGGCCGCCGGCTGCCCGGTGCTGCTCAACCACACAAGTGACCTGCGGCGCTACGTCGTGGACGGCCGCGAGGGGATCGTGCTGGCCGGCTGCGCTGCCGATGACGTCCGGGACGGAATCGAGCGGGCGCTGCGGCTCAACGACAGGGCCTGGGCGGCGATGAGCCGCGCGGCCCGCGAGCGGGCCCACTGTTTCGACTACCGGGCCTGGACGCCTGTCGTCAGCGACTTCGTCACCGGCGCCGGGTTCGGGGCGGGCGTCGGCAGGTCGGCCAGAGCCGCCAGCTCGGTGGTGGACAGTCGGCGGTCCACCGGGTAGAGCTGCCGCTCGTGGGCCCGGATGGTCGCCACCGGCCAGCGCAGGCGGATCACCCGGGCCGGGTTGCCGGCGGCCACCGCGTACGGCGGCACCGAGCGCGTGACGACCGCGCCCGCGCCGATCACCGCCCCGCGGCCGATGGTCACGCCGTGCAGGATCACCGCCCGGGTGCCCACCCAGACGTCGTCGCCGATTGACACACCCCGGTCCTGGGTGTCGTCGCCGGGCACCTTGTCGACCGCGATCATCGGCACGCCGACCTGGTCGATGCGGTGGTTGCCGCCCCGGATGGTCACCTCGGGGCCGAACATGACGTTGTCGCCGATCCGGATCCTGGACCGGGCCGCCATCAGGACCGGCCGCCAGCCGAGATCCACGTTGTGCCCGACCTCGATCGTCTCGCAGGTGTAGACCCCGTCGGGGTCGACTGTGAAGTTGTCGCCCCGAGCAGCGAACCGCCGGGCCAGAGCGAGACCTCGGACGGCACGGCGGGCCCGCGAGGTCGTGCGCAGGAGGCGGTCCAACGCCCCGATCACCGGGCCGAGAAGGGCACCCGGCCGCCCCGCCGCCACCCGCATCAGACGCCCGCCTGGCCGGCGCCGGCCTGTTCCGGGACTCCGTAGATCCGGCGGATCACGGCGGCCTTCTCGCCCGCCGGCAGGTGACCACAGCCCAGCGACCGGGCCCGCAACCGCTCGAGATAGTCGTCCACGGTGCGGATGACGCGGGCCGGCACCCCGGCCGCGACGCTGTTGTCCGGGATGTCGCGGGTCACCACCGAGCCGGCGCCGACGACGCACCGGTTGCCGATCGTCACACCGGCGAGGATGGTCGTGCGTACGCCGAGGTAGACGTCGTCGCCGACGCGGATCGGCGCCGTCCACTCCAGGTCGGGCACCTCCTTACGGAGGATCAGTGTGCCGCCGTCGTGGGTGATGAACTGGACGCCGGCCGTGACATAGACGTTGTCGCCGAGCGAGACGAGCCACGGCTCGGAGCCGAACATCGCCCGGTCGACACCGTAGAACCGGACCCGCCCCCGCAGGTCGACCCCGAGGGACCGGGCGAAGCCCTCCGGATCCCGTGCGGCGGCCAAACGGTCGCGCAGTGCCACCCGTACGCCCCGCAGCGCACCGAGCATTCCGCCCTCGATTCCTAGGGTTCCACCGGTCAACTGCGCATCCACGGTAAGGCAGACAAACCGACCGATCGAGCAATATCCTCAAAGTGGCCTATTTATCGATACGACCCGAATTTATTACACCTTTTGTGCTGGTTTGGGGCCACCGCGCCCGACCGCCGCAGGCAGAGAGCACGAGATGACCAGAATCCTGATCCTGACCGACTACCGGGGCACGTTCTACTCCACGGCCCGGAGCCGGCACGGCCTGTGCACGATGGACGTGGACAAGATCGCCGGGTACCTCGCCGACGCGGGCCTCGATCCCGAGGTCGTCCGGTTCTCCGACCTGGACCTGAGTGCGGATCTGCGGGGGGTGCCGGTGCTCTACACCTCGTCGGAGGACCGCGGGCTGCACTACAAGAGCTGGATCGAGGATCTGGTGCTGGCCCTGGAGACCGCCGGAGCGCGGGTCATCCCGGGTTACCGCTACCTGCGCGCCCACCACAACAAGGCGATGATGGAGGCTCTGCGCGCGCAGCTCTTCCCCGAGGACGCCCGCCTCCTGGGCACCCGTACCTTCGGCACCTACGAGGAACTCGCGGCGACGGAGCTGGCCGGGCCGTGGCCGAAGGTGCTCAAGTCGGCGTACGGCGCCGGCTCGCAGTTCGTGGCCCGCGCCGCGGACCGGCGCGAGCTGCTGCGCACCGCACGCACCCTCAGCGAGACCTCCGACCGGGGCGAGGCCGTTCGTGAGCACGGCCGGCGACTGTTGCGCCGCGATCACCATCCCCGCTCCCTGCACCGGCAGAAGTTCCTGGTGCAGGCGCTGATCCCGGGACTGGCCGGAGACTTCAAGGTGCTCCGGATGGGCGCGCGCTACTACACGCTGTACCGCCGCAACCGACCCGGCGACTTCCGCGCCAGCGGCAGCGGCGACTTCGACTTCCAGGACCTGGCGGGCGTCGACCGCGATGGGCTGCTCGACTACGCGGAGCGGGTCTCCGACACTCTCGGCACCCCACTCGCCTCGTTGGACATCGGCCACGACGGTGAGCGCTTCCACCTGCTCGAGTTCCAGTGCCTGCACTTCGGCACGGTCACCGCCGAGGAGTCGACCGGCTACCACCTCCGGGTGGGTGACGCCTGGCAGCACGTCGAGGAGGAGTGCGACATCGAGGCGGTGTTCTGCGCGGCGATCGTGGGGCATCTGCGGCAATTGGCGCCACGGTCCCGGTAGGCGCCGGCCCGGACCGCTCCGGCCGTGTCCAACGCGAGGGTTTGGGGGTTTATCAGGCGGATGCCGACCGAGTGCGAAGATTTGGGGTTTCTGTGCCTCCAGGTCCCGCCCGACGTCGGCGCACGCTGCCCACCGTCGCGGAGGTCGGAACATGCCGTTGCCTGGTCGTCTCGCGGACGCGGTCGATTCCCCGCCGCGCCCGCACCCGGGCGACACCGTGTACCTGTCGCCGCCCGACATCGGGCCGCTGGAGGAGTCGTACCTGATCGCCGCCCTGCGCTCGGGCTGGGTGGCGCCCGTCGGCCCGGACCTGGCGGCGTTCGAACACGACGTCGCGACCCGGGTCGGCACCGGCGGGGCCGTCGCCGTGAACTCCGGAACGGCGGCCCTGCACCTGGCCCTGCTCGGTGTGGGAGTCGGCCCCGCCGACGTGGTCATCGTGCCCACCCTCACCTTCGTCGCCACCGCGAACGCGGCCCGGTACATCGGCGCGCGTCCGGTCTTCGTCGACTGCGATCCGCTGACCGGCAATGTGGACGTCGACCTCGCCGTCGACCTGATCCGACGGCTGCGGGCGCGCGGCGAGCGGATCGGCGCGATGGTCGGAGTGGACATGTTCGGCAGTTGCGCCGACTACAGCGCCCTGCTCCCCCTGTGCGCCGAGACCGATGTACCCCTGGTGGAGGATGCCGCCGAAGCCCTCGGCGCCAGCCACGGCGGGCGGCCCGCCGGCTCCTTCGGTCGCGTCGGCGTGCTGTCGTTCAACGGCAACAAGATCATGACCACCTCCGGTGGTGGAATGCTGGTGTCCGACGATGCCGTGCTGCTGGCCCGCGCTCGGCACCTCGCCACCCAGGCCCGTGAACCGGCGCGGCACTACGAGCACCACGAGACCGGCTACAACTACCGACTCAGCAACCTGCTCGCGGCACTCGGACGCGCCCAGCTCGTCCGGCTGGACCAGATGATCGCCCGACGCCGTCACCTCCGCGACAGGTACGCCAAGCTCTTCGCCCCGGTGCCCGGTGTGCGGCTCGTCGGCGCCGAGGACGTCGAGTCCAACTGCTGGCTGACAGTCATCGCCGTCGAGCCGCAGCGGTGTGGCTGGCGGGCCGACGACCTCGCGATCCACCTGGCGGAACGAAACATCGAGACCCGGCCGGTGTGGAAACCGATGCACCTGCAGCCAATGCACGCGGGCGCGGAGAGCCTGCTCACCGGCGCGGCCGAGCGTCTCTTCACCGACGGGCTCACCCTGCCCAGCGGGAGCGCCCTCACCGAACCGCAGATCGCCCGGGTGTTCACGGCGATCGACGAGTTCCTGAGCGCCCGGACAGGCCCGTCCCCGTCGTGAACGACGGGCCCGACCTGGTCCACCACAGGGGGTCGGCCCTCGAAGGGTGGCCGATCAGGTGACGGTCAACCGGCGTACCGGCTCGCGGAGGTCGGCAGTAGCAGGATATTCCGGCGTCCAGTGGCAAAGGCACCAGAAATTTAGAGAATGATTGTAACGGGGACATAGGCCGCACATCGCCTTCGACCGAGCGGCGGAAGCCGGCCGGGGGACGGACAGGAAGCGAGCACATGCCGCAGGAAACAGAGCACACGGAACGCGTGGACCGGCGGACTCGACGGACCAGGGCACGCCGTGCCACCGCGGCCCTCCTCGCCACCGACACCACCGCCTGGGTGTGCGGTTTCGTCGCGGCGGTGTGGACTCGGTTCGAGTTCCACCTCCCGCCCGGCCAGCCGAGCCGGGCTGCGGCGATAGGCGTGCTCGCGGCCGTCGTGCACCTGGGAGTCGCGTCCGTGCGACGCCTCCACTCCGGACGCCACCCGCTGGGCAGCCTGCAGGAAGCCCAGGGCGTCGCCGGCAGCGCCGTCGTGGCGGCCGCCATCGTGCTGCTCGGCCTACTCCCCTCCGGCGAGCGACCGGTGCCGGCAAGCACCCCGTTGGTCGGCGGCGCACTCGCCCTGCTCCTGATGCTCGGCGCCCGGTTCGCCTACCGCCATCGTCGGGACCTCTCGATGCGACCGGACGTCCGGTCGTCAACGCCGGTGCTGTTGTTCGGGATGGGCGACGCCGGGCAGGAACTGCTACGGGCCATGCTCGGCGATCCACGGGGGCGCTACCTGCCGGTGGGCGCTCTCGACGACGATCCCGACAAGCGCGACCTGCGCATCCGAGGGGTCCGGGTGCTCGGCGGGCGGCAAGACGTGCCCTCGGCGCTGCGGCGTACCGGGGCGGGTGCGGTCATCTTCTCGGTGGCCAACGCCGACGCCGCGCTGATCCGGGAGATCCGGGAGGCAGCCCTCGCCGCCGGCGCGGTGTTCAAGGTCCTGCCTCCCGTGCGGGACCTGGTCGACCACCGGATCACCGTCACCGACGTCCGGGACGTGCAGATCGGCGACCTGCTCGGCCGCCGCCAGGTGCTCGGTGACCTGCCGCTGCGAACGAACAGCCTGACCGGACGGCGGATCCTGGTCACCGGCGCCGGCGGATCGATCGGCTCGGAGCTCTGCCGTCAGGTGCTGAAGGCCGACCCGGGTGAGCTGATGATGCTGGACCGGGACGAGTCGGCCCTGCACGGTCTGCAGATGTCGCTCGCCGGACGCGCGCTGCTGGACGGTCCCGAGCTGATCCTCGCCGACCTGCGCGACGACGAGGGGATCCGACGGATCATCCACGAGCGCCGCCCGGAGATCATCCTGCACGCGGCGGCGCTCAAGCACCTGACCCTGTTGCAGCGGCACCCCGGCGAGGCGGTGAAGACGAACATCTGGGGCACCCTCTCGGTGCTGGACGCCTGCCGGGACGTGGCCAAGTTCGTCAACATCTCCACCGACAAGGCCGCCAACCCGATCAGCGTGCTCGGATACTCGAAGCGGATCACCGAGCAGCTGACCGCGCACGCGGCGTCCCGGTTCCCGGGCACGTTCCTCAGCGTCCGGTTCGGCAACGTGCTGAGCAGTCGCGGCTCGGTGGTGACGGCGTTCCAGCGGCAGATCGAGGACTCCCTGCCGATGACAGTCACCCACCCCGAGGTCACCCGCTACCTGATGACCGTCCAGGAGGCCGTCCACCTCGTCCTGCAGGCCGCCGAGATCGGCCGGGACGGGGAGGCGCTGGTGCTGGACATGGGCGCGCCCGTCCGCATCGCCGACCTGGCCCGGCAGATGGCCGAGCAGGCGTCCAGTCAGGTGCCGATCGTCTACACCGGCCTGCGCCCCGGAGAGAAGCTGCACGAGGATCTCTTCGGCGCCGGTGAGACCGACACCCGGCCGTTGCACCCCCTGGTGTCCCACGTGGGGGTGCCGGCGCTCGACCCGAGCGAGGTGAGCGGGCTCGACCCGTACGACGACGAGGCGAAGCTCATCGAGCACCTCGCGCTGCTCTGCGCCCGGCCGGTCGGCCGGACGGTGGACGGCCCGCTGGGCGTACCCCTGCAGTCGCGGTGATCCACCCCGCACCCAAAGGCGCTCTCCGGCAGTTATGCCGGTGAGGAAGCCCAGCGTGAGGCCGCGCAGCGGCATCCGCATCGCCAGGCGCGTGCCTCCGCCGCGGATCGATTGGACCGAAGGATTGCCGGCCCCCGACAGCAGGTTCGAGCGGCAGGAACAGCCGGACGCCGCGGCGGCGGGAACCGGTCGGACTGTCCAGACGGTCGAGCCGCCCGCGCCGGCCGCCCCCGCTCCCCCGAGCCGGCGTCGCGGTCGTCGGCTGCTGTCCTGGATCGCCACCGCGGCGCTGAGTCGAGCGGTGAGCGCCGTCGTACCGCTCTTCCTCCTCCCCGTGACCCTGTCGTATCTCGGCACCGACCTGTACGGCCTCTGGGCGGCGGTCCTGGCCGTCACCGGGATGGTCGCCTTCGCCGACCTGGGTGTCGGGCTCGGCCTCATGACCAGGCTCGCGCCCTGCCGGGTGGACGGTGACTGGGCGACGGCCCGGCGCTACGTCTCCAGCGCCTACGCGGCGGTCTGCGGCGTGGCGCTTCCGACGTGTGGCCTGCTGTGGCTGGTCGGCGGGTTCGTCCCGTGGCCGGCGCTGTTCAACGCCACCGGGGCGGCGGCCGACGACGCGCACCTCGTCGCCCTGGTCTGCCTGACGGCCTTCCTGCTGAACATTCCGCTGTCGCTTGTCGCCCGGGTGCAGTACGCGTACCAGCAGGTGGCGGTCAGCAACATCTGGCAGGCGGCCGCGAGCGCGCTCTCGTTGCCGCTCGCGCTCGGCGCGGTGTTCGCGAAGCTGCCCCCCATCGCTGTCATCGCCAGCATCGCCATCTCCCCGCTGCTGGTCAACATCGCCAACACGGTGTGGACGTTCGGCTGGCGGCTGCCCCGTCTGGCGCCGCGCCCGAGGTTCGTCGACGGTCGGGGCATTCGTGACCTGTTCGGCCTGGGCGGTCTGTTCTTCCTGGTGACACTGGTGATGGTCCTGGCGGACAACGCCGACCCCCTGCTCATCGCGCACGTGCTGGGGCTGGCGAGCGTCACCGCGTACGCGGTGCCGGCCCGGCTGTTCACCCAGCTCGGCGCGCTCGTGACGCTCGTCAACCAGCCGCTGTGGCCGATGCACGGCGAAGCCCTGGCGCGCGGCGACCTCGACTGGGTCCGCCGGACCGTGCGGCGCATGACAGTCGTGTCCACGCTCGTCGCGGTGGTGCCGTCGACCCTCCTGGTGGTGTTCGGCGAGGCGTTCTTCGCCGCCTGGCTACCCATCCCGATCGGGAACCGGGCACTCCTGCTGGGCCTGGCCTGCTGGTGGATCGTGCTGGCCGCGATCTCCCCACGCTTCATGGTGCAGAACGCGGCCGGGGTCGTCCGCCCCCAACTGTGGGGCTACCTGCTGTACCTGCCGCTCTCCGTGCTCGGGAAGCTGCTCGGCCTGCACTGGCTGGGCGTCTGGGCCGCGCCGTACATCGCCGTCGTCATCTACAGCCTGACTGTCGTCCCGGCCGCCATCTACGGCTACCGGCGCGCACTGACCCCGCGGACCACATGAGAGAGGCGGACGTACCGATGCTTGTGGACGAGGAATTCCCCCGGGTGCTGGTGGTGAGCCACACGCCCTTCAGCCGTGTCAGCGGTACCGCCATGACCCTGTCGAACCTCTTCTCCGGCTGGCCCAGGGACCGCCTCGGGCAGGTGTACACCGGGAACATCACGCCGTCGACGGAGGTGTGCGAGAACTACTTCCACTTCCCGCCGCGTGACCACTACCTGCCCGTCCAGTACTACTCGATGCGGATGCTGGGGTGGAACGGCCACACCCCGCTGCAGCAGAGCCGGCCGATCGCCGCCGTCCACGCGGCGGCGGAGAGCCGTCCCACGGTGGCCAGGGTCTACGCGCAACTGCGCGCGAGCGCCGACCTCAGCCCGATCCGTGTCCCCCCGGCGCTGATCCGCTGGATGCGGGACTTCCGTCCCGACGTCGTCTACTCGATGCTCGGCAGCGTCCGGCTCACGAGGATCACCGCCCTCGCGGCGCGCACCTGCGACGTGCCGGTGGTGCCGCACTTCACCGACGACTGGCCGGCGACGCTGCACGCCAACGGCGAGCTGTTCGGTCGGGCCACCCGCAGCGTCCAGGAGACGACGGCACGGCTCATCCGCCTGGCGCCACTCGGCATGGTGATCAGCCAGCCGATGGCCGACGAGTACGACCGACGGTACGGGATCCCGTTCAGCCCCTTCGTGAACTGCGTCGACGAGGGCTTCTTCGCGGCGCCCCGCACCGACGTCGACGGGCAGCGCGGCGTCGAGCTGGTCTACGTCGGCGCCCTGCACCTCAACCGCTGGGAATCGCTGCGCGACATCGGCGCCGCGCTGGACGACGTCGCGCAGGCCGGCCCGTCCGTCCGACTGACCATCCACGCTCCGGAGAGGGACCTCGCCCAGTACGGACGGCACTTCGCCGACCTGCGGCGGGTACGGCTGGGGCCGTCGCTGACCAGCGAGGAGGTGCCCGCGGCGCTGCGGTCGGCGGACGTCCTCGTGCACATCGAGTCCTTCGACGAGGAGATCCGCCGCTACACCCGTTACTCGGTCTCGACGAAGATCCCCCAGTACCTCGCCTCCGGGCGTCCCATCCTCGGCTACGGTCCCGCCGAGGTGGCGTCGATGGACCACATCCGGCAGGCAGGCGCCGGAGTGATCGTCGGGACGAACGACCGAGCCAGCCTGGTGCGCGACCTCGCGACCCTATGCGGCGACGCGGCGCTGCGGGAGCGGCTGGCCCGCAACGGGGTCGACTTCGCCCGGCAGGAACATGCCCGGGAGAACGTGGCCGCACGGTTCGCCGCCACGTTGCGCGCGGCCGCGCGAGCCGGCTCCGTCACCCCCGACCGTCTGACCCCGAGGCGCGGCGGGGTGCGGCGATGAGACGTACCCGATGGGTCGCCTGTGTGGGTCCGTTCCTGTTCCCGTGGGGTGAGGCGGGGTCGCGGCGGGTGCACGGCCTGGTGGCGTCGTTGGCCGCCGCCGGCTACGACGTGGTGGTGGCCGGCGGCGGGCCGGAGCCGCGTGTCCGCACGCCGCTGCCCGGCGTCGACGGCCCGGGTTCGGTCTCGCACATCGGCCTGGCGGAGCGGCCACCGCCGACGGCCGGGCCGGTGGGCAGCTCGATCCAGACGCTTGTGCGCTGGGGTCAACGGACGGTCCGCTGGCTCGACGCCCAGCCGACCAGACCGTCGCACGTGCTGGTGCACGGCGGCCAGGCCCAGTACATGTTCCACCTCCAGAGGTGGTGCCGACGGCACCGCGTGCCGCTGATCGTCGACGTCGTGGACTGGTTCAACGGCCGGCACGTGCGCGGCGGCTACCTCGGCCCGCTGCACGTGAGCATGAAGCTGGCTCTGCACCACTACTACCCGCGCTGCGACGGCGTCATCGTGATCAGCTCCTACCTCGAGGACCACTACCGCCGTACCGGTCGCCCGCTGCTGCGGGTGCCGCCCACCCTGGACGTGAAGGGCCTGACGCTTGACGCCCGGCAGACGGCGGCGGGCGGATCGTCCCCCCTCACGCTCGCGTACGCGGGCAATCCGCACGGGAACAAGAAGGATCTCCTGGGCACCGTCATCGAGGCGGTGGGTCGTGTCCAGCGCGACGGCGCGCACGTCGAGCTGCGCATCTACGGCCCGACAGTCGACGAGGTACGCGGTCTCGTCGAGGGCCGAGCGTTGCCCGAGGGCGTACGGTGCCTGGGTCGACTGCCGCAGGCGGAGGTGGCGAGCGCCCTGCAGGCGGCGGACTTCACAGTCCTCGTCCGTCGCCCGGACCGGGCCACGAACGCGGGCTTCTCGACGAAGTTCTGCGAGAGTCTGGCCAGCGGCACCCCGGTGATCGCCAACCTCACCAGCGACATGGGCAGGTACCTGCGCCCCGACCTGGAGGGCCTGGTGTGCCGGGACCACACGCTGGCCGGGGTCACCGAGGCGTTCCGCGCCGCCGCCCGGCTGAGCGACGCGCAGCGCAGCGTGATGCGCCAGGCCGCGCGCAGCCAGGCGCTCGAATCGTTCGACTACCGGGCGTACGCGGAGTCTCTCGGCCGGTTCTTCCGACGCTGGGACTGACGCCCGTCGGCGGGCGACTGCAGCGCGGAGAGCACGAGGAGCGTGGCCATCCCGACGATGGACTCCGGCGCCATGCCGAGCTGGTTGTTCGCCGGCACGTAGACGATGAGGATGCAGAGCTGCGCGAAGATCAGCGTCGGGACCACCCGTCGGGTGGACACCGCCGCGCGCCACGAGCCGGCGAAGAGCCATCCGACCAGTCCCATGAACAACGCCGCTCCTGGGAAGGTGAGGTCGGAGGCGAGCCAGGGATAGATGGTGGCCCAGTACATGCGCGCGGGCCACCCCTTCTCGTGCTGGGTGCGGTCCGGGTACGTCGGGTGTTCGGTCAGGTCCACCCCGAAGGACTGCTCGGCGAAGAGCGCGGCGGACGGCGCGCTACCGAGACCGTGCGACCACTCGAAGGGCACCTGGAGGTTGTAGGAAAGTCCGAGGTATCCGTGCGTCGGGTAGCCGATCATGGCGGCGAGGCCCACGGCCGCCGGCTCACCCATGGCGCGCTCCACCTCGGAATTCACCCGCACCACCTCACCTGTGGTGCCGAACTCCGTTGCCCGTGTCGCGTGGCTGAAGGCCATGTAGGTGGCCAGGAGCACGAACGCCCCGCCGAGCAGCATGAGCGCCCGGCGACGCCGCGAGCGGGCCCGCCGCCGGTGGCGGGTCGACGCACGGGCGATCAGCATCCCCGCCGCCAGCATGATGACGACGTCGCCGAGGCCCTTCATGGTGCCGATGAAGAGGTAGAACGCCAGGTGCATGGTCGTACCGACGATGCCGGCGAGTCGCAACCAGCCGGGCAGGCTCGACCAGTGCACCACCAGCAGCGGTACGAGGGCCACGCTGAGAATGCCGAGCGGAAGCAGCAGTGTCATCCACGGGCCCGTGCTCGCGACGCCCTGTTGGTAGACGTCGAACTTGTTCACGTAGCCGGTGGCGGGCGCCTCGATGCTCGCCCACACGCTCTGCGGGCCGGTGGCGCCGAACTGGACCAGCCGCGTCAGGCTGACGATCACGTAGTAGACGGCGCTGGCCAGGACCAGTCGACGCACCTGCCGGATGCGGTCGGTGGAGTGCGACGCGACCGCCACCACCGGGATCCGACGCGCCATCTGCGCCACGTATCCACAGGCGAAGAGCGCGGTCGCCGCGAGCACGAAGGCGCAGAGCCGGTCGGGGTTCTCGACCTGACGGGCCAGCCTCGTCAACCAGAACGCGCCGAACGTGCCGAGCATCCACGTCAGGGCCAGCACCAACGGCAGCCACGTCACCGTGCGAGGTCGCGGCGTCGCGGGGTCCGGCAGGGACGGCCGGTGTCCACGACGGTCGGCCGGCGGCGATGGCGCGAGCGGCCGACCGTCGGCGCTTCCGATGGGCGGGCGGTGTCGGCCCCGACTGATGCCGTCGAGGGCTGTCACCGAGGCCCGCTCCCGGCCGAACGTCCGACCCTGGGTGGTCGCGAGTCGACCCGGACAGGATTCCGAGTTTGCACTCGCCGACCCTCCACTCGTACGGCTGTCGGTAGTCACTGAACGAGCAAACGACCGTGCACGTACCGGGGTGATGGCCGCCGCGTCAGGAGACGGCGCCGTCGGCCATCAGACGGATGCTCGGGCGCCGGGCCGGACCGGCGAAGAGGTCGTCCGCCGACCCGGATCGTGTCCCGCGACGGCCGGCGACCTGGACCGGGAGCATCGACAGCAGGGCGAGTACCAGCCACGGCCCCCGCTCGAACTCCCACACTCCGGTCAGCCAGATCGGAAATCCGCCCACCAGGAACAGCCCGGCGACACGGAGTCCGACCGGACACTGCGCCGCCCGCCTGGCGAGCACCGAGCCGAACAGGGCGGCGACGCCCAGCAACCCCACCAGGCCCAGGTCAACGGCGACGGCGAGGACGGCGTTGTGCGGGCGGATTCCCAGCGGGTTCCCGATCTCGAAGATTCCCGCGCCGTCGCCGAACCAGAGGGCGTCCCACCAGTAGGACGACGCGTACCGCCACATCTCGATACGACTCAGCACGTCACCTGTCGCAGCCGACCCGATGACGCTGTCCGCCCAGCTCAGGGCGCTCTGACCCAGACCGAGCGGCACCGTCACCAGCAGCGTGGGCACCACGGCCGCCGCGGCCACCCACATCGCGCGCGGATTGAGCTCGCTGAGCAGCGCGTACACCACGATGAGCAGCAGGGCGACCAGTGCGCCCTTGGTCCGGTTCAGGAAGACACCGGACGCCAGCACCGGCAACACGGCGATCAGCCCGATGGTGACGAGCCGAGGTTGACCGCGAATTTTCAGCAGGCCCAGTACCAGGAGGAACGCGGTGATGCTCGAGTAGGCCGTGAAGTTGATGTTGGTGCCCTCGATGCCGAAGCGCACCGCCATGTCCCACGCGCTGGCCTGCCCGCCGGCTCCGCGCGCCTCGATGATCAGGCCCCACGCGGCGATCACGCATCCGACGATGTACGAACCCCCGACCGCCAGCAGGTGCCTCGGCGTCGTGACGACGTGGCGGACCGCGACGAAGAGAAGACAGGCCGAGGTGTACGCGAGAGCCACACTCCGCGTCTGTGCGACATCGCTGGACCAGACGACCGTCAGCTGCGCCCAGCACGCCACCGCGACAGCCAGCACATCGGGCAGCCGGGGGCGGGGAACCCGGCAGCGGAGAAGGATCGCGGCGGCCGAGGCCTCCAGGACGATCAGCCAGGCGTTCGCCGACGACGCCTGGAAGGCCGCGACGCACAACAGCCCGACGGCGACCGTCGTCATCCGTGTCCGCCAGCCCGCCCGTCCGCTTCCGGCCACGGTCACCGCGGCCGCGCCTCGGGACACACTGCCGACGCCGACTCGGGACACACTGCCGACGCCGGCTCGGGGCACGCTGCCGACGCCGGCTCGGGGCGGCGCCGGCGAGTGGGATCCGAGCCCCGTCCGGGTTTGCGATGTCACGGCCACTCCTTCTCGTCACTGAAACGGCACCGGCGACGTTGGACAGACGACAGGCACGGCACGCCGCAACGGCTCTCGCGCGACCCGGGATCGTGCGCAATGCCCGATTTGTACCGCAATTGCAGCTTCCCCGACACGCCAGCGCGATCGGGAGCAAATGCGCGAATTGCTACCAACGTCCTGATACCGTCGCTCGCCCGCTGCTGCGAGCCGCA
Source organism: Micromonospora sp. NPDC049274 (assembly GCF_040678875.1). Taxonomy (NCBI): domain Bacteria; kingdom Bacillati; phylum Actinomycetota; class Actinomycetes; order Micromonosporales; family Micromonosporaceae; genus Micromonospora; species Micromonospora sp. NPDC049274. Next base: position 158,224 of record NZ_JBFAQS010000016.1, read on the forward strand.
CACGCTCAGCATCGCGAGCGGTCCGCGCTCACGCAGACCGTGATCGCCTCCGTCGTCCTGCCCCGAGGGGAAGCTGATGGCCAGACCCGATCTCCGTGCGGTCGCCGTGGACCTGCGCGCCCTTGGCCTGTCGGCGCCGCTACGGGCGGCATACGAGGCGTCCAAGCGCAGCGGATTCCACGCCGTCCTGTTCCAGGGTCGGGCCCCCCGCCACCGTCCGGCCACCGTGGTGCCGCTGGGCAGCACGACGCCGCTCACCGATGAGGCGGGGCAACGCTGCCTGGATGACGCCGGCCGCATCCTGCGCGAAGGGCTTCGGGTCTTCGGCGCCCGGGTGGCGACAGGCGTGTCGGCGCCGTGGAGCACCGACCCGCTGAGCGGGCGGCAGTGGCCGGCGGACGTGCCGTGGTGGCGCGTCGACATCCGCTCCGTGGCACGCCTGTCCGACGTGAAGCACACCTGGGAGGCGGGCCGCCACCGCGACCTGGTCGTCCTGGCCCGCGCGGCCCGCCTCGACCCGGCCGGCCCCTGGCACGACGGCCTCGGCGGCCTGCTGCGGGCCTGGTGTGAGCAGTCGCCACCGGAGCGGGGAGTGAACTGGTACTCCAGCCTTGAGCTGGCGCTACGCGCGGTCGCCTGGAACCAGATCCTGGCGCTGGCCGGCGAGCGGCTGCCCCGCGACGTGGTGGCCGCCATGGAACGGCACCTGCTGGCCAGCGCACGACACCTGCTGGTCGAGCTGCCCTACACGGTGAGCAGCATGCGCAACAACCACATGCTCGGTGACGCGCTCGGGTTGATCCTGCTGTCGCGCATGTTCCCCACCGCGACGCGCGCCCGCTGGTGGGCGCGTACCGGCGAGCGGATGTTCGCCACGCAGCAGCGCCGGCACTTCGGGCCGGACGGCCGCATGATCGAGGACTCGCTGTCGTACCACCGCTTCGTTCTGGAAATGCTCGTCGTGCGACTGCTGCTCGGCGGCGCGCCGGCCGGCGTGCGCCACGACCTGCGCGCGGCCAGCCTGCACCTCGCCCGACTCGGTGTCTTCGACGGTGAGGTCCCGCAGTACGGCGACTGGGACGAGGGGCGGGTGCTCGCGTCCTCCGGCGACCCGCTCGACGTGGCCGGCTCGGCCGCGCTCGGGCTGGCGCTGTGCGGCGAACGGCTGCCGGCGCGGTGGTTCGCCGACTTCGACGAACTCGCCTGGTACGCGCCCGCGAGCGCCCGGGATCAGGCCACCGCGGCGGCGTACCCGTCGGCCCGGCGCGGCGCGACGACCTCGGGAGGCACCGCGCTGATCGAGCGGGGGCCGTGGCGGGTGTGGTTCAAGGTGGACGGCGGCCCGTCGCACGGCCACGCCGACCTGACCTCGGTCTGGGTCACCCACAACGGCCGGTGGCTGATCGCCGATCCGGGCACGGGCACCTACAACGGTCCGTTGGAGGTCCGCAACGGACTGCGCACCTCCGCCGCCCACCCGGTGCGCCGCCCGGACGGGCAGGACCAGCTGATTCCGCACCGCGCGTTCCGCTGGCTCGCCACCGGTCGTGGTCACCTGGGACAGCCACTCGTCCGGCCGGATCGCACCATCGCGTTCGGGTGGCACGACGCGTACGCGCGCGGCGAGCACCCGGTACGCGTCGGCCGCGCCGTGGTGGTGGCCGACGCGTACGTGGCCATCGTCGAGTTCGCCGACCCGCCGGGGGCGGCCGGCACCTGGTCGCTCACGATCCCCCTGCACCCCGACGTCGCGGTGGAGAACGACACGCTCCTCACCGGCGACACCAAGCTCGACCTGTTCGGGTTGGACGGGTACGAGGCGGTACGCGGGCGGTCGACGCCGTTCGCGGGTTGGCACAGCCGGACGTACGGGCGCTGGGAGCCGGCGACCTGGCTCACGACCGAGACCCGGGCCGACACCGTCGCCTGGGGGCTGGGCACTGTGCCCGGGCCACGGCCCGACGCGACAACCCTCGACGGTCTCCGCTACGAGGTGGCCTGGACCGACGGGGGCGCCACCCTGACCGTCACCCACCTCGCCTCCGGGGACGTCCAGCACGTGGGAGCACCGCTATGACACGACGCAGGGTCCTGGTCCTCAACCACTTCGCCGTGCCTCCGGGCCATCCGGGCGGCACCCGGCACGTCGAGCTGTTCAGCCGCCTGCCCGGCTGGTCGCACGTGATCATCGCGAGCCGACGAAACATGATCACCGGCCGGCCGCAACGCCCGGAGCCGGGATTCCACCCGGTCGCCGTGACGCCGTACCGGGGCAATGGCGTGGGCCGGGTGCTCAACTGGGCCAGCTACGGGGTGACGGCCACTCTCGCCGGCCTGCGGCAGCCCCGACCCGACGTGGTGTACGCGTCGTCGCCACACCTGCTCGCCGGGCTGTCGGGCTGCGTCGTGGCAGCCCTGCGGCGTACGCCGTTCGTTCTGGAGGTCCGGGACCTGTGGCCCCGGGTGCTCGTCGAGATGGGGACGCTGTCGGAGACGTCGACGGCGTACCGGGCGCTGGAACGCCTGGAGCGTTTCCTGTACCGACGCGCCGACCGGGTGGTGATCCTGGCGGCGGGCGTGCGGCAGGCGATCGAGAGCAAAGGCGTACCGCCCGAGCGGATCGTGTTCATCCCCAACGCGGCCGACCCGGACGACTTTGTCCCCAGTGGTGACCGCGACGAGCTGCGGCGACGGTACGGGTTCACCCGCCGGACGGCCGTCTACGCGGGAGCGCACGGCCCGGCCAACGGGCTGGACCTGCTCCTGAGCGCCGCTCGGGCGGTGCCCGAGATCGACGTCGTGCTCGTGGGAGCGGGCGTCGAGAAGGCACGCCTGCGGGCGACGGCGCGTGACATCGCCACCGTGCGGTTCCTCGACCCGGTGCCGAAGACCGAGATCCCCGACCTCCTGCACGCCGCCGACGTCGGCGTGCACGTCCTCGCGGACGTCGAACTGTTCCGCGCCGGGGTCAGCCCCAACAAGGTGTTCGACTACATGGCCGCCGGCCTGCCGATCGTCACCAACAGCCCGGGAATCGTCGGCGACCTCGTGCTGGGCGCCGACGCCGGGTCGGTGACCCCGCCGGGGCACCTCGCCCACGGCCTCGCCCAGATGGTGCAGGCGAGCCCGGACGAGTTGGCGAAGATGGGCGCGGCCGGCCGACGGTGGATACGGGACAACCAGTCGCGGACGGCGATGTCGGGCGCCCTCGGCCGCCTGCTCGCCACGCTCGTCGACGACGACGCGGCGCGCTGACCCGCCCGGGTCAGCGCCGGCCGCGCCGCGTCAGGAGGTGATCCCGGCGCTTTCCGCGTTGACCTGCATGGGGAGTCGCGCCGAGGGCTCCTCCGCGATGCCGGCCAGCGCGGCGATAGCGGACAGCATCGCCTCCGTCGTACCGATGGACGCCTCGAACCCGCGCTGGTGCGGCGCGTTCCCGGCGATCACCGCCCGCATGTGGGCCAGCTGCTCCTGGTGTCCCTTGCCGCCGGGCGCCCGCTTGACCTCCCGGCCGTCGATCTCCAGGCGTCGGAAGTCGTCGATCAGCACGGTGTGGCCACGGCCGAGGATCTCCAGCCGTTCCTTCGGCGTGCGCCGGTGCCCCCTTGTGGAGTACGTGATCGTCGCCGTGGAGCCGTCGGGGTATCCGAGCAGGACGCTCACGTCCTCCTCCAGGCCCGGTTCGCCGCGTCCACTGCCGTACGCGTGCACGACCCGGGGCTGCTCGCCGACCAGCCACGACGCGAGATCCACGAAGTGGCACACCTCGCCGCGGACACGGCCGCCCTGGCGGCGGTCGTGGTACCAGTGCGCGGCGGGTAACTGCCCGGCGTTGACCCGGTAGGCCACGCTGATCGGCCCGGACCCGGCGCTCAGGACCTTCCGGGTGTACGCCACCATCGGCGCGTGCCGCCTGTTGAACCCGACGAACAGGTGGCCCGGGTTGCGGTCGTACGCGGCCAGCACCCCGTCGAGCTCGTCCCGCGTCAGCGCGAGCGGCTTCTCCACGAAGACGTGCTTGCCGGCGTCGAGCGCCCGCACCGCCAACTCGGCGTGGGAATCGTGGCGGCTGAGGACGAACACCACGTCCACGTCGTCGCGGACGAGCAGGTCCTCGACCGTCGGCGCCACCACGGCGATGCCGTTGCGCTCCGCGGCGTGACGTGCCGACAGCCCCTTGGCTGACGTGATGGCGACGAGATCGTCGCCCCAGCCGGCCGCCTTGAGCGCGGGCAGGAAGGTCGCCTTGGCGTACGTGCCGGCCCCGATCAGCCCCGCCCGGGGTGACGCCGACCGCCGGCGTGGCCGGATCGTGGCCGGGCGGGCGGCCGGCTGCGCGGGCGCCGAGTAGGTGAGCTGCACCGCGAGCGAGCGCGGGTCCGACGCCAGCACCTCGTACGCCGACGTCGCTTGCTGCACGTCGAAGACGTGGGTCACCATGTCGTCGACGGCGACCCGGCCGCTGGCCACCAGGTCGAGGTAGGTCTCCACGTTGCGCCGCGCCGTCCAGCGCACGTGGCCGATCGGATAGTCGACGCCCCACTCCTCGTACGCGCGGTCGTAGCGACCGGGGCCGTAGCTGCGGGCGAAGCGCAGATCCAGCTCGCGCTCGTAGAAGCGCCTCCGGTCGAGGTCCAGGCCGACGTCACCGACCACTACCAGCCGGGCCCGGTCGCGGGCGATCTCCGCGCTGCGGGCGACCGGCTCCGACGAGGCGGTCGCCGCCGTGATCAGGACCGCGTCGACACCTCGACCACGGGTGGCCTCCATGACCTGCTCGGTGGTCGCCGCACCGGCCTCGACCAGCCCGAGCGCGCCCACGCCGCTGGCCAGCTCGGCGGTCCAACCGCGTAGGTCGATGCCGACGACGGTGAGCCCGGAGGCGAGTGCCAGTCGTACCGTCAGTTGGCCGACCAGGCCGAGGCCGACGACCGCGACCGCGCCGCCCACGCTGACGTCGGCCTGCCGCAGCCCCTGCAACGCGATCGCCGCCACCGCGCCGAAGGCGGCGGCCTGGTCCGACACCGCGTCCGGGACGGGCACCGCGAGCAGGCCCGGCACCGCCTGGTACTCGGCGTGCCCCGCCGACGCCGTGGCCACTCGCATCCCGGGGCGCAACCCGTCGGTCGCCGCGCCGGCGGTGACGACGACGCCGGCCGCGCTGTACCCCAGCGGCATGTCCTCGTCGAGCCGGCTGCGCACGGCGGCGAGCGTCGAGCGGACTCCCCCGGTGCGCGCCCGGTTGACGACCTGGCGGACGAGATCCGGCCGGGCGCGGGCCTTGCGCAGCAGGCTCGCCGAGGCCAACTCCCGCACGGCGCGCTCGGTGCCCGCGGAGAGCAGGGACCTGCGCGTGGCGACGAGCACCTCGGTGGCGCCGGGCTCCGGTTGCGGAACCTCCACGACTCGCAACTCGCCGCCGGACACGGATTGGACGATCTGCTTCACGCGGTCTGCCTGCCTTCGGGAATAAGAGTCAGTCGACACTGCACAGAGAGCAAAGGTATCAAATTGGATAACTTGTACCATTGGTACGACGCCGCTGATTCACGCCGAATTATGAGGAGATCCATGTCGGCCGACGCCGTTCTGCACGTCGCGGGCGCACGCCCCAACTTCCCCAAGGCGGCACCCGTGATCCGGGCGCTGGACCGACACGGCGTGCGGCAGCGCCTGGTCCACACCGGACAGCACTACGACGACCGGATGTCCGAGGTCTTCTTCCGTCAGCTACGGCTCCCCGAGCCGGACCTCAACCTCGGGGTGGGCTCGGGCAGCCACGCGAGCCAGACCGCCGCGGTCATGACCGGCCTGGAAGAGCTGATGGTCGCCGACCGCCCGGCGCTCACAGTCGTGTACGGCGACGTCAACTCCGCGCTCGCCGCCGCCCTCGTCGCGGCGAAGCTGGGCATCCCCGTCGCCCACGTGGAGGCGGGTCTGCGCAGCTTCGACAGGTCCATGCCCGAAGAGATCAACCGGGTCGTCGTCGACCACGTGTCCGACCTGCTGTTCGCCACCAGCCCCGACGCCCTGGCACACCTGGAGACCGAGGGCATCGCGGCGGAGAAGGTCCACCTGGTCGGCAATCCGATGATCGACACGCTGCTGGCCAACCTCGACCGCTTCGACGTCGCCGGCATCCGTGCCGCGCTCGCGCTCCCCGAGCGCTACGTCGTCGCGACGCTGCACCGGCCGGGCAACGTCGACGACGCGGCGGACGCCGTCGACCTGGTGAAGGCGATGCACGCCGTCGCCGACCACCTGCCCGTCGTCCTGCCGCTGCACCCGCGCGGCAGGCGTCACCTCGAAAACGCCGGCCTGCTCTCGCATCGTGCGATGCGGGTCATCGAGCCGCTGGGGTACCTCGAGTTCGTCAGCCTGGTCCGCGGCGCGGCGGTCGTCGTCACCGACTCCGGAGGCGTACAGGAGGAGACGACGATGCTCGGCGTGCCCTGCCTGACCTTGCGGCCCAACACGGAACGCCCGATCACGATCACGCACGGCACCAACCGCCTCGTCACCCGCTCGACGCTCGCCGAGGCGGTGGCGAACACCCTCGCGACCGGTCGGCTCGCCGTACGGGCCACGCCGCCGCTGTGGGACGGCGCGGCCGGGGAACGGATCGCGCGGATCATCGTGGCGGCGCTGCGGTAGCCGACCCCGCCGAGTGGTCACGTGCGGCACCGGAACCGACACGGTCGGCTACCTCCCAACCCATCGACCTATTGACATGAATCAAGCCAGGCCGAAGGCTCGCGCCTACAGGTCCTTCACCCAAGGAGGCGCGATGAGACCGAGACGAATGGCGATCGCCGGCGTGGTCACCCTGCTCGGCGCCCTGGCACTCGCCCCACCGGCGAGCGCGCGGCCACCGTCGGATCCGGGTGCCCGCGAGGGCCTGGAGGTGTACGTCGGCACCGTCGACGCGAAGCAGCGTGACCTGCTGCGTGAGGCCGGGGTGGACCTCGGTCACGACGCCACGGCGGACTCCACCGGCCGCACCACCGTCGAGACGGTCCTCACGCCCCGGCAGGCGAAGCGGCTGACCGACAAGGGCGTTCCGATCAAGGTGAAGAAGGTCCGCGGCAAGGACGCGTCGCAGGCGCTGCGGGAGCAGGCCGCGGCGGGCTGGTCGGCGTTTCGCCCGTACAGCGAGCCGGGTGGCCTGCGCGACGAGATCAGCGCCACGGCAGCGCGGTTCCCGAAGCTGACCAAGCTGGAGACGATCGGCAGGACCCGGCAGGGCAGGCCGATCCTCGCGATCAAGGTGACCAGGGACGCGCGGAAGGTCCGCGACGGCCAACGACCCGCGGTGCTCTACGCCGGCGCCCAGCACGCCCGCGAGTGGATCACGCCGGAGATGACCCGCCGGCTGATGCACCACGTGCTCGACAGCTACGGCACGGACCGGGAGATCACCCGACTGCTCGACACGACCGAGCTGTGGTTCCTGCCGGTGGCCAACCCGGACGGCTACGACCACACCTTCACGCCCGGCAACCGGTTGTGGCGCAAGAACCTGCGCGACAACGACGGCGACGGCCAGATCGGCTCCGGCGACGGCGTCGACCTCAACCGCAACTTCGCCTACAAGTGGGGGTACGACAACGAGGGCTCCTCGCCCGATGAGAACAGCGAGACCTACCGGGGCCCCGGCCCGGCCTCGGAGCCGGAGACCAAGGCGCTGGACGGGCTGCTGCGCCGGGTCGGCTTCGAGTTCTTCGTCAACTACCACTCGGCGGCCCAACTGCTGCTCTACGGCGTGGGCTGGCAGGTGAGCACGCCGACACCCGACGACGTGATCTACCAGGCGATGGTCGGTGACGACGCCCACCCGGCCGTGCCCGGCTACGACCCGGACATCTCCGCCGAGCTCTACACCACCAACGGCGACACCGACAGCCACGCCACCGTCCGCTACGGCACGTTGGGCTTCACCCCGGAGATGTCGACCTGCCAGTCCGCCGCGGCCGTCGACCCGGACGACAAGTGGCGTCCGGAGGACTGCGTCAGCGAATTCATCTTCCCCGACGACGAGACGCTCATCGCCGGCGAGGTGGGCAAGAACCTGCCGTTCGCGCTGGCCGTCGCCAGGTCCGCGGCCGACCCGGACGACCCGGTGTCGGTGGTGGGCCGCAGCACCCCGGACTTCGTGGTGGACGCCTTCGACACCTCGTACGGGCGCACCCAGCAGGTCGCCTCGATCACCCGCCGGGCCCTCAAGAACGTACGGATGCACTACGTCGTCAACGGCGGCCGGCCGAAGACCGTCGGGGTCCGTGAGTGGCGCGGCGGCGAGCGGTACGGCGACACCAACGACGACTACTACGCCGAACTACGCGGCACGGTCACCGGCACGAAGCCCGGCGACCGGGTGGAGGTCTGGTTCACAGGCGTCAAGCAGCGCGCCAAGGTGGTGGCCAGCGAACACTTCACCTACCGGGTGCACACCGACATCGGCGGCGACGTGCTGGTCCTCGCCATGGAGGACGTCACCGGACTGAGCCCGACGCAGACCGGCACCACCGCGAAGTACGCCGACGAGGTCGCCGCGTCACTGACCGCCGCCGGACGCAGCAGCGACGTGTACGACTTCGACGCCATGCGACGCACGGCGCCGCACCCGCTCGGCGTGCTGTCGCACTACAAGACGGTGGTCTGGGAGACCGGCGACGACGTCATCCTGCGCTCCCCCGGCCAGGTGGCCGGCACCGCGGCCAGGGCGGCGCTGGACACCGAGCTTGCCGTGCGGGACTACCTCAACGAGGGCGGCAAGCTGCTCGTCAGCGGCCAGTACGCCCTCTACGCCCAGGGCGCCAACGGGTCGTACGTGTACCACCCGGACGCGCCGCCGGAGTGCGCCGACGGTGAGGATCCCACCTGCCTACCGCTGCTCAACGATTTCCAGCAGTACTGGCTGGGCGCACACACCTACGTCAGCGACGGCGGCACCGACGCGGACGGCCCGTTCCCGGTCCGGGGCTCCGAGGGGGTGTTCGCCGGCTTCGACGGCACTCTCAACGCCGCGGGGTCGGCGGGCAACCAGGAGCACACAGCCTCGTTCCTGACCACGTCGAGCTTCCTGCCGGTCGATCAGTTCCCGCAGTTCGCCAGCTCCGCGCCCGTGGACTGGGTACGCCCCGGGGCGGCGCCGTTCGACCCGCGCACCGGTGACTGGTACCTGTGGAGCGGGCAGGCCGACGAGTCGTTCAAGCGCCTCACCCGCACCGTGGACCTCTCCGGCGCCACGAGCGGTGAACTACGGTTCGCCGCCTCGTACGACGTCGAGGCGGACTGGGACTTCCTGATCGTCGAGGCACACGAGGTGGGCAGCGACGACTGGACGACCCTGCCCGACGCCAACGGGCACACCGGCCGGGAGACCGGGGAGAGCTGCGAGTCGGGTTGGCAGACCCTGCACCCGTTCGTCGCGCACTACCAGGGCGCGGGCTGCTCGGCCACCGGCAGCACCGGCGAGTGGCACGCCGTCACCGGAGCGTCCGGAGGTTGGCAGGACTTCTCGATCGACCTGTCGGCGTACGCCGGCAAGCAGGTTGAGGTGTCGATCTCGTACGTCTCCGACTGGGGCACCCAGGGCCTGGGTGTCTTCCTGGACGACGCCCGGGTGCTCGTCGACGGGTCCACGGTCACCGAGACCTCGTTCGAGACCGAGGACCTGGGTGGTTGGACGGTGGCCGGTCCGCCCACGGGTTCCGCTGGTAACGCCACCGACTGGTCGCGCAGCCAGCAGGCGTTCGAGGAGGGGTCGGTGGTGGTCACCGCCGACACCGTGTACCTGGGCTTCGGGCTGGAGGGCCTGCCGCCTGCGGCCCGCAACAACCTGGTCGCCCGCTCGCTGACCCACCTGAGCGGCCGGCCGCGCCGCTGACGGCACGGGAAGGTACGCCGGCCGGTCCGTGGACGGCCGGCGTACCTTCACCGGTACGCCGGACGCGTCCGACGCCTGTGTGGTGAGCTGTACGGGTGGCGGGGCTGGGACTGATACTGCACCCCACCCGGGATGTCACCGAGGTGGTCGGGATCATCGAACGGTGGGCGACGCGCCACCACAAGTCGCTCTTCGTGCGTGCGGAGGACAAGCACCGCGTGCCGACCAGTGTCGAGCCCGTGCCGGAGAAGGACGTGGCAGTCCGCGCCGACGCGTTGATCAGCATCGGCGGCGACGGCACCATGCTGGGCGCGCTGCGCTCGGCCTTCCTCGACCCGAAGCCGGTGCTCGGCGTCCACCTGGGCCGGCTCGGTTTCCTCGTCGAGATCGAGCCACCGGCGCTGCCCGAGGCGCTGAGCCGGCTGCTGTCGAAGGACTTCACCATCGAGTCACACGCCTGCCTGGCCTGCGACGTGTGCGGCGACGACGTGGTGGCGTTCAACGACATCGCCCTGGTCCGGCGGCCCGGCTCAGGTTTCGTCACCGCCACCCTGGCCGTCGACGGCCAGCAGTACGGCTACTACCGCGCCGACGCCGTGGTGGTGAGCACGCCGATCGGCTCCACGGCGTACAGCTATGCCGCAGGCGGTCCGTTGATCTCACCGGCGGCGGACGCGGTGGTCATCACGCCGTCGGCGCCGATGGCCGGCATCTCCCGCTCGGTGGTGCTCTCCGGGGACGAGAAGATCCGGCTGGAGTTGGAGCCCCACTCGTCGGCCGTGGTGGTGGAGATGGACGGGCTGGTGTTCCGGGACGCCGCGGACGAGGGCGCGGTGGACATCAGCTATCGGCGCAACGCCGGCCTGGTGGTCCGCTTCGACCCGCTGCGCTACCAGGAACGCAACCAGCTGAAGATGAGCCTCCTCGACCTGCCCTTCCTCCCCGAACAGCTCAAGGCACTACTCCCCAAAGAACTACAAAACGCCAACGAAAAAGAAATCCCCCCACGCTGTGCGGGGCTCGGCGCTGCTGTTCCGCGTCGCCGACACCTGTGTGCCGCTGCTGGACGTCGGCACCACCGAGGACGAGATGGTGACCGCGCTGGGC
>NZ_JBFAQS010000017.1:0-64719 GCF_040678875.1 Micromonospora sp. NPDC049274
TCAACGACCGCCCCCGTATGACCCTGGGCTGGGCCACCCCAGGTGAGAAGATGACCCAGCTCCTGAGTGTTGCAACCACCAGTTGAGCCCGCCCTGTTAACGGAAACTGTCCAAGGTCTGCAAATGGGAAGGCGCGCGAGTCGTTGCGCGGCACCGGCACGCACGGGGACGGGCAGCGGAGCTCAGGGGCCGCGAGACGGAGCTGAGGGTCGCGAAACGATTGCGCCCGCCCCGACGGTCGTCGGGGCGGGCGCTTCCGCGGTACAGCGGAGGTGGGGGGTGCCGGGGTCAGGGTGCGGTGTAGGTGACCGTGACCTGCTGGAAGCCCAGCGAGCGCAGCAGCCCCTCCAGCATCTTGCGGGTGTTCTCCTCGGCCCGGGCGGAGAGCCCGCTGTCCCGGGCGGCGGCGGTGATCCGTTCCTCGGCCAGCTGGTAGACCTGCTGCTGCCGGTTGGGGTCGTTGCCGACCAGGTCGCCGAGCCGGTTGAGCAGGCCGCGCTTCTCGGCGAAGACGTAGCTCTTCTCCATGTCGAGGTTGGTATCGCCGAGCTGCGGCGCGGGCAGCTTGATCTCGACCGACTTGCCGTCGGCGGACTGCACGATGGCGCCCTCACCGATCTTGGTGAAGTCGACGTACGCCTCGACGCTGCCGGCCCCGACGAACAGGGTGCGTTCGTTGAGCAGGAAGTCCGGGACATTTTTCCTGTCGTTCTGGGTGTCGACCACGACCTGGAAGTTGCCTTCGGCGGCCACGTAGCGGCTGAGGTCCTGGATCGACTTCAGCAGCGGCGGCTGGCTGCGGTCGGTCTGCTCCTTGGCGAACGGGTTACGGAAATCGGGCAGGAACCCGGTCGCCTGCACGCCGAGCAGCACCACCACGGCCAGCGCGGCGGCACCGAGCAGCAGGAGCAGCCCACGGGCCGCACCGCCACCACCGCCCCCACCGGCTCCGCCGACCCCATCGCTCGGGGGGCCGCCGGTGCCACCGGGTGTGTCCGTCATCGGGTCGGGTGTCGCCGCCGAGCGCTCCTTGAGGTCGTCGCCGGTCGGGTAACCGGGGAACTCCCTCGTGGGCTCGTTGATGCCAGCTTCGCGGGCCATCACACTCACCGTCCTCGTCAGACACGTCGTCTACCAATGACGGTACGGCCCCCGTACGACAGCCGCGCGTCGAGCGGCCGGAATGCGTAAACGGGCAGGTCAGGCGAACGCGGAAAGCCCGGTGAGCCGCTGCCCGACGACGAGCTGGTGGATCTCGGACGTGCCCTCGTACGTCAGCACGCTCTCCAGGTTGTTCGCGTGCCGCATCACCGGGTACTCCCCGGAGACGCCGTTGGCGCCGAGGATGGTGCGGCACTGCCGGGCGATGGCCAGGGCCTCCCGCACGTTGTTCAGCTTGCCCACGCTCACCTGCTCGGGGCGGAGTCGGCCGGCGTCGGCGAGCCGGCCGAGGTGCAGCGCGAGCAGTTGGCCCTTGACCAGTTCGACGGCCATGTCGGCGAGCTTGGCCTGGGTGAGTTGGAACCCGGCCAGCGGCCGACCGAACTGGGTGCGGCTGGTGGCGTACGCCAGGGCGGTCTCCAGGCAGTCCCGTGCCGCGCCGAGCGAGCCCCAGACGATGCCGTACCGGGCCTCGGTGAGGCAGCTCAACGGCGCCTTGAGCCCGACCGCCTCGGGAAGTTGGGCGTCGGCCGGGAGCCGGACATCGTCGAGCACGATCTCGCCGGTCACCGACGCGCGCAGGGACATCTTGCGGCCGATCTCGCGGGCCGTGACGCCGGGCGTGTCCATGGGTACGGCGAACCCGCGTACGCCCTCGTCGGTGCGCGCCCAGATGACTGCCACGTCGGCGATCGGCGCGTTGGTGATCCACATCTTGGCGCCGGTGAGGATCCAGTCGTCGCCGTCGCGGCGGGCGCGGGTGGTCATGGACGCCGGGTCGGAGCCGTGGTCGGGCTCGGTAAGGCCGAAGCAGCCGATCGCCTCGCCGGTGGCCATCGCCGGCAGCCAGCGCTGCTTCTGCTCCTCGCTGCCGTAACGCCAGATGGCGTACATCGCCAGTGAGCCCTGGACCGAGACCAGCGAGCGAAGCCCGGAGTCACCGGCCTCCAACTCCTGGCAGGCCAGCCCGTACGCGACGGCGGAGGCGCCGGCGCAGCCGTAGCCGGTCAGGTGCATGCCGAGCAGACCGAGTTTGCCGAACTCCCGGGCCAGCTCGCGGGCCGGCACGCGGCCCTCCTCGTACCAGTCGGCGACGTGCGGGCGGACCCGGTCGTCGACGAGCTGGCGGACGACGTCGCGGATCTGCCGCTCCTCCGCGCTCAGCGACGGGTCCAGGTCGAGCAGATCGAGGGCAGTCATGCCGTCACCTTAACGAAGCCTCAGCCAGCGTCGCTTCACTCGATCGGTCCGCTGAGCACCAGCACGCGGGCGTGGATCTGGTTGCGCTGCTGCAGGGCGGCGCGCAGGGCGCGGTGCAGCCCGTCCTCCAGGTAGAGCCCACCGTTCCACTGGACCACGTGCGGAAAGAGGTCGCCGTAGAAGGTCGAGTCCTCGGCGAGGAGCTTGTCGAGCGCCAACTCGCGCTTGGTGGTGATCAACTGATCCAGGCGCAGCGGACGGGGCGGAATCTCCGCCCACTGCTTGAGCGTCAGGTTGTGCTCCGGGTAGGGACGCCCGTCCCGGACCGCTCTGAAGATCACGACGGCACGCTCCCCTCCCCGTGGCCGGGCCGACCGACGACGCCGAGCCGGGCCGCGGCGGGCACCGCGTGGCGCGGCACCGATGACCGTGCCAGCCTAGCCGCCCAGCGCACGAGTCGTTCTGCTCCCCGATGTCAGTTTCGCTACCGCTCGTCCGATCCTCGAGCCGGACGATCGGGACGGCCCACTCAACTCCACCGTCCGCGCCGTACCACCTCGTCCATGCCGCGCCGCCCCCGGCGCAGCGACGGTGACCGATGGTCCGGTGCGCGGTAACCGATTGTGACGGCCCCGATGGGCTGGTACTCCTCCGGCACGCCGAACGCGTCCCGGTACGCGGCCAACCGTTGCGGCGGAATCCCGAAGAAGCACGCCCCCAGCCCCTCGTCCACGGCGGTGAGGAGCATCAGCAGCGCGGCGAAGCCGGTGTCCACGTGCCAGTAGGGCACCGGCCAGCGGTCGGTCGACCGGTCCGTCCAACCCTTGTCCGGCTCCGCGTACCGCCGCAGGTAGGCGGACTCGTTGGCGTGCGGCACCACGATGAGCGGCGCCCGGCGCATTCCCGCCAGCCAGCGCTCCCGACCCCCGCCCTCGGGTGTGGTGGCGGCCCAGAACAGTTCCCGGTCGGCCGCCTCCTCCAGCACCAGGAAGCCCCAGCCCTGGGCGAACCCGGCCGACGGGGCGCGGACGGCGTGGTCGAGCAGCCGATCCACCACGTCGGGCGGGACCTGTCGGTCCGGGTCGTAGTTGCGCACCATCCGCCGACGGCGGACGACCTCGGCGAACTCCATCAGGCTCCGGGACGGATGCCCCAGGCACCCCGCCAGGTCGTGCCGGGCTTGAGGGTGAGCAGGTCCTTGCCCGAACGGAACGCGTCCGGGGGGCAGGTCATCGGCTCGATCGCCACCGAGCGCCGGTGCCGCTCGCCGGTGAGCGCGTCCCCGGTGAACACCTGCCACCAGCCGAACTCCGCGTCCGCCCAGATGCTCACCCCGGACGAGGAGTCCGGCGCGGCCAGGCTCACCGAGGAACCGCCGTCGGCGTCGCGGATCACCTCGCCGAAGCAGGCGTCCAGCTCGGCGTCGCCGATCCGACGCGGGCTGGTCCAGTCGTACTCGGTGCCCGCCACCGGGGTCGCCCCGACCGGGAGCAGCCGACCGTCCACCAGCACACGGGTACGCGCCGGCAGCCGCATGACCAGGTCGTCCACCGCGACACCCGGCAGTTGCAGGTACGGGTGCACGGAGAAGCCGAACGGGGCCACCTCGGCGCCGATGTTCGTCACCTCGTGCTCGGCACGCAGGCCGTCCGCGCTCACGCTCCACCGGCTGACCAGTCGCAGCGGCCACTCGTAGCCGGGCTGCGGCGGCAGGTCGTAGCCGAGGGTCACCGCGTCCTCGGACTGCTCCAGCAGCCGCCACGGCACCCAGTTGACCAGCCCGTGGATGGCGACGTGCCGCTCCGGCTCGGTCAGCGCGAGCTGGTGCGTCCGGTCGGCGAACGGGTAGCGGCCGTCGCGGATCCGGTTCGGCCAGGGCGCGAGCACCTGCCCGGCGCAGCCGGGGCAGACCTCGTCGGCGCGGTACCCGTCGAGCAGGTCGACGCCGTCGTGCCGGTACGTCCGCAGCCCGCCGCCCACCTCCACGATGACGGCCTCGTGGCCCGCGGCGGCGATGGTCCACTGTGCGCCGGAGAAGGGGCGCTGGTCGGGGCTTTCCATGTCGGCGACCCTAACCGGTCACGGCCTGTCGCCGCTCGACGCCGCCGTGGCCCGGTAGCGCAGCAGCGCCGGGAAGGCGACCGCGAGCACCACCACGAGCACCGCCGAGGCGAGCCCACCGGCGACCCAGGCCACCCCACCGCCGAAACCGGCGGCCATGGTGCCGGCCCGCAGGTCACCCAGGCGCGGCCCGCCGGCCACCACCACCGTGTTGACGCCCTGGAGCCGACCGCGCATGCGGTCCGGCGCGTACACCAACAGCATGGACTGGCGCAGTACGGCGCTCACCAGGTCGGCTGCGCCGGCCACGGCGAGCAGCAGGACCATCAGCCAGAGCTGGTGGGCCAACCCGGCGGCGGCGATCGCCAGGCCCCAGCCGATCACCGCGACCACCAGGCCGACCCCCTGCCGGCGGAGCCGACCGATCCAGCCGGAGGTCAGTCCGCCGATCATGGAGCCGATCGCGATGGCGCTGTAGAGCAGGCCGACCGAGCCGCCGCCGCCGAACCGCTCGTGGGCGATCTCCGGGAACAGCGCCCTCGGCATGGCCAGGATCATCGCGATCAGGTCCACGCCGAACGAGAGCAGCAGCACCGGCGTGGTGGCGAGGTACCGGAATCCGTCGATCACGCTGGCCAGGCCGGCACGTCGGGCCTGGCCGTCGGCGGTCGGCTCGGGCGGGAGGGCGGGCAGCCGCAGCGCAGCCCAGAGCATCGCGGTGAACAGCACCGCGTCCACGCCGTAGGCGATCGGCAGGACGACGCTGGTGTCCGGCGAGGCGGAGAGGATCAGGCCGGCGGCGAGCGGGCCGGCGACCGAGGCGGCGGTGAAGGTCGTGTAGTTCAGGGTGCTGGCGGCCGGGACGAGGTCGTCCGGCACCAGCCGGGGCAGCATGGCGCTGCGGGCCGGCGAGGTGATCGCGAAGGCCACCGACTGCACCGCCATCAACACCAGCAACAGCACCGGGCTGCCCACGTTCAGCAGCGCCTGGACCAGCAGCCCGAGGGTGGATGCCCAAAGCAACAATGACCCGCCGAGCAGCACCGCCCGGCGGTCGCGGGCGTCGGCCACCGCGCCACCCCAGAGCCCGAAAATCAGCAGGGGTACGAACGCAGCCACACCCAGCAGGCCCACCCAGAACGAGTCCCGGGTCAGCGCGTACATCTCCACCGGCACGGCTACGGCGGTGAACTGGAAGCCGAACATCGCCACGGTGTTGCCGAGCCACAGTCGCCGGTACGCCGGAACGCCCAGCGGGCGGACGTCGATCGCCCAGCGGCGCGCTCCGCGCGGCCGGGCCTCCTGTACGCCCGTCACGGCGCCAGCCGCTCGACGATCCAGTCGCCCGCGTCGAGGCGACGGAAGCGGAGCCTGTCGTGCAACCGGCCGGCCCGACCCTGCCAGAACTCCACCGAGTCCGGCCGGACGCGCAGACCACCCCAGTGCGGCGGGGTCGGGATGACGTCCGCGTCGGCGTACCGGTCGGCCACCTCCCGGTAGCGCTCCTCCAGCGCGGCCCGGTCCGGCACCACCTGCGACTGCGGGCTGGCCCAGGCGCCCACCTGCGAGCCGCGTGGCCGGCTCCCGAAGTACGACTCGGTCACCGCCTGGTCGACCGGGACGATCGACCCGGCGACCACCACCTGACGCTGCATGGGAAACCACGGAAAGACCAGGCTGGCGTACGGGTTGGCGGTCGCCTCGACGCCCTTGCGCGACAGGTGGTTGGTGAAGAAGACGAAACCCTCCGGGTCGTACCCCTTCAGCAGCACCGTTCGCCCGCTCGGCCGGCCGGCCGGGTCGGCGGTGCCCACCACCATCGCGTTCGGCTCGGGCAGCCCGAAGGCCACCGCGTCGGCGAACCAGCTGTCGAACTGGGTGTGCCAGTCGGCCGCCAGGTCAACTTCGGTCAGGCCCAGGTCCGCGGCGTACTCGTTACGCATCGCGGCCGGGCCGGGTGTGTCGCCCGTCACGTCCCCACTCCTCCTCGGCGACCCGACCAGCACCCTCCCGCGCTGGCCAGTCCGCATCGCCCAGTCTCACCGAGCGACGCGGAGAATGCGCGTCCTCAGATGTCGTGTGCAGCACAGTCGCAGCGGGTCGCGTATCCGGTTACGCAGCAGGCAAGATGTTCCGAACACATCCCTGAGGGTCGCCTAAGGCGCTCGGCCGACCGGGCCGGCTCAGCTGATCAGGCGCACCGAGCAGATCCAGGAGAGCGACATGGCCGATTTCAAACCCGGTCTGGAGGGCGTCGTCGCCTTCGAGACCGAGATCGCCGAACCCGACCGCGAGGGTGGCGCGCTGCGCTATCGCGGGGTCGACATCGAGGATCTGATCGGCCAGGTCTCGTTCGGCAACGTCTGGGCGCTGCTTGTCGACGGCCGGTTCGGGCCGGGCCTGCCGCCTGCGGAGCCGTTCCCGGTGCCTGTGCACTCCGGCGACATCCGGGTCGACGTGCAGTCGGCGGTCGCGATGCTGGCCCCGTACTGGGGGCTCAGCCAGCTGCTGGACATCTCCGACGAGCAGGCCCGGGCAGACCTCGCCCGGGTGTCGGTGACCGCGCTCTCCTTCGTCGCACAGTCCGCCCGTGGCCTCGGCCTGCCCGCGGTGCCGCAGAAGGAGATCGACAAGGCGCAGACCATCGTCGAGCGGTTCATGAAGCGCTGGCGGGGCGAGCCGGACCCGCGGCACGTCAAGGCCGTCGACGCGTACTTCATCTCGGCCGCCGAGCACGGCCTGAACGCCTCCACCTTCACCGCGCGCATCGTCGCCTCCACCGGGGCAGACGCCGCGGCCTGCATCTCGTCGGGCATCGGCGCTCTCTCCGGGCCGCTGCACGGCGGCGCGCCGTCGCGTGTGCTCAGCATGTTGGAGGCCGTGGAGCGCAGCGGCGACGCGGAGGGCTACGTCAAGGGCGTCTTGGACCGCGGCGAGCGGCTGATGGGCTTCGGCCACCGGGTCTACCGCGCCGAGGACCCGCGCGCCCGCGTGCTCCGGCGCACCGCCAAGGAGCTGGGCGCACCGCGCTTCGAGATCGCCGAGGCGCTGGAGAAGGCCGCCCTCGCCGAGCTGCAGGCCCGCCGCCCGGACCGGGTGCTGGCCACCAACGTCGAGTTCTGGTCGGCCGTCGTCCTGGACTTCGCCGAGGTGCCGGCGCACATGTTCACGTCGATGTTCACCTGCGCCCGGATGGGCGGCTGGAGCGCGCACATCCTGGAGCAGAAGCGTCTGCAGCGACTGGTCCGCCCGTCCGCCCGCTACGTCGGCCCGGACACCCGCAAGCCCAGCGACGTCGAGGGCTGGGCGGCCAGCCCGCACGGCGTCTGACCGGCACGCAGGGCCCCTTCTGGCGACTCACGTCCAGGAGGGGCCCTTTCTGTGCGGCCCGGACATCGACACCGGGATGTGGCGAAGGACTCAGGCCGGCCCTCGGGACCGCGACTTCCCCGGCCCGGCCCGGGTGCGAGGATGAGGGCCGGCAGTGTCGCCGGATCGCCGGTACGGATCCCGGCAGCCGTGCGCCCCGTACGCGCCCGCCGGTCCGCACCGAGCCCTCCCTCGCCCATGCGGAAGGACCTTCAAGACCGTGGCTGACGCACCGATCATCCGGATTCCCGACGAGATCAAGCCCGCCGACGGACGTTTCGGCTGCGGCCCGTCCAAGGTCCGTCCGGCGGCCGTGTCCGCGCTCGCCGAGGTGGCGACCAGCTACCTGGGCACGTCGCACCGGCAGAAGACGGTCCGCGACCAGGTGGCCCGGCTGCGCTCCGGCATCGCCGAGTTCTTCTCGCTGCCCGAGGGCTACGAGGTCGTGATCGGCAACGGCGGCACCACCGCGTTCTGGGAGGTCGCCACCTTCGGTCTCGTCCGCGAGCGGGCGCAGTTCGCCAGCTTCGGCGAGTTCGGCGCGAAGTTCACCAAGTCGGTCTCCGACGCCCCGTTCCTCGGTGAGCCGACCGTCCGCAAGGCCGCGGCGGGCAGCGCGCCCACCCTGGTCGCCGAGGCCGGCGTGGACGTGTACGCGACGCCGCACAACGAGACGTCGACAGGTGTGGCGGTGCCGATCAGCCGGGTGGCCGGCGCGGACGACGACGCGCTGCTCCTGGTCGACGCCACCTCGGGCGCCGGTGGCCTGGAGGTCAACGTCGGCGAGACCGACGTCTACTACTTCGCGCCGCAGAAGTGCTTCGGTTCCGACGGCGGCCTCTGGCTGGCCCTGATGTCGCCGGCCGCGCTGGAGCGGGCCGCCGAGATCAAGGCGGCGGGGCGCTACATCCCGGCCTTCCTGGACCTGGTGACCGCGATCGACAACTCGCGGCTGGAGCAGACGTACAACACCCCGGCGCTGGCCACCATCTTCCTGGCGGCCGAGCAGACCGACTGGATGAACGCGCAGGGCGGTCTGGCCTGGGCGGCCAAGCGCACGGCCGAGAGCGCCGCGACGGTGTACGGCTGGGCGGAGCGGTCCACGGTGGCCACCCCGTTCGTCACCGACCCGGCGCTGCGATCCAATGTGGTCGCGACAATCGACTTCGCCGACGGCGTGGACGCCACAGCGATCGCGAAGGCGCTACGGGCCAACGGCATCGTGGACACGGAGCCGTACCGCAAGCTCGGCCGCAACCAGTTGCGCGTGGCGCTGTTCCCGGCCGTCGAGCCGGCCGATGTCGAGGCGCTGACCGCGTCGATCGACTACGTGGTCGAGCGCCTCTGAGCATCGTCACGGTGGGTGTCCGTCGGACCTTCGACGGCCACCCACCGTGATCATCGCCGCAGCTCAGTCGCGACATGCGGGGTGTCGCTTCCCCCACCCCGAGACAGATGCGCGTACGGTGGTCCGAGACGCCTGGGTGGCCGACTCGTGGCGTGCGGCCAGCGAAGCGGGACGGAGGCAACGCTATGCGCCCAGTACGCTTCGTCGCCCTCTCCGAGGACGGCCAGGCCCTGGTGCTCGCCGACGAGGTCGGGCGACTCCTTGCCCTGCCGATCGACGAACGCATCGCCGGTGTGATGCACCCCGAGCCGGGTGCCCCGCCGCTCGCGGTGGCACCGACCACGGCCGATCCGATTCCCTCACTGTCTCCTCGGGACATCCAGGCCCGCATTCGCTCCGGTGAGTCCGCGGAGGATGTCGCCCGGATCGCCGGGGTGCCTGTCGACCGGGTGCTGCGCTACGCCGGCCCGGTGTTGCAGGAGCGGGCGATGCTCGCCCAGCACGCCCGCCGCACCCGCCTCAAGGGCGCGGAGAAGCCCACCCCGCTCGCCGAGGTGGTCAACGGCCGGCTGAGCCAGCACGGCATCGACACCGAGAAGATCTCCTGGGACGCCTACCGGCGCGACGACGGCACCTGGCGGATCATCGCCACCTGGCCGTCCGGCAAGGCCACCGCGCAGGCCATCTGGGACATGGACAAGGCCCGTCAGGTGGTCACGCCGCACGACGACATGGCGCAGTACCTGTGCGCCGAGCGGCCCACGCCGATCCTCGGCCAGGAGCCGGCACCGGAGCGGACCGGGCACGGCCTGCCCGGCCCGTCGCGTGGCGAGCCGAGCCGTGGTGGGCACGGGTTGCCTGCCGCGTCCGAGCACCCGCGCCCCGGCCGGGATCCGATCCGGGCCGGCCGGGACGCGCTGCTCGCCTCGCTGGACCGTCCGCTCGGCGGCTCGTCGGGTCGTGGCCTTGAGCCGCGTACCCCGGCTGCTCTGGCCGGGTCGGACTCTCCCCGGCAGCGGCCGGTCGGCGGCGGTGCTGCCGCGCTGCTGGGCGGCGGCCAGGGCTCGGCCTTCGACGACGACTCGGACGCGCCCAAGGAGGTCCCGGCCGTGCCGTCGCTGGCGGTGCTGCGGCCCCGGCGGACCGGTACGGCCGCTGCGGCGGCCGGTGGCGAGTCCACCGACGCCAGCGGCAAGCCGCGCAAGCGCCTGCCAAGCTGGGACGACGTGCTCTTCGGCACCGGCCCGGCGGCCCGCGAGTCCTCCTGACGCGTGACGTCGGCGGTCGGCTGACCGCTACCGCCGACACGCGGCAGTCACTGCGTGATCAACTCGGCTTCCAGGTAACCGGGCCATCGATCCGAACAAGAAGCCCCGACTTCCAAGAACCCGAGTGGATCACGAGTTCTGGCCGGTCAGCGGTGCCGTTGCCGGTGCCCGGCGCGGGCCGCAGGCAGGGTCAGGCCGGCGGCGTGCAGCACGCCCTCCACGCGTATCCGCTCGATCTGCTGGTCGACGCCTGTCAGCTCGGCGAGGTGTTCGGCGATGCCGAGGGCACGGCAGGCCAGCCGGAGTCGGTCGTCGTACGCCTGGAGCACCGCGCCGTGCCAGACCATGGACCGGGCGTTGCCGCCGAGCCGTTGACCGCCGAGGCGGCGCAGGTCGGCGGCGAGCTGTTCCAGTGGGCGGCGGTCGGCACGGTCGAACTCGCTGAGGTCGATGTCGCGGGTCAGCGCGTCGGCTTCGATGGCCCGGTCGAGGCGGGCGATGGTGCGGCGCTCCCGCCGGCGCTCGCGCCACTCGGACCAGCCGCAGACCACGCGGTCGATGATCTCGTCGGCGCAGAAGAGCAGGGCGAACGCCGCCGGGAGGCTGGCCACGGCGAGGAACGCCAGGGCGAGCATCAGCGCGCGTTCGACTCCCACATATCGACGCTAAGCCCCGTCGTGCCGCCCCGCCAGCGAATTGGCCGCATCCGCGCTATCCGCCGATCCGGACCTCGGCACGTTTCCCGGCCGTGCACGCGGGCCCCGTTCCGGTCGGAAGGGGCCCCACGCGCGGCTCAGCAGTCGGTGGAGGTGACGTAGAAGCGGGGCATGGGCAGCACCCGGAAGCGCAGTCGCGCACCGGCGCGGCGCAGTTGCCAGGTGAGGGCGATCAGCGCGGTGGCCAGCGAGATCAGCCCGCCCATCCAGATGCTCGCGCCGGCGCCGAAGTGCTCGGCGACCCATCCGATGAGCGGCGCGCCGACCGGGTTGGTGCCCAGGAACACCAGCACCCACAGGGCCATCACCCGACCCCGGAAGGCGGCGTCCACCCCGAGCTGGACGCGCTGGTTGGCGGCCTGGGCGAAGAAGACCATGAAGAAGCCGGTGGGCACGAGCAGCACGACGACCAGCCAGTACGTCGTCGCGAAGCCGACCAGGGTGCCGAAGCTGGCGCAGGCGATCGCGGCGCCGAGCACCAACCAGACCGACGGGCGGCTGCGCCGACCGGTGCCGCTGAGCGCACCGCACAGCGCGCCGACGGCGAGGGCGGTGCTGAACAGGCCGAAGGAGGCGGCGCCGGTGTGGAAGACCGTCTTGGCCAGCGCGGCCAGGGTGAGCTGGAAGTTGAACAGCGACATGCCGATCACCGACATCACCGCCATCGGCAACAGCAGGTCCGGCCGGCGCCACACGTACCGCAGCCCGTCGACGACCTTCGCGGACGCCCGCTCGTCGCGCGGTGGGAGCGCGTCGCGCTGCAGTTCGCTCGTCCGCATCCGGACCACGTTGACAAGCGGCGCGATGGAGCTGACGGCCGTGAAGAGGAAGACCGGGCCCACGTCGAAGGCGGCGATGGCCAGGCCGGCGACCGCCGGGCCGACGATCCGGGCGGAGTTGAACACGGCGGCGTTCAGCGACAGGGCGTTGGGCAGCAGGGGCGTGCCGACCAGTTCGGAGACGAACGCCTGGCGGACCGGGGTCTCAACGGCGTTGGCCGTGCCGAGCAGGGCGGCGAACGCGAACACGTGCCAGAGCTGCACCAGATCGGTGAGCACCAGCAGGGACATCCCGAGTGCCAGCACCGTCCAGAAGGCGTTGGCGGCGAAGAGCAGCACCCGCTTGTCGTACCGGTCGGCGAGGCGGCCGGAGAGCAGGGTGAGCAGCAGCACCGGGGTGAACTGCAGCGCGGTGACCACGCCGAGCGCGGTGGCCGAGTTGTCGGAGAGGTCGAGGACGAGCCAGTCCTGGGCGATGAACATCATCCAGACGCCGATCAGTTTGATCAGCTGCCCGGACGCGAAGAGCCGGTAGTTGCGGACCTGTAGGGACTGGAACATCGTGCTCAGCTTGGCCTGCACTCTTGGTGCGCCTCCTTCGGACGTACACGTCATCGACAGGTGACGGCACGGCCGGAGTGGCGCGGGCGCGGGCTCAGGCGCGAGCGAGCTGCTGGAGAATCTCGGCGGCCCTGTGCAGGGTCTCCCGGTCGTTCTCGTCGAGCTCGGCCAGCCGGCGGGCCAGCCATTCGTTGCGGGCCCGCTCGAACTGGTCGAGCACGGCCTGCCCTCCTTCGGTCGCCGCGAGGATGACCTGTCGGCCGTCGGTCGGATGGGGGGTCCGCTGCACCAGGCCGCGGTCCTCCAACTTCGCGACGATCTTGGTCATCGTCGGTGGCTGCACCCGTTCGACATCGGCCAGTTCCCGAGGCGTCAACGCGCCCGCCAGCCGCAGGCTGGTGAGCGCGGAGAGCTGGGTGACCGTGAGGTCGCCGACCGGTCGGGCCTGGCGGACCCGCCGGTTGAGTCGGGTGATCGCATCTCGCAGCTGGGGAGCCAGCTGCGCCGGTGGCACGCGTTCCGCCGTCACCGTCCGCTCCGTCACGATAGTTAGCTTAACTAATGAGCCTGGCTAACGACATCCGTTATGACCAGGCTCACGGGGACGTTTGTGCTGTTCCGGGCGGGGAATCCTACGCGGTTCCCCGCCCGGACGGCAGGTCAGAGCACAAGCGACTCGATCGGCCCGCGCAGGAAGTACAGCACGAAGAGCACTGCCACCCCGTACAGCAGGGGGTGGATTTCCCGGGCCTTACCCCGGGCCAGCTTCAGCACCACGAAGGTGATCAGACCGGCGCCGATCCCGTTGGAGATCGAGTACGTGAACGGCATCAGCACGATGGTGAGGAACGCCGGAATGGCGATCTCGTAGTCGGACCAGTCGATCGTCCGCACGGCGGTCATCATCAGGAAGCCGACCACGACCAGGGCTGTCGACGCCGCCTCGAACGGCACGATCACCACCAGCGGCGCCAGGAACATCGCCAGCAGGAAGAGCACGCCGGTGACCAGGCTGGCCACACCGGTCCGGGCACCCTCCCCGACACCGGCGGCACTCTCGATGTACGACGTGTTGCTGGAGGTGCTCGCCGCACCGCCGGCCGCCGCCGCGATCGAGTCGACGAGCAGGATCTCCTTGGCCTTCGGCGGGGTGCCCCGCTCGTCGAGCAGGCCACCCTCCTGGCCGACCGCCACCATCGTGCCCATCGTGTCGAAGAAGTCCGTGATCAATAGGGTGAAGACGAACATCAGCACGACGACCCAGCCGGCCCGGCCCCACGAGTCGAGCACGTTGAACTTGCCGAGTAGCGACAGGTCCGGCACGTCCACCACCGTCTTGGGCAGCTCGGGCACGTTCAGCGCCCAGCCCTTCGGGTTGGGCTTCCCGTCGACGAACGACGGGCCGATGTTGGCGACCGCCTCGACGATGACCGCCAACACGGTGGAGGTCAGGATCCCGATCAGGATCGCCCCCTTCACCCGGCGGACCACCAGCACCAGCGTGAGCAGCAGGCCCACCACGAAGACCAGCAGCGGCCAGCTCACCAGCTTGCCGCCGATGCCCAGACCCACCGGCACTGTGGTGTTCGCGACGTCCGGGATCCGTCGGACGAAACCCGCGTCCACCAGACCGATGATGGTCAGGAAGAGGCCGATGCCGACGCCGATCGCCGTCTTCATCTGTGTCGGCACCGCGCGGAACACCGCGGTACGCAGGCCGGTGAGCACCAGCACGGCGATGATCACACCTTCGATCACCACCAGGCCCATCGCGTCGGCCCAGGTCATCTCGGGAGCGATCTCGTACGCCACCAGGGCGTTGACGCCCAGGCCGGCGGCGAGCGCCAGCGGGAACCGGCCGACCACACCCATCAGGATGGTCATCAGGCCGGCGACCAGCGCGGTCGCCGCGGCCAGTGCCGGAATCGGGAGGGACTTGCCGTCACCGTCGACGGCGCCGCCCAGGATCAATGGATTGAGCACCACGATGTACGCCATCGTGAAGAAGGTCGCCAGGCCACCGCGTACCTCACGGCTCAACGTCGAGCCGCGGGCGGAGATCTCGAAGAACCGGTCGAAGCCGTTACGCGGGTGAGCGGGGTCGGGAGGTGTGCCGTTCTCGGGCGGCGCTACTGCCATCAGGTCCTCGCAGGTGATCTTCCGGTTGTCGCGCGCATCGTCCCAGATCACCGGCGGGCAGGGGAAGCGGATCGCGTACGCTTGCCCGATGCCGAAAGACCAGCCACCGCGCCCCGCGCCGCTGGACCCGCCGATGGTGCCGTTCGCCGTCGCCGGGCTGATCGCCTGGGCGGTCGTCGGACTGGTGCTGCTGGTCTTCTTCCGGGGCTGGCTGACCGAGCACGATCACGAGAACTGGCTCTGGACCTGCCTGGCCGGCTTCCTGTGGGGGTTCCCCGGCCTCGCCGTCATGCTGCGTCACGACGCCAACCGACGCCGCCGCCGCGCGAACTGAGCGCACCCGGCCACGCCGGCGCGAACGCTCAGGGGTGCCCGTACGGCTCCGCCGGCTCGGCCGCCTCCACCGAACCCGGGGCACGGCTCACCGACATGGCCTCCACCGCACTGTCGTCGTACACCGTCGGAAGATCCTCCACCGCGGTCTCGGCGGCCTCGATCAGCGTCTCGGAGTGGGCGCCGCAACCGTGGTCGGCGCTGACCACCCGGCCGTCGTCCGGGGCGTAGAAGTTGCCGCAGGCGCCGAACGCCTGCCGCAGCGAGCCGGCCAGCGGCAGGTAGAAGCCGCAGGTGCCGCAGCGGGCGGCGGCCGGGGCGGCGGTGGAGATGGGCGCCGTGGGGCCGTGGTCGCCGTCGTACCAGCGCTGTGCCGCGTCGGCGCGCCCCTCCCGGGAGAGCACCCGGGCCCGACCGAGACCCAGCTCCCAGGCCGTCTCCTCGACCGCCGGGTCGTCGGAGAGCAGGTAGCCGGGGGCCAACCGCTCGTCCTCCGGGGAGGTCGGCAGCAGGTCACCAGGGCCGAGGTCACCCGGCTTGAGCCGCTCCTGCCAGGGCAGCCAGCCGGGCGCGAGCAGCGCGTCCGGGCCGGGCAGCAGCACCGTCTCGCAGATGGTCACCGTCTTGCTGCGCGCCACGCGGGTGACGGTCACCGCCCACCGCCAGCCGCGATAGCCGGCGAGGAGGCACTCGAAGTAGTGGGTGACCAGCCGTTCACCCTCGGCCACGACCTGCAGGTGGTCGCCGACGTCGTCGGCGTCCACCTCGGTGATGCCAGCGCGGGCCACCTCGACGGCGGCGGCGCAGACCTGGTCGAGACGGGCGGCACGGGTGGAGACGGGCCTGGTCACCCGACCATTGTTCCCCATGCTCCCCGCAGGGGTGACAGGGACTCCCGGGGAACCTTTCACCGCAGTGGTGCGGCGTACCTGGATCAGATGGGCGAGGATGGTGCACATGCCGTCGTACTCCCGCTCCGGGCGATCCGTCCTCGGGCGGACCGTCGGCACCGGCATTCGGGCCGTTCGCCTGCTCCTGCGTGGTTCGGTGGGCGGCGGCCGCTGGGTGACCCGCCGGGCCGGCCGGGCCCGGACCCGGGGCGCCGGCGGCGAGGTCGGCATGATCCGCCTGTTCGACCTGCACGCCGTCTCCTGCGCCGGTGACACGCTCATCGCCATCGGCCTGGCCGGGACGATCTTCTTCAACGTGCCGCTTGGTGAGGCCCGCAGCAAGGTCGCGCTCTATCTGCTGGTGACCATGGTGCCGTTCGCGATGCTCGCCCCCGTGGTGGGCCCGCTGCTGGACCACTTCCGGCACGGCCGGCGGTACGCGCTGGCCGCCACCATGCTCGGCCGGGCGTTCCTGGCCTGGCTGATCTCCGACTACATCCACGGCTTCGGGCTCTATCCGGCCGCGTTCGGTGTGCTCGCGCTGTCGCGTGCCTACGGCGTGGCCCGGTCCGCGGCGGTGCCCCGGCTGCTGCCGGAAGGGCTGGGCCTCTCCCAGGTGGGCGCACGGGCCAGCGTCTACGGCACGGTGGCGGGTGCGCTCGTCGCGCCGATCGGGTTGGCGGCCTTCTGGTTCGGGCCGCAGTGGCCGCTGCGCGTCGCGTCGGTGATCTTCCTGATCGGCATGGTGATCTCCCTGCGGCTGCCGCCGAAGGCGGACTCGGAGCCGCCGGAGCGGGTGCCCCGCGCGCTGCGCGTGCTGGGCCGCCGTAAAGACCGGCCGCTGGGCCGGGGCCGACCGGCCGGGCGACTGGTGATCGCCACCCTGATCGGCGCCGCGACCCTGCGCGCCGTGTACGGCTTCCTGCTGCTGTTCCTCGCCTTCGCCATCAAGAAGGGTGACCTGACCACCGGCGTGTTCGGCCGGGACCTGGGCGCGGAGTGGGCGCTGGGGCTGATCGGCGGCGCGCTGGCCGTCGGCAGCTTCCTGGCGACCGCAGTCGGCACCCGCCTGCGCATCCACCGGCCGACCGCCATCCAGTCCAGCAGCATGATCATCGTGGCGGGGGTGGGGGTGCTCGCCGTCATCCAGTTCTCGCTGCTGATGGTGGCCCTGCTCTGTCTGGTCACCGCGCTGGTCAGTGGGGTGGCCAAACTCGCCGTGGACGCCTCGATCCAGGAGCGCATCCCGGAGCGGCTGCGGGCCAGCTCCTTCGCCCACTCCGAGACGGTCCTGATGCTCGCCTTCGTCGTCGGCGGCGGGCTCGGGCTGGTCCCGTTCGACGGCCGCACCGGCATCGCGGTCGCCGCCGGCGTGGGCATCCTGGCCGCCGTCCGGGGGGTGCTTGTCGCCGCCCGGCTGCGCGCCGAGAAGCTCGCCGGCCGGCCGCTGGGCGACGACGAACTGGCCGAGGACGAGCCGGTGGCCGAGCCTCCAGACGTCGCGCCCACCTCGCCGGCACCCGCCCAGGCCAGCTCGTCGCAGCACGACGAGCCGGGGCTCGCACCCCCGGGCTACCACATCTACCGCCCCTCCTCGTCGGTCGGCGGCCCGGGCGGCGGAGCGGACGACGAGACCCGCCGGGAGTCCCCCGGCTCGCTCTCGTGACCGGCCTGCTGGTGGTGACCGCGGTGCCGGCCGAGGCGGACGCCGTACGCGCCGGCCTGACCGACGCCAGCGTCACCGTCGCCCCGATCGGGGTGGGCCCGGCCGTCGCGGGCGCCGCCACCGCACGGCTGCTGGCCCTGGCCGAGGCGGCCGGCCGCCCGTACCGCGCGGTGGTCAGCGCCGGCGTGGCCGGCGGCTTCACCGGGCGGGCCGGCGTCGGCGACACGGTGCTCGGCACCGCGAGCATCGCCGCCGACCTGGGCGCCGAGTCGCCCGACGGCTTCATCGCTGTCGACGAGCTGGGCATGCCACCCGCGCTGCTCGGGGGTGGCAGCGTCATACCCGCGGACCCGGGCCTGCTCGCGGCGCTGCGGGCGGCCCTGCCGGCGGCGACGACCGGCCCGGTGCTCACCGTCAGCACGGTCACCGGCACCGCCGCCAGCACCGACGAGCTGCGCCGCCGGCATCCGGAGGCGGTCGCCGAGGCCATGGAGGGGTACGGAGTCGCTGTCGCCGCCGCGCAGGCCGGGGTGCCCTTCGCCGAGTTGCGCACCATCTCCAACCCGATCGGCCCTCGCGACCGCAACGCCTGGCGGCTGCGCGAGGCCCTCACCGCGCTGACCACAGCGGCTCCGGCGCTGCGCTGACCGTGCGGCTGGCCGAACTGCGCTGAGCAACCTTGGCGCCGCGGTGACCACAGCGGCTCGGCGCTGCGTCGAGCCACGGCCCGGCAGCGATCCGCACGCAGGCGGCCACGTCGGGGAGCGACCTTCAGACTTCCAGCATTAGCGCCGACGGCCGACTTGCCTGCAGCTCGAACCCGCAGGCCAGCAGAAACTGCACGTCGCCGGCCTCGGCGATCGCGTGGACGGCCCGCAGTCCGGCCGCAGCCATCTCCTTGGCCAACAGCTCGATGAGACCCCGCCCGATGCCCAGAGTCCGCAGGCCGGGCGCCACGATGACGCCCTCCAACACCAGCTCACGCTGGTCGCCCCAATCCTCGCCCAGGAGAAGATCCACGCTCCGCTCGTGCGCCCTCAGCTCACCGACCGGCCCGGCTCCGGGCACCTCGGCGAGAAGCCGCCAGGACGTGGCCGGCAGCCCTTCGGACGCTCGTCGAAACCGCACCCGGGCGCGCGTCCAACTCCGCCGTCGCCGCTCGTCCCGCCGAGCCCGGTCCAGGTCGTAGGTCAGTTCGGGAACGCGGACCGGCCACATGCGCTCCGGGAGCGTGTACGAGTGCACCCACCAGGCGGCCGGCCAGTCCTTGAGGGTCCGGACCCGACGCACGTCGAGGTGCGCGGGGTACCGACGACCGGCCTCGTCCCGCAGTTCTTCCGGCGGCTCGGCCGGCGGCTCGGCCGGCGGCTCGGCCGGCGGCTCGGCCGGCGGCTCGGCCGGCGGCTCGGCCGGCGGCTCGGCCGGAGGCTCCTCGTCGAGCGCGGGCGGCGGCTGCCCGAGGACCACCTCGCCCCCGGCCGCGCTGACCAACCGCTCCACCGTCCGGAACGCCGGTCGGGGGTCCTGCCCCGCCTCAATGCGAGCCAACGTGCTCTTCGGCACCCCGGACCGCTCGGCCAACTCGCGCTGACTCAGGTCGGCACACCGGCGAAGTTCCCGTAGGGCCTCCCCCAGGTCGATCACACCTCTGCCGGTAGCCACCCATCCATGGTTTTCATTCAGCCCCGCGTCGTCAACAGGGTGTCATCCACCTGTGGATAACCCTGTTGATAACACCGCCTCGCTGTGTGGGTCCCATTGCTGAGCGCCTGTAGAGCTGCCCCATCAATGGGGCGAGTCGTCCGCTCCTCATCGAGCCCGAACCGGTCAACCCTCACCCCGGGGCGTACACGCCGGAGGCCGGAGACGCGTCCGGTAGCGCCCCTCGGCCCGGCCTGCGCATCGACAACCCGAGAACCCCGGAGCAGACAACGCCGGTCACCGACGCCCACCACACCAACCCACCGACCATCACCGCACCACCGCCGACGCCCACCGCACCAGCGCCGGTAACACAACGCCGTCGTTCACCCCGCCCGCCGTCACTGGCACCGTGCCCCACCAATGGGGCAGCTCTACAGGAGGCGCAATGCCCCAGCACTCCGGGCGGCTGCACCTCGACGGGGCTGCATCCAAGGGGCAGGCTGGCGCGCAGGCGCCGTGCAGGCGCGCTGGCGCGCAGGCGTCGGGCAGGCGCGCTGGCAGGCGCGCTGGCACCGTGCAGGCGCGCTGGCGCACAGGCGTCGGGCAGGCGCGCTGGCAGGCGCGCAGGCACCGTGCAGGCGCGCTGGCGCACAGGCGTCGGGCAGTCGTCGGGCAGGCGCGCAGGCACCGTGCAGGCGCGCTGGCGCGCAGGCTTCGGGCCCTGTTCAGCGGGCGGCGTCACAGGGCCGGACCGCGCCGGCCGGGTGCGCAGGGGTGGGGCTAACGTGAGGGTGTGGCGCTCTCCCTGGCGATCTCGCCCTGCCCCAACGACACGTTCGTCTTCGACGCCCTGGTGCACGGGCGAGTGCCCGGCGCGCCGCCCGTCGAGGTGACGTACGCCGACGTGGACGTCACCAACACTGCTGCCGAGCGGGGTGCGTTCGACCTGGTGAAGGTGAGCTACGCGGCGCTGCCCTGGCTGCTCGACGACTACCACCTGCTGCCCTGCGGGGGCGCGCTCGGTCGCGGGTGTGGGCCGCTGGTCCTCACCAAGGGTGACCGCGCGGACCTGGCCGGCGCCACAGTGGCGGTGCCCGGCGATCGGACGACCGCGTACCTGCTGTTCCGGCTCTGGTCGGCCGGACAGCCACCGGCCCGGATCGAGGTGGTTCCGTTCCACGAGATCATGCCGGGCGTCGCGGCTGGTCGCTACGATGCCGGGCTGGTCATCCACGAGGCCCGGTTCACCTATCACCGGCACGGGCTCACCGCGCTCGTCGACCTCGGCGAGTGGTGGGAGGCCGACACCGGGCTGCCCATCCCCCTCGGCGCGATCCTGGCCCGGCGCGGCGCGGTCGACCCGGTGGCCGCGGCCGGTTGGATCCGCGAGTCGGTCCGGCAGGCCTGGGCGGACCCGACGGTCAGCCGGGAGTACGTCCTCGCGCACGCCCAGGAGATGGAACTCGACGTGGTGGACCGGCACATCGGCCTCTACGTCAACGAGTTCACCGCCGACCTGGGCGAGGCCGGCTTCGCCGCGGTGACGGCGCTCCTCGATCGCGCCGCCACCGCCGGACTGGTGCCTCAGACCTCCAGCTCGCGGGCCACCGCGTGGACCAGCTGAGCGATCTTCTGCGCCGCCTTCTTGTCCGGGTACCGGCCCCGACGCAGGTCCGGCTGGACCTTCGCCTCCAGCACCTTGATCATGTCTTCGACCAGGCCGTGCAGCTCCTCGGCCGGCCGACGTCGCAGCTCCGCCATCGACGGCGGCGCATCCAGCAGCTTGACGCCCATGGCCTGTGCGCCCCGGCGGCTGTCGACCACGCTGAAGTCGACCCGCTGACCACCCTTGAGGTCGGTGACGCCCGCCGGCAACGCGGCCTTGGGCAGAAACACGTCGCCGCCCTCGTCACTCGTGACGAAGCCGTATCCCTTGGCCGTGTCGTACCACTTCACTCGACCCGTAGGCACCTGAAAACCCCTGCTTCACTTGAGCCGCT
Source organism: Micromonospora sp. NPDC049274 (assembly GCF_040678875.1). Lineage (NCBI taxonomy): Bacteria > Bacillati > Actinomycetota > Actinomycetes > Micromonosporales > Micromonosporaceae > Micromonospora > Micromonospora sp. NPDC049274. The sequence continues at coordinate 21,136 of NZ_JBFAQS010000017.1, forward strand.
ACTGCTCCCAGGCTAGCTGGATCAAGCCGTCGAGCGCCGCTGGGAATCCGGTGAGATCGTCCAGCACCACTGCCGCGCCAGCGTCCCGCAGCTCATCCGGGGAGCACGGCCCGGTCGCGACAGCGATTCCCGGCACCCCCGCCGCGCCCGCCGCCACCATGTCCGCCACGTGATCACCGACGTAGTGGGTCGCGCCGTGCTCCCGCAGGGCTGTCGCCTTCTGCTCGGCGAACAGGTCACCGGCCAGCTCGTCGACCGTGAGACCGAGGTGCTCCAGATGCAGCCGGGCCAGCCGGCCGATCTTGGACGTGACGACAAGCACACGGCCGCCCCGCGCGCGGACCGCGTCGACGGCCTCCCGCGCCCCGGGCAGCGGAAGCGTCGGGGTGATCGCGTACGCCGGGTACAGCTCGCGGTACGTCAGCACGGCCGACTCGACCTGCTCCGGCGGGAACCAGTGCGCGATCTCGGTGCGCAGCGGCGGGCCGAGCCGGGACACCGCCAGCTCGGCGTCGACAGGCACACCGGTCCTCGCGGTCAACGCCCGGTACGCGGCGGCGATGCCGGGACGGGAATCCACCAGGGTCATGTCGAGGTCGAATCCGACGGTCAGTGCGGGCATGTCGAGAAACGTACCGGTGACCCCCAACCGGCCGGACGTCCGAGGGGCGCGACAGCCCCACCCCGGGCTAGCGTGGAAAGACGATGACCACCTCACTCGCCGACCACCTGCGGTCGCTGCCCGACGAGTCGCTGGCCGCGCTCCTCCAGCTCCGGCCGGACCTCGTCGTGCCCGTGCCCGCCGATGTCTCCGCCCTGGCCATCCGCGCCCAGTCCCGGGTCTCGGTAGCCCGCGCCCTGGACGGACTGGACCAGTTCACCCTTCTGATCCTCGACGCCGCCCGGCTCACCCGACACCCGGACGAGGGCACGACGGCCACCGACGCGGTGCTCGCCATGGCGACCGCCGGGCCGCACCCGCCGGCACCGACCGCCGTCCGGGCCGCCGTGGGCCGGCTACGGGCGCTATTCCTGCTGTACGGCCCGGAGCACGCGATGCACGTGGCGGGCGCCGTCGACGAGGCGACCCCGTACCCCGCCGGTCTCGGCCGACCGGCCGCGGACCTGGACCCGCGCACGGCCGCGCTCTGCGCGGACCCGGCGAAGCTGCGCCGGACGCTGCTCGCCGCGCCCCCGTCGGCCCGGGCGATCCTGGACCGGTTGGCGGCCGGACCACCCGTCGGCAGCGTGCCCCCGGGCGCGTTGCAGGCGCCGCCGATCGGCACGCAGGACGCCGTACTCGCCGACCCGACAAACGGTGGCGCGCCGACCGGCTCACCGGTGCGCTGGCTGGTCGACAACAGGCTGCTGGTCCCCATCTCCTCCGGCTCGTCGACGGCCAGCGGCACGGTGGAGCTGCCCCGCGAGGTGGGCCTGCTGCTGCGCCGCGACAGCGGCCCGCTCGGGCCGTTGCGCAGCAGTCCCCCGCCGGTGGCCGCCGCCCCACGTGAGCCGAAGGCCGTCGACTCGGCCGGCGCCGGCCAGACCATGGAGGCGGTACGGCACACCGAGGGGTTGCTGGAGCAGCTGGCCGCCGAACCCGCGCCGGTGCTGCGGTCGGGTGGCATCGGCGTTCGGGACCTGCGCCGACTGGCGCGTACCGCCGGGCTGGACGAGCCGACAACCGCCCTGCTGCTCGAGGTGGCGTACGCGGCGGGGCTCGCCGGTGAGCTGGAGTTGTCCGGTTCGGCGACCGGCCGGTACGGCGCGGATCAGCAGGTGCTGCCGACCGGTGGATACGAGGTGTGGCGTGCCGCCTCGCTGGCCCAGCGGTGGGAGCACCTGGCTCGCGCCTGGCTGACGATGACCCGGCAGGTCGGCCTGGTCGGCCGGCGTGACGACCGGGACCGGCCGATCACCGCGCTCTCCGCCGAGGCCGAGCGTGCCGGCGCACCGGCCACCCGGCGGGCGGTGCTCGGGGTGCTCGCCGACCTGGAACCGGCGACCGCGCCCACCTCGGAGGAGGTGCAGGCCCTGCTGGACTGGCGGGCGCCGCGGCGCAGCCGGGGTCGGGAGGCCGCCCATCGGGAGGTGCTGGCCGAGGCGACGCAGCTCGGTGTGACAGGCCTGGGGGCGCTCACCTCGTACGGGCGGTTGTTGCTGGGCGAGCTGACGTCGGCCGATGAGCCGGACGGCGACCCGCTGGGGTTGCACGTGGACGCGGAGAGCGGCGACCCGTCGAGTGCCGCGCGGGCCTTGGACGCGTTGCTGCCCGCCCCGGTCGACCACTTCCTGGTGCAGGCCGACCTGACAGTTGTGGTGCCCGGGCCGCCGGAGCCGGGGCTCGCCGCCGAACTGGAGGCGACTACCGAACCCGAGTCGGCCGGCGGGGCGAGTGTGCACCGGGTCACCACGGCGAGCGTGCGGCGGGCACTGGACGCCGGTTACACGGCCGACGACCTGCACGAGCTGTTCCGGCGCCGGTCGCGCACCCCGGTGCCACAGGGGCTCAGCTACCTGGTGGACGACGTGGCTCGTAAGCACGGCGGGTTGCGGGTCGGAGCGGCCGGGGCGTACCTGCGCAGCGACGACGAGGCGCTGCTCACCGAGGTGCTGGCGGACCGTCGGCTGGAGCCGTTGACGTTGCGCCGGCTCGCGCCGACCGTGCTGAGCACCCCCTACCAGGTCAGCCGGATGCTTGTCGCGCTGCGGGACGCCGGGTACGCCCCGGTGCAGGAGGACGGCACGGGCGGCACGATGCTGTCCCGGCCACGGATCCGGCGTGCTCCGGCGCGGGTACCGGTGACCACCCGGACGCTGGACCCGCTGGCCGCGCCGAAGCTGCCGATGCCCCGGCTGCTCGGGGTGGTGGAGCACATCCGGCGCGGCGACGCGGCGGCGCGGGCGGCCCGGCGGGCGCCGGCGGTCGTCCGGGGCGGGGCGGCGGGGCTGGGCGGAGGCCCGGTGCCCGCGCACACCCACACCGAGGCCCTGGCGGTGCTTCAGCAGGCTGTCCGCGACAAGGCGCTGGTCTGGGTCGGGTATGTCGACGCCCACGGGGCGACCGCGTCTCGGCTGGTCAAGCCGGTGTCGATCGGCGCGGGCTATCTGCGGGCCGAGGACGAGCGGACCGAGATGCTGCACACCTTCGCACTGCACCGGATCACGGCGGCGGTGCTGGCGGACTGAGCAGGGGCACCGCCGCCGCCGGCCGTGCTCGGTCAGCGGCGGTTGGTCGCTCGGTCAGCGGCGGCTGCGCCGGAAGGTGCCGACCACCGAGACGACAAGCAACAGGGCAAAGCCGGCGCCGGCGGACTCACCGACCGAGTCGACGAAGCCCTGACGCAGCACCAGCCAGCCGAAGAGGAACCATCCGACGAGGAGCGCCGCCGCGAGGGCGTACGCGACCACTGTCGCGCGGGACACCTCGTCGGGTGGCGCCTGTTCATGCTCTGCGATCACGTCACGGTCGACAGTCATGCCCAGCCTCCCCGCCCGGTGCGGCCCTGGACTCCCAAGAGTGTCACTACCGGGACGCGTGTGACAGGGGATAAACCCCGAGTCGGGCGGGATGTTCAGGTGCCGGGGCGGCGGCCGATCAGCACCACCCGGGTGCCGACCTTGCCCAGCTCCCACATCCGGACGGCGTCGGCGTGCAGCAGGTTGACGCAGCCGTGCGAGCCGATCGACTTGTCGTGCAGGTAGGTGGTGGTCTCGTGGAACCCCATGCCCTGGGTGAAGTGCTGCCAGTAGGGCAACCACACCTCGTACGGGTTGGACCACTCCTTGGGGTTGCGGTAGTTGACCGTGTAGGTGCCGGACGGGGTGCGGTAGCCGGACATGCCGGTGCGGGTCACCGTCGGCCCGAGGACCACCTTGCCGCCCCGGAGGGCCCAGACGGTCTGCCGGGTGAGGTCCACGCAGAAGGTGGTGCCGGCGCCGGCCTTGCAGCGAGTCGTGTCGGTGGTGGCGAGGCGCTGGGCCACGTCGAGGGTGGTCGGTCCGGCGCGTCCCTCGACGGGGCGAATCCCGTACCTCTTCTGAAACTTCTTGATGGCGGCGCAGTCGGCGGCGGACTGCCGCCCGTCCACGGTCACCGAACCGAACCCGCCCAGCCGCGCGAGGTACGTCTCCACGGCGCGCTGGTGCTGGCCCTGGGGGCAGCCGGCGACGGTAGGCGTACTGCTGGCGGGGGTCGGGGTGGAAGCCGTGCGGGTCGGCTTCGGGGTGGGTTTCCGGGTGGGTTTCGTTGTGGGCGCGGCCGGTGTGGGCCGGCCGCGCTGGTCCGGCCCGGACGTGCCGCTCGCCCCCGATGCCTGTTCCGCTGCGCCGACCGGGGCGGCTCCCCCGCCACCACTCCCGCCGGACTGCGGATCGAACGTGCACGCGCCGGCACCGACCAGCACGACCACCGCCAGGGCAACCAACCGGGAAATGCTCCGGACACGCCTCATGGCACCTCCCCTGGACGGTTGTCCCTTTCCTAGACGTTCGTGAGTGCCGTCCTGGTTGCACGCGGTGCGCATCTTTCTTGGGAGCTTCTTCGCCGTGCAACACTGGATGGTCGGCCAGCGGCGGGTATGCGACCCGTTCCGGCCGGACGGCCAACCGAGGAGAGGACGCTGGCGTGAGTGGTGGACCCCTGATCGTGCAGTCGGACAAGACCCTGCTGCTGGAGATCGACCACCCCGACGCGCAGGCCTGCCGGATGGCGATCGCTCCCTTCGCCGAGCTGGAGCGCTCTCCGGAGCACGTGCACACGTACCGGCTGACCCCGCTCGGGCTCTGGAACGCCCGGGCGGCGGGGCACGACGCCGAGGGCGTGGTCGACTCGCTGATCAAGTACTCGCGGTACCCGGTGCCGCACGCGCTGCTGGTGGATGTGGCCGACACGATGGACCGGTACGGCCGGCTCCAGCTCGCCAACGACCCGGCGTACGGGCTGGTGCTGCGCGCGCTGGACCGGCTGGTGCTGATCGAGGTGGCCAAGAGCAAGAAGCTCGCCGGGATGCTCGGCGACAAGATCGACGACGACACGATCCGGGTGCACCCGTCCGAGCGGGGCCGGCTCAAGCAGGCGCTGCTCAAGTTGGGCTGGCCGGCGGAGGACCTGGCCGGTTACGTCGACGGTGAGGCGCACCCGATCGAGCTGGCCGAGGCCGGCAAGGACGGGCGTAAGCCGTGGACGCTGCGGTCGTACCAGCGGGAGGCCGTCGAGGCGTTCTGGGCGGGCGGGTCGGGTGTGGTGGTGCTGCCCTGCGGTGCCGGCAAGACGCTTGTCGGTGCGGCGGCGATGGCCGAGGCGAAGGCGACCACCCTGATCCTGGTCACCAACACGGTCGCCGGCCGGCAGTGGAAGCGGGAGCTGATCGCCCGCACGTCCCTGACCGAGGAGGAGATCGGCGAATACTCGGGCGAGCGCAAGGAGATCCGCCCGGTCACCATCGCCACGTACCAGGTGCTCACCTCGCGACGCGGCGGCGCGTTCACCCACCTGGATCTGTTCGGCGCCCGCGACTGGGGCCTGGTCGTCTACGACGAGGTGCACCTGCTGCCCGCGCCGATCTTCCGGTTCACCGCGGACCTCCAGGCCCGCCGTCGGCTGGGCCTCACTGCGACTCTGGTACGCGAGGACGGCCGCGAGGGCGACGTGTTCAGCCTGATCGGGCCGAAGCGCTACGACGCGCCGTGGAAGGACATCGAGTCGCAGGGCTGGATCGCCCCGGCCGAGTGTGTCGAGGTCCGGGTGACGCTTACCGACGCGGAACGCATGTCGTACGCGACGGCGGAGGCCGAGGAGCGCTACCGGATGGCGGCGACCGCCCGCACGAAGCTGCCGGTGGTGAAGGCGCTCGTGGACAGGCACCCGGATGACCAGGTGCTGGTGATCGGCGCGTACATCGACCAGTTGCACCAGATCGGCGAGTACCTCGACGCGCCGATCGTGCAGGGCTCGACCACGAACAAGGAGCGGGAGCGGCTCTTCGACGCGTTCCGTACCGGGGAGATCCGTACCCTGGTGATCTCCAAGGTCGGCAACTTCTCCATCGACCTACCCGAGGCGGCGGTGGCGATCCAGGTGTCCGGCACGTTCGGGTCGCGGCAGGAGGAGGCGCAGCGGCTGGGCCGGGTGCTCCGGCCCAAGGCCGACGGCCGGCAGGCGCACTTCTACACGGTGGTCTCCCGCGACACGATCGACACGGAGTACGCGGCGCACCGGCAGCGCTTCCTCGCCGAGCAGGGCTACGCGTACACGATCGTGGACGCCGACGACGTCCTCGGCCCGTCCCTCCCGACCTTCGACTGAGTTGTTGCCTCCTTGATCGACTCGGTTTTCAGGAAGTCGCGGTGTCCGGAGCAGGTTGATACCGCGGTTTCCGGGAAACCGAGTCGATCAATGCGTGGGTACCGACCGGCGGCGGTCAGCGGGAGAAGCGGTCCACCAGGACGGCGAGCCGCCGGCCGTGGCCCTCGCGGCGGAGTCGGCCGCTGCGCATCAGCGTGACCAGCCCGTGCAGGCCGCTCCAGAACGTCTCGGTGACCGCCTCCAGGTCGTCGTCACCGGCGATCGGACGCACCGCGTCGGCCAGCTCGGCGAAGCCCCGGGCCAGGTCGGTCGGAACGTCCTGGCTGGCGAACGGCAGGTCCACGGCGAGGGTGAACATCGCGTCGTAGAGCGCGGGCCGCTGCTCGGCGAAGGTGGTGTACGCCGCCGCGACGTCCGCGACCGCCTGCCGGGGACTGGCGGCCGAGGCCCGCGCCGTGGCCAGTGCGTCGGCCAGCTCGGCGAAGCCCTCGACGGCGACCGCCGCCATGATGGCGTCCTTGCCCTTGAAGTGGCTGTAGAGGACGGGCTGGCTGTATTCGATCTCGGCGGCGAGCCGGCGGGTGGTCACCGCGTCCCAGCCTTCCGCCAGGGCCAGGTCGCGAGCCGCGGCGATGATGGCCCGTTCCCGTTCCGCCCGCTCGCGCTCCCGGCGCGTCTGAGTCGACATGACCGAAACTCTAGCACCGCTAGCGTTGCTGTCGTTGCTCTGCTAGCGTCGCTCCCACATCTAGCGGCGCTAGCAATTGGAGCGGATCATGTTGTCACCCCTCGCCTACGGGCTCGCCATCGTGCTCAGCCTCTTCGTCGTCTTCATCGGCGCGCGCTTCCTGCTGGTACCCCAGGCCGCGGCCGCCGGGTACGGCGTGCCGGCCCGACCGGACGGCGACCCCGCCTACCTCACGGTCAAGGGAGTACGCGATCTCAGCTACGGCCTGCTCGGCCTCGCCCTGATCGCCTTCACCACGGCCGACGCGGTCGCCTGGTTCATGCTGATCGTGGCGCTCGTCCCGCTGGGCGACACACTCATCGTGCTCCGCAACGGTGGAACGAAGGCCGTGGCCTTCGGCATCCACTTCGCCACCGCCGTGGTCGTGCTCCTGGACGCCGTCCTCCTGTTCGCCCTGTAGCCGCACGTTCTGATCGACTCGGTTTCCAGGAAGTCGCGGCATCCGACGCGGGACGATGCCCCGGTTTCACGGAAACCGAGTCGATCACGCACGCCGGCCCGGAACCGCTTACGGTCCCGGGCCGGTGTTGACGCGAACCTACTACTTGATCAGCTTCCAGGGGCCGGACTTGTCGCCCGGCTCCTGGCCGCGCGTCCACCACTTCGCCTCGTACACGTGGCCCTTGAAGGACACCCGGTCACCGGCGTTGTAGACCTTGGTGAGCGTCCAGGCCGCCGGGCTGTTGTCCGGTGGGGTCGGGGCGATCTCCTCCCAGGAGCCGTTGCGGTCACCCGGCTTCTGGTTGCGGGTGTACCACTGGGCTCGCCACTTCTTCCCGTCGTACATGGCGAACTCACCCGAGTTGAAGATCCGCGACGCGGTCCAGATCGCCGTGCCGTCCTCGGTCATGGCGATTTCCTGCCACGCGCCGTTGGCATCGGCGCCCGGCTTCTGGTTCTTCGTGTACCAGGAGGCCCGGAAGACCCGACCCTGGTAGGTGACCCGGTCCCCGTCGTTGTAGACGGTCGACGAACTCCACTGCGCCGGCAGGTTCACCGTCAATACGGCGGTGGCCTCCACCGGCGTGAGGTGGGCGTCGCCCGCGTACGACGCGGTAAGCGTGTGCTGGCCGCCCGCGAGGCCCACCGGGAGGGTGAACGTCGCGGTCCCGTTGGTAAGCGTGGTCGAACCGCGAACTGTCGTACCCTCGCGCAGCTCCACCGCGCCGGTTACCGGCGTGCCGCCGGCCGCGACGCGCACGGTCACCGTCGCCGCGGTGCCCCAGTTGGTCGGGGCGGCGGTGACGGTCATCGTCGGGACCTGCTTGGCGATCGTGAACACGGCCGGCTGGGCCACCGCCTCGCCACCGTCGGCGCTCTTCGCCGACACGATCCAGCCGTACGAGGTGCCCGGCAGCAGCTTGTCCCAGGTCGCCGTGGCGACGCCGTTCGAGGTCACCTCGTCGGTGCCGATCGTGCCGGACGGCACGTACGCGGCGAGCGAGTCGGTGGTGAACGACGTCTTGCGGGTGCTCAGGTCCACCGGCAGGGTCAGGTTGTCCTCGGACCCGTTGTAGCGCGGCTTCGGCTGGCTGCCGTCCTGGCGGACGTCGTACTCGGTCGCCCCGAAGTTCTTGAGGAACGGCGAGTACGTGTCGATGTGCATCTCGGCCCGGTCCACGTCGAACTGGAGCAGGCGCAGGAAGCTCGCCCCGAACTGCAGCCGGTCGGTGGCCTTGTGGTCCGGGGTGCCGTCGCCGTTGACGTCGATCGTGCCGTCCGGGGCGACCCGCGTCGGCCACAGCTCGGCGGCTGTCACCGTGTAGAACTGGTAGTCCGCGAGCAGCTCGACCACGTCGTGGCTGACCGTGACACCGATCTTCGACTTCAGGTTGGTGCCGACGCCGTGCTCGTGACCGGCGAGGACCAGGAAGACGTTCGGGTTGACCTCGACGACCTGCTTGAACAGCGGCGAGCCGTCCGGTGCGGAGAAGTCCGCGCCACGACCGTCCGGGTTGGGCGACGGCTTCAGGTAGTCGTGGGAGAGCAGGATCCCGTTGCGGTCCTTGTACCGCTTGAAGATCGAGTCAGCCCACTTGGCCTCGGCCGGCGTGACGCCGTACGACAGGCCGACCGCCACAAAGTCCAGTCCACCGGCGGAGAACAGCAGGTAGTTGTTCTGGTTGTCCCTGCCCGGCGTGACGGAGCCGTCGGCGTTCGTCTTCTCGTCCCAGGCGTGGTATTCGGTGCCCTTCGGCCAGCCCTTCGCCGTGCCGTAGTACCGGTCGGCGCTGAAGGTCCGACTGAACCGGGAGGTGGGGCCCGTCTCGGCGCCCAACTGGTCGTCGTGGTTGCCCGCGATGACCTGGTTGACGACGCCGTTGTCGTCCAGGATCTTCTGGAAGCCCGAGGCCGTTGCGAGTTCCTTCTCGACCTGCTCGTGCAGACCGGGCCGCTTCAGCGAGCCGTCCGGGTTCTTGGCCAGCGGGTCGTAGTAGTCGTTCTCGATGACGTCGCCGGTGTGCGCCGCGTACGCGATCTTGCGGCTGGCCGCGTTGTCGGCGATCCACTGCATCTGGTCGCGGTACGCGGCAGACCAGATCGCCTGCTCCTCGGCCGTCTCGACGTCCGAGGGCTCGGCGTTGCCGTCGAAGTCGTCGTACGTGCCGCCGGCCGCGCCCTCGGTGACGTACTGGGTGTCGGTGAAGTGCGCCAACGAGAAGTCGTACGACGCGGGATCCTCGAAGCGGTCCTTGTCGTTCTGCGCCGACGCGTCGTGCGGCGACAGGTCGTCGGCGAACGGGTCCTCGCCTGTGACAAGCACGTGCACGACACCGCCGTCGCGGTAGCCGGCCTCGATCTGCGCGGTCAGGACGGTGTCCTGCCCGGCCTGCCCCCGCGAACTGGTGAGCACGACCCACTTCCCGGTGGCCGGATCCCACGCCCGCAGCGCCACGATTCGCGCCGGGTCGATGGTGCCGGACCAGCGCAGTGTCGGCTCCTGCTTGGTGGCGCCGAGCGGCAGGTCGTACCGCTGGAAGATCACCCCACGGCTGGACGGAGTGTCGATCGTCGCCCCGTCGAGCGGACGCAGCGAGGCGACGTCCACGCTCTTGTCGTGCTGCACGTCCAGCGTGGTCGGCACGTCGGCCGCCTCGCCCTGGTAGCCGCCAGTCGGCAGGACCACGTCCGCCCTGGTGAAGGTGGCGGTCAGCCCGACGCCCTCGGCGCCGGGGATCCGGGCGGACAGCTCGGCCGAGAGCGGATCGGTGCTCTTGACCGTCGAGCTCAGCTCGGTCGGAACGTCCGGGATGCTGGCGCTGCTGAACCGCACCTCGCGGGTGGCGGTGTTGCCGAGCGCGTCGGTCGCCGTCAGCGCGATGGTGTGCTCACCGGCCGGCAGGCCGTGGCCGATCTGGTCGCCCTGCTTCACGGCCGCGCCGTCGAGGGTGATGGCCGGCGTACCGACCACGCCGGAGGCGTCCTTGATCTTGACGTTGAGCGCGACTGTCGAGGTCAGCCGCTGCCCGGCCGCCGGCACACTGCTCTCGACCTCCGGGGCGGTGTTGTCGGTGGTGAAGCGCCGCGTCGAGGTCTTGTCCCCGACGACCGCCTTGATGGTGTGGACGCCGTCCGCGATCTTCGTCGTGTCCACGTCGGCACGCATGCCCAGCGCCGGCAGCGCCGCGCCGTCAGGCGCGGTCACGTCGAACAGGACCACCTTGGTCAGCACCGAGTTGTAGCTGCTGCCACAGGTGCCGTCACCGAGGTACGTGGTCACCTGGGAACCTGCGGGGTAACTCGCCGAACCAATGGTCACAGTCGTCTGCGCGATCGAGCGGGTCAGCAGGGTCGCCTTCGCGTCGGTCGGCAGGAGCTGGAAGTCCCGCAGCGTGTAGTCGTCGAAGTTGTCGCAGCCGCCCGGCTTGGCGCTGCCATGGTCGTTGCCCACGACGAACTCCACGGCGTTGACGCCCGGCACCAGCCACTCGTTCGGGAACGCGAGGTCGGCGGTCTCCTTCTCCCACATGCCGATCTCCAGCGGGATGCCGTTGATCAGCACCTTGTTGTCGTACCCGTTGTCGCTGCCGTTACCGCCGACGAACATCTTCAGGTGCGCGTCGCCGCCGCTGCCGAGGGTGTCGACCGTACGGGTCGTCGGCGCGCCCGCGACGGTGAAGTGGAGTTCGGCGTCCCTGTTGGCCGCGCAGGTGCCGTCGCCCAACGCCAGCGTGGCGGCGGTCGTCTCCGCCTTCGTCACCGTCGTGCCGCTGGTGGTGACGACGTACGTGGTGCCGGCCGTCACCGTGCCCGCGGTGCTCAGGGTGAGGCTCGTGGCCTCCCGGTTGAGGGTGAAGTCGTCGTGGTTGGCGCAAGTCGCGCCGTTCAGGGTGCCGTTGTAGTCGCCGGTGCGGACCTCGACGACGTTGTCACCGAGGTGCAGGAACCGGTTCGGGAACGCCAGCCTGACGTCCTCGGCTCCGGCCGCGCCGTAGTCGCCGCCGAGGTCGACCCGGTGGCCGTTGACAAGCGCGTAGCTCTGGTAGCGGGCCTCGATCGAGTTGCCGGCCTCGACCCGGAGGCCGAGGGTTGCGGTGCCGGTGGCCAGCGCCTCCGCGTTCTCGGCGGGCTTGTCGTCGATGGCCAGCGACTCCACGTGGTCCTTGCCGCCGCTGGGCAGCGCGGCGATCACCGGCCGGGTGCCACGGACACGGGCACCGTCGCCGGGGGTGACGACCGCCGCGCCGGCCGGCGCGTTGTTGACGTCGACGGTCACGGACGTCTTCGCGCCCGACAGGGTGGTCGCGCTGACGGTGTGCGTACCGTTTGTCAGCTTCGTGGTGTCCAGGTCGGCGCGCAGGCCGGACGTGCTGCCCGGCTCGCCGGAGATGACGAAGGTCAGGGCCTGGTTGAGCAGCTTCGCCGAGCTGCCGCAGGTGCCGTCGCCGAAGCTGTAGCTGAACAGGTTCTGCTCGCCGTCGGCGACCACGCCGAGCAGGCTGAGGCTGATGCTGCTCAACGCGTAGTCGTCGTAGTTGGGGCAGCGGCCACCCTCGCCGTTCGGCAACTCCTCGTAGCCGACGACGGTCTTGGTGGTCGTGTCGACCCAGTTCGCTCCGGCCTGGACGGTGACGGTGTTCGTGCCGGGCTGCAACCAGTCACCGGGGAAGTCGAGGGTGCCGACCTGCCCGCCCGGGATGTCCGGGAGGTACACCCGGTCGGCCTCGGCGGTGTGACCGTTGACGGTGATGTAGTTGCGGTAGCGGGCCTCGGTGCCGTTGCCGCCCATCTCGAAGGCGAAGTGGGCGGTGCCGGCGGTCTTGACGGCGCCGATCCGGTCGCCGTCGACGGCGAGGGTGGTGACCGAGTCGTTCTCGGTGACCGGCTCGACGACGACGGGGACCTTACCCTCGACGTTCTGCCCGTCGCTCAAACTGATCAGCGGCGCGTTACCGCTGGTCGGGACGGTCTGCGCTCCTGCGAGGGTGGGGCTGAGGGTCGTCGCCGGTCCGGCGATGAGCAGGAGCGCCACCGCGGACAGGAGTCCGCGTGTTCGCTTCCTACGCGCACGTGGTGCGTGCGTCATGGCGAGATTTCTCCTTCGTCGGGGTGCGAGTTTGTTGGGTGTGAGGAACCGCCGACGCCGAGCACCGGAATGCCGACCGCCGCGGGCAGGGGGGCCAGAGCGGGTGGCCGGTCTCAGGACGGTCGGGGGCGGGCGAGCCGCCGGCGACGTACCTGACGTCGCAGCAGAGCGACGACGGCCGCGACGAGCAGCAGGGGGCCGACGCTCCCGGCGACCTTCCAGGCGGTCGCGCGGTCGTGGTCGTGGTCGGCAACGCTCGCCTCGCTCGCCGCGGGCACGTCGCCGAGCGCCCAGTCATGGGCGTACCGGCCGGGGCCGTACACCTGGCGCTGGCCCTGCGGGCCGGTCGCCACCGTCTGGTACGCCTGGTCGAGATCGCTCAACATCCGGACCTCGACGCGGGCGGCGCCGACCGGCCCCGTGCAGGTGTAGTCGACGTCCACACCGGAGCCGGTGAGGTCGCGCGGCGGGTCGACGGTGCCGGCGCAGGCATGGCCGTCGCTGCTGACTGTCATCTGCGTGAGCAGGTAGCTCGTGAACGGCGCGGACGAGGCGAGCACCGTCGCGTCCGAAGCCTGGAAGGAGATCGCGCCGTCGAGCAGGACGCGGTCCTGCGGCAGCAGGCCGAGCTTGGCGCCGAGCAGGGTCAGTTCGTCGACACCGCCCGCCTTCCATCGCAGGTGGACCACCTCGGGGCGGGCCGCGTCCGCCGCGACGGTCACGGTCTGCGGATAGCCGTACGGGTGTGCTCCGGCGGGAACCGCCATGGCGAGCAGAGTGACTGCGAACGCCACCGCGATCACGACGCGGCGGGGCCACGGTGCGGTTGAGGGCATGCCAGCGCTCCGGTCTACAGGTGCTGTGGCACGCCGGTGGGCGCGGCCGTTCAGTGACCCTGCCGGCCGTTGGCGAACTCGCCAGGCGAGCTTGATGAGAAACGGGCGCAGCGGGGATGAACAGTTAGTTGATCAACTGCGCTTTCTACCGCAACACGGTCTGCCCGACCGCTCAGGCGGCGCTGACGTCCTCGGCTCGAAACTCCCGACGGTCGACTGATGAGCAGCCGGCGCAGGTATCTCACGCGCTGTCGAGCTGATGGCGTCAACGAATCAGTCGGCCGCCTCCTGCTTGGCTAGGTCGGCAACGACCTGGGCGAACCAACTCGCCGCCAGCCAGTGCAAGGTCAGCGCTAGACGACTAGGTCCCTCACTCAAGACGGGGCTGGGGTTGCGGCGAGGGGCTCGCTGGCCATCCGCTGCGGCTGCCCGACGTGTCGATGTGCTGTTGAGCGGTATACCTCAGAGGTATGAATATGACTCTGAGGTATACCGCTGACGACCGCATCCGACCCCCACGGAGGTGACCGAGGGTCACCGCCGGCCGCCGGCCGCGCCCGCCGCCCCAGCCAAGGTTAGGAATTACTCGTCTAGCTGGACTCCGCAACGAAGACGCCGCGACCCGGGCGGCCAACCAGCACACCCTGCTTGCGCAGCCTCGCCACCGCCCGGCTGATCGTCGACTGCGAGACGTCGTACGCATCCGCCAGCGCCCGCCCGGAAGGAAGCTGCGACCCAGGCGGGTACGTCCCGTCCTTGATCTTTCCCATGAGAGCGTCGAGCAGCTCGTCCATCGTGGGCGGAATAGGCACCTGGGGCCCCTTGCAGTCGGTTGGCCCACCCAGTATTGATCAGCCGTTTCGACACCCGCGCTCCCCCGGCGCGGCCCTGCTGCCGTACCGCCGATCGAGGCGGCGGTCGCAGGGTGGGGCGGTCTCCGCCGACCGCAACCGGCGGAGGCCGCCCCCCTCCACTCCGACGCGGCCCGACGAAGGGCGGTCCCTCATGGGCGACCTGATCCGCCGGCTGCTGAGCCGACGCGACAAGAGACAACCGATGGAAGCAGCCAGCCAGAAGCCCTGGCAGAGCGCCCGGCCGGCGAACCACCGCTACCGATGACCGAGCGTTGGGTGATCCACCTGCCGGTCACCGCACCCGACCTGCTCCGGGCCCGGATCCTCGCCCGGACCGCCGCCCGGGTGCTGGCCCGGCTCAGCGCCCGCATCGAGCCGGGCGGGGTGACCGTGTCGGCCGAGGACCAGCAGGGCGTACGCCACTGGGTCTTCTGCGACAGGCGAATGCCCGGCGGCGGCCGGTGTGCCCTGCCCGCCGACCACACCGTGCCCTGCTCGCCCAGCGCGCCCTGGCTGCACCGACCGTGAGAAAGGGCCCGACGTCAGCGGCTCAGGACGTTCTCCCGCTGCATGTGGGACAGCTTCTCCGGATTGCGGACAGCGTAGATCCCCGTGATGAGGCCGCCCTCGATGCGCACGGCCACGACGGTGTCCAGCTCGCCGTCGAGGTGGACGACCAGCGCCGGGTAGCCGTTGACCTGCGCCGACCGCCACGACGTGCTGCCCAGGGACCTGTCCCAACCGGATGCCAGCGCGCGGGCCACCTTGTCGGCACCGAGGATGGGCCGCGGGACGGCCTGCTTGATCCCGCCACCGTCGCCGAGGAACACCACATCCGGCGCGAGGATGTCGAGCAGGCCCTGCAGATCGCCCATGTCGACCGCCCGCTGGAACGCGTCGAGCGCGTGCCGGG
This sequence comes from Micromonospora sp. NPDC049274, assembly GCF_040678875.1. Taxonomy (NCBI): domain Bacteria; kingdom Bacillati; phylum Actinomycetota; class Actinomycetes; order Micromonosporales; family Micromonosporaceae; genus Micromonospora; species Micromonospora sp. NPDC049274. Next base: position 36,321 of record NZ_JBFAQS010000017.1, read on the forward strand.
CCTCCGCCGCGGAGACGACCTGGCGGGGCCTGCGGGCCGAGACGTGTGTCCGTGCCCGGTGCGCGATCTGGCGGACGGCAGCGGGGCTCTTGTCGACGGCTTCGGCGATCTCGTCGTACTCGAGGTCGAACACCTCGCGCAGCACGAACACCGCCCGTTCGGTCGGCGCGAGCGTCTCCAGCACCAGCAGCATGGCCATCGAGACGCTGTCGGCCAGCGCGACGTCCTCGGCCACGTCGGGCGCGGTGAGCAACGGCTCGGGCAGCCAGGATCCGACGTAGGACTCCTTGCGGCGACCGAGCGTCCGCAGCCGGGTGAGCGCCTGGCGGGTGGTGATGCGGACCAGGTAGGCGCGCTGGTCGTGGACTGCGCCCAGGTCGACGCCCGCCCACCGCAGCCAGGTGTCCTGGAGTACGTCCTCCGCGTCGGCGGCCGAGCCGAGCATCTCGTACGCGACGGTGAAGAGCAGGTTGCGGTGGGCGAGGAAAGCCTCGGTGGCCCGGTCCGGCCGGCCGTCGGCTGCGGTCTGCGGCATGTCCACCACTGTGAACTCCTGTTCGCTGTCGACTGCGTCACCCACCAGATGCCGGAGCCGGCCGTTCTGTGACACCTCCCGGCCTGTGGCGGTCGTCACCCTGCCCGGCCGTCACAGGGCTGTGCTCGCCGGCATCTCATGGTCGTCCGATCGACCACCACAGCAAAGGACGGAACCATGGACGCCCGGTTCAACATGTTCGGCAACGAGTTCGCCATGAAGTTCTTCAAGCGGTTCGCGAACGTCGGCATGGTGATGCAGCAGTCGCCGCTGCCGAAGTCCACGCAGGAGCTGGTGTCGCTGCGCGCGAGCCAGATCAACGGCTGCGGCTGGTGCATCGACACGCACGCCAAGGAGGCCGTGGCGGCCGGCGAGAGCGCGGTTCGACTCAGCCTGGTCGCCGCCTGGCGCGAGTCCACCGTATTCACGGAGGCCGAGCAGGCCGCGCTCGCGCTCGCCGAGGAGGGCACCCGGCTCGCCGACGCCTACCAGGGCGTGTCCGACGAGACCTGGGCTCAGGTGCGCAAGCACTACGACGACGACCAGGTCGCCGCGCTTGTCGCGCTTGTCGCCCTGATCAATGCGGCCAACCGGCTCGCCGTGATCGTGCACCAGCGGGGTGGCTCCTACGAGGTCGGCACGTTGGCCGCCGCGTTCGGCTGAACCGGCAACGGACCCGGCCCGGGATCATCCGATCCCGGGCCGGGCACACGCTCAGAGGACCCGGGTGACCTGTTCGGCGGCGACGACCGCGTCCCGTCGCGCCGGGTCAAGGTTGGCGCTGATGACCACCGACGCGCCCGCCGACAGCGGCGCGAGCAACCACTTCAGCGGCTGCTCGGTCTCGGCGGCGTCGACAAGCAGCCGGTCGCCGGCGCGCAGGCCCAGCATCGTGGCGAACTCCCGCGCGAGCGCTCCCCACTGGCCGTACGTCGTGCCGTCCGCGGTGGCCGGATCCGACGGGTGGATGGCGGTGTGGTCGGGCGTCACGTCGGAGTGGCGGAGCACCTCGGCGGACCAGTCCAGCCAGCCCAACGGCACGTCGGCCAGCCGCCCCGGCCCGGTGCCGACGAGGTAGCGGTGCGGGGCGTCCGGCACGTCCTCCAGCCAGTCGTCCTGCCGCTCGGGAGTCACGAAGACCGCGTCGAACGGCCGGTCGCCGCCGGGCTCCAGCACCGCCAGGCCCGCCGTGGCGCGCGGCCGGAACGACACCGCCAGGCCGCAGGCCCAGGCGCCCAACAACACCGCGGCGGTACGCCAGTGCGGCGGCAGCAGGACCGCTACGCGGCTGCCGGGTCCGAGACCGCAGCCGTCCCGCAGAAGGCTTGCGCTGCGCGCCGACCAGACGCCTACCTGCTGTGCGGTCAGGTCGACGCGTTCGCCGGTCGCCTCGTCGCGGTAGCTGAGCAGTGGGCTCTCGGCGGCGGGCGGGACCGTGAGGTCGGCCGTGGCGTGTGACTGCATCTGCGTGCTCCCCGGGTGACGACGTCGCCACCACCCTACGCAACGACTTTGGTCGTACGCCTCGTCGGCCGATGGCCATATCGGGTGGCCGGATGGCCCGCGCACGGTGACAGGTGACCCCCGCGACGCCGCCGAGGAGCCCCATGTCGACCGGACCCGACCCCGCCACCACTGACGACCCCGCCGCCGCTGAACGTCTGCCCCTGCGCCGGCGGCTCCTGCCGGTGCTGGCGTTGCTGCTGGTCGCGCCGTGGGCGGCCGAGTGCTCGTGGGGCGGCTTCGCCATCGACGGCTTCCTTCCGGTGGTGATCGGCCTCGCTCCCATGTACGGCGGGGCGGCGATCCTGATCCGGGAGACCGCCCGGCGTCTCGGCGCGGGCTGGCCGACAATCGTGCTGCTCGCCGCCGCGTTCGGTGTGCTCCAGGCCGGCCTGGTGGACCAGTCCCTGTTCAACCCCGGCTACCTGAATGACACGCAGTACGCCGACACCCGTGCCGCCGCCGAGGCCACGCTGGTGCCGGGGCTCGGGTTCAGCCTGCGGCAGGCGTTCGACTACGTGGGCAACCACATCCGGCTCGGCGAGCGTGGTCAGCGCCGCCGCGTTCGCGTACCTGGTGCCGCCGTACTCCCCGGCGAGCCCGGCGGCGGCCCTGGCCGGCGACATCGCGGTAAGCGTCGTCACGGTGGCCCTGGTCGGCGGTGCCCGGTGGCGGCTGCGCCGCGCTTCGCCCGCGCCGCACGTCGCCGCGAACTGAACCGCCCCTGAGCAGGCAGGACGGTGCTCAGGGCTGGTCGCGGACTGAGCCGGCCTGAATGAGGCGGTCCAGGACGGCACGAGCGGCGGCGAGTCGATCCATGGACGTGGTGATCCGGTTGCGCTCCACGGCAAGAGCGTCGAGGAGTTCGGGGCAGGTGGGGGCCAGCACGGTCACGTCGTCGGGGATGCAGGGAAGGATCTCGGCGATCGCCGCGGTGTTCAATCCGGCGGACAGCAACAGTTGGATGTGCCGCACCGTGCCCACCGCCTGCGGCTCGTAGTGGCGGTAGCCGCTCGCGAGACGGGCCGGTCGCAACAGGCCCTGCTCCTCGTAGTAGCGCAGGGCGCGTGGTGTGGTGCCGGCCTGCCGCGCCAGTTCACTGATCCGCACATCAAGAGCAGATCAGCGCTTGACCTTCACGTCAACGGCAAGGTTTAGCGTCGTCGCTGTGACTCACCGCAATCATGAGGACAACCAACCCGCCACCGTCGCCGTCCTGGGGCTCGGCCCGATGGGCCAAGCGCTGGCCGCCGCGTCGCTCGCAGCCGGTCACCCCACAGTGGTCTGGAACCGCACACCCGGCCGGGCGACCGCGCTCGTGGCCGCCGGGGCGGTGCTCGCTCCGACGGCTGAGGATGCCGCACACCGGGCATCGGTAGTCATCGCCTGCGTCATCAACTACCAGGCGGCTCGCGCCGTCCTGTCGAGCCTCGACAGCCCGCCGTCAGGACCGTTCGTCAACCTCAGCAGCGGGCACGCCACCGAGGCGCGGGACCTGGCGACCTGGGCCGCACAGCGGGGCATCAACTACCTGGACGGCGCCATCCTGACGCCCGCGCCGACCATCGGAACACCGGCCGCGACCATTCTCTACAGCGGTCCACGGGCCCTCTTCGACGACAGCCTTACCTCGGTGGAGAGCTTCGGCGGCGCCAGCGTCTACCTCGGTCCGGACGCCGGCACGGCAGCGGCGTACGAGATGGCGTTGCTCGACCTGTTCACCATGTCGGTCGGCGGACTCGCGCACGCCTTCGCGCTGGCCCGCGCCGAGGGCATCGCGCCGGCAGAGTTCGCCCGTTTCGCCAGAGGAATCGGCGGCCTGTTGCCCGACATGGCCGACCGGTTCGCCGAGCAACTCACGTCCGGGACCTTCGCCGCCCAGGTTTCCAGCATCGCGTCGGCGGGCTCGGCGGTCACCCACGTCGTCGACGCCGCCACTGCGCGCGGCATCGAGACCGCACCGCTGCGGGCCGTGCAGTCGATCATCGACCGGGCCATCGCGGCGGGCCACGGCGGCGACAGCTACGCCCGGCTCGCCGAGTCGCTCGTGCCAGCCGATCACACGTAGGCGGAGACGTCAGCGGCCAACCGCTGTGACCTGGCGATTACACTCGCGCTCACACCACTTCGGAGGGGGCGGCGCAGTGGGTGAACTGCTGTCCACGGTGGTTCAGGTCGTCAGCTCGTACGTCACCAGACTGCTGGACCGGCGGGCGGTCGCGAAGGACGCGAAGGTCGGCGCCCACCTGCTCGACGTGGTCCTCACGCTGCAGGAGCTGTGCCTCAACGGCGACCGTCTCCTGAGACTGGCCGACACCATGATCTCGGGCGTCGAGCCCCGGGCCGACGACCAGACGGAGTTCGCCGCTCTGCTGCGCCGGCAGTCCGCGCTGATCAACCAGCTCCGGACCGGCCTGGACGCCTCCCGCGCCCTGCTCGCCACCGTCGACGTGGAATTCGCGTTCGCGATGGCGCCCTTCCTCGACGCCAAGTCGGGGCTGCTCACCCGCTGGCAGCAACAGGCCGCCCTGAGTCGGTTCTCCACCACCACGCTGTTCTTCCTGCCCGCCGAGGCCCTCACCCGCGCGGTGGCCGCCACCCCGGCCGGCTCGAGCGCCACCGCACTCGACCTCGAACGGACGGACTTCGTTCTGGTGGTGGCGGACGAGGTGCGCGGCGCGCGGCGGCGGGAGGTGGCCGATATCCGTGCCGTCGCGGACGACGAGCGCGCGACTCTGCGGGGCGAGGTGCTGCAGGCCCGCGCCGGGTTGGACACCGCACGGGAGCTGTGTGCCCGACTGCTCGGGGCGACCCAGGAGGCCATCGGCCCGGACGCCACGGCCCAGCTGCGGCGGACTCTGGCAGGCCGGGCAGAACGGCGCTGACTCAGCTCACTCGGGTGCGCCGCGATCCCAGTCGAAACCGGCAAGGGCAAAAGCGACGCTGCCCTCACCTGTGGCATAGACCTTGATCGACTGTAGCCCCAGTGCGCGATTCAGATCTTTCACGTTGGACAGTAGGCGCTGGAAGAGCCCGGTGTTGGTCGCCTCGTCGGCGATGCGGATCTCGTCGAGATACGTCATCTTGCGCGGAAAGGAGAGACGCAGCTCCAGCAGTGCCCGCAGCGCGCTGCCCGCCACGATGCGCAGCGAGACCGCTCCCCCGCCGTCGGCATAGAGCGATACCTCGACCCGCGCCTCGGGCAGCTCCGCCGTCAGCACCTCGTAGAACTGGCGCGGCGTCAGCTTCATCCACTGCCGCCAGGCGGCGAGTGTCGTGTCGTCTGCCCGGTCGATCGTCAGCTTCGGTTCCGTCGCTCGCAGGTCGGCCACCGTCAGCGCCTTGATCCCGGCGGGCCGGTCCCGGGCCCGGGCCTCCTCGTACGGGGCCAACGGCACTCCGGCCTGCACCAGGAGCCGGTCCCAGTCCGGGTCGGGCCAGAACGACCCGGGCAAAAACTCGCCCACCTCACACCAGAGCTCATGCCACCGCCGCACGGCACGAAGCGGCCGGAGGCCGAGTCGCAGGGCGGCGACGATCACGCACCGATGCAGCAGCAGCGTCGCGGCGAGAGTGGCCAGGTTCGCCTTCGGCGCGTCGACGGCACGCAGCGCCGCGACGGACTGCTGTTCCAGTTCGGTGTACGCCACGAGATCCGGCGCGTCCGTGAGCCGCACCGGCACCGGCGCGTCCAGCACCGACTCGGTATCGGCCGGCTGCCACACGACATCGTCGTTCAGCAGAATCATCCGCAGCACCTGGCCATGGTGGTGCACCACGATCTGTAGGAGCGGATCCCCCTCGGGCAGCGCTCCGCGTTTCAGCCAGGTCACCGCCTCGGCGTAGAGGCGCAGGCTCTCACCGATGGCCGGCACCGTGACGACCAGGGCGGGGCCGTCGAGCTCGACCCGCAGCGCCGAAAGCTCACTCAGAGCATCGACAAGCTCACTCTGATGCATTGACGAACTGTAGCGGCAGGTGCCTCACCGGTCTCAGTCGGGCAGTTCGGGCCCGCCGTCGAGCAGCGCGGCCAGCAGGTCTCCGTACTCCTCGACCCTGCTCAGGACCTCGGCGGCGGTGAACGGGCGGACGGCCGGCCGCCGGCCGCGGGCGCCGGCCTCGACCTCGTCCCAGGTCAGCGGCGTCGACACCGATGGCACCGACTGGGCGCGCAGCGAGTACGGCGCCACTGTCGTCTTCGCCGCGTTGTTCTGGCTCCAGTCGATGAAGACCTTGCCGGGCCGCAGGTTCTTCGCCATCTTCGACACGATCAGCTTCGGGTGGGCCTTCTCCAACTCCTGGGCGATCCGGCGCGCGTAGGCGGAGACGTCATCGGCGGACTGGGTGCCGGCGATCGGGCAGCACAGTTGCATGCCCTTCTTGCCTGACGTCTTCGGGTACGAGTCGATGCCGTCGTCGGCGAGCCGGTCGCGCATCAGCACCGCCACCGGGCAACACTCGGCGAGCCCGGCCGGCGGCCCCGGGTCCAGGTCGACGACCATCATGTCCGGGTCCTCGCCCACCTTCCACTGCGGTGTGTGCAGCTCCAACGCGGCGAGGTTGGCCAGCCAGACCAGGGTGGGCAGGTCGTCGGCGACCACGTAGTCGATGGTCTCCCGGCCCTTTGTCGACCCGGGCGCGGGAAGCGTCTCCACCCGCACCCAGTCCGGGGTCGCGGCGGGCTTGTTCTTCTCGAAGAAGGACTTGTCGTCCACCCCGTTGGGGAAGCGGATCCGGGTCACCGGGCGGTCGGCCAGGTGCGGCAGCAGCACCGGGGAGATCCGGGTGTAGTAGTCGATCACCTCACCCTTGGTGAAGCCGACCGCCGGATAGAGGACCTTGTCCAGGTTGGACAGCTCCAGGGGGCGGCCCTCGACGTCCACCCGTAGCTTCTCAACCGGCATCGTCGACCTCCTCCGGCGGCTTGTCCGGGCGCAACCGCAGCACCCGGGGGAAGCGCAGCCGGCCGTCGGGGGTGCGTTGGCCGTACTTCACCTCCACCACCACCCGGGGTTCTACCCAGATGGCGCCCCGGGCATCCTCGCGCGGCACGCCCGGCGCGAACGGTGACACGCCCGAGCGCAGCGGCTCCAGTTCGGCGAGGAGCTGCCGTTCGATGGCCGCGCCGATCCCGCCGCCGACCCGACCCCGGTAGATCAACCGGCCGTCCGGGCCGGGCACCCCGACCAGCAGCCCACCGATGCGGCGCGCGCCCGGCCGCCAGCCGCCCACGACGAAGTCGCCTGTCACCTCCAGCTTGACCTTCACCCAGTCCGGGGAGCGCACCCCGGGGCGGTAGACGGCGCCGACCCGCTTGGCCATCACGCCCTCCAGGCCGTGCTCCCCGGCCGCCTCGTACGTCGCCGGGCCGTCGGCGAAGACCGGCGGCACCGCCCACCGGGCGCCGCCGAGCCCGAGCGCTTCCAGGGCCTCGCGGCGGCGCTCGTACGGCCAGCCGGTGAGGTCCTCACCGTTCCGGCGCAACAGGTCGAAGATCATGTACGTGACCGGCATGACCGCCGCCAACCGGGCCGCCTTGTTGCGGTCCCGCACGTGCATCCGCTCGGCGAGGGCCGTGAACGAGGGCTGCCCGCCCTGGCCGAGCAGCACCACCTCACCGTCGAGCAGCACGTCGTCGACCTGCTCGGGAAGAGTGGCCAGCTCGGGGTACGCGGCGGTGATCTCCACGCCGGAGCGGGCGTACAGGTGCTGGACGCCGCCTGCGATGTCGGCGAGCGCGCGGACCCCGTCCCACTTGAACTCGTACGCCCAGCCGTCACCCGCCGGGAGCGGCCCGGTCATCGCGAGCATCGGCTTGAGCGGCGCGCCGGGCACGACCCGACTGTAGTAGCAGGCCGAACACCTCGCGCCATGTTCTTTCGGATGCGAGCATGGTCGATACCGGGGAAGGGAGCGCAGGATGCGTGCCATCTGGAAGGGAGCCGTGTCGTTCGGGCTCGTCTCGATCGGGGTGAAGCTCTACTCGGCGACCGAGGAGAAGGACATCCGGTTCCACCAGGTGCACCGTGAGGACGGTGGCCGGATCCGCTACAAGCGCACCTGCTCGGTCTGCGGCGAGGAGGTCACCTACGACGACATCGCCAAGGGCTACGACATCGGCGGCGGCGAGATGGTGATCCTCACCGACGAGGACTTCGCCGACCTGCCGCTGACCAGCTCCCGCGCGATCGATGTGCTGGAGTTCGTGCCCGCCGAGCAGGTAGACCCGATCCTGTACAACAAGGCGTACTTCCTGGAGCCGGAGGGCACCGCCACCAAGCCGTACGTGCTGCTGCGCGACGCGCTCATCGACTCGGAGCGGGTGGCCATCGTCAAGGTGGCGCTGCGCCAACGTGAACAGCTCGCCACGTTGCGGGTACGCGAGGGCGTGCTGCTGCTCAACACGATGCTCTGGCCGGACGAGATCCGTACGCCGGACTTCGGTTTCCTCGACGAGGACCTGAAGGTGCGCCCACCTGAGCTGGCCATGGCCAGTTCGCTCATCGACTCGATGACAGGCGAGTTCGAGCCGGACGTCTTCACCGACGACTACCGGGCCGCGTTGCAGGAGGTCATCGACGCCAAGGTGGAGGGTCGTGAGGTCGTCCAGCCGGAGGAGGCCGAGGAGGCGCCGGCCGCGGCGGTGGACCTGATGGCCGCGCTGAAGGCATCGGTGGACCGGGCCCGAGCGGCACGCGGCGAACAGCCCGCACGAGGTGGGGGCAGTGGCGAGCCGACGCCCATCTCGTCGGCCCGCTCGGCCCAGAAGGCGGCCGAGAAGAAGGCCGCCAAGGCGCCCGCGAAGAAGACCACGGCGAAGAAGACGGCCGAGAAGAAAACCGCCGCGAAGAAGGCCGAGCCGGCGAAGAAGACCGCGGCGAAGAAGGCGGAGCCGGCGAAGAAGACGACCGCGCGCAAGACCGCACCCCGCAAGAGCGCCTGACCGTACGGCGGCGACGAAGGGTGTCCGCCGGACCGGGTACGCTCCGCCGGCCGTTGGCCACCGGAGGAGCCCCCATGCCGTACACCCCTGACCTGGACCGGTTGTTGACGCCCGGTGCCCGCTTCACCGACGAGTACGGCGCGTACCTGATCGAGGCCCATCGGGTGGACGACGTCGTGCTGCCCACCGGTCAGGTGGTCGGGTGCGACCCTCTGGTGTGCCCGGAGGCCGAGCCGTACACGGTGACAGTGGCGCCGGGGCGGTATCCCGCCCGCGCCTGGGTGGCCGTGGTGCTCCGGGAGGGCGCCGAGGTGGACCGGCGGGTGGCCGCGCTGCAACTGGTGATCTCGGACGAGCCGGCGGTCCGCTGGGAGCCGGCCGTCGCGGGCGACCAGGACATCGCCGCGCTCGGCCCGGATGACTACTTCGGGTACGGGGTGGACGCGGGCGCCGGAACGCTCGCCGACCCGACGGCGCTCGCCGTCCTCGACGGCTGGGACTACGACCAGGTGGAGGAGGTGTTCATCCCGAACGAGCTGCCCATGTCGCCGGTCCGGGGCCTGATCACCGCCGTTCTCGACGAGGCCACCGGCGCCAACGTCGTCACCGTGGCCACGGGTTGGGGCGACGGCTGCTACGGCACGTGGATCGGGCGCGCGGCCGACGGCGGCGTGACCTCGTTCGTGACCGACTTCATGGTGATCCCGAAATAACGTCCCGCGAGGGCGTCGGTGGGCGATCCGAGGCATCCGGGGCGGGCACGGCGGGCCGCCGGGCGAGTACCGTGTGCGTCGGCTTTCCCCCCGGCACCGGGTGCCGGCCACACCTTCGCAGCAGGGAGTCGACGACGTGAGCGAGCGCACGCAGGAGAACCGGTCGGAGGGCCAGAGCCCGGCGACAAAGGCGGGGCGGCGGCTGGCCGCCCAGCTGGCGGCGCAGAAGGCCGCCGAGGCGAAGCGTCGCCGCCAGGCGTGGGCGGGCGGTCTCGCCGGCGTCGCCGTGATGGCGCTGCTGATCGGCGGTTTCGTGTGGATCGACCGGAACCGTAGCGATGACAAGCCCGCCAACCAGGCAGGCGCGACCCCGTCCGCCTCCGCTCCGGCCGCGGACGTCCCCACCGCGCCCCCCGCGCCGCAGCTGCCCGAGGGCGCCGACCCGGCGCTGGGCAGCAAGCCGACGGTGGCGGCGGGCAAGGGCGAGCTGAAGAAGCTCACTGTCACCCCGGTGATCAAGGGCAGCGGCCCGGCGGTGAAGAAGGGCCAGACCATCACCACCAACTACGTGGGTGTCTTCTACAAGGACGGCAAGGAGTTCGACTCGTCCTGGAACGCCGGGGAGCCGGCCACCTTCGCCATCGGCGTGGGTCAGGTCATCCCCGGCTGGGACCAGGGCCTGGTCGGCGTGACCGTGGGCAGCCGGGTGCAGCTCGACATTCCGGGTGAGCTGGGGTACGGCAATGACGCGGCCAAGGCCAACGGTCGTCCGACCGGGCCGCTGCGCTTCGTCGTGGACGTGCTCGCCGCCAAGTGACCCGTCCGGATCGCCCCGGTTGTCGCCGTGGCGCGATGGACTTGTTCACATGGGGCTTCCTGGCCGTCACCCTCCGGCAGTAGGTTCGGCGTCACCCCGGGCGGCCCGCCGTCCGGGGTGACCATGGACGCAGGACGGTGGAGGTGCACGTGACGGCGCTGGACGAGCCCGGGCGGACCGCCCGGTTGCTGTGGACGCACTTCGAGCCGGTGCACGCGGTCACGTACTTCCATCCCCGGGCCCGGGCCGCGACCGAGGCAGTCGGCCTGCGCGGCTACTGGCGGGGCTACTTCGCCGGACGGGCCGCGCCGCTGGGCGCCGTCGAGGCCGCTCCGATCATCGCCGCGTTCTTCAACTTCGCGCCGCCGATGGTGAGCCGGGCCCTGCCGGCGATCTGGCGGCTGGCGACCCCCCAGGAGTCGCTGCGCGCGCGGCTGACCGGCGCCGTGCAGGCCCTCGCGGAACTGACCTACGAGCTACCCGAAACGCACCTGGCTGAGGCCGCCGACCTGCTGGAACGGGCCGCCTCGGCGGCGCAGACCGCCGGCCGGGTGCTCGGCGCGGCAAACGCGGCGCTGCCGGTCGGGGAATACCCCCTGGCCCGCCTCTGGCAGGCCGCCACCACGCTGCGGGAGCTGCGCGGCGACGGGCACAACGCCGCCCTGGTGGCCGCCGGCCTGGACCCGGTGGAGACGCTGGCCTGGCGGGTCGCCGTGGACATGTCGGCGGAGAACCTGCTCGGCCGGGGCTGGTCCGAGGAGCAGTGGCGGGCCGCCCGCGAGCGGCTGACGCAGCGCGGGTGGTTGACCGCCGACGGTACGGCCACCGACGTCGGTCGCGCCGGGTTCCAGGCGATCGAGGACGCCACCGACCTGGCTGCGGAGCATCCGTGGCGGGCCCTCGGCCCGGACGACACGGACCGGCTGCGTGAGCTGCTGGAACCGATCGCCCGGTCCTGCCACACGGTGATCCCGCCGAACAGCCCGATCATGCTGCCCGCGCTGCCCGGCTGACCGGAGGCCGGTCTCTCGGGCAGGATGGGCCCGTGGTGGATGCGGTGGTTTTCGACCTGGACGGCGTGATCGTGGATTCCGAACCGGTCTGGGAGGAGGTCCGGCGGGCGTACGTGGCGACACACGGTGGCGCCTGGCAGCCGGACACCCAGCGCCGGCTGATGGGCATGAGCACCGGCGAGTGGGCCCGTTACCTCAGCGGTGAGCTGGGCGTTCGGCGCAGCGCCGAGCAGGTCGCCGACGAGGTGGTGCGGGAGATGGCCCAGCGCTACCGGGAGCACGTACCCCTGATCGACGGCGCCGACCAGGTGGTGCGCCGGCTGGCCGAACGGTGGCCGCTGGGGTTGGCCAGCTCCTCTCCGACCCGGCTGATCGCGGCGGCGCTGGACGCCACCGGCCTGACCGACGCGTTCCTCGCCACCCTGTCCACCGAGGAGACCGAGCGGGGCAAGCCGGCGCCGGACGTGTACCTGAGCGTCGCGTCTCGCCTCGGCGTCGACGCGACCCGCTGTGCGGCGGTGGAGGACTCGTCCAACGGCGTGCGGTCGGCCGCGGCGGCGGGGATGCGGGTGGTGGCGGTGCCACACCTGTCGTACCCCCTCGATCGGGACGCCGCCGGGCTCGCGGCCGTGACGCTTGGGTCGATCGGTGAGTTGACGCCGGAGCTGGTGGAGGGTCTGGGTTGACGCGAGCAGAGTGGGGAAGGAACAACTGATGAAAGCCATCGTGTACGAGCGCACCGGTGACCCCTCGGTGCTGGAGTTGGTCGACCGCCCGGTGCCGGAGCCGGGGGCGGGTGAGGTGCTGGTCCGGCTGGCGGTGTCGGGGGTGAACCCGACGGACTGGAAGTCGCGGCGGGCCTTCCCGCCGGACGGGTGGCAGATCCCCGGGCAGGACGGTGCTGGTGTGGTGGAGGCGGTCGGCGAGGGCGTCGACCGCGAGCTGATCGGCCAGCGGGTCTGGATCTGGGAGGCGGCCTGGCAGCGGCCGTGGGGCACCGCAGCGGAGTACACGCTGGTGCCGGTGCGGCAGGCGGTTCCCCTGGGCGACGCCTCGTTCGAGTTGGGTGCCAGCCTGGGCATTCCGTTCCTCACCGCGCACCGCTGTCTGACGGCCGGCGAGTTCATGCCCGACGCGCTGCGCGCCGGCGCGCTGGCCGACCACACAGTGCTGGTGCAGGGCGGGGCGGGGGCGGTCGGCAACGCGGCGATCCAGCTCGCCCGCTGGGCCGACGCCACGGTGATCGCCACCGTGAGCAGCGCGGAGAAGGCACAGCTCGCGGCGGCGGCCGGCGCCTCCTACGTGATCAACTATCGGGAGCAGGACGTCGTCGAGGAGGTCGGCAAGATCGCCCGCGACGGGGTCCACACCATCGTGGAGGTCGCGCCGGCCGCGAACGCGGCGGCGGACGTGCAGATGCTCCGGCAGGGCGGCGCGGTCTGCGTGTACGCCGACAACGGCGGCACCGAGGTGACGCTCCCGATCCGCCCGCTGTACGTGGTGAACGCCCGCTGGCAGTTCGTGCTGGTCTACACGGAGCCGAAGGCGGCCAAGGCACAGGGTGTGGTCGACGTGGCGGCGGCCGCCAACCAGGGCGGCGTCCGGGTCGGCGCGGACGCCGGCCTGCCGCTGCACCACTACCCGCTGGCCGACACGGCCGGGGCGCACCAGGCGGTCGAGGACGCGGCGGTCGGCAAGGTCCTGATCAGCACCAGCGACGCCTAACGGGTCGCTGGACACCCGATTTCCCCGTCATCGGGACAGACCCGAACAATTTTCGCAACAATGACGGTGCGGGGTCACCCCGTGTGGAGCGGGCGGCCCCGGCGCGGTGCGAACGCCGGGGCCGCCCCCGGGGAGGAAGGTCAGGAGCACTCCTCTGCCAACAGGCGACAGTGCCCGGTGAAACGTTACGGCGCTGTCAGCTCCCGGACAGTCAGCTCGCCGTCGGCGTACCGCGAACGGACGACCTTCTTGTCGAACTTGCCGACGCTTGTCTTCGGCACCGTGTCGATGAACGCCCACCGCTCGGGCAACTGCCACCGGGCCACCGAACCAGCCAGGAAGTCCCGCAGCTCCTCGGCGGTCACCGACGCACCCTCACGGACCACCACGGTCGCCAGTGGCCGCTCGTCCCACCGCTCGTCCGGCACGCCCACCACGCACGCCTCCAGCACGGCCGGGTGCGCCATCAGCGCGTTCTCCAACTCCACCGACGAGATCCACTCACCGCCGGACTTGATCACGTCCTTCGCCCGGTCGGTAAGCGTGATGTACCCGTCCGAGGAGAGCGTGCCCACGTCGCCGGTACGCAGCCAGCCGTCGCGGAACTTCTCCTCGTCCGGGGTGTCGTCACCGACGTACCGCGCGGTCACCCACGGCCCGCGGACCTCCAACTCGCCCACGGCCGTGCCGTCGGCGGGCAGCGGCTCGCCCGACGGGCCGACGATCCGCGCCTGCACGCCCGCCGGCACCCGCCCCTGGGTGTAGCGGTAACGCCAGGCCTGCTCACCTGTCGCGCCGGCGGGCGGACGCGAGACCGACCCCAGCGGCGACATCTCGGTCATCCCCCAGGCGTGGATGACGTCGATCCCGTGCCGCTCGTCGAACGCGTGCATCAACGCCGGCGGGCAGGCCGAGCCACCGACGATCACCTCGGTGAGCGAGGACGTGTCCACGTCGTGGCTGTCCAGGTAGGCCAGCAGGTCGGTCCAGATGGTCGGCACCGCCCCGGCCAGGGTGGGCCGCTCAGCGGCGATCATCTCGGCGATCGGCGCGGCCTGGAGGAACCGGTCCGGCATGATCAACGACGCGCCGGAGAGGAACGCCGCGTACGGCAGACCCCAGGACATGGCGTGGAACATCGGCACGATGGCCAGCTCCCGGTCGGTGGGCCCGAGACCGAAGCCCTCCGGCATGCAGACCTGCAACGAGTGCAGGTAGATGGACCGGTGCGAGTAGGCGACGCCCTTCGGGTTGCCGGTGGTGCCCGACGTGTAGCAGAGGGCCGCGGCGTCCCGCTCGTCCACCTCGGGCCAGTCGTAGACCTCGGGGCGATCGGCCAGCAGCGCGTCCCAGTGGTGCACGGTGATCCGGTCGCCGGCGGCGGCCACCAGCGGCGCCGGGTCGCCGCCGCCGACCACCACCACGTGCCGCACCGTGGCCAACTCGCCGATCACCCGGGCCAGCAGCGGGATGAGCGTGCTGTCGACGAGCACCACCCGGTCCTGTGCGTGGTTCGCGATGTAGGCGACCTGGTCGGGAAAGAGCCGCAGGTTGAGGGTGTGCAGCACCGCGCCCATGCTCGGCACCGCGAAGTAGGCCACCAGGTGCTCGTTGTTGTTCCACATGAAGGTGGCGACCCGCTCGTCGCCGGTGACCCCGCACTCGTCGCGCAGCGCGTGGGCCAGCCGGGCGGCGGTGCGACCCACCTCGGCGTACGTCATCCGACGAGGTTCGCCGCCCGTCCAGGTGACCACCTCGGCCGTGCCGTGCACCCCCGCGCCGTGATCGAGGATCCGGGAGACCTGCAGGGGGGCGTCCATCATCGTGCTACGCATGGGTAACAAGCTAGTGTCGGCGGTCACACGTTGGGAACCCCCGTAAATTGTCGCAGGTGAGCATCTCCTGGGCCGACTCGTACGTGGGGCAGTTACGCGCGCTCGCCGGGGACCGGACGCTGATGTTCGTCGGCGCCCGAGCCGTGGTCAATGACGACGCGGGGCGCATCCTGCTCATCCGACGCTCGGACAACGGCCAGTGGGCCATGCCCGCCGGGGCGATGGAACTGGGCGAGTCGATCGCCGACTGCGCGGTCCGCGAGGTCCGCGAGGAGACCGGCCTGCGGGCACTGCGGGTCTGCGCGTTCGCCCTCTACACCGGCCCGGACCGGACCAGCACCAACATGTACGGGCACACGTACCAGGTCTTCACCACGGCGTTCAAGGTCGAGGAGTGGGACGGGCAACTGACCCGGATCACCGACGAAACCACCGACGCCGGCTTCTTCCCCCGCGACCGGTTTCCCGCCCCACTCTCCGGCTCGGTGTTGGAGACCCTTGCCGACCTGGACGTCTTCGAGCAGACGAACCGGCTGATCCTCAAGTAGCGCTCCGAACTATTCCGCTCCCGCCACGAAGACACCTTGTCCCTGCTGGCCGTAGACCAGGTTCCGCTCGTGCAGCTCTTTCACGGCGCGATAGGCCGTCGAGCGCGCGACGTTGTAGATTTCGCCGATCTCGGAGACCGACGGCAACTGATGGCCGGGCGGATAGTCTCCGGACTTGATCTTCTGCTCGATGTCGTCGGCAACTCGGCGGTAGTGCGGTGGCCTGGTCGGCATGGCGGCTCTCCTGGACTTCAGCGGAGATCATGTTTCCAGCCCAGGTCCGATTCAGACAACCCGACAATCCAGCAGAGTGGCTACAGTGAGAACTTGACTACAGTGAGACAGTAGATACAGTGAGACAGTGACTGGTCCGCTCCTGGACTTCAGCACCCTGGGAGTTTCTCCAGTCTCTCCGCCCTGGGGAGCACGACGCATGGACTCTGCCCCCTGGGCGGGCCACTCGCGTCCACCCGGGGGAAGGTGCCGACCATGCCGATCGACGAACCGGCGTCCAAGGCAACCGAACTGTTCGTGGCGAAGCAGGTTCTCGATGCTCACTGGTCAAGGGCACTCGACCGACCGTGGCGGGCAGGTGGGTGCCTGGAGTGCCGGGGTCGCGACGACTGTCCGCAGCTCGATTGGGCCATCACGCTCATGGCGGACGTCGCTTCAGTGATGTTTCAGAAGTAGAGCTGCTTGATCGACTCGAGATCGCCGAAGTCGGGGTGTCCCCGGCGCTCGGATACCCCGGTTTCGGCGATCTCGAGTCGATCATGTCGGCCGGGCGGCTTCGTCAGGCCGCCGCCGACGCGGCGACCTCCGCCGCGCTCGACCGCCTCAACGGCCAACACCCGCAGCCGCTACGTCTCGTGGCCGGGTGACACCGACCGCCCCGGTTCGGGGCGGTCGGCAGGCACCTGTCAGATCATCGTCTGGGACTTGGATTCCATGTCCGCGGCGGCCTCCTCCTTGGACTCCCGCGTCAGCGGCTTACCGCCCGCGGCGGCTGCCTTGCCGCCCAGCGGGTCGGCGCCGCCTGTCGCGCCCTCGGGGCCGGCCCCGCGCAGCGTGCTGTTGGGCATCGCCAGTGTGACAAGCACCGCAACGATGGCGACGAGCCCTGCGGTCAGGAAGACCAGGTGCAGCGACTCCACGAACGACGCCTGGATGGCCGCCCGGACGGTGCCGGGCAGCGCCATGATCGTGGCCGGGTCGTTGATCGAGATGTTCGTGCCGCCGCTCGCCGCGACCGCCGCCCGCTGCTCCGGCGGGAGCTGGGCGATCGCGCCGGGCAACCGGTCGGCGAGCTGCGAGTTGAGCCGCGACGACAGCACCGTGCCGAGGATCGCCACCCCGAACGAACCTCCGAGCGACCGGAAGAACGTCGCCGAGGAGGTGCCTGCGCCCAGGTCGCGGACGGACACCGCGTTCTGCACCGCGAGGACCAGCGACTGCATGCACAGGCCGAGGCCGACGCCGATGACCACCATGAAGCCGAACGCCACCCAGAGCGACGTGCCCACCTGCAACCTCGTGAACAGGAGCATGCCGACCAGCAGGGTCGCCGACCCGGCCACCGGGAACCACTTGTACCGGCCGATCCGGCTCATCGCCCGGCCGGTCAGGATCGAGGTCACGATGATGCCGGCCATCATCGGCAGCATCAGCAGACCGCTGCGGGTCGGCGAGGCGCCCTTGACGATCTGCAGGTACAGCGGGATGAAGATGATCGACCCGAACATCACCAGGCCGAGCACGAAGCCGGCGGAGTTGGCGAGCGCGAACGTGGCGCTGCGGAACAGCCGCAGCGGCAGGATCGGCTCGGCGACCCGCGCCTCCTGGAGCACGAAGAGCACGGCCAGCACCGCACCGGCGACGAAGAGGCCGATGATCAGCCCGGAACTCCACGGGTACTCGTTGCCGCCCCAGCTCAGCGCGAGCAGGAGGCAGCTCACCCCGGCCACCAGCAGCCCGGCGCCGAGCCAGTCGATCGCGTGGTCCCGCCGCTCGAACGGGATCAGCCGCATCACGTGGTAGCAGACCACGATGGCCAGGATCGCCAGCGGCACGTTGATGTAGAAGATCCATCGCCAGTCGGTCTCGGCGAAGTACCCACCGACCAGCGGGCCGGCCACCGACGCGATTCCGAACACCGCCCCGAAGAGACCCTGGTAGCGGCCTCTCTCCCGGGGCGAGACCACGTCCGAGATGATGGTGAACGCCAGCGTCAGCAGACCACCGGCGCCGAGGCCCTGGATGCCCCGCGTGACGATCAGCTGGGTCATGTTCTGCGACAGGCCGGCCAGCAGCGACCCGAGCAGGAACGTGCCGATCGAGAAGAGGAAGACCGGACGACGCCCGTACAGGTCGGCCATCTTGCCGTACAGCGGGGTCGACGCGGTCGAGGCGAGCAGGTACGCCGTCACGACCCACGAGTAGTGGTTGATCCCGCCCAGCTCACCGACGATTGTCGGCAGGGCCGTACCGACGATGGTCTGGTCGAGGGCGGCCAGCAGCATGCCGGTCATCAGGCCCAACATGAGCAGCCGGATCTGCTGGCGATTCAGTACCGGCGTGGCAGAGGCTTCGGTGGTCATCAAGCCCTCTTTCCCGACCACCCCAGAACATGCTCCCGACCACCCCAGAACATGCGTTGATCATGAAGTTATTGCCCCGACACGCCGAACGGGGAGGCAATAACTTCATGATCAACGGGGTCTGGGCCGGGGGTCAGGCTGCGAAGGTTTTGGTGATCTTCGCGCAGAAGGCGGGGAGGTCGTCCGGGTTGCGGCTGCTGATCAGGTTGCCGTCCTCCACGCACTCCTCGTCTATCCAGGTGGCGCCGGCGTTGGTCAGGTCGGTCCGCAGGCTGGGCCAGGAGGTGATCCGCCGACCACGCACCACGTCCGCCTCGATAAGCGTCCACGGGCCGTGACAGATCACCCCGACCGGCTTGCCGGCGTCGAAGAACGCCTTCACGAACCGCACCGCGTCCGGGTCGGAACGCAGGAAGTCCGGGTTCGCCACCCCGCCCGGCAACACCAGCGCGTCGTACCCGGCGGCGTCCGCCTTGTCCGCGGTGACGTCCACGTCGTACGTCTTGGACTGGTCCAGGTGGTTGAAGGACTGGATGGAACCGGGCTTGAGCGAGACCAGCTCGGCCGTCGCGCCGGCGTTCTCGACGGCCTCGCGCGGCTGGACGTACTCGACCTCCTCGACGCCGTCGGCGGCCAGGAAAGCGATCCTCTTGCCCTGCAATGTCGCTGCCATCTCGGTACATCTCCTTTCCGGGGTACCTCAATGTCCTTCCCGCCCCCCAACGCGCGAAACACCCCACGCCGGTAAGGACGGGCACCGCGTCGACGAGGGCGGGACGAAAGGCCGCCGGACCTGCGGCGCAGCCGTCCTCGGCGCAGGTTTGTCCCGAGGGCCGCTGGGGACCCGGGGAGGCATGGCAGGAGCAGCAGCGGAACAGCGCCGGCTCGCGACCGTCGTGGAGAGCTGGCTCGGACGCCCGGTCCTCATCGTCGGCGACGCCATGCTGGACGAGTGGCGGTTCGCCGACTCCGACCGGCTCTGCCGGGAGGCGCCCGCCCCGGTCCTCACCCTGCGTCGACGGATCTCCGCAGCCGGTGGGGCCGCGAACACAGCCGTCAACGTCGCCACGCTCGGCGGTCGGGCCGTGCTGGTGGCGCCGGTCGGCGCGGACGTGGCCGGCGACGAACTGCACGACTGTCTGGACCGGGCCGGTGTCTGGGACCGTACGGTCAACCAGCCCGGTCGGCCCACCCCGGTGAAGCGGCGGATGCTCGCCGGCAACCAGATCCTGCTCCGGGAAGACTCCGGCGACGCCGACGACGCACTCGACCCGGACGGGGTGGCCCGGCTGCTCACGGCGCTGGACTGCGCCACCGAGGAGCTGCGCGCAGCCGCCGGCGGGGAGGCGCCGACCCTGGTGGTCTGCGACTACGGCCTGGGGGCACTGCCCGCGCCGGTCCGCGCGTGGCTGGTCGAGCAGCGCGAGCGGTACGCCACTGTCGCGCTGGACGCGCACGACCTCGCCGACTGGGGAGGGCTCGCGCCGACCGTGGTCACCCCCAGTTTCGCCGAGGCGACCCGGCTGCTGGCCCGTGCCGGCGGCGCGCACCGCTCGACCGCCGGCGCCGACCTGCACCTGGAACACCCGGACAGCGATCCGGCCGACGGGCCGTCCGAGTTGAGCGTCGGCGCTGCTCCGGGCGGGGCCCGCGCCGACGACCGGCCCGGCCCGGTCGGCGAACCCACCGCGAGCGAGGGTCGGGTGGCCCTCACCGGCGACGGTCTCAGCGTCACCGGCACCGGCGTCACCGTGAACACCGAGGCCGGAGCGGGCGTGGACCGGGCAGTACTGGCCGAGTCGCGCCTCGCCGAGCTGCGCGCGCACACCGGCGCGGACGTGGTCGCGGTGACCCTGGACACCGACGGCGCGGTGGTCGGCGGCGCGGACGGGGAACGGCGGCGCAGCCACAGCACCCCGGTCCCCGCGAGCCATGCCGTGGGAGCCGGAGACGCGTACCTGGCGGCCATGACGCTGGCCCTGGCCGCCGACGCGCCGCTGCCCACCGCCGCGCAGCTCGCCCAGCTCGTGGCCACCATCACCGTGTCCGACACCGGCACCTGCGTGTGCCTGCGGGAGGACCTGCTCGCCGCCCTCGACATGCCGTCGGAGGCCACCGGGCACCCGGCGGTGGTCGGCACCGACGAACTGGACGCGATCGTCGCCGAACACCGCGAGGCGGGCCGGTCGGTGGTGTTCACCAACGGCTGCTTCGATGTGCTGCACCCGGGGCACGTGCGCTACCTGGAGCAGGCCCGCGCCCTGGGCGACCTGCTCATCGTGGCGGTCAACTCGGACGGCAGCGTGCGCCGGCTCAAGGGGCCGGACCGGCCGGTCAACCCGGTCGAGGACCGGGGCGCCCTGCTGGCCGCGCTGTCCTGCGTCGACCATGTGGTGGTGTTCGAGGAGGACTCGCCCGCCGCGCTGATCGAGGCGGTCCGGCCCGACGTGTACGTCAAGGGCGGCGACTACCCGCCGGAGCTGGTGCCCGAGGCGCCGCTTGTGCGCCGGCTCGGCGGTCAGGTGCGAACGCTGGGGTATGTGCCGGACCGGTCCACCTCGGCGATCATCGAGCGGATCCGGTCGCACACCCAGGACCCGTCGCCGCAGGCCGCCGACCCGTCGCTGAGCCCCCGCACCCAGGCGTCGTGAACCGGCCCCTCGCCCTCGGCACCCCGGCGGAGTTCCACGCCGACCGGCTGGTCGACGTGCTGATCCCGACCCGTAACCGGCCCGCCGAGCTGGCCGTCACCCTGGCCGGGCTCGCCGCCCAGGGCGGCGTGCCCGGCTTCGGTGTGGTGGTCAGCGACCAGTCCGACGGAGACCCCGCGTACGCCCACCCCGCGGCGGCCACCATGGTCCGGGCGCTGCGCCACGCAGGCCACCCGGTGCTGTTGACCCGCCGGCTGCCGCGCCGCGGGTTGGCCGAGCACCGCGCCTACCTGCTCGCCGCGTCGTCGGCCCGATACGTGCTCAACCTCGACGACGACGTCTGGCTGGAACCCGGCGCTCTGCACCGACTGGTCACCGCGATCGAGGAGCTGGGCTGCGGGTTCGTCGGCAACGGCGTACACGGCCTGTCGTACACCGGCGATGTACGGCCGGAGACGCACCGGCACTACGAGGAGTGGGTCGGCCGGCCCGTCCCGGAGCGGGTCCGGCCGGGCACCCCCGAGTGGGATCGCGCCCGCATCCACTCGGCCGCCAACCTGCTGCACGTCACCGCCGAGCTGGCGCTGCCGCCGGGCGCGTGGCGGGCGTACAAGGTGTCCTGGATCGGCGGGTGCGTGCTCTACGACCGGGCCAAGCTCGTCGACTCCGGAGGCTTCGACTTCTGGCGACGGGTGCACGAGAAACACCAGGGCGAGGACGTGGCCGCCCAGCTCGCGGTGCTGGCCCGCCACGGCGGGGCGGGCATCCTGCCCAGCGGCGCCTACCACCTGGAGTCCCCCACCACCGTCACCGAACGCGACGTGGAGGCGTGGGAGGTAGTCCTCGCCGACGAGGACACCCCTCAGCCGGCCTGAGCGCCGGTTACGGGCCGAGCAGCTCGCGGGCCGCCTCACACACCTCGGCCGTCGGCACGTCGGCGACGAACGAGTCGCGGTGCGGGCACTCGCCGTCGCCCGGCCGGTGCGGGTAGATGCCCGGCGTGCAGTCGACCCCGCAGACCGGGCAGTGCACCGTCCAGGAGCTGATCGGCCGGTGCCGCCCCCGCAGCGGTGTCGCCGTGTTGATCAGGTTGCCGACCCAGAAGATGCCCACCGTCGACGCGCCCACCGCGGCGGCCAGGTGCAGCGGGCCGGTGTCGTTGGAGATCACCAGCGCGCAGCCGACGTAGCAGCCCGCCAACCCACCGAGGCTGAGCGTGCCGACCTGCGGCCGCACCGGCACCCCCGCCGCCGCCACCACCTGGTCCACCACCTCCCGCTCCGAGGGTGTACCGGTGACCAGCACCTCGTACCCGTCACCGTGCAGCACACGGGCCACCTCGGCGAACCGCTCGGCCGGCCAGCGGCGCCGGGTGTCGCTGGCACCGGGATGCAGCGCCACCCGCGGTCGGGTCGGCGGGCCGAGCACCCGCTCCGCCTCGGCCCGGTCGGCGTCGGTGACCGCCAGCGTCGGCACGATGGTGGTCGCCGGGGCGCCCACCAGGGCCACCGCCTCCAGATAGCGGATCACCTCGTGCTGGTAGTACACGTAGCGGACCCACCGGTCCAGCGGCGGCGCGTCCTCGGCGCGCAGACCCGCCGTCACCCGGGCGCCGAGGCGGCTGATCAACGGGTTGGAGTTGGCACCACCGCCGTGGACCTGCATCGCCAGGTCGAAGCCCTCGCCGTTGGCCGCCGCCACGAAGTCGTCCATCGTGGACGCCGGCTCGCCGGCCTCCGGCTCCCGGATGCCGGGGCCCGGAGGCACCACAAGCACCCGATCCACCGGGCCGGGCCGGTCGCGCCAGAGCTTCGCGTGCCACGGCGCGCCGAGCAGCACGATCTCCGCCGAGGGGTACGCGGCGCGCAACGCCTCCAACGCCGGCAGGACGAAGATGAAGTCGCCGAGGGCGTTGGCACGCAGCACCGCGATCCGGCGCACGTCTTCGACTCGCCCGGCCGTCGGGCCGAGCAGGGACGGGGTGACCACGCGGCGCGCTACGGCCGGTCGATCTCGCCGACGGAGTCCGGATGGTGCATCTCCCGGTCCGCTGCGGGATCGGCCGGGATGGGCGTACCCCCGGCGAGGCCGCCCGAGCGTGGCCCGGTGCGGCCGACGGTGATGGTGCGCGTCGTGGGCCGTGCCGCCCTGGGCAGGCGGACGCGCAGCAGCCCGTGGTCCATCACCGCGTCGATGCCCTCCGGGTCGACGCGGGACGGCAGATCGATGCGGTACTCGAAGCCGCGGGTCTCGAAACCCCCGGGGATGCCCTGCTCGGCGTTGACCTCCGCCTCGGAGCGGGCCCGCACGCACAGCTCGCGGTCGTCCAGCTCGACGGCCACCTCCTCGGGCGCGACGCCCGGCAGCCGGACGACTACCTGCCAGCCGTCCGCGGTCTCGGTCAGCTCGACGTCGGACGACCCGGCCCGGCCGCCGACCAGCCGGCTCAGCTCGGCGCGCAACGACTGCAGCTCGCCCATCGGGTCCCAGCCCTGCTGCCGGCCACGCCAACCCCGGCCGGGACCGCCGGCCTGCTGCTGCTCGCTCATCGCACGTCTCCGATCCGCTGGGTGGCCGTGGTGGGCCGCAGTGAGCTGGGCGCATCCAGGCCGGCGTCGCGGTCGACGCCCACACCGAGCCTGTCGACCAGCTCACCGCCGAGCCAGGCGCTGATGCCGAGGATCGCCACCGCGACCACCTCGATGGCGATCAGCGAACCACCGGCGGCCCGCGAGTCGGCGTTCAACCGGACCGCCCACACGGCGACGAAGAGCAGGATCACCGCGACGTTGGCGCCCGCGTGCAGCAGAGCCACCCGCTTCGCGCGGGTGCCGGTCGGGATCGCCAGCAGGTCGAACGAGCCGGCCGCCGCGGCGAGCAGACCGCCGACCAGGCCGACGGTGATGTTCCAGTACGCGACCTCACCGAGGAAGTCGGGCCCGCCGACCGTGTCGACGATGTCGAACAGCACCGCGGTGACCAGCAGCGCGACCGGGAACATGACCAGCATCGGATGGACTGGATGACCCAGCACCTTGAGTCGGCTCTCCATCTCCCGGCCTCCACTGGTCGGCGTTCCTGCGGACGGTACGTGCGGCGGGCGTGTCGGAGGAGGCCGTACCCCCGGCGACCGGGGGCAAACCTCACGCTGGTCACGCGGGCCTAGGCTGGCAACGGTGGCGCCGCCACCCGGGTCAACGGCTGGGGGAGGATCACGTGACGGTGGAGATCACCTCGCACGAGGAACTGCGGGAGCTGCTCGGCACACCGGGGGTGCGCGCGGCGAACAAGGAACGCGTCCGCCTGCACGAGCGGGACCGGCAGTGGCTCGCCGCCGCGCCGTTCTGCCTGATGGCGACGGCCGGCGCGGACGGCACCTGCGACGTCTCACCCAAGGGCGACCCGGCCGGGTTCGCGCTGGTGCTGGACGACACGACCATCGCGCTCCCGGAGCGGCCGGGCAACAAGCGGGCCGACGGCTACCGCAACATCCTGGACAACCCGCACGTCGGGCTGCTCTTCCTGATCCCGGGCCGCACCGACACGCTGCGCATCAACGGGCGGGCCCGGCTGGTCCGCGACGCGCCCTGGTTCGACGACATGGTGGTCAAGGGCCACCGACCGGTGCTCGCCGTGGTGGTGGAGATCGAGCAGATCTTCTACCACTGCGCGAAGGCGTTCCTGCGGTCCGCGCTGTGGCAGCCGGAGACCTGGCAGCCCGAGGCGCTGCCGTCCCGCGCCCGCCTGATCAAGGAGGTTGAGGCGCCCTCCGAGAGCCTGGAGGACCTGGAGAGGCACTACGGCCCGGAGTACGCCAAGAAGATCTACGTCTGACGTCGTACCCGTCGCGGTCAGGCCGACCACCGCGCGGAATCGCCGGACGACTCCCGGCCTGCTCTCCGACCAGGCAGCCGACGGAGTAGGCACTCAGGTCAAGCAGGCCCTGCTCACACGCTCTGCGGACCGCCGCTCGTGTTCGCCGCCACCCGCACCGCGGACGGTGTCTTCGACCACGCACCGGGGGTGCTGCTCGCGCGTGGTCGCGCGGCACCGGACGGGACCGTTCGCGCGGCCTCGGCCAGTTTCGCGAGCCCGGGGGTACGCAGAGCAGCACGAAGCTGGGTGCGCCAGTCGTCCATCAACTCCAGGCCGGCTTCCGCCCACCGTCGGCGCGCGAGCACGCTGAACGTCGGCCGGCGCGCCAGTCGTGGAAACCCATCCGTGGTGGTCGGCCGGACGCGGTCCGGGTCCAGACCGCATTCCTCGTAAACGGCGCGGGCCAGGCCGTACCAGGTGGTGCGCCCTCCGGCGACGCCGTGGTAGATCCCCGCGGTGAGTTGGCCGGCGCGGGCGGCGTCGCCGAGGCCGGCGATCCCCTCGGCGAGCATCGCCGACCACGTCGGCTGCCCGTGCTGATCGGCCACCACCTGCACGTCGGGCCGGTTCGCCGCGAGCAGGAGCATGGTCGCCACGAAGTTGGGGCCGTGCTCGCCGTAGAGCCACGCGGTACGCACCACGTAACCGGTGTGCGGCAAAATGGCGCGCACCGCCCGCTCGCCGACGAGTTTGCTGCGCCCGTACGCGTTGACGGGTGCCGGCGCGGCCGCCTCCTCCAGCGGCGCTCTCCCGTCCCCGGCCAACACGTAGTCGCTGGACACGTGAATCAGGTGCACGCCGTGGTCGGCACAGGCGCCAGCGAGGTGTCGCACGCCGTGGCCGTTGACCTCTGTGGCGAGCTCCTCGGCCGTCTCCGCACCGTCCACGTCGGTCCAGGCTGCGGCGTTGACCAGGATGTCGTGCCCCGGGACGGCCCGGGCGACGGCCGCCGCGTCGGTGATGTCGAGTTCGTCGTGACTGGCAGCGCTGACCACCGTGCCGGGTCTGGCGCGTAACACCTCGACGATGTCGCGCCCCAGCATGCCGCCGGCACCCGTGACGAGCCAGCGGATCATCGAGACGCCACGGCGTCCGTGACCTGGTGGTCGAACGCGGCCACCGGGCTGGGTCGGGCCACCATCTCTCGGGCCATCGGCTCGGCGGCGGCCCTGACGCCACCGGCCGGGATGGCGTCCAGGTGGGACACTGCACGGTCGGCGACGGTGACGAAGGCGCTGAGCGCGAGGGCGACGTCCCGCCCGGCGGCTCGGCTGCCCCACTCCAGGGGCACGGCCGGCACCGTCAGCCCGCGCCCGGGAACGGCGGGGTAGAAGACTTTTTCGGTTGAAGGATCACTCATGTCTCACTCTTTTTCGTGAGCCCCGCAGCGGCGGGGGGCGGTACTCTGAGCGGCGATTTCCGGTAGCCGGATTCGCCTCGGTCCGCTCCGCCATCACCGACGGGCCCCGCAGCTTCTGCGGGGTTGCGCGCTGTGGATTCGGCGGATCGAACGTCCGTTGGTGCCGGAACGACGCCCAGGAACGCGGCGCACAGGACGCATGTTCATCGGCGCGGGCGTGGAAGGCACAGTCGTGCACACGGTGGAGGCGGCCGGCACGGAGTCGGCCAGATCATGACGGAGACCGCTTAGCTCAACCTCGTCCATAGCTCTGACGAGGCTAACCACTCATCTGCCTCAAAGTCGGTGAGATCTCCGCAAAGCACCCATAGGTTCCGCGTCAGCAGCAGGTGAGTCGAACCGGATTCAGGTTCGACTCCCACCCCTGGCAGATGTTGGTGTCGCCCCATGGGACGAGAGATTGGACCGGCCACTGAGGGGGCGATACCAACTGGACTTGCCCCCGGCACATGGTCATCGTGCGGGTCCCATGCCGGCGGCACGCCGACCCCTGGGCTCGCTGAACGCCTGATGTGTACCTAAATGCGGCATAAGTGACCTGCTCGGTGGATCTGTCGCCTACTCTGCAATTCGCCGACAACCGTACGTCACGAGTAGGTAGCTCTGGGTGTATCTGGGGCGGCCCTGGAGGGGTCATGAGCAACGACCGACGGCTACGGCCAGGGCCAAAGCATGCCCGCGCCGCCTCAGGATTGAGCTCCGCCCTGCTGCTGGTCGGGATGACGGGTGGGCCCGCAGCGGCGGCGCAGCCTCAAGAAGCGGAGTCGTCTGCCCAGGGCATCCACATTGGTACGCCCGGTCCGGTCGGCCAGTACGGCGGGCTCCCGTTGTACTGGCCGACCGCCTTCCGAGACGACGGTGGATCTGACGATTCGTGGAAGCCCTCCCCCGGCACGTCACCGGACTGCGGTCCGCAGGGCTGGCAGGGCCCGTGGGGTGGGCACGACAAGGGGGGCAAGCAGCCGGACCGGGGCCACCACCACGGCCCCAAGGGCACTCAGGGCCCCCAGGGCGCTCAGGGCCCTCAAAGCGACACGGGCGCTCAAGGCGACACGGGCGCTCAAGGCGACACGGGCGCTCAAGGTTTCCAGGGCGCGCAAGGTGACACCGGAGCACAAGGCAGCCAAGGCACACAGGGCGATACCGGCGCGACTGGCGCGCAGGGAGCTCAGGGCGACACCGGCGCGCAAGGAAACAGCGGTGCGCGAGGAAACAGCGGCCCGCAGGGTGTGCAAGGTTTCCAGGGCGCCCAGGGCAACACGGGTGCTCAGGGCGGGCAGGGCGAGACCGGCGCACAAGGGGCTCAAGGCTTCCAGGGCGACAACGGCGCGCAGGGCGCACAAGGTACCCAGGGCAGCCAGGGCAACACCGGCGCGCAGGGCGCACAAGGCTTCCAGGGCAGCACGGGTGCCCAAGGCGCTCAGGGCAACACGGGCTCGCAAGGCCCGCAGGGGGCGCAAGGCCTCCAGGGCGACACCGGCACACAGGGGGCGCAAGGTTCCCAGGGCAGCACCGGCGCACAAGGCAGCCAAGGCTTCCAAGGCACCCAAGGCAACACAGGCGCCCATGGGCCACAAGGGGCACAAGGCAACAGCGGCGCCCAGGGAGCTCAAGGCTTCCAAGGCAGCCAGGGCGAGACCGGTGCTCAAGGCGCCCAAGGCAACACAGGTGCTCAAGGCGCGCAGGGGGCGCAAGGCTTCCAGGGCAACACCGGCGCACAGGGGGCGCAAGGTAGCCAGGGCGACACCGGCGCACAAGGTGCCCAAGGCAACACCGGCGCTCAAGGTCCGCAGGGGGCGCAAGGCCTCCAGGGCGACACCGGCGCACAGGGCGCGCAGGGCAGCCAGGGCGACACCGGCGCACAAGGCACCCAAGGCAACACGGGTGCTCAAGGCGCACAGGGCGCGCAAGGCTTCCAGGGCAACACCGGCGCACAGGGCAGCCAGGGCAACACCGGCGCGCAAGGCGCCCAGGGAGACACGGGCGCCCAAGGCGCCCAAGGCAACACAGGTGCTCAAGGCGCACAGGGCGCGCAAGGCTTCCAGGGCAACACCGGCGCACAGGGCGCGCAGGGCAGCCAGGGCGACACCGGCGCACAAGGCAGCCAAGGCTTCCAGGGCGCGCAAGGCGACACCGGCGCGCAGGGAGCTCAGGGCTTCCAGGGCACCCAAGGCAACACCGGCGCTCAAGGCGCACAGGGCGCGCAAGGCTTCCAGGGCAACA
>NZ_JBFAQS010000017.1:64818-65055 GCF_040678875.1 Micromonospora sp. NPDC049274
CAGGGCAGCCAGGGCAACACCGGCGCGCAAGGCAGCCAAGGCTTCCAGGGCGCGCAAGGCGACACCGGCGCGCAGGGAGCTCAGGGCTTCCAGGGCGCGCAAGGCGACACCGGCGCGCAGGGAGCTCAGGGCTTCCAGGGCACCCAAGGCAACACCGGCGCACAAGGCGCGCAGGGCAGCCAGGGCAACACCGGCGCACAAGGCGCGCAGGGCAGCCAGGGCAACACCGGCGCACAA
>NZ_JBFAQS010000017.1:65154-110417 GCF_040678875.1 Micromonospora sp. NPDC049274
AGGCAGCCAAGGCTCCCAGGGCGCGCAAGGCGACACCGGCGCGCAGGGAGCGCAGGGAGCTCAGGGCTTCCAGGGCGCCCAAGGCAACACCGGCGCACAGGGCGCGCAAGGCTTCCAGGGCGACACCGGCGCACAGGGCGCGCAGGGCAGCCAGGGCAACACCGGCGCACAAGGCGCGCAGGGCAGCCAGGGCAACACCGGCGCACAAGGCGCGCAGGGCAGCCAGGGCAACACCGGCGCACAAGGCAGCCAAGGCTCCCAGGGCGCGCAAGGCGACACCGGCGCGCAGGGAGCGCAGGGAGCTCAGGGCTTCCAGGGCGCCCAAGGCAACACCGGCGCTCAAGGCTCACAGGGCGCGCAAGGCAGCCAGGGCAACACCGGCGCACAAGGCAGCCAAGGCTCCCAGGGCGCGCAAGGCGACACCGGCGCGCAGGGAGCTCAGGGCTTCCAGGGCGCCCAAGGCAACACCGGCGCTCAAGGCGCGCAAGGCTTCCAGGGCGACACCGGCGCACAAGGCAGCCAAGGCAGCCAAGGCGAGACCGGCGTTCAAGGTGCGCAAGGCTTCCAAGGCGCGCAAGGCGATACGGGCGCTCAAGGCGCGCAGGGGGCTCAAGGAACCCAAGGTTTCCAGGGCGCCCAAGGCGACGCCGGCGCGCAAGGCTTCCAAGGCGCCCAAGGTGACACCGGCCCTCAGGGACCGCAGGGCGTACAGGGAGTGGCGGGCACCGGTATCCAGGCCGCCTATATTCAGGGACCGCTGACGGTGATCGCGGATACCCCCGTTGATTTCGGGTGCCAGGCCGGAGACATTGCCGTTGGAACCGGCTATCAACTGTCGGGCGCGGGTGTCAATCCGGTGCTGATCCAGCCCTTGTCGATTAGTGGATATCAGTTCACCTTCACTGGCGGGGGCGCGGACATCTGGGTGTCCTGCATCTCACTCGACTAAACGGTCGCCGTTCTGGGCCTGTGGCCAACACGTCGGGCAGTGCCGGTCGCAGCAATCACATCAGCGGGCCGGCCAGCAAATCGGAAGGCCCGCCATCGTTCAAGGAGAATAAATGAGAACGCGTCAGATACTCGGGTCGCTCGCCTGTGGTGCGGTCCTGCTGACCGGTGCCGCAGGATGCAGCGAGGAGTCTCCTGGCAAACCGCAGCCGAGCAACTCCGGCAACAGCGATAAGCCGAACGGCGGCGACAACACCGGGGCCGCGCCGGCTGATCTGCTGAAGCTCGGCGTCGAACAGGGGCAGGCCGGCAAGCTCGACGAAGCGAAGGCCACGTTCGAGAAGGTGTTGGACGCCGACGAGAACAACAAGTTCGCCTGGTTCAATCTGGGCTTCATAGCCCAGTCACGTAACCAGAACGACGAGGCGATCAGCAGCTACGACAAGGCACTGGCCGCCGACGCCAGCTACAAGCCGGCCCTCTACAACAAGGCCATCGCGCTGGAGAGTACGGAGCCGACGAAGTCGGTGGACATTTACCGCAAGGTCGTGTCGATCGACAGCAAAGCATCGACCGCTTACCTTCGACTGGGCACGCTGCTGTCCCAATCCGGTGACACCGCTGGGGCGCGGAACGCCTTCAGCGCCGCGATCCGCCTGGACAAGCGGCTCGCGTCGTCGGTTCCGGCGAAGTACCGAGCGGCTCCGACCGCTTCGTCCTCGGCTCGGGCGGGGAGGTGACCGGCTCGATGCACACACCGCGCGTAACGGTCTTCACGGGAAGCAACCGCACTCGGTTCATCGACGAATGTTTCCAGTCGCTGCTGGCGCAGACCTTCACCGACTGGGAATGGGTGGTGGTGCTCAACCAGGGGTCGCGTTGGCGGCCCGAGCGACATGACGACCGGGTCCGGCTCATTGTCCAGGACAACCTGAACGGCGTCGGCGCCATCAAGGGGTACGCCTGTTCCGAGGCCACCGGGGACATCCTCGTCGAGCTGGACGACGACGATGTGCTCAGCAGCGACTGCCTGCAGGAGATCGTCGCGGCCTTCGACCTCAACCCGGAGGTGGGTTTCGTCTACAGCGACACCGCGCAGATCCAGGAGGACGGTAGCCGCTGCGAAGACCGCTTCGCGAGTTCCTTCGGCTGGCGTCACTACGACGAGAAGGTGGACGGCCGCGAGGTGCTGGTCTGTCGCGCGATGCCGCCGACGCCGCACAATGTGAGCTATATCTGGTACGCGCCGAACCACGTGCGCGCCTTCCGCCGGGACATCTACGAGAAGGTTGGCGGATACGACGACTCGCTCGACGTCGCCGACGACGCCGATCTCATGGCTCGGATCTACCAGGTCAGCGAGTTCCACCACATTCAGAAGTGCCTGTACCTGCAGCGCATGCATGCCAAGAACACGCAGCGCATTCCCGACGTCAACGCCCGCATCCAGCAGCGCACCGTGGCGATATACGACCGGAACATCCAACAGAATGCGCTCACCTGGTCACGACGACAGGGGCTCCTGGCGATCGACCTCGGTGCGGCACACAACAAGCCGGAAGGCTATCGGGGTCTGGATTACCACGACGGGCCGGGCGTCGACATCATCTGTGACATCACAAACGGGGTCGACCTGCCCGATAACAGCGTCGGGGTCATCAGGGCAGTGGATTTCCTGGAACACGTACCGGACAAAGTCGCTCTCTTCAACGAGTTGTATCGACTGCTCGCGCCGAACGGAATGCTGCTGTCGCTGACACCCAGCACCGACGGTCGTGGGGCCTACCAGGACCCGACCCACGTGGCGTTCTACAACGAAAACTCGTTCTGGTACTTCACTGACGCCAAATATTCTCGATTCGTGCCTGAGATCAAGTGCCGTTTCCAGACGTCACGGCTGGTCACGTACTACCCGAGCGAGTGGCACCAGACGCACAACATCTCGTACGTCTCCGCGAATCTCATCGCGATCAAGGACGACACCCTACGCAATGGCGGTCTGTTGACCATATGAAATCGGGCGGAGTAACAAGCCCCCGTTGCCATCGCGCATCAGCGGCTGCTCGGCCGACATGGGCGGCAGACGGTCAGACCGTCGGTGCCACCAGGCAGAGAACGTGCCCGTCCGGATCGGTGAGCACCGACTGTCGTTCACCCCAGGGCTGATCGGCGGGGGCGTCGACGACCTGGGCACCTGCCTTCTGCGCCGCGGTGGTCGCCTCGTCGACATCCGACACGAGGAAGCTCGCGGCGACACCGGCCAACCCGGGCGTGGGTGGGCGTTCGTGCAGCAGAAGCTCGACCCCGGTGTCCGCGACGGCGAGGACCACCATGTCGCCCGCGCTGTACTTCTCCGCCAGACCCAACGCATCCCGGTAGAGCGCCAGCGCCCGTTCCCGATCGGCAACCGAGACGATGATGCGCCGTAGTCCACGTACCGTCATGGCGTCACCTTAATGGCGGGTGTGCGGCTCTACCGACACCATCCACAGGTGGCCGTCGGGGTCGGCGAAGACGCCCGCGTACCCCCAGGGTTGTGGGGTCGGCGCGGAGACCACGTCGCCGCCGGCGGCGTGCGCCCGCTCGACGATCGCGTCCGCCTCGGCCGGGGTGGCGGCGCCGAGGCCGAGCAGGCACTCGCTCTGCCCCCTCGGCGCTACCTCGCGTCCGCCGATCACCCAGCCGAAGCCGCCGGTCGGAATGAGCATCAGGCGCAGCCCGTCGTTCACCACGAACTGCAACGGCTCCGGGATGCCGTCATCGGCCGGCTCACCCACCGCCTCCAGGCCGAGACCGTCGCGGTAGAAGCGGAACGAGGTCGGGCGGTCGGCGATCGGCAGGCTGATGATCAGTGGCGTAGGCGGCATGGACGGCACCTCCAGAGGTTGGGCGAAAACGGCCAATCGGGGCCGCGCCTTCAGTATGGACAGCGGGCGTCGATGATCACTGCGGTGACCGGACGTGCCTCATGAGTTGAGGTTCATCCCTGCGCAGGGAGTCCAGTCACCGACCGGTGCGCCCGGCCGACGGCCGACCAACCCACACGGCAGCGGCGCCAGCGGTACGCCCAACCGCGGGGCGATGGTGTTGTAGGCAAGCCGGCCCATCACGTCGTAACCACCGGGCGTGGGGTGCACTCCGCACTGGTCCAGGTAGCTCTCGGGGATGGACTGGTAGTCGATCCAGGTCGGTACGCGCTTGCCGAACTCGTCGATGATCCTGATGCTGCGGTAGATCGCGTCGTTGACCACGGCTTCGCTCGCGGGCAGCCAGGCCGGGCTCGGGCCGGGTGGGGTCGTGCAGCCGGTCGTGCCATGTCCGGCGCTGTACTGCACGAGGGCCGGATACATGACGACGTCCGGGTCGATGTCCAGCGCCGTGTCGAAGAGTGTCCGGTACGTACGCTCGAACGCGGTGATCTGCTCCGCGCTGGCGGTCGACAGGTTGTTGTTCGTCCCGCAGTTGACCAGGATCAGGTCGGGTTGGTGCCTGCTGACCAGGTCCGCCATCCGCGACGTCCAGTAGTTGCAGGTCGTGCCTCCCAGCGCCGCGACGGCGAAGGTGTGCGGGACGCAGTTCTCGTTGAGCAGTCGCCCCAGCTCGGCGCGGTAGGCGGCGCTCACCGAGCCGGCCATCGTCGCGCCCTCGGTGATCGAGTCGCCCACGGTCAGGATCTTCATCGTCGGTCGGGCTGGCGTGGGACAGGCGGCTGCGGCGTGGGCGGTGACCGGTGTGCCAGCGGGTACGGACAGAGCGGCCGACACGAGGGCGAGAACGAGAGCGACGGCACCCAACAGCACGGGACGCAGTTTCATCGCGCTGCCCTCGGCAGTGCGGCGGCGGCTTGCTGGTTTCCGGTTCGGGCTGTGCTCGGCGTTCCAAGAGAAGCCCCTTGGACGGGTACTGCGCAGCGGCGACGCAGAGCACGGCTTGGGGTTCGGCGAGGTCCGGATGTGACGCTGTGATTGTCGTTCATGACAATGACCGTATTGCCATGGACGGGCGCCCCGGAGGTCGGGTGGACGCAGTGCCGGATCGGCGGGCGTTGCTGATCGGCCCTTCCGCCCCTGCCCTCTAACGTGGCCGCCATGAGCGTCGACGGTTGGTTGGCAGACACCCGCACGTCCTACGACACGGTCGCGGTCAGTTACGCGCACCTGGTCCGGGACTTCCTGGCGCAGGCACCCTACGAACGAGCGGCTCTGGCGCTGTTCGCCGACCTCGTACGCTCCCGGGGTGGTGGTCCGGTCGCGGACGTGGGGTGCGGTCCGGGTCGCATCACGGCTCACCTGAACGGTCTGGGCGTCGCCGCCTTCGGGATCGACCTCTCCCCCGGGATGATCGCGGTGGCCCGCCGGGATCACCCCGAGCTGAGGTTCGAGGTCGGCACCATGACCGATCTCGACCTGGCCGACGGTTCGGTGGCCGGCGTGATCGCCTGGTACTCGCTCATCCACATTCCCGACGAGCGGCTCGGCCAGGTCCTCGCACACTTCCGGCGGGTGGTGCGCCCCGGAGGTCCGCTGCTGGTCGGCTTCCACGTGGGCGACGAGACGACCCTCAAGACCGAGGGGTACGGCGGCCACCCGATGAAGCTCCGTGTGCACCGCCGTCGGCCGGCCCAGGTCGCGGCCTGGCTGCGCGACAGTGGGTTCGCGGTGGAGGCCGAGATGACCGTCACCTCGCCCGAGAGCAAGCTCGGCGGCATCACCTTCGGACGACGAGAGCCCTGATCTTTCACGTCGTCAGCTCTCTGTGACTCCTGCTGGCCGCGAGCTGCGAACACTGTTGACAGTTGGTCATCGGCACGAATTCCGTGTCGTCGCTGATCGTGACGACGTCCTACGCTCGGCGGTCCTCGGGGCGGGTTTGCCGCCAGGCGTAGGAGGCCAGGAAGAACGCCGCGCCCGCCCAGACCAGGCAGTAGGCCCCCAGGCCTACGGTGCTTATCGCTTCGTGCAGTCCGAAGTAGCCGATGAGGAACTGCATCGTCGGCAGCAGGAACTGAAGCATCCCGAGGACCGTCAGGGGCGTCCGAACGGCAGCGAAACCGAACAGGACAAGCGGCAGAGCGGTGATCAGACCGGTGCTGACGAACAAGGCGGACCGGACCGGACTGTCCCCGAAATGGCTCTGGCCCGTCGTCGACAGGAAGGCGATGTACGCGGCGGCGGGAACGGCCAGCGCGGCCGTCTCCACCGCCAGTGCCCGCCAACTCGGCATGGCCGCCCACTTGCGGAGAAGCCCGTAGATTCCGAAGGTGGCAGCGAGACCGATCGCCACCCACGGCGGCCGTCCGGCGTCGATCCCCAGCCACACCACACCCCCCGTGGCCAGGGCCACGCCGGCCCACTGCGCGACAGCCATCCGTTCCCGCAGCACCACCAGGCCGAGAAGGGCACTGAAGAGCGGGTTTATGTAGTAGCCGAGGGCCGCCTCGATCACCCGCCCACTGTTGACCGCCCAGATGTAGAGGCCCCAGTTCGCGCCCACGAAACAGCCCGCGCCCGCCAGCAGCGCCAGGACTCGCGGCTGGCGGTGCAGCACCCGCCACCAGGTGAGGTCGCGCTGGATCGCCAGCACGATGACGACGAAGACCAGCGACCAGACGATGCGGTGGGCGAGGATCTCCATCGCGGGCGCCGGCTCCAGCAGCGGCCAGTAGAGGGTCAACAGACCCCAGATGAAGTACGCCGCGGTTCCGGCCAGCACGCCCGTGCTGGTTCGGCGTTCACCGGTCACAGCGGGGATCACCTCGTGTGAAAGTGCGGTCTGGCCGGCTCGGGGGCGGTCAAGGCGGAGCGCGGCGGGGCGGCGCCCGGATCGGCTGGCCGCGTCATTTCCGCGGCTCGGTGAGGAACACGCCGAGGGCCAGTGCCACCAGGGGAATCAGACAGATGATGGTGAACACACCCTGGGGCCCCCAGGACTGCGCCGCCACTCCGAGGACGGGCGCGAGGAGGCCGCCGATGCTCACGGCGAGCCCGAGCGTCACACCCGCGGCGGTGCCGGGCCGCGTCGGCAGGTAGTCCTGGCCCAGCTTGACCAGGACGGCGAACGGGATGTTCAGGGCGATGCCGGCGAGCACGGCGAAGAGGAGCGGCGGGTACTCCCCGGGCGTGAACCGCAGGCCGACGAGCGCGGGGATGGCGACGATCGCGCCGAGCTGCACGGTGCGGACCATGCCCACACGGTCGGCGATCCGCCCGCCCAACAGCGTTCCGGCCACTCCACCGACCAGGAAGCACGCCAGCGCCGCGCCGGCGAGACTCTTGCCCGCGCCCAGGTGGCGGATCCAGAACAACTCGATGAAGGTGATCGCACCGAAGAAGGCGACCGACCTGACGGTCTCGATACAGGTCAGCACCAGGAAGGGAACCCACTGGTCGCGGCCGCTGTGCGAAACGCCGCGTCCTGCCGGCCGCTGTAGCCGATTGCGGTACAGCAGGAAACCCATGAGTACGGCCGGCGGGATGAAGAGCGCGGTAGCGCCCACGCCCATCGCGATCAGCGCGGGAGTGGCCAGCACCGGCGCGAGAAAGAACCCGACACTGCCCCCGGCGGCGAAGATGCTCATGGCTGTCGCGCTCTCGCCCGCCGCCACCCGAGCCGACTTCCCGGCGGCCGGATGGAACATCGCCACCCCGAGCCCCGACGCGCAGAGCAGAAGCCAGACCGCCGCGTAGCTGTGCACGAGACCGGAGAGGCCGAGCCCGATTCCGGCGAGCGTCACTCCCGCCGCAGCGAGCCAGTCGAGCCGGTATCGGTCGACGGCGACGCCGACAAAAGGCTGCGGTACGGAGCTGCCGAGGGTCGCGGCGAGCGTGAGACCGCCGGCGGCGACGTAGCTGTAGTGGCGGTCCAGCACGAAGTACGGAACGCAGGCCGGCACCAGACCCTGGTAGAGGTCGTCGACCGCGTGGGCCGCGCCCCACAGGCGCATCCGCCGCCACGCCGACGGTTGCCCGTCCAGGCCCTCGGCCGGTGCCAGCGCTGGCTCCGTGCTGAGCGGATTCGCTCGGCTGCTTGTCTCCGCCACCATCAGCTCTCTCGTTAGGTGTCCTGAAGGAAGAATGCCCGGTCCTCCAATTGCGGGCTATTGATATCCTGCCGATTTATGTCGGCAAGCAGCCACGATGTGGACGGGCCTGCCCGGGTGCCCCTGGCCGACCGCGACCGGATCGACTGGCACGACCACCCGCGCCACCAGTTGGTCTGCCCCCGCAACGGCGTGCTGGGAGTGTCGACGCCGACGGGGATGTGGACTGTGCCACCGGACCGGGCGGTGTGGATACCCGCCGGCGTCGCCCATGCCCATCGGGCGTACGGCCCCACCGACATGCGCGCGATCATGTTCGACCGCCCGCTGAACCCGCTGGGCGTGGAGCAGCCGACCGCCCTGGCCGTCTCCCCGCTGCTGCGCGAGGTGATCGTCTGCCTGACCGACGACGAGGAGCTGACCGACAACGAACGGGACAACCTCGAACGCGTGGCTCTGGACCAGTTACGACGGGCGGCCACGTTGCGTCTGCGCCTGCCGTACCCGGCCGATTCCCGGCTGCGGAACCTTGCCGAGATCCTGCTCGACGACCCCACCGACCGCCGCACCCTCGCCGAGTTGGGCATGGCGGTGGGGGCCGGTGCGCGTACCCTCAGCCGGCTCTTCCGGGAGCAGACCGGGATGTCGTTCCCGCACTGGCGGACGCAACTGCGGCTGCACCACTCGCTCACGTTGATCGCCGAGGGCGAGTCGGTGACCACGACCGCCGCGGCCAGCGGTTACAGCGGTCCCAGCGCGTTCATCCAGGCGTTCCGGGCCTACTTCGGGATGACGCCTGGCGAGTACTGCCGGGGCCGGCGAGGCGCCGACTTCTCTCCGACCGCGAACTGACCGGCCGCGGCTCCGGGCCGTCGTGCGGCCGGCAGCGGCAACCCCGCCACTCGCTCAACCGGGGCTACGCACCACCGACTCACGTGTCACGATCTCCGCCATGCGTCTTCCGTTCGGCCTGCTCGTCGCATCCGTGGCGGGCGGTCTGCTCTCGGCCGCGGCGGCGCTGCTCGCCATGCCGGCTGCGTCGATGCAGTTCGGCCTGCTCATGCTGCTCGCACTGCTCGGCTACGTTCTGCTGCATCGCGGTGCGCGCCGGGTGCGATGGACCGTCGCCGCCGGTGTCGGGCTACTGGCCGTGGTGGCGGCCATGAGACTGCTCTGGCATCAGGAGCAGGTCATCGACGTGGGGTGGGTGGCCTACGGGCCAGCGGCGGAGACGTCCGTCGTGGGGCGATGGCGGGCCTCGATCGACAGGCAACGGCTCGCCGCGCTGGGTGTGGCGCTTGGCGTTGTGTGTCTCGCGGCCGGTGTGTTGGCGCTACCGTCTCGTGGCAGACGGCGGGGTGTGGCGACGGCAGTCCTCGCGCTGCTGCTGTTCGCCTGGTTCGGGCTGGACTCGGCCCAGGAGTTCGTCGACCATCCCCTGCCGGAGCTGCTCGGGACGGTGTGGCCGGCGCTGCTCGCCGCCCTCGTGAGCATGGGGGCACTCGCGCTGTCCGGAGGGCGGGCCGACCGCCGTCGGCTGCTCCCGGCGGGGTTGTTCCTGCTGTCCCTCACAGCGGCAGACATGTACTCGAACCTCGCCGGGGTGTGGTCCGGCTGGTGGAAGATGACAAACCCTGACCAGGACCCCTTCCTGGTAGCAGGGATGGCGGTGGGCGTGTCAGGGGAAGCCTCCCTTCAGGTCTCGTCGGCCGTGGAGACGGCGATCGCGCTCGCCGGGGCGGGGTTGGCTGCCGTCGGCGCGCTGCGCAGTTCCAACGAGGCCGGGGACCGGACGGGCTTCCCACTGAGCGGCGACGAAAACCCGGGATAACGCCGACGGTGACGACGGCTTCCCGGCGTAGTGCACCTCGGCGGATGTGGCCGGACCTCGACGTGGTTGGGGTCGCGGGCCCCACTGATCCAAGTTCAGGGGGTCGGGGAGGCCGTCCTCGATTCGCGGCTCCCCCGGCACGACCTGCCTGCGGAAGTTGTCGAACCCTCTCCTGTACAGGTGAGTACGTTGGCTGCCCGGACTGACGGCGACAAGCAAAAGGCCCAGGTCATGATCGGCAATCATGCCGGTGACCTGGGCCTTTCTGTGGAGCCGCCTGACGGAATCGAACCGTCGACCTACGCATTACGAGTGCGTCGCTCTAGCCGACTGAGCTAAGGCGGCAACGATCAGCAAGTGTACGGCACCCCCCGACCTCGGACCGAACGGGATACCCCCGCGCCCCCGCTGGCACCAACCGGACAACAACCGTCATCTGGCTGATTACCAGACAGCGCTTCGTCGGGACCGGTACTACGCTGCGGCGGGTGAGTGACGAACGCGACGATCACCAGACCCCGGCGGGCGAGCCCGACGGGGAGCGGGCCCCTCGCCGGCCGCGCTCCACCGATCCGCTGGAGCTGGGCTTCACCCCCCGCAAGCCGGTGCCCTGGCTGGCCCCGTTCCTGCTGATCAGCACCGGCATCCGGACGCTGCTGGCGATCCTCTTCGGCGCGTACCTGGACAAGCGCGAGTTGCAGAATGCCTTCGGCGACGACATCTTCCGCCAGGCGGGGCCGGACGGCGGGCTGTGGCTCGACTACGTGGCCGACCTCGGTGACGGCTTTCACGCCACCTACTCCGTCGCGTACCTGCTGGCGCAGCCGGAGCTGGCCGTGGACGGGCACCGGCTGCCCCGCGCGCAGACCCTGGTGATGGGCGGGGACCAGGTGTACCCGTCGGCGGCCTACGCGGAGTACGAGAACCGGTGCAAGGGGCCCTACCAGGCCGCGCTGCCGGCGACCCCGCCCGACCGTCCCACGCTGTTCGCGGTGCCGGGCAACCATGACTGGTACGACGGCCTGACCGCTTTCCTGCGCTTGTTCGTCCGCTCCCGGGACCGTAACTTCGCCGGCTGGCGCACCGGGCAGTCGCGGTCGTACTTCGCTGTGGAGTTGCCGGCCGGTTGGTGGCTGCTGGGTGTGGACGACCAGTCCGGCTCGTACCTGGACGACCCGCAGTTGGCCTACTTCGACGAGGTGGCCCGGCGGCTCACCCCGGAGTCGAAGGTGATCATCGCAGCGCCGTCGCCGACGTGGGTCAAGGCCGCCGACGACCCGGCGGCGTACGACTCGATCGACTACTTCGTCCGGACCATCATCGACCCGACCGGGGCGCAGGTGCGGCTGCTGCTCTCCGGCGACCTGCACCACTACGCCCGCTATGCCGGCCCGGACCGGCAGTTGATCACCTGCGGGGGTGGCGGGGCGTACCTGTACCCCACGCACAAGCTGCCGCAACGCATAGAGGTGCCACCCCGGGACACCCTGGCCCGACGGGCCAGCCGTACCCAGCCGTACGACCTGGTGGCCCGCTATCCGGACGCGGCCCGCTCCCGGCGCTACGGGTGGGGCATCTTCGCCCGACTGCCGTTCCGCAATCCCGGCTTCACCACGTTGCTCGGCACCCTGCACACCCTGCTGATGCTGGCCATGGCGGGAGCGACCGCGAACTGGGCCGACAGCACCAACCAGCGTCTGTTCAGCGTCCCGCTGGTGCTGATGGTGCTCGTGACGGTGGTGGCGGCGGCTCTCTTCGCCAAGCCGCCGAGCGCCAGCGGCAAGCGGCATGCCCGGCACTGGATTCTCGGCGTCAGCCACGGCGTGGCCCAGGTGGCGCTGGCCGCCGGCGGCACGTGGATCTGGTTGGCGCTGCCGTTCTACGACTGGCCGTGGCCGCTGCCGGCGGCGGCCGCGGCGGTGCTGTACGGCCCGGTCATCGGCCTGGTGGCGAGCCAGCTGGTGGCGGCGTACCTGCTGGTCGCCGGTTCGTTCGGTGTGAACGTCAACGAACTGTTCGCCGGGCAGGGCATCGAGGACTCCAAGTCGTTCCTGCGGTTGCGCATCGACCCGGACGGCACGCTTACCGTCTATCCGATCGGGGTGGACCGGGTCTCCCGCGACTGGCAGGTGAACCCCGACGACGACCCCACGACAAGCTGGCTAACCCCGAAAACCCCGCTAACCCCCCACCTAACGGAACCCCCGATAGTCCTGCACTGACCCCGCCCACCCCCGCCGACCCCCGCCCACCCCCGTTGATCATGAAGTTATTGTCCCGACACGCCGGGGCAGGCGGCAATAACTTCATGATCAACGGGGGGTGGAGAGGCCACGGTGAGGAGGGGGTTAGGGGGTGTAGTGCTCGTCGTGGGCTTGGCGGGGGGCGCAAACGGAGGCGCGGGAGCAGGAGCAGCGGGAACCGTCGGCGTCCAGGCGAACGGTCACCGCGTCTTTCGGCACGCTGTGGCCGACCACCCGACCCTCGCCCTCCGGGGTGGAGACACGGCTGCCGACGGCCGGCGCGGTCGCCTGGAAGCGCTGGTACAGCGGGTGCTCGTACTTCAGACAGCACATCAACCGGCCACACGCCCCGGAGATGCGCAGCGGGTTCAGCGGCAGATCCTGGTCCTTGGCCATCCGGATGGTCACCGGCTCGAAGTCGGTGAGGAACGTCGCGCAGCACAGGTCCCGACCACAGGAGCCGATGCCGCCCTGGACGCGGGCCGAGTCCCGTGCCGAGAGCTGCCGCAGCTCGACCCGGCAGTGCAGGGTGGCGCCCAGGTCGCGGACCAGGGAACGGAAGTCCACCCGGTGCGGGGCGGTGAAGTAGACGGTGCTGCGCTCGCCGCCGCCGTCGGCGGAGCCGAGCACGTGGTCGACGGCCACCACCTTCATCGGGAGACCGTGTGCGCGGATCAGGCGCTTCGCCGCCACCTTCGCCTCGGCCTTACGACGGCGCAGCGCCTCGTCCCGGCGCAGATCGTCGTCGCCGGCCAGCCCGACCAGCCGGGGAAAGCCGTCGGTCTCCTCGGTCACCCACTGGGCGGCCCAGACGCACTCGGCCACCTCCGGCCCGTCGTCCGTCGGCACGAGCACCCGGTCACCCACCTGCGGACGCAACTCGCCCGGGTCGAGGTAGTAGAGGCGCCCGTACCGGTTGAAGCTGACCGCGCAGAGCATGCCCATCCCCCCACCTTACGACGCAGCACCGCCAACGACGCAGCGGCCAATCCCTCTCCTGCCATCCATGACCGTCGACTCGACCGATTGCCGGGCCACCCGTCGTGCCGATGACCCTCGCCCGGACGGTTGAATCCGGCCGCGGGTGGGGGACAAACGCCGCCGGGCGGCGTTGAGTGGAGGCAGACCTGCGGGGGGTGCAGGGGGAAGACCACGGCGTCGCCGTGGGCGTCGACTCTGCTCGGGCGCCCGCGAGCGACGCCGTGGCCTGTCCGCAGAGCTGCCCGACGGCGACGCGCTCCCCGAGGGGGACGAGCCGCGGCGATCGGCTACCAGCCGACCCGGGTGGGCTGGGTGGGCTGGTCGTAGCGGGGACGGCCGTCCAGCGGCGACCGCCAGATGGACTCGGCCAGGCTCGGCGCCCACTGGCGCAGCAGTGTCTCGGCCCCGTCGTACGCGACGCACAGCACCGCCAGCACCCGCGCGGCGATCTCGGCCGCGTCGGCGACACCCGGGCCGACAGGCGTCAAGCGGGTCGGCGGGCCGGCGGCGGTGGCGGCGACAACGGCCACCGCCTCAGCCGAGCGCAGCACGTCGGCGATCGTGCGGGCCAGGGCGAGGCGGCTGCCCTCCACCCAGTCGGCGA
Organism: Micromonospora sp. NPDC049274; assembly: GCF_040678875.1. Taxonomy (NCBI): domain Bacteria; kingdom Bacillati; phylum Actinomycetota; class Actinomycetes; order Micromonosporales; family Micromonosporaceae; genus Micromonospora; species Micromonospora sp. NPDC049274. Next base: position 78,801 of record NZ_JBFAQS010000017.1, read on the forward strand.
GCGCGTCCGCGTACCCGGCGGTGGAGTCCAGTCGGCCGACCAGGCTCTCCGGGCCCTCGTCGAGATGACGCAGCAGCGCCGCGCGCTCCTGCCCGTACGCCGAGGCGGCCGGGCCGGACCAGAGCACCGGGTCGGTGAGCGCGGCGCCGACGTCGTCGTACCCCCGGACGAGCCGGCGGACGGCGTGCCCGGCGCTGGCGAGCGGCGCCGGGTGGAGGTCGAGGAAGCCACGGACGGCGTCACCCGGCAGCACCTGCATCCGGCGTAGCAGAGGCCAGACCCGGTGCCCCTCGGGGACGCCGGCCGCGAGCAACGCGTCCACCCGGTGGAGCAGGTCGAGGCCCGGTTCGGCGAGCCGGTCCAGTGGGTCCATCACGGTTCTCCGATGATCCGACGGCGGGCGGCGCGGTCGACCTCGGCGTACCGGTCGGCGGCCTCGCGGATCGCCGAGGCGGCGGCGGCGAGCCGACCGGCGGCGGCTCGTGCCTCGCGGGCCCGGTCGTCGGTGGCGGCGGTCCACTGTCGGTGCAGCGCGCGGCCGATCTCGCCGGGGCGGCCCGGGGCGTCCGTACCGAACGCCGCCTGGGCCGGGTCGCTGGCGGTGACCGTGTGGGACAGGGTGGTGAGCGTGGCGCTCGCCTCGTCGAGCCGGGCGGAGAGCGCGCGCAGTGCGTCCATGTCAGGCCCCCGCGAGCGGTCGGTAGGCGGCGAACGTCTCGTTGTGCAGCTTCTCCCGGGCCCACTCGGCGGCGTCGGCGGCCGCGGTGACGGCGGCCTGCACCGAGCCGGCCACGTCCCGTGGGCTGCGGGTGTGCAGCGGCCCGAGGAACCGGACGTCGGTGATCCGCCCTCCGGCGGTGACCACCACCTCGACCAACCCGTCCGGTGACCGGACGGTGACCTCGACTGTCGACACGGCCTGGTCGAACTCGGCCTGCAGCGATTCGATGCGGCGGTAGCGCCGCACCGCCTCCTCGATCCAGGCCTCGTCGATCTCCCCCCGCGGCATCGGCGGCTCCTCCCGGATGGGCCCTCACTGAGCGTGCCGCCACCGTCACCACGGCACACCGGACCGTACCGCACAGCAATCGCACGTGTCGATGGCTGTGGACAACCGGCTGGAGCTGCGGGTCAGCCCTTCCAGAGGGCGAGCATCATCGCCTCGACCGCGATCCGTGGCTTGACGTTCGCCTCGATCGCCGTCCGGCAGGCGAGGACGGCCTCCAGCCGGCGCAGCGACCCCTCGGCGTCCCACTTCTGGGCCCCCGCGCCGGCGAGCGCGGCGGTGTCGGTGTGCACCGGGGCGATCGGGGCTCGCAGCGCCATGGTGAGCGCGTCCCGGTAGAAGCCGGCCAGGTCGACGAGCGCCCGGTCCAGCGCGTCCCGCTGGGCCCGGGTGGCCCGCGACTTCTGCCGCTTCTCCAGCTCCTTGAGCTGCCCGGCGGCACCGCGCAGCGCGCCGGCCGCGCCCCGGCCGGTGCCGCCCGCGCCGAGCGCGGTCTCCAGCGCCGCCCGTTCGGTCGCGTCGGCCTCGGACACCGACGCCTCGGCCTCCGCCTCGGCCGCCTCGATCAGCGCGGACGCCGCGTCGAACGCCGCGCCGACGCCTGTCAACCGGCGTGGCACGGCGAGCACCGCCTCACGCCGCTTGCGGGCCTCCGGGTCGCGGGCCAGCCGGCGGGCCCGACCCACGTGCCCCTGCGCGGCCGCCGCCGCCCACTGCGCCACGTCGGGCGCGATGCCGTCCCGACGGACCAGCACCTCGGCCACCGCCGCGGCCGGCGGCTGCCGCAGGGGTACGACACGACAGCGCGACCGGATGGTCACCGACACGTCGTCGGGGTGGGTGGAGGGGGCGCAGAGCAGGAAGACCGTACGCGGCGGCGGCTCCTCGACGGCCTTGAGCAGCGCGTTGCTGGCCGCCTCGGTGAGCCGGTCGGCATCCTCGATGACCACCACCTGCCAGCGCCCGCCGGACGGGGTGCTGGCCGCGCGCAGCACCAGCGCGCGCATCTCGCCGACGCCGATGGAGAGCCCCTCCGGCACCACCATCCGGACGTCGGCGTTCGTGCCGCCCATCGTGGTGTGACAGCCGGGGCACTCGCCGCAGCCGGTGCCGTACGTGCACTGCAGGGCGGCGGCGAAGGCGCGGGCGGCGACCGAACGGCCGGAGCCGGGCGGCCCGGTGAAGATCCAGGCGTGCGTCATCCCGGTCGACGGATCCAGCGCGCCGGGCTCGGTGTCACCGGCCTCGCCAGGGCTGGCCGGGCCGGCGGAGATCAGCGCGGGTGCCCGGTCGGCCGCACCGGCGCGCAGCACGGCTGCCGCCGCGGCGGCGGCCCGGCGCAGTTCGGCTACCGCCTCGTCCTGACCGACCAGGTCGGCGAAGACGTCCGGCATCAGGTCTTGTGCTCCATCATCACCAGCTCCGCGTCGGATAACTCCGGCTGCACCGACGTGTCCGGGCCCTGCGCGGGGCGGGGGTGCACGATGCCGCCCGGCTTACCCAGCATCTCCGAAACGCGCCGGACCACCAGCCCGGTGATCTCGTCGGCCGGCCGGGACGCGTCGAGCACCAGGTAGCGCTTCGGGTCGGCGGCGGCCAGGTCCAGGAAGGCGTACCGGACGCGCTCGTGGAAGGCTATCGACTCGGCCTCCAGCCGGTCGGCGGCCGCGCTGCGCGAGGCGACCCGGGACAGGCCGGTCCGCGGCTCGACGTCGAGCAGCACCACCAGGTCCGGCTTGAGCCCGCCGGTGGCCCAGGAGGAGAGCCAGGAAACCTCGTCGACCGGGAGCGTCCGCCCCGCGCCCTGGTACGCGAGCGACGAGTCGACGTACCGGTCGCTGATCACCACATCACCGCGGACCAGCGCGGGCCGGACCACGGCGGCGACGTGGTGCGCCCGGTCGGCGGCGTAGAGCAGCGCCTCGGCGCGCGCAGAGGGCGCGTCGTCGCCGGAGGTGTCCAGCACCAGGGACCGGATCCGCTTACCCACGGTCGTGGCCCCCGGCTCGCGGGTGACCAGGACGTCACGCCCCTGGCCGCGCAGCCGCTCGGCGAGCGCGGCGAGCTGGGTGGACTTGCCGGCGCCCTCGCCGCCCTCGAACACCACGAAGAGCCCGGCGGAGACGAACGGCTCGGAGGGCATCAGCGGGCGACCGCGGATCGAGCCCCAGAGGTCGGCGAGGACGGGGACGCCCTTCTTGTCGTCCATCTGGCCGAACGCGCTGATCCCGGCGAAGATGCCGGCGGCACCGGCGGCGAGCAGCAGCAGTCGGGTGGAGGAGACGGAGATGCCGAGGTCGGCGATGGTCAGCTTGCGGGAGCCGCCGACGCCTACCAACACGCTGCTCAGGCCGATGGCCAGGATCAGCACCAGCCGGGTGCCGATCTGCACCACCGCGAAGACCCGGCCGCGCACCTCGTCGGCCACCTCGCCGCCCAGCAGCGTGGTGCCGGCCAGGAAGGCCATTCCGGCGCCGGCGCCGACCAGGACCGCGCCGACGATCGCCATGGACAGGTGGATGGCGAAGGCGAGGGTCATCACGGCAGCGCTGGCCAGCACGATGCTCATGCCGAACCACCGGCGCCGGGACATGTCCTTGACGATCATCGGGCCCAGACCGATGCCGAGGGCCAGACCGGCGAACATGGCGCCGAAGAGCAGCGAGAACGCGGCGTCGCCGGCGCCGAGCGAGTTGGCGAAGAACTTGGCCGTGCCGACCACGATGCCGCCACCGGCGAACGCGCCGAAGATGCCCAGCACCAAGCCACGCACCAGCGGGGTCTTGCCGATGTATTTCCAGCCCTCGGAGAACTGCCGGAACATGCTCTGTTCGGCACGCCCGACCTCACCGCGTTGCGCCTCGCTGATCTCCTTGATCCCGAAGGCCACCACCAGTGCCGTGGCGAGCCGGGACAGCGAGTTGATCCAGAGCGCGAGCTGGGCCGGTTCGGCCCAGGAGGGCAGGTCGCCGCCGACGGCACCGCGGACGCCACGGTCGAGCACGGCCAGGCCGACGGCTGCGGCGATCGGGGTGAGCCCGTACGTGGTGATCAGGGTGAGCTGGTTGGCCGCCTCCAGCCGGGCCCGCGGGATGAGGTTCGGGACCGCGGCTTCCTTGGCCGGGATCCAGAGCAGGGTGATCGACTCGATCAGGAAGGTGGCGATCAGCGCCCAGCCGACCACCAGGCCACCCGCCGCGCCGGAGAGGGCGTAGAGCGGAATGGACGCGAAGAGCACGAAGCGCAGCAGGTCACAGATGACCATCGTCCAGCGCCTGTCGAACCGGTCGGCGAAGACGCCGGCCACCGGGCCGAGCACCAGCGCGGGCAACAGCCGGATCGCGGTCACCCCGCCGAACGCGGCGCCCTGGGCGGTGCTGCCCTGCACCTGCGAGGCGGCGAAGAGAGCGGTGGCCAGCAGACCGAGCCAGTCGCCGAAGGAGGCCGCGCCGAGCACGATCCAGAGCCGTCGGAACGGCCTGATCCGCAGAACCGAGCGGATCGCGGCGTAGCCGGACGGATCGACCTGACCGGAGCTGGACTGGTTGGCGGCGTTGCCCGACTGGTCACCCGCGCGCGACACGCCGGGCGACTCGCCGCTGTTCTGGCTTTCGATGGCCGTACCTCCACGTGCCGGCCCATCGCTGGGCACCCCCGGTGGAACACTCTAGACCCGGTGGGGGCCGCCCCACCGGCGACATTCTCCTGCTCGCTGAGCCTAGGCCGCCGGAGGCGCCGGCCGCAGCCCGGGACGTACGCGAGGGTATTTCGCATTCATCGTCGGACAGTTAGCGTGCACACGTGGCCATCGAAAGCGACAAACTGCGCGACCGCCTGGACCGGGCGACCGCCCATCTCGACCCCCCGTACGCCGTGGTGGATCTCACCGCCTTCGACGCCAACTCGGCGGCCCTCGCCGACCGCGCCGCCGGCAAACCGATCCGGCTGGCGAGCAAGTCGGTGCGCAGCCGGGAGTTGATCGGCCGGGCGCTCGCCCGACCCGGCTGGCACGGCGTCATGGCGTTCACGGTGCCCGAGGCGATCTGGCTGGTCCGGGCCGGCCTGAGCGACGACGTGCTCGTCGCGTACCCGAGCGCCGACCGGGCCGCGCTCGCCGAACTGGCCGCCGACCCGACGCTCGCCGCCGCCGTCACCCTCATGATCGACAGCACCGGGCAACTGGACTTCATCGACACCGTCCGAGCCCCGGGGCAGCGCGCCGAGCTACGGCTCTGCCTGGACCTGGACGCCTCCTGGCGACCACTGCGCGGGGTGCACGTCGGCGTCCGGCGCTCGCCGGTGCACAGCGCCCGGGCAGCCGGCGCACTCGCCGCCGCCATCGCCGACCGGCCCGGCTTCCGGCTGGCCGGGCTCATGTCGTACGAGGCGCAGATCGCCGGCCTGGGCGACGCGCCGCCGGGGCGGACGCTGCTGGCGGGCGCGATCAGGCTGGCCCAGCGCGGGTCGTACCGCGAGTTGCTGGCCCGCCGGGGCGCGGCGGTGGCCGCGGTACGCGAGCACGCCGACCTGGAGTTCGTCAACGGCGGTGGCACCGGCAGCGTGGCCGCGACGAGCGCCGATCCCGCGGTCACCGAGGTCACCGCGGGATCGGGCCTGTACGGGCCGACGCTGTTCGACGCGTACCGCGCCTGGCGGCCCAGCCCTGCGGCATTCTTCGCCTGCTCGGTGGTCCGCCGGCCGACGCCGGAGCTGGCGACGGTGCTCGGCGGCGGTTGGATCGCCTCCGGTCAGGCCGCCGACAGCCGGCTGCCCCGACCGTGGCTGCCGGCCGGCCTGAAGCTCGTCGGCACCGAGGGCGCCGGTGAGGTGCAGACACCGCTCTCCGGCGCGGCGGCGGCCACCCTGCGCGTCGGCGACCGGGTGTGGTTCCGGCACGCCAAGGCCGGTGAGCTGTGCGAACGGGTCAACGAACTGCACCTGATCGAGGGGGACGCGGTCGTGGCGACAGTGCCCACCTACCGGGGCGAGGGCCACGCGTTCCTCTGACGGGCGCGCGGCGCGCCCACTCAGACGTGCTGGACGGCCTCGGCCTGCTGCTCGGCGGCGGAGTGGGCGCTGTCGCGCCCGTCGACCTGGCGGTGCAGGTACTCCCGGATCAGCGCCTTCGCCTCGAGCAGCACCCGCTCGTCGCCGTCGGACTTCCGCCGGAACGCGAGCTTGATCAGCGCGTCGGCGGCCTCCACCGCGATCTCCAGGACGAAGCGCAGCTTCGGCACGTCGGTCAGCCCGAAGCGCTCGATGAGCACCCGCGCCAACTGATCGGCGATCACGCCGTTGTTGTCCCGCTGCTCATCGAGCAGGTGCAGGTCGACCACGTCGCCGAAGTGCAGGGTACGGAAGCCGGGGACGGTGCGGTGCATCGTGATGTACTCGTCGATGCCCGCGTCGACGCCGTCCCACCAGTGGGTCATCTCGTCGGAGGCGAAGCGCTCGTCGAGCCGCTGCAGGTAGGACTCCATCGTGCGCAGGGTCAACGCCTGCACGATCGCCCGTTTGTCCGGGAAGAACTGGTAGACCGACCCGATCGCCACTTCGGCCCGCTCGGCGAGCAGGGTCGTGGTCAGTCCCTCGTACCCCACCTCGTCGACGAGTTCGGCGCAGGCATCCAACATGCGCTGGACCCGCGCAACACTTCGACCCTGCACCGGTACGCGGCGCAGCGGCCCGGTCGTGGCGGCTGGTGTGGACACTCGGCGCCACCCCCCTTCGACGGATGAACATATCTCCACGTCACGAGTCCGTGACTACCGGTACAACGAGCGGATCGCAATTGCGGTATTTACCAGGTACAACGTTCCTGATATGAAGTCACTTCATATTCATGAATGAGGAGCGCGCATGGTCGGCACCGCACCGCTCACCGCCCGCTGGTCCAACTGGGCCGGCAACCAGCGTGGCAGCGCCACCGCCATCCTGCGCCCCGGCTCGCCGAACGACGTCGCCGAAGCTGTCCGGGTCGCCGCCGCCGCCGGAGGCCGCATCCGCGTCACCGGCAGCGGCCACTCGTTCACCGCTGTCGCCCTGGCCGACGACCGGCGGATGGAGCTGTCCGAGTTGGACACCGACGTCAGCGTCGACGTCGCGCGCCGACTCGTCACCGTACCGGCGGGAATGACCCTGCACACGCTCAACGGGCTGCTCGCCCGGCACGGCCTCGCACTGCCCAACCTCGGTGACATCGACGCGCAGACGGTCGCCGGCGCGATCTCCACGGGCACCCACGGCACCGGCGCCGGCTACGGCTGCCTGTCCACCTTCGTCGAGGCCCTCACACTGGTCACCGGCGCCGGCGAGGTGCTGCGCTGCTCCGCCGACGAACACCCCGACGTCTTCGCCGCCGCCCGGGTCTCGATCGGCGCGCTCGGCGTCCTGGTCGAGGTGACCCTGCGCTGCGTGGACGCCTTCGTCCTCCGCGCCCACGAACGTCCCGCCGAGCTGGCCGACGTGCTCGGCGAACTGCCCGCGCTGATCGGCCGGCACGACCACGTCGAGTTCTACTGGTTCCCGTACACGTCCCGGGTCCAGGTCAAGGCCAACGACCGGGTGCCCGCCAACGACCGGCCGCTGCCCCGATGGCGCGGCTGGCTGGACGACGACTTCCTGTCCAACACCGTCTTCGCCGGTGCCTGTCGCCTCGGCCGGGCCGTGCCGGCGCTGGCACCCGGCATCAGCGCCGTCTCCGCCCGCGCGCTCACCGAACGGCAGTACACCGGACGCTCCGACCGGGTGTTCTGCACCCCGCGCCGGGTCCGCTTCGTCGAGATGGAGTACGGCCTGCCCCGCGAGGCGCTGCCCGAGGCGCTCACCGCACTGCGACGGATCGTGGACGGGCTGCCGTTCAAGGTCCTGTTCCCGGTCGAGGTGCGCTTCACCGCCGCCGACGACATCTGGCTTTCGCACGGCTACGGCCGGGACAACGCGTACGTAGCCGTGCACCAGTACGTCGGCATGCCGTACGAGCCGTACTTCCAGGCGTTCGAGAAGGTGGCCGCCGAGCTGGGCGGTCGTCCGCACTGGGGCAAACTGCACTACCGCGACGCCGCGTCACTCGCCACGGCGTACCCCCGCTTCGCCGACTTCCAGGCGGTCCGCGACCGCCTGGACCCGAACCGCGTCTTCACCAACCCCCACCTGACCCACGTCCTCGGCGCCTGACGTCCGAGATCTTGGTACGGGACGGCCCCTCCAGGGGCGGCCGCGTACCAAGATCTCGGGCGGTATCCACAGGGACGGACAGCTGTGCGGGCGCGGGGGCAGGGTGGGTCCGTGCGGGCGAATTCGGGGTGGGCCGGGCTGCGGCGGGCGCTGCCCGGTGATGACGCCGACGAGCTGACCTGGCTGCTGTTCCAGCAGGATGCCGTCATCAGCCTCGACCAGGCACGACGACACCTGTCACCGAAGGCGATCCGCCACCGGGTGTCCAGCGGCCGCTGGCGACGGGCACACCGGTCGGTCCTGATCACGCACAACGGCCCGATCACTGTCGAGCAGAGCCGGTGGATCGCCCTGCTCGCGGCTGGCCCCGCCGCGCTGCTCGGTGGCCTGACGGCCGCTCACGCCTGCGGACTGCGCGGTTACGACAGCCGGATCATCCACGTGCTCCTGCCGGCGAGGCATCAGATCCGTGCGATACCGCCGGGTGTACGCGTCCACCGCACGACCCTCCTTCCCGCAGCCGACGTTCACCGCTTGGCGCGACCGCCCCGCACCAGAGCTGCCCGGTCGCTGGTGGACGCGGCCCAGTGGGCGCGCACCGACGCCGAGGCGAGGGCCATCATCGCGGCCGGCTTCCAGCAACGACTCGTCGCCGGCGACGACCTGCACCACGTCCTGGGGCGGCTTCCCCGGGCCCACCGTCGACAGTTGATCCACCGAACCGCCGTGGACGTCGCCGGAGGCTCGCATTCCCTGGCCGAGCTCGAATTTCTCGACCTAATTCGTCGCGCCGGGCTGCCCGAGCCGTCCCGCCAGGCCGTTCGACGCGATGCCGCCGGGCGCCGCCGCTATCTCGACGCGTGGTTCGAAAAGTGGCGAGTCCACGTGGAGATCGACGGCGGGCAGCACCTCGATCCGCGGACTGCCTGGGCGGACATGCGGCGTCAGAACGACCTGTGGTTGGAGGGCGACCGCGTTCTTCGCTTCCCCGCCTGGGCGATCCGCGCAGACGCCGCCGAAGTCGTCCGTCAGCTCCGAACCGCCCTCGAAGCCGCCGGCTGGCCCGGCTGACGACCTCGCCTGACCGAGATCTTGGTACGAAACGGCCCCTCCAGGGGCGCTCGCGTACCAAGATCTCCTGTCCCGAGGCTCTACTCCGTGCTCGACGCGGCCTTGCGGGGGGTCGCCTTCTTGGCCGGCGTCTTCTTCGCCGTCGTGGAGGTGGCCTTGGCCGTCGTCGTCTTCTTCGCGGCCGTGGACTTGCTGGCAGCGGCCGTCTTCTTGGTGGCCGTGGCCTTCTTCGTGGCCGTGGCCTTCTTGGCGGGTGCCTTCTTCGCCGCCGCCTTCTTGCGCGGCGCCGGGCCCTTGGCGCGCTTGTCGGCCAGCATCTCCGAGGCTTCCTCGAGGCTCAACGCCTCCGGGGTCTGCCCGCGCCGCAGGGACGCGTTGAACTCGCCGTCGGTGACGTACGGGCCGAAGCGGCCGTCCTTGATCACCAGCGGCTTCTCGGTCAGCGGGTCGACGCCCATCTCCCGCAGTGGCGGCGCGGCGGCCCGCCGGCCCCGGGTCTTCGGGGCGGCCAGCAGGGTCAGCGCCTCGTCCAGGGTGACCGTGAACATCTGCTCTTCGGACTCCAGCGAGCGGAACTCCTCGCCCTGCTTCACGTACGGGCCGTAGCGACCGTTGTTGGCGAACACCTCGACACCGTCGGGCGCGACGCCCACCAGCCTGGGCAGGCTGAGCAGCCGCAGCGCCTCCTCCAGCGAGAGCGAGTCAGGTGTCTGCGAGCGCAGCAGCGAGGACTTCCGCTCGCCACTGGACACGTACGGGCCGAATCGGCCGGACTTCAGCACGATCGGCTCGCCGGTGGCCGGGTCGTCGCCGAGCTTGCGCTCGCCGCTGCCGCCGAGGAACAGCTCGTGCACCTTCTCCGGAGTCAGCTCGTCCGGGGCGAGGCCCTCGGGGATCGGTGCCCGGTCGCCCTGGGGGCTGCTCTCCTCACCCTCACCCGAAGCCGCCGTCGAAGCCGAAGCCGCCGTCGAGTCCGAAGCCGCCCCGGCAGCCGTCGCCGCCGGCTGCTCGCCGCCGGGCAGCTCACGCTGGAGGTACGGGCCGTACCGGCCGACCCGGACCACTACCTCGCGGCCGTCGTCGTCGGTGAAGAGCGGGATCGAGTTGACGCTGCGCGCGTCGATGTCGCTGAGGTTCTCGGTGACCAGCTTCTTCAACCCACCGGAGCGGGCGATGTCCTGGTCACCGGCGCCGTTGGCGCTGCCGAAGTAGAACGCGGTGAGGAAGTCGACAGCGGCGTGGTCACCGCCGGCGATCTCGTCCAGCTCGTTCTCCATTGTGGCGGTGAAGTCGTAGTCGATCAGACGCGGGTAGTGCCGCTCCATCAGCCCGATCACCGCGAAGGCCAGGAACGTCGGGATCATCGCCTGGCCGCGCTTGGTGACGTACCCCCGGTCCTGGATCGTCTGCATGATCGAGGCGTAGGTGGACGGCCGCCCGATGCCCAGCTCTTCCAGGGCCTTGACCAGCGACGCCTCCGTGTAGCGCGACGGCGGCTGGGTGTGGTGGCCCTGCGCGGCCAGCTCGTCGGCGGTCAGCGGCTGGTCCTTGACGAGGGTGGGCAGCCGGCGCTCGGCGTCCTCGGCCTCGGCGTTCTCGTCGTCGCTGGACTCGACGTACGCGCGCAGGAAGCCCGGGTCGGTGATCGTCTTGCCGGTCGCGCCGAAGTCGGCCTCCTCCTGCGAGGTGGAGACCGCGCGGATGCGGACCGACACGCTGGAACCGACCGCGTCGGTCATCTGCGAGGCGATCGTCCGCCGCCAGATCAGCTCGTAGAGCTTGAACTCCTCGGCGGACAGCTCCTTGGCCACCTCACCCGGGGTGCGGAAGTTGTCCCCCGCCGGGCGGATCGCCTCGTGCGCCTCCTGCGCGTTCTTCACCTTGCCGGTGTAGCGGCGCGGCTCCGGCGGCACGCTGCGCTCGCCGTACAGCTCGACGATCTGCCGGCGGGCCGCCGAGATGGCGGTCTCCGACAGGTTCACCGAGTCGGTACGCATATAGGTGATGTAACCGTTCTCGTAGAGCCGCTGCGCGGTGCGCATCGTCTGCTGCGAGGACAGGCGCAGCTTGCGGGCCGCCTCCTGCTGGAGGGTCGAGGTGATGAACGGCGCGTACGGGCGACGGCGGTAGGGCTTCTCCTCGACGCGGGTGACTGTGAACGGCCGGCCCTCCAGACGGGCCGCGAGCCCACGGGCACCGCCCTCGTCCAGGTGCACGACGCCCGCGCCGGCCCGGACCCGACCGGTGGTCGGCTCGAAGTCCTTGCCGGTGGCGATCCGGTCGCCGTTCAGCGCGACCAGGGTGGCGTTGAAGGTGCGCGGCCCCTCACCGGCGTTCGCCACGGCGAGGGTGGCCAGGATGTCCCAGTATTCGGCGGTGCGGAAGGCCATCCGCTGCCGCTCCCGCTCGACCACGATCCGGGTCGCCACGGACTGCACCCGGCCCGCCGAGAGCTTCGGCATGACCTTCTTCCACAGCACCGGGGAGACCTCGTAGCCGTAGAGGCGGTCGAGGATCCGCCGAGCCTCCTGGGCGTCGACCAGATCGCGGTCGATCTCCCGTGGGTTGGCCACCGCCGCCTGGATCGCCGGCTTGGTGATCTCGTGGAAGACCATCCGCTTGACCGGCACCTTGGGCTTGAGCGTCTCCACCAGGTGCCAGGCGATCGCCTCGCCCTCGCGGTCCTCATCCGTCGCCAGGAAGATCTCGTCGACCTCCTTGGACAGCTTCACCAGCTTGCTGATCTGCTGTCGGCGGTCGGCGGAGACGACGTAGAGGGCGTGGAACCCGTTGTCCACGTCCACCCCGAGCCGGGCCCAGGATTCGCCCTTGTACTTCGCCGGCACGTCGGCGGCGTTGCGCGGCAGGTCGCGGACGTGACCGAAGCTGGCCTCCACGACGTACCCCGGGCCGAGGTAGCCCGAGATCGTCTTGGCCTTCGCCGGTGACTCGACGATGACCAGACGGGTGGTTCCAGCTTTGCTCGGCACGTCTCTGTCGTCCTCACTCCTGCTCGTGGCCTGCCGGCGCCGGGAACAGCGACCGCTCTCCACCCCGCCGCGGCACCGGCGGTCCGGATGTCCAACGTAACGCGCCGTCCGCGTTTCGGGTTTCGCGGGCGGCAATCCGCTGCGGCGCGGCGGTCAACTCCGCCCCGCCGTGCTCGGCACTGCCGGACGGCGCCACCGTACACCGTGAGTAGGGCTCGAAGCGGGTCACTGTGACGATGGCGGACCATCGACCGAGATCCGACCCGCCCGTTTTCCTCTGGATCGGCCCGCCGGCTGTCCGGCACCGGACAGCCGACCACCCCTCCCGACTTGGGCGAATTGCCTGGTTCAGGCCCGGCTGGGCCAGGCGTCCGTTGGCGCCGTCGGCGGTGGCCCGCCGACCAGTTCGGCGAGCCGCGCCAACCGGCGCCGGCCGGTGATCCGGTACGCCGGACCGCCCTCGTCGGGGCCGACAAACGTGCCGGCCAGACCGGCGGCGGCGAGGGCTGCGCCGATCGCGTCCCAGGACTCCTGGTCGCCCGCGCCGAGCCGCAGCAGGAACCCACTGGGCGGCTCCGGCGTCCCGGCGGCGGCGAGCCAGAGCCGCAGCCGCCGGCCGGTCAGGTGGAAGATCGCCGGCGGACGCTTCGTCGGGCCGTGCAGCCAGGCGACCGCGAGCGGCTTCAACAGACGGGTGTACGACGTACGGACGGTGTGTCGCTCGTCCTCGGTCGGCTCCCAGCTCGCGGCCAGGCCGCGCAGCGCCAGTTCGGCGACGAGCACGTGCACCCGCCAGGCGGCGTCCACCCGCACCGCGAGTCGGGCCGTGCCGCCCATCCGGACCACCTCGCCCGGCCCGGCCAGCAAGCCGGCCAGGTCGGCGACCGTCGGCTCGGCGGCATCCGCGCCGAAGAAGACAAGTTGCCGGCCCGCGTCGTCGGCGTGCGGCGACCCGGGTCGACTCGACTCCGATCGGGCCGGGTCGCCCCGCCGCCGGCTGGCGCCCGACGTCGCCGCGCCGGTGTCCGGCGGATCCGGCTCGGGTACGGGGAACAGCGCCTCCAGCGGCTGCGCCGCCGAAGAGTCACCGAGCCCGTTCAGCGACACTCCGGCACCTCGTCGAATGCCTGTTTCAACTCCTCGGAGTTGAGCTTGCTGGTGTCCAGGGCGCTGGCGTCGTACTCCTTGTTGAGTGTCTCGACGGCGGCCCGCACGCCGTCGTAGAAGGTTGTCGGCTCGCCGGTGCCCAACCCCTCGATGGTGTCCCGGGCCCGGCCGTAGGCGTCCCGCATCTTGCTCAGCGAGCCGCGGAACCCGGCGGAGATGGCCTCGCCGTTGTCGGTCTCCGGGACGCCGGCCTGCTCGACCTTGCGGCGCGCGGTTTCGCTGGCCTGCTCCGCTCCACCGAAGAGCCGCACCAGGTTCTCCTTGGCCTGCGCCGGAGTGGTCTGCGCCGTCATCTGTTGATCGGTGCTGCTTGTCAACTTGCTGATCTCGGAGCGCCACGGCGTGAGCGCGCCGCAGACCGACGCCGCCCAGGCCCGCGGGCTGGGCCCGCCACCGCAGCCGGCGAGGACGACGACGAGCGTGGCCAGGACCACCGTGAGCTTTCCGGCGGCAGACGCCCGGCACGTACGCATGCGTTGCAGCGTACGGCCTTCGGTCAGGCGTGGCACCGGTCCGGATGGCCGGGGTCCCCGCCCGACGGGTACGTCGAACGGGGACCCCGGTGCCGGTGTCGCTCAGGCGTTGACCGTCTCCGGCCGCTGGTCGGCGCTGCCCGCGCCGGTGGTGCCACCGGCGTCGGAGTCGTCCATCGCGATGCCCTTGCGCTTGCTGAAGACCACCGACGCCACGATGATCAGCGTCGCGACCAGCGCGATGCCCACCCGCAGTGCGACGTTGCGGTCGTCACCGACGCTGTACGCCACCACGGCGGGCGCGATCAGCAGCGAGACCAGGTTCATCACCTTGATCAGCGGGTTGATCGCCGGGCCGGCGGTGTCCTTGAACGGGTCACCGACGGTGTCGCCGATGACAGTTGCGGCGTGCGCCTCGGACCCCTTGCCGCCGTACGCGCCGTCCTCGACCAGCTTCTTGGCGTTGTCCCACGCGCCACCGGAGTTGGCCAGGAAGACCGCCATCAGGGTGCCGGCACCGATCGCACCGGCGAGGTACGCCGCCAGGGCGCCGGGCCCGAGGCCGAAGCCGACAGCGATCGGCGCCAGGATGGCGAGCAGACCGGGGGTCATCAGCTCGCGCTGCGCGTCCCGGGTGCAGATGTCGACGACCTTGCCGTACTCCGGGCGCTGGGTGCGGTCCATGATGCCGGGCAGCTCACGGAACTGCCGGCGAACCTCCATCACCACGGCGCCTGCCGAGCGGGACACCGCGTTGATGGCCAGCCCGGAGAAGAGGAAGACGACAGCCGCACCGATGATCAGGCCGACCAGGTTGCGCGGGTTGGCCAGGTTGAGCGCGTTGAGGATCTCCGCCTCGACGTTCCCCACCTTTGCGTCCCCGTACGCAGCCTTCAGCGTGTCCGTGTACGAGCCGAACAGCGCGGTCGCCGCCAGCACCGCGGTGGCGATCGCGATGCCCTTGGTGATCGCCTTGGTGGTGTTGCCCACGGCGTCCAGCTCGGTGAGCGTCCGGGCGCCGTGCTCGTCGATGTCACCGGACATCTCGGCGATGCCCTGGGCGTTGTCGGAGATCGGCCCGAAGGTGTCCATGGCGACGATGACGCCGACAGTGGTGAGCAGGCCGGTGCCGGCCAGCGCCACCGCGAACAGCGACAGCGTGATGGAGCTGCCGCCGAGCAGGAACGCCCCGAAGACGCCGGCGCCGATCAGCAGCGCCGAGTAGACAGCCGACTCCAGCCCGATGCTGATGCCGGCCAGGATCACCGTGGCGGCGCCGGTCTGCGAGCTCTTGCCGATGTCCTGCACGGGCCGGCGGTTGGTCTCGGTGAAGTACCCGGTCAGCGCCTGGATCGCCGCGGCCAGCACGATGCCGATCACGACCGCGCCGATGGCCACCAGTCGCGGGTTGCGGTCGGTGACGTCGAGCCCGCCCTCCAACTCGGCGAAGGTCGCCGGCAGGTACGCGTACGCGGCGATGGCCACCAGCACCGCGGAGAGCACCGCGGAGAGGTAGAAGGCCCTGTTGATGGCGGTCAGGCCGCTGCGGTCGGACGTGCGCAGCCGGGTGATGAAGACACCGACGATGGCTACCAGCACGCCGATGGTGGAGATGATCAGCGGGAAGACCAGACCGTCCTCGCCGAAGGCGGCGCGGCCGAGGATCAGCGCGGCGACGAGCGTCACCGCGTACGACTCGAACAGGTCGGCGGCCATACCGGCGCAGTCACCGACGTTGTCGCCCACGTTGTCGGCGATGGTGGCGGCGTTGCGCGGGTCGTCCTCGGGGATGCCCTGCTCGACCTTGCCGACCAGGTCGGCGCCGACGTCGGCGGCCTTGGTGAAGATGCCGCCGCCGACACGCATGAACATCGCGAGCAGCGCGGCGCCGAAGCCGAAGCCCTCCAGCACGGTGGGCGCGTCACCCCGGTAGACCAGGACGACAAGCGCGGCGCCGAAGAGGCCGAGGCCGACGGTGAGGAAGCCGACCACGCCACCGGTCCGGAAGGCGATCTTCATGGCCGCCTCGCGGCCACCCTGTCGCTCCCGGGCTGCGGCGGCCACGCGCAGGTTGGCGCGGGTGGCCAGCCACATGCCGGCGCCGCCGATGGACGCGCTGAACACGGCGCCCACGACGAAGAAGAGCGAGCGGCCGACCTTCACGGCAATCTCGCTGCCGTCGGTGTCGTGCACCGGCAGCAGGAAGAGCAGCACCACGGCGACGACTACGAAGATCGCCAACGTGCGGAACTGGCGGAGCAGGTAGGCCGAGGCGCCCTCCTGGACCGCCCCCGAGATCTCCTGCATATTGGTGGTGCCCTTGCCGGCTGCCAGCACCGTCTTCGTCAATGCGGCGGCGAAGACGAGCGCCACCAGCGCGATGACCGCGGCGATGACGACGTACGTGACATTGCTTCCGGTAAGGGAAAGCCCGCCGCCATCGGCGGCCAAGGTCTCGGACATCTGTGTCCTCCTGTTACCGAACACTCGCGTCGACGGTGGAGACGCACCTGTCGACGCCTGGATGCGGACTCGCAAGCGCGCGCCAACCCACCCCAGCGGACCAGCGATACCCACCCATACCCGCTGGCTGCGGGCTGGATCACTTGCTGACAACCCGGGTACTGTAGCCCTCCACAGTGTTCGAGGTCACATCGAGGTGGCACCGTGTCTCGATGATCTTCGTCGCTGTGTTATGAAACGAAATCTGATATAGGGCCCGATCCATGACGACAAGGCCGCACCCCCTGACGGGGATGCGGCCTGGCGGGCGGTCATGCGGCCTTGCGGGTTGTGCGGCCTGGCGGTTGTGCGGCCGGGATACCGGAGTGGGTCAGCGGCCGACCGGCCACACCATCCGCACCTCGGTGCCGATGCCCTCGTCGACCGGGCGCACCTGAAGATCCTCGACGAAGCCCGCGAGCAGCGCGAACCCGACGCCAGTGGTAAGCGCCTCGTCGGTAAGCGACTCGTTGGCCAACTCGTCCGGCGGCAACGCCGCCAGCCCGATGCCTGCCTCGATCGGCGCGCGGTCCACCACCCGCACCGCGTACGAGCCGCCGTCGGACATCTCCACCAGCACCGGATCGGCCAGGCCGTACTGGCGGTGCAGGGCGACCGCCCGGGTGCACGCCTCACCGATGGCCAGGCGCACCTCGTCCAGCAGGTCTTCGCGGACACCGGCACGTCGGGCGACGGCGACGCCGACAAGTCGGGCCGTACGCACGTGCACCGGCGCCGGAGAGAAGGAGAGCCGGACCGTCGCCATCACGCGTTGGCGCCGGTCGGGCCCGCACCGACCGCCGCCTCGACCGTGGGGTGCAGCGGGAACACCTGGTCCAGCGCCGTGATCCGGAAGATCTTGAGCAGCGGCTCCTTGTCACAGACCAGGGAGAACGAGCCGCCGGCCGTCCGCAGCCGCTTGTGCGCGCCGACCAGCACGCCCAGCCCCGTGGAGTCGAGGAAGTCCACCCGCCCGAGGTCCACGACCACGTGTCGCGCGCCACCGTCGATCAGCTCGAGGAGTCGTTCACGGAGCCGGGGCGCGGTGTAGACGTCCACCTCACCGCCGACCTCGAGCACCGTGTGCTCGCCCACGGTGCGCGTCGCCAGCGACAGCTCCATCGGTCCTCCTCGCCAGAGCCGTAAACTCTCCTGGGCATCTAACCACTACCGCCGGGACACCCTGCGGTCACCGGCGGAGGCTTCCCCTTACCCCCGGGCCCGGCTTTTCATCTCCGAACACCAGTGCGAGAGTGCAGGACGTGACCTCCAACGACTTCATCTCGGCGCGCCCTACGCCGCGCCGCGAGCTGGAGTCGTCCGCCGCGCCCACCGTATCCGCAGGTCACGACGCTGGCCCAGCGCCCGTCGACCTGCTGCGCCGGCTGCGCGCCCGGGGCGCCGGCGATCCGGTCACACACGTCGAGCGGGTGCCGGCCCGCGTCGGGGTACCCGCACCGTGGCCGGCGTGGGCGCCACCGGAGCTGCGGGCGGCGTTCGCCCGTCGCGGCGTGGTCGCGCCCTGGCAGCACCAGGCCGAGGCGGCCACCCTGGCGTACGAGGGCGGCCACGTGATCGTCGCCACCGGCACCGCGTCCGGCAAGTCGCTGGCGTACCAGCTCCCGGCGCTTGCCACCCTGCTCGCCGACCCCCGAGCCACGGTGCTCTACCTGGCGCCGACCAAGGCCCTCGCCGCCGACCAGTTGCGGGCCGTCGCCGACCTGGCCCTGGAGGGGGTACGCCCCGCCTGCTACGACGGGGACACACCGCGCGCCGAGCGGGAGTGGATCCGCCGGCACTCCCGCTTCGTGCTGACGAACCCGGACATGCTGCACCACGGCATCCTGCCCGGCCACGCCCAGTGGTCCGGTTTCCTGCGCCGGCTGGCGTACGTGGTGATCGACGAGTGCCACACCTACCGGGGTGTGTTCGGGTCGCACGTGGCGCACGTGCTGCGGCGACTGCGCCGGCAGTGCGCCCGCTTCGGCGCCACCCCGGTGTTCGTGCTCGCCTCGGCGACCTCCGGCGATCCGGCGACCGCGGCCGGACGACTGACCGGCCTGCCGGTGACGGCGGTCACCGAGGACGCGTCGCCGCGCGGCGGGGTGACCTTCGCGCTCTGGGAGCCGCCGCTGCTGCCACCCGACTCTTCTGCGTCTCCTCCGGTGCCCCCGCAGGCCACCGGCGAGCACGACGAGCTTCGCCAGGTCCGCCGGTCCGCGCTGCGGGAGACCGCGGACCTGCTCGCCGACACGGTCGCCGAGGGGGTACGCACGCTCGCGTTCGTCCGGTCCCGCAAGGGCGCCGAGGTGGTGGCCGCCAACGCGCGCCGGGCGCTGGACGACGCGGTCCCAGGGCTCGGTGACCGGGTCGCCGCCTACCGGGGTGGCTACCTGCGCGAGGAGCGGCGCGAGCTGGAACGGGCGCTGCTGCACGGTGACCTGCTCGGCCTGGCCTCCACCAACGCGCTGGAGCTGGGCGTCGACCTGGTCGGTCTGGACGCGGTGCTGATCTGTGGCTATCCGGGCACCCGGGCGTCGCTGTGGCAGCAGGCGGGCCGCGCCGGACGATCCGGGCAGGAGGCCCTCGCGGTGCTGGTGGCGCGGGACGATCCGCTGGACACCTACCTGGTTCACCACCCGGAGGCGATCTTCGGTGCGCCGGTCGAGGCGACGGTGCTGGACCCGGCCAACCCGTACGTGCTGGCGCCGCAGCTGGCCTGCGCGGCCGTCGAGGCACCACTCACCCCGGCCGACCTGGCGCTCTTCGGCGACGGGGCGAAGGAGGCCATCGACCAGTTGGTCGAGGCGGGGGCGCTGCGGCAGCGGCCCACCGGCTGGTACTGGCGGCACCGCGAGCGTCCCGAGGTGGACCTGCGCGGCGAGGGCGGCGCCCCGGTCGTCGTGGTGGAGTCCGCCACCGGTCGCCTCCTCGGCACTGTCGACGGCGGCTCGTCGCACTTCCTGCTGCACCCCGGCGCGGTCTACCTGCACCAGGGCGTCTCGTACGTGGTGGACGACCTGGACCTGGCCGACGGGTGCGCGCTGGTGCACGTCGAGGAGCCGGACTGGTCCACCCACGCCCGGGACGTCACGGACCTGTCCGTGGTGTCGGTGCGCTCCTACGTGGACGCCGGACCGGTCGGCATGTTCCTCGGCGAGGTGGACGTGACCAGCCAGGTCGTGTCGTACCAGCGGCGCCGGATCGCCACCGGCGAGGTGATCGACACCCGACCGCTCGACCTGCCCACCCGGGAGCTGCGCACGGTGGCGGTCTGGTTCACGCTGTCACCGCGATCACTGGCCTCCGCCGGGGTCCAGCAGGCCGACGTGCCGGGTGCGCTGCACGCCGCCGAACACGCCGCGATCGGCCTGCTTCCACTGATGGCGACGTGCGACAGGTGGGACATCGGCGGGCTCTCGACCGCCCTGCACCCGGACACCGAGGCGCCCACGGTCTTCGTCTACGACGGACACCCGGGCGGCGCCGGCTTCGCCGAGCGGGCGTACGGGACGGCGTCGGCGTGGCTGCGCGCCACGCGAGACGCGATAGCGGAGTGCGGCTGCGAGACCGGCTGCCCGTCCTGTGTGCAGTCGCCGAAGTGCGGCAACGGCAACAACCCGCTCTCCAAGCCGGACGCGATCCGGGTGCTCGACGTGGTGCTGGGAAATCTGCCCGCCTGAGCCACCTTGCATGAATCCGCGCGGCTCTGGGCACAATGGCATGGGAGCGCTTCCATCGATGCTTGTTCTAGTTCGCCCCCGCGCCCGAGGAGAAGCCGTGGCCGACACGATCGCCGAGACCGTCGACCTGCTCTACACCATCGACCAGGACCAACTCACCCTCGACCAGCAGATCGCACTCGGGGCCGCGCTGGCCGCCCTGGCTCAGGCGGAACGCCTGGAGCAGATCAACGAGCGGCTGCGCAGCATCCACCAGGTGCTCAACACCTGGGCGTTACGCGTGACCGTGGACGGCCGCTGACGGTCGTCGGGGCCGGTCGGGCGGGGCGGGCCGGTCGGGGGTGGGAGCGCCGGGGCACAGGCGGGCAGCGGTTGCCCGGCTGTGCGAGACTCCGGCGCACCATCCCCCCTGAGGAGAACAGATGCAGCTCGACAACTTGCAGACCCTGAATCAGTTCCACATCCGCCAGCGGCTGCGGATGATGGTCAACCAGTACGAGGTCCGGGCGGTGGCGCCGGACGGCACGGAAGGTGAGCTGCTGGCGTTCGCCCAGCAGAAGCGGCTCGCCTTCAAGGAGCAGGTGACGATCTACACCGACGACTCCAAGCAGCAGCCCCTGCTCGGCTTCAAGGCCCGCCAGCGCATCGACCTCGGCGCCACCTACGACGTCACCGACGCGGCCGGCAACGCGATCGGCCTGTTCCGCAAGGACTTCGCCCAGTCCCTGCTGCGCTCCACCTGGCACGTCGAGCAGGCCGGCCTGCCGCAGGTGACGGGCCAGGAGCGCAGCCTGCCGGTGGCGCTGCTGCGCCGGTTCGTCGACTCGCTGTCCTGGCTGCCGTACCACTTCGACTTCACCGCCGGCGGCCAGCCGGTCTTCTCCGTGGTGAAGAAGTGGGGCCTGCGCGACAAGTACGTCGTCGAGGTGCAGAACCCGCAGATCGACCGCCGTCTCGTCATCGCGATGGCCGTCGCCCTCGACGCGCTCCAGGCCCGCTGACGCACCCGCCTCACACCCTCTCGGCCGCTGGCCGGGACAGGGCGCTGCCCTGTCCCGGCCAGCCGGCTGCGGTCGGACCAGCCCGGTCGTCGGGCCAGCCCAGCGCAGTCCATCGGCGCAACCCGCAACCTCGCGACACCGGTGCCAGGCCGATGTCTCCCCGGGGTCCTTGTTCAGCCGCAGACCGGGCCGGCGCGGGCCATCGACTCAGCCACGCACCGGGCCGGCACGGGCCGTCGACGCGGCGACCCGGGTCAGGCCCGGAAGCGGTGTGAACGCCACCTCGACGGTCACCAGCACGTCCAGCCCGTCGAGGAGACAGTCCACCAGTCGGCCAGCGTTGCGTTGGGCGATGTCCGCAGCGGCAGCGCAGGCCACCGCGTCGCCGTCAAGCGCCCGGGCAGCCCCTGCCAGCGCGCCGAGATCTGCCGCCACCGCCGCCCGTTGAGCCGCCATTCCCGCTGCGGCGACGGCCGCGCCGAACGTCCCGACCAGCACGAAGACCAGTCCCAACGCGAGTAGCAGCAGGGTCGCGCCACCTCGCTGCGCGTCCGGCCGGTCGCCAGCGTGTCGCTCAGCGTTCGGGCCGCGCCTACACGACCGAACGCGAGGGTGTCGCATCACCAACTCCCTTCGCTGGCGCCTGGTTCCAGGGCCGCGACGGCGGTGGCGACCACGGTGACCCGCGGTAGCCGGCCGCCCAGCGCGCGGACGGGCGCGCGGACCGTCGCCTGCACCCGATCGCCGTCGACCGAGACCGACACCTCCGCCCCCGGCGGTGCCGCGCGCCCCCCGTCCGCGCCGCTGTCGCCCCGGGCCGCGGCCAACGCCGCCTCCCGGGCCGTGTGCAGGCAACTCGCCTGAGTGCTGACGGCGTTGACCGCGGTCAGGCCGGCGAGCAGGAGCAGGAGCAGCGCCGGCAGGCCGGCCGCCAACTCGGCGGTGAAGGACCCCCGGTCGCCGCCGCCGAGGTGGACCTGACACCCTCCGTCGCACGCTCGCCCGGGGGGATCCGTTTTCCGAGCATGGCCGACCTGCCGGCGCCCTGTCACTTGAGCGCCCGGTCGATGACCGCGGTCAGCGCCGACTGGACATTGCCGGAGGTCAGCACCTTCAACAGGATCCCGGCGAAGGCCACCGCGGCGAGCGTGCCGACGGCGTACTCGGCGGTGTTCATACCGTCGTCGCCGCGGAGTCGGGCGATGAGTTTGCGCATGCGTCTTTCCTTTCTCGATGGGTCAGAGCACGTCGCCGAGAACGGCGACGATCACCGGCACCAGGCCGGCGAGAATGAACGCGGGCAGGAAGCACAGCCCCAGCGGCAGCACGATGAGGACGCCGGCCCGACGGGCGGACGCCTCGGCGGCGGTAGCCCGGTCGGCCCGCAGGTCGTCGGCGAGACGGGTCAGCGCACCGGCCAGCGCAGCGCCGCTGTTGGCCGAGCGGAATGCCGCGGCGGCCATCCGCTCCGCTCCCGGCACCCCTTCCAACGCCGACCAGGCCTCGGCCGGGCCACCGCCGAGAAGCAGGGTGCGGCCGACCCGGGCCAGTCGGCTGGCGAGCGGGCCGTCCAGCGCCTCGGCCACGGCCAGCACCGAGCGGTCCACCGGCGCACCCGCCCGCATCGCCGCCGCCAGCAGGTCAGCGGCGAGTGGCAGGTCGGCGGCTTCCCGGAGTCGCCGACCGCGGACCGCCGGAGACTCGATCCGCCGCAGCAGCACGTCCAGCAGGACAGCTGTCGGAACCGCACCGAGCAGCCCGACCCAGCCCCCGACGACCACCGCCACGGCGAGCCCGGCCATCCCTGCCGCGAGCCGGATCGCGTCCGGTCGCCGCCGCCTCTCCACACCGCCGCGACCCGAACCGTCCCGGTCCGGCGAGCCGCGCCGACCGACCGCGCCGCCCGGGAGCACCGAGGACATCAGGCGGCCCGCCCCGACGCCGCGCCCAGCCGCTCGGCCCAGAGCAGGCCGACGACCTGTAGGGCAACGGCGAGGATCGCGCAGACCCCACCGACCGTGCTGTGCAGGAGCACCGCCAAGGGATCGACCCCGATCCCGTAGCCGAGACCGATCCCGCCGACCGGCAGGGCCGCCAGCAACCAGGCCGTGGCACGGGCGCCCGCCGCCTGCGCCGCTGCGGCGGCCAGGCCCCGGTCGGTCGCGCGGGCGTCCGCCTCGATCCGCTCGATCAGCTCGGCCAGCGGTGCGCCGGTCCGGTCCGCCAGCCGCACGGCGGCCGAGGTCAGTTCCCGAAGCCGGTCCGCTCCAGCCGACCCCTCTGCGGCTGCGATCTCCATGGTTGGCGGGACGGGCAGGCCCGCCCGGAGATCGGCCGCCAGACCGCAGAGCAGGTCCAGGCCGCGCCGCCGAGCCATCTCGGCATGCCGGTTCGCCCGCCAGCGAAGTAGGGCACGCATGGCCAGCGTGCCGTAGCCGGCCACCGCGACCGCGGCCACCGGCCCAGCGGACACGGCACCGACACCTGCCCCCACCAGGCCAACCAGCAGCAGCCCACGTCTGGACGATCGACGCACGCGTACCGGCTGAGTCGCGTAGGAGCCGCCGGCAGCGTGATCCGCCGGGGCGCCGAGACGCTGGCCTGCCAGGTCGCCGAGACGGTGGTCCGCCGGGTCGACCAGGCTGGTACCAGGATGCTCGACGGTCTCCAGGGTCTCGGTTTCCGGGCGGGCAGTGGCCGCAGGGCGGCGAGGATCCCGACGGATCGGCGGACGTGCCGGGCCGGCCGGTCGCGTGGATCCCCCAGGGCCGCCGGTCGCCCTCGGGCGGCTCGTGCTGCCGTCGAGGTCCCGAGTGGACCAGGCGACAGCCGTTCGCCCGCCGCTGGACGCCGACGCTCCCGGCGTGTACGAGAGGCCACCCGGGCGGGCCGGGGCCGGCAGGTCGCCGAACTCGTCGGTCGGCCCACCTGGTCCGCGGGCGAGGCCCCTGATCCATTCCACCAGGGCGTCGTCCGGGTCAGCGCCGATGGCACCGCGGCCCGGTGCCAGCACCCGTCGGCGGCGGGCCCGAACGGTCCGCGCGGGCCAGGCCACCAGGGCTGCGGCGGCCAGCAGCAGCCCCACCACCAGCACCGTCCCGCCGGTCATGACGGACCCGCCGATCCGGGCCACGGCTCGCTCAGGATCGGCGGCACCGCCACGCCACGGTCTCGCAGCAGCGCGGCGAAGGTACGCGCGGCCAGCCCCAACCCGCGTCCACGTATCCAGGCGGGCACCACCGTGGCCAACCGCTCCGGCCCTTCGGGAAGTAGCAGGCAGATCGACTCCAGGACCCGACCCCGGTCCCCTCGGCGTACCTGGAGCAGCACCTGGAGCGCGGCGACCACCTGGGCGTGCAGCGCGGCGCGGGGCAGCCCGCCCAGCATGCCGAGCGCCTCCAGCCGGGCCGGCACGTCGGACGGGGCGTTGGCGTGCAGCGTGCCGGCGCCACCGTCGTGGCCGGTGTTCAGCGCGGCCAGCAGGTCGACCACCTCCGCGCCCCGGCACTCCCCGACCACCAGCCGGTCCGGGCGCATCCGCAACGCCTGCCGGACCAGGTCGCCGAGGCCGACCACGCCCGTCCCCTCGACGTTGGCGGTACGCGCCTGGAGCCCCACCACGTGCGGGTGCCCCGGTTGCAACTCGGCCGCGTCCTCCACCAGGACGATCCGCTCGGTGGCGGGCACCAACCCGAGCAGTGTGTTGAGCAGGGTGGTCTTGCCCGAGCCCGTGCCGCCGGTGACCAGGTACGCCAGCCGGGCCGCGACGACGGCGGCGAGCAGGGGCGCCACCGGTCGGGGCACGGTTCCCTGGCGCACCAGTTCGTCGAGGGTGAACGGGCGGTGCCGGAACGTCCGCAGGGACAGGTAGGGGCCCTCGGTCGCCACCGGCGGCAGCACTGCGTGCAGTCGGGTGCCGTCGGGGAGCCGGGCGTCGGCGTACGGGGAGCCGTCGTCGAGCCGCCGACCGGCGCTGGCGATCAGGCGCTGCGCCAGCCGGCGGACATCCTCGACCGAGCCCACCGGGACCGCGACCTGGTGCAGGCCCGCGCCCCGGTCGACCCAGACGCGGACACCGTTGACCAGGACGTCGGTCACCTCCGGATCGGCCAGCAGTGGGGCCAGTGGCCCGGCGCCGACGAGGTCGTCGTGCACGCGGTCGGCGATCCGGAGTACTGCGGTGTCGCCCAACACCGCAGCGGTGGGCTCGGCGCGTACGGCGGACACGATCGCCGCCGGGGTGACCGGGTCGGTGGCGGCGGCGATCCGCTGCCGCACCCGGGCCGCGAAGGTGCCCTCCTCCGGGCGGCCGTTCATGCCGCGCCCGTGGCGGGGACGCCGGTGAGGTCCGCGACGATCCGCCGGCAGAGAGTGGCGAGCGGGCCCTTTCCGGCCGCCGCCGGCGCCTCGCCGCGTTCGAGGCCCCGGCAGAGCCCTGGCTCGGGGCGCAGCGTGCCCGCGAGAGGAAGCCCGAGTGCCCGTGCCACCTCGGTGGCACGCAGACGGCCCGGGGCGGGCCCGCGCACCACCACCGAGAGCGCGGCGCAGTGTGGGGCGGCCGCAGCCACCACCCGGGCGGCGGCAGCGGTGGCGCGCAGCTCCGCCGGTACGACGACGAACGCCTGGTCGGCCGCCTGCAACGCGACCACGGCGGCGTCGTCCAACTGTCGGGGCAGGTCGATCACCACGAAGTCCCGGCCACGGTGGGCGGCGTCGACGGTCGCCGCCATCGCGGCGGCGGGCAGTGCCAGCATCTCGCCGCGATCCCAGGAGAGCACCACCAGGTCGCCCCGGCTGGGCAGCGCGTGGACCAGCGCGGGCGCGTCCACCCGCCCGTCCGCGTCGGTGAGCGACGGCCAGCGCAGCCCCTCCAGCTGCTCCCAACCCAGCACGAGGTCGAGGCCACCACCGAGCGGGTCGGCGTCGATGAGCAGGGTACGCAGTCGGGCCCGCGCCGCGGTGACGGCGAGCCCGCCGGCGAGCACGCTCGCGCCGGCACCGCCCCGACCGCCGAACAACGCGACGACCCGGGCACCCGGGCCGGCCGGCTGCTCGGGACCCTGTTCGGCGAGGCGATCCAGCAGCCAGGGCTCGGCGGCGGGCAGCGCGGCGACGTGCTCGGCGCCGATCAGCTCGGCAATCTGCCAACCGGGATCGAGGTGACCGGTCCGGCCGACCAGCACCAGTCGGGGCCGCTTCGGCAGTCGGGCACGCAGGCACGCCTGCGCCTGGTCGGCGCCGAGCAGCACCAGCGGCGCGGGACCCCAGCGGGTGCGGGCTGCAGCCGGGTCGGCGGCGAGCTCCACCTCGGTGCCGCCGGCGGCGGCGAGCCGGAGCAGGTCGTCGAGCAGGTCGCCGTCCGCCGTGACGACCAGCGGGAGCCGTCGGATCGGCGGGACGGAGGTACGGGGTGCCATCGCGGCCTCCAGCGGTCGGGATCGGATGCACCGCCGACCCTGCTCGCGATCGGCCCGGCACACCGCCCTCGATTCCTCGCCTGTGGACAACTCCGGGGCCTGTGGACAACGCCCGCCGAGACGATCGATCTGCTATGTGAGTGGGTTGCCGCACAGCTACCGCGGCTGCCGAGAAAAAGCGGTGGGGCCGCTCTCGAGAGAGCGGCCCCACAAGTCGGCGGTCAGCCGATCCGGTCGGTCCAGGTCGTGTCCAGGATCAGCTGGTACGCGCTGATCCGCACCGGCGCCAGCGTCAACAGTTCGTGGGCGAGCAGCTCGCCCGTCTTCGGTTCGAAGATCAGCAGAGACTGCTGGTCGTGCTCGCGCTCGTCGACGGTGACCGCGACACCGGCCCGACCGGCCCGGTCGATGACACGTCCACGCCAGCGGAAACCAGGCACGTCGGCGAGGACCCGCAGGATCTCCGCTCGGGTCGCCCGCGGCAAGACGTACCTCGCGTAGAGCGTGCTGACCTCCTTGCTCGCGGCCCCCGCGCCGTACTCGATCTTGAGCCGTTCGCGCAGCTGCGACGGGTCGGTCGGCGGCGGCGTGAGCGCCATGGGGGGCAGCGGGATCGGGGCGGCAGTGCCAGCCACCTCGGGAGCCGCGAGCTTGCGCTGCCAGTAGTCGCGGGACTCCTGATCGGGGTACTGCGGTTCCAGCTGCGTGTTGCTCTGGCTGCCGGTCCCGTCGGCGGCCATCCAGACCTTCGACTCACCGGCGAAGGCCACGTGGTAACGGTCGTCGGGGGAGCTCATCACCGGATCACCCCACACCTTCGTGTGGTGGTACATGTAGTGCCCGCTGCGGTGGTCGTACTCCGCATCTTTGATCTTGCTGGCCAGCGTGCGTAGCTGCGGGCCGGCTGCCGGCGGGTCGGCGTCGAACTGGTACGCGACCGGCACCAGCAGCGTCCCCACGGCACCGCCGAGTCCGCCCGGATCGTCCGGTGTTCGCTTGTCGAACGGTCGGAGGACGGCCACGGCACCGGCCGCGACGGCGAGCGTCCCGGCCGTCAGCACCAACCGGCGCGTCGGGTGTACGCGACGGTGTCCCGTTGCGGGTTCGGTTGCGCCGGCGCGCTCGATCAGATCCCGCGCCGGAACCGGCGGCGGCGCGACGACAATGTTCCGGGCCGGGTCGGCAGGGCCGAGAAGGGTACGGGTGCGTTCCGCTCCGTCCATCACAGATCCTCTCGGGAAGCGGCCAGCATCGGGCGTGGGGAGCGGGCCGGCCGGTCCGACATCGCTGCGGCGAGGCGACGGCGGGCGCGGTGCAGGCGCACCGCCGCGGTCGCGCGGGTGCAGCCGAGGACCTGGGCCGCCTCGGCCACCGTCAACTCCTCCCAGCCAACGAGCTGGAGGATCTCCTGATCCAGGTCGTTGAGGGTGGCCAACGCGGCCCGCACGTCGGCAACCCCGAGCGTCCGGTCGGCGCCGGACGGGTCGGTCACCCGCGTCAGGTCGACGTGGGCGATCGGCAGGAGGTCCGGGGCGGCGCGTCGGGACCGCCACTGGTTGGCCAGCAGGCGCCGGGCCACCCCGTACAGCCAGGGCAGGCTGCGGTCCGGTACCTCGCCGCGGCGACGCCACGCGACGACGAAGACCTCCTGCGCGAGTTCCGCCGATGCGTCGAAGTCGGCTAATCGGCGCAGGCCGTACCTCACGATGTGCGCGTACTCGGCGGCGTAGAGGCTGGTGAACCAGCCCTCGTCGCGCTTCCCCGGTGGACCCACCCGAACCCCCATTGCCTCGGCGACTCTCACTCTGGCTTGTGTCACAGGAGGCCCGACGATTACCGCGCGCCCCAACCTGTCACAGCCATCGGGGACACTCCTGGCCGTGGACGTGGAGGAGTTCTGGAATGTCGTGGATCGGGCAAGAGCGGCGGCAGGCGCGGCGGCGGACCAGCCCCAACGTGACGGTCAGCCGAGTGCTGTTGCAGAGGCCCTGGTCGCGGAGCTGATGCGACTCCCGCTGTCGCACATCGTGGCGTTCGGCCAGGTGCTCGACGATGTGGTGGACCAGGTCGACACGTGGGATGTCTGCGCGGCGTGCTGGATCATCGAGTACGGGTTTCTGTCCGACGACGGGTTCTCCGACTTCCAGGCAGGGCTGGTCGGCCTGGGCAGAGTGGCGTTCGAGTCGGCCGCGCGTGACCCCGACTCGCTCGCCGACAATCCCGCCGTGCGGCAGATCAGCGCAGCAGAAGGCCGCGAGCTGTGGATCGGCGACGAGGCTCTCCAGTACGCCGCGCAGACGGCGTACGAGCGGCTGACGGGTGACGATGAGGCCTTCTGGGAGGCCGCCGAGTCGGCGCGGGCCGCAGCTGCTCCGCAACAGCCCAGCCCGGAGCCTGCCGACGAGCGTTGGGACCTGAGCGACGAGGACGAGTGGCGCAGACGGCTGCCCCGGCTCTTCGAGCTGTTTGGCGCCCGCCGACTGGCACTGCAGTAGGAGGAGCGGTCAGTTGTGCCGTGCGGGAGCGCTCCCTGCGAAAGGGACGACCCCCGTCGGGGGGAGACGGGGGTCGTCGACGGTTCGGCTCCGGGGGGGTCGAGCCGAACCACTCAGCGGTCACGGGGGGTGCAACCGCCGAGGGTCTGTCTGTTTCGGGGATGTGAAAGCTCGTCGTGCGAACAAGTCTGCCTGAGCGGACCCGTCACGTCGAGTGGTGTTCACTCCACTCAGCGCGAAAATCTCCTCGCGGATTGTGACCGCGGTCACGCCGAGCGGAGTTGGAGGCACCCGTCCGCAGGTCCGAGGGGTGGCCTGACCCCGGGCACCCGCCGACGATAGACCATCCGGCTAGACTTTCGCGCCGTGGGCCGAAGTGCCGCTTTCTTCGATCTGGACAAGACCGTCATCGCCAAGTCGAGCGCCCTGGCGTTCGGTCGGCCGTTCTACCGGGACGGGCTGATCACCCGGCGTGACGTGGTCAAGTCGGCGTACGCACAGCTGATGTTCCGGCTGGGCGGCACCGACGAGCAGACCATGGCCCGAACACGGGACTACCTGGCCGCGCTCTGCAAGGGCTGGCAGGTGGACCAGGTCCGCCAGATCGTCGCGGAGACGCTTCACGAGCTGATCAACCCCTACGTGTACGCCGAGGCTGCCATCCTGATCGCGGAGCACCAGGCAGCCGGGCGGGACGTTGTGCTGGTCTCCGCGTCCGGCGAGGAGATGGTCCGGCCGATCGGCGAGCTGCTCGGGGTCACCGACGTGATCGCCACCCGGATGGCGGTGCGGGACGGCCGGTACAGCGGCGAGGTCGAGTTCTACGCGGCCGGTCCGAGCAAGGTCGAGGCGGTTGGCGAGCTGGCCGCCGAGCGCGGCTACGACCTGGCCGACTCGTACGCCTACTCCGACTCGTACAGCGATCGTCCCCTGCTGGAGTGCGTGGGTCACCCGAGCGTGGTCAACCCGGACCGGCAGCTGCGCAAGCTGGCCTCGGAGAACGCCTGGCCGGTGCTGGAGTTTCGGCATCCGATCCCGCTGGGTCGCCGGCTGCGGGAGCGGCCGGCCGTTCCGGTGGCCGCGGCGGCCCTGGGGGTCGGCGTGGGCGTGGCCATCGGCATCGCCTGGTACGGGCGGCACCGCCGCACCCGCGCCGCCGCCACCGCCTGACCTTCGCCGCATCGTCGGCGGTTCACCCGGTCGCCCGCGCCTGCGCTCATGCAGCGAGCCGCGCTCATACAGCGGGCCGCGCTCACCCGCCGGGCCGCGCTTACCCGCCGGGCCGCGCTCACCCGCCGGGCCGCGCTCACCCGCCGAGCCGCGCTCACCCGCCGGGCCGCGCTCACGCGGCGGATCGAAGTCGCGCTCACCCGACGGGTCGTGCCGCGGTCGCGGTCAGGCCGCGGCGAGGACCTCGTCGCCGATCGCGGTGAGCTGGTCGGCGCCGACCTCGACGGCCGCCATGTAGTGCCGTAGCCAGGAGCGCAGCCCGTCCGGGGTGCCGGTGGCGAACGCGCCGGCCGAGCCCACGTACTCGGGCTCCCGTTCCCGGTGACCGACGTCGACGCCGAGCAGGCCGCGCGGGTCGAGGCCGCTGGCGAGAAGCACGAGCCGGGCAGCGCCGCGCGCCACCACGCCGGACGGCCCGGCGAACGGACGCAGGTTCAACAGCTCTCCGTGTACGACAGCGGCCAGTACCAGCGGGGAGACCTTCGTGCCGCCGGCCACCAGACCGGCGAGCCCGTCGAGGCGGGCGGCGACCACCGGGTCGGCCACCGGTCGGCCGAGCTCGGCCTCCGTCACGATGTCGCGGGCGGCGAGGACGTGCAGCCGGGCGAGTGCCTGCCGGGGGGCCTTCGGCCAGAGTTCGCTCAGGCCGGGCAGCGCCCCGGCGACCCGCAGCGCCCCCTGGAGCACCGGGTCGGTGACGGTGCCGGCCCGGACCTCTTCACGCTCGTGGACGGCGCCTTCGAGCGCGGCGCTGGCCACCGCCGACCGGAGGCTGACCTCGGCCGCGACCTGGCCACCGTTGCGGCGCAGAGCGCGGTGCCCGAGCGCCTGGTCGAAGCGCTCACGGGCCCGGTCGACGGCGGCGGCGACGTCGGCGAGCGCCAGCAGAGGGACGAGCGGGTCGGTGGTCACCCCGCCACGCTAGCGACCCGTCCCAGCCCGGCGGGCCGCACCCGCCCGCAACGCGACCCGAGCCACCCGGCACCGGCCTGCCCGGCGGGCCGCACCCGCCCTGACGCGACCCGAGCCACCCGGCACAGGCCTGCCCGGCGGGCCGCACCCGCCTTAACGCGACTTGGGACACCCGGCGCCGGCCCGCCCCTGCTCCTCGACCGCCGTGCGGCGGCCCTCCGCCTCGGCCCGCGACCCGCCCCTTCGGCCCTCGGCCCGCTCTCTCGGCCCGCCGCACGGCAAGGTCAACACGGGTTCAGGGAAATCGGGGTGTCCCACCGGCCCGGACACCGCGACTTCCCCGAACCCGTGTCGATCAAGGCCCAGGGCCGAGCCGCTCCGTGCACGCTCGGCCCGGACGGCCCGGACGGCCCGGACGGCCCGGACGGCCCGGACGGCCCGGACGGCCCGGACGGCCCGGACGGCCCGGACGGCCCGGACGGCCCGGACGGCCC
>NZ_JBFAQS010000017.1:110515-160018 GCF_040678875.1 Micromonospora sp. NPDC049274
CCGGGCGGGGCGGGGCCGGGCCGTCGGGCGCGTGGCGGGGGCCGCTCGGCGCGACGGGGTGGGCAGCGGTCGCCGGCCGGGGACCCCGCGACTACCCTCAGGCCCAGCGAGACGCAGGTCACCCCGAGGACGAGGAGTCACGGCATGAGCGAGGCATTGGCCAATCTGCTGAACGAGACGCGCCAGTTCCCCCCGCCGGCCGAACTCGCCGCGCACGCCAACGTCACCGTCGACGCGTACGCCGAGGCGCAGGCCGACCGGCTCGCCTTCTGGGCGAAGCAGGCCGACCGGCTGGCCTGGTCGAAGAAGTGGGACGAGGTGCTCGACTGGTCGAACCCGCCGTTCGCGAAGTGGTTCGTTGGTGGGCAGCTCAACGTGGCGTACAACTGTCTGGACCGGCACGTCGAGGCGGGCCGGGGCGACAAGGTGGCGATCCACTGGGAGGGCGAGCCGGGCGACACGCGCACCCTCACGTACGCCGACCTGCACGAGTTGACCTGCCGGGCGGCGAACGCGCTCACCGACCTGGGGGTCACGGCGGGCGACCGGGTGGCGATCTACCTGCCGATGATCCCGGAGGCGGCGGTCGCGATGCTGGCCTGCGCCCGGATCGGCGCGGCGCACAGCGTGGTCTTCGGTGGCTTCTCCGCGGACTCGTTGAGCAACCGCATCCAGGACGCCAACGCCAAGGTGGTGATCACCGCGGACGGTGGTTACCGGCGGGGCAAGCCGTCGGCGTTGAAGCCCACGGTGGACGAGGCGGTCGCGAACAGCCCGTCGGTGGAGCACGTGCTTGTGGTCCGCCGTACCGGTGAGGACGTGGCGTGGTCGGAGAAGGACCACTGGTGGCACGAGACGGTGGAGACGGCGTCGGCCGAGCACACGGCGCAGCCGTTCGACGCCGAGCACCCGCTGTTCATCCTCTACACCAGTGGCACGACGGCCCGACCGAAGGGCATCCTGCACACCACAGGCGGTTACCTCACCCAGGCGTCGTACACGACGCACGCGGTGTTCGACCTGAAGCCGGACACGGACGTCTACTGGTGCACCGCCGACATCGGCTGGGTGACCGGCCACTCCTACATCGTCTACGGCCCGCTCTCCAACGGCGCCACGCAGGTCATGTACGAGGGCACCCCGGACACCCCGCACAAGGGTCGCTTCTGGGAGATCGTCGACCGCTACGGCGTGACCATCCTCTACACCGCGCCCACCCTGATCCGGACGATGATGAAGTGGGGCGAGGACATTCCCGCCGGCTTCGACCTGTCGTCGCTGCGGCTGCTGGGCAGCGTCGGTGAGCCGATCAACCCCGAGGCGTGGATGTGGTACAGGCAGCACGTCGGCGGCGGCGAGCTGCCCATCGTGGACACCTGGTGGCAGACCGAGACGGGCGCCATCATGATCTCCCCGCTGCCGGGGGTGACGGCGGCCAAGCCGGGTTCGGCGATGACGCCGCTGCCGGGTATCGTCGCCGACGTGGTCGACGACCAGGGCCAGTCGGTGCCCAACGGCGGTGGCGGTTACCTGGTGCTGCGCGAGCCGTGGCCGTCGATGCTGCGCACCATCTGGGGTGACGACAACCGGTTCATCGAGACGTACTGGTCGCGGTTCGAGGGCATGTACTTCGCCGGTGACGGTGCGAAGAAGGACGACGACGGGCACATCTGGCTGCTGGGTCGGGTCGACGACGTGATGTTGGTGTCCGGGCACAACATCTCCACGACCGAGGTGGAGTCGGCGCTGGTGTCGCACCCGTCGGTGGCCGAGGCGGCGGTGGTGGGCGCGACCGACCCGACCACCGGCCAGGCGATCGTGGCGTTCGCCATCCCGCGTGGCAGCACGGACATCGCCGGCGAGGCGGGTGAGCAGCTCATCGCCGACCTGCGCAACCACGTGGCGAAGACGCTCGGCCCGATCGCCAAGCCGCGGCAGATCATGCTGGTGGCGGAGCTGCCGAAGACCCGCTCTGGCAAGATCATGCGCCGGTTGCTGCGGGACGTGGCCGAGAACCGGTCGCTCGGCGACGTCACCACGCTTCAGGACTCCTCGGTGATGGAGTTGATCTCCTCTGGGATGAGCGGCGCGAAGTCCGACGAGGACTGACGACAGACGTACACGAGCGATGGGTGACGGTCCGTCCGGACCGTCACCCATCGGCGTCTTTTGTGGAGGTACGCCCACAGCCGGCGGCCGCCGCGAGTGGTTGGACGAATAACGCCTCCATCACGTTCCCGCCGTTCGGCGTTTTTCTCATTTAGTTTCACGAGGTCGGCTGGCCTCGATGCGTCTCCGCGCGCCCGGAGCCGGTCGGCTTCCTCCGCCCATGCCCGAGAAACGGAGCGGCATGAACAGAAACTCCCATCCGGGGTCGCGTCGACGACTACTCGTCGCGCTGCCCGTCATCGCCCTCGCGGCCACCTCACTGACCGTGAGTGGCAGTGCGTCGGCGCAGCCGTCCACCACCCCCCGGGCGGTGATCGGGGCCGACGAGTACTACATCAACTACGCCGAGCCCGAGGTGCAGACGGACACCACCGGCCGCGAGGTCAAGGGCAAGGGTGGCGTCTACGCCCCGGCTGTGGATGACGCGCGCGCGTTCGACCAGAAGCATGCGCGGGGCAACCCGGTCGCCGCCCGGCAGCTGGCCAAGATCGAGGCCAAGTCGATCCAGACGGGCAAGAACCCCCGCAAGATCAAGCAGGCGCCGACCACGCAGACGGCGAAGCTGCTGACGCTGCTTGTGGAGTTCAACGACCAGGCGAACGACGACTTCACAGGCGTGATGGTCCCGAAGACGGTGTTCGAGGACCGCACCTGCGTGCCGGGCACCGTGCAGAACGGCCCGAAGCACAACACCATCGCGAACCCGGCGACGCTGGGTTACGAGGACAACAACTCGATGTGGGTGCCGGACTTCTCGCCGCAGCACTACGACAAAATGCTCTACACCAAGAAGGGCATCACCGAGCGGGTTCGCAAGGACCTGAAGGGCCCGGACGGTAAGAAGGGCATCGACATCTCCGGGCGCACCATGCACAACATGTACCTGGAGATGTCCAAGAACGCGTACACGGTGGACGGGCAGGCCAGCCCGTGGATCAGCGTGCCGCACTCGGAGGGTTGGTACGCCGCCAACCGCTGCACCAAGGACGAGAACGGCAACTGGGTTCCCGGCCGTGAGCAGTCGATGAACGGTCACCCGGACAACCCGGCCGGCGCGGGCCGCCTGGCGACCGACGCGATCGACGCGCTCGCCGCCAAGGACCCGAGCTTCCCGTGGGCCGACTACGACAAGGAGGACCAGGCCGACCGCGACGGTGACGGCAACCTCTTCGAGCCGGACGGTGTGATCGACCACCTCGTGCTGGTGCACGCCGGCCAGGGCAAGTCGCGTGGCGGCGGCGACCAGGGCGTGTACGCCGTCTGGGCGCACTCCTCGACGGTGGCCGGCGGCTACAGCATCCCGGGCACCAACCTCAAGGTGTCGAACTACATCGTGCAGCCCGAGGACGCCGGCGTCGGCGTCTTCGCCCACGAGTTCGGTCACGACCTCGGTCTGCCGGACCTCTACGACACGTCCGGCAACGCCGACTCCGACATCGACTTCTGGGACCTGATGGCCTCGGGCTCGCACTCGGGTGAGGTCTTCCAGGCGCTGCCGACGCACATGGGCATCTGGGACAAGTGGGTGCTCGGCTGGGCCGACCCGCTGACCATCCGCCCCGGCTCCAACCCGCGTGAGGTGAAGCTCGGGCAGACGTCGCGGACGCCTATCGACTCCGAGGACGGCATCAAGGTCGACCTGCCGGACAAGGTGACGGTCCTGGCCACGCCGCACAGCGGCACGAAGATGTGGCACAGCAACAACGACCAGGAGTGGGCCGACGTCAAGCTCAGCCGCTCGGTCGAGGTGCCCAACGCCGCGGACGCCAAGTTCTGGATGTGGAACAACTACATCATCGAGGAGGACTGGGACTACGGCTTCGTCGAGCTCTCGACGGACGGCGGGACGACCTGGACCGAGCAGAAGGTGTACGCCGAGGGCGGCGCCGTGGTCACCACCCCGGACGACTACCAGGACCCGAACGGCCGGATGAACGACTTCGGCGGCAAGAAGTACGGCCTGACCGGCAGCACCGACGGCTGGCGGCACGACTACGTCGACCTGTCGGCGTACGCGGGCAAGACGGTGCAGCTGCGGCTGCGCCAGGCCACCGACGAGGCGTTCGAGGAGCGCAACTGGTTCGCCGACGACTTCTCGGTCACCGGCGGCGGCGCGACCACCTGGAGTGACGACGTGGAGGGCGGCGCCAACGGCTGGACGGCCACCGGCGGCACCTTCGTCGACACCACCGGCGGGGGCTGGAAGGTCTCCAGCGGCACCGAGACCCACGCGCAGTTCTACCTGGCCGAGTGGCGCAACTTCGACGGCTTCGACAAGGGCCTGAAGTACGCGTACGACACCATCTACTCCCACGAGGCGTGGAAGGTCGACCGGCTGTCGTACAACGCTCCGGGCATGCTGGTGTGGTACCGGGACTCGGCGCTCGGCGACGTCAACCACGTCACCGCGCAGATGACCTCGCTGCCCAGCTACGGCGCGAAGGGCGGGCTGCTCATCGTGGACTCGCACTTCGACCCGCTCCGGCGTACCGGCAAGGCGGCGGAGAAGGACCCGTCGGTGACGGACAACCTGCCCAGCCGTCCGCAGTCGGCAAACGCGGCGTTCACCCTCCAGAAGACGTACCCCTTCACGGAGTGCCTGGAGGCCGAGGGCGAGCCGTACAGCGCGTACTGCACGAAGTTCAAGGCGCAGGCGCCGGTGAAGTCCTTCACCGACGCCAAGGGCTGGTACCCGGGCATCGAGATGCGTGACGGTGCTCCGTACGCGCGGGACAACGACGCCTCCGTGGTGCTGCCGTCGCGGGGCAACGCGCCGTACACCACCCGGGTCACCCACCCGGATGGCAGCCCGGCACCGGAGTTCTACGGCGTGACGCTGGGCGGTGGCGCGATCGTTCTCGGCACCGGTAACCCCGGCGACGCGGGCGTGAACTACGGCGTCTCGCTGACCATCAAGAAGGCCGCGCGGGACAACTCGTCCGCCACGATCTTCGTGACGCCGGCGAAGAAGTAACACTTTTACGGATCAGGAACTGATGGTGGGGCCGGTGGCGGGAACGCCGCCGGCCCCACTGTCGTACGCCCGATCTTGTTGATCGAAATATGTCGTTGTAGGAGCGTCTGCGCCCCGACCGCGCCGGCTCGTGTGCTGATGAAGCGCGGGGGTGTGACGGTGGAAAGCATTCCCAACAAAATCTTGCAACAAATCGACGCGCACATCTTCCCACCCGTCCCGGCAGTGTCTATGTTCACCATTGGTCCCACTAGTGGGATCGATCTATCGCCGGCCTCACCCCCGTTGGGCCGGTTCCCTCACACCGGAGGTACCACGTGCGCAAAGTCGCAGTGGGTCTGCTCGGGCTCTCACTGACGGCGACGGGGCTGGCGTTCGGACCGTCCGCCAGTGCCGCGCCGCAGCCGAAGTTGCCGACGGCCGCTCCGTCGGTCGCCGAGCCCGCCCTTGCCGACCACGACCTGCCGAACC
This sequence comes from Micromonospora sp. NPDC049274, assembly GCF_040678875.1. Lineage (NCBI taxonomy): Bacteria > Bacillati > Actinomycetota > Actinomycetes > Micromonosporales > Micromonosporaceae > Micromonospora > Micromonospora sp. NPDC049274. The sequence goes on from NZ_JBFAQS010000017.1 coordinate 116,130, forward strand.
CGCTGGAAAACAAGCGGCGAGCGCTGCGCCAGGAGGGCCTCAGCGAGGTCCTGTCCGGCAAGGCCAAAGCACAGAAGATCAACGGCAGCACCGTCGTCAAGGTCGGTAAGACCCAGTCCGACGGGGCCACCGCCCGCACCACCGGGACGGGCACGGCCCAGACGGAAGACCAGTACGTCGAACTCTCCCGCGAGCGGACCGACAAGATCTTCGTGATCCTCGCCGAGTTCGGCAACGAGCGGCACCCGGACTTCCCGGACAAGAACACCAGCCCCGACACCGCGGGGCCGACCAAGTTCGACGGGCCGCTGCACAACCAGATCCCGGCGCCCAACCGGGCGGTGGACAACTCCACCGTCTGGCAGCCGGACTTCAACGCCGACCACTACCGGCAGCTCTACTTCGGCACCAACCCCGGCGACGAGTCGCTGAAGCAGTACTACGAGGCCCAGTCCTCGGGTCGCTACAGCGTCCAGGGCGAGGTCACCGACTGGGTCAAGGTCAAGTACAACGAGGCCCGCTACGGCCGGTCCGACGACCCGATCGCCGACGACGACCTCGAGAACCCGGCCAACGACCCGGCGGTCTGCGACAGCAACGTCTGCGACAACACGTGGGATCTGGTCCGCGACGCCGCCAACCAGTGGGTCGCCGACCAGAAGGCCGCCGGTCGCACCGACGCGCAGATCGCCGCCGACGTCAAGTCGATGGACGAGTACGACAGGTACGACTACGACGGCGACGGCGACTTCAACGAGTCGGACGGCTACATCGACCACTTCCAGATCGTCCACTCCGGCGGCGACCAGGCCGACGGTGACCCGATCCAGGGTGAGGACGCCATCTGGAGCCACCGCTGGTACGCGTACGCGTCCGACCAGGGCAACACCGGCCCGGAGACCTTCCCCGGCGGCGGCACCCAGATCGGTAACACCGGCGTCTGGATCGGTGACTACACGATCCAGCCGGAGAACGGTGGCCGCAGCGTCTTCTACCACGAGTACGGTCACGACCTCGGTCTGCCGGACGACTACAACGTGGTCAACGGTGGGGACAACAACAACGAGCACTGGACCCTGATGGCCCAGAGCCGGCTGGGCGCCAAGAACGACCCGGCCATCGGTGACCGCGGTGGCGACCTCGGCGCGTGGAACAAGCTCCAGCTCGGCTGGCTCGACCACGACACGCTCGGGCCGAACGAGAAGCGCACCGTGAAGCTCGGCCCGCAGGAGTACAACTCGCCGGAGGCGCAGGCCGCGGTGGTCAACCTCCCGCCGCGTGACTACACCTTCTCGAACGGCGCGCCGTTCGAGGGCAGCAAGCAGTTCTTCACCGGCAACGAGGACAACCTGAACAGCACGATGACCCGGACGCTTGACCTCACCGGGAAGTCGTCGGCCGCCCTCACCATGAAGGGCCGCTACAACATCGAGGCCGGGTTCGACTACCTGTTCTTCGAGGCCTCGGTCGACGGTGGCAAGACCTGGGCGACCCTGCCCGGTACCGTCAACGGCAATCCGCTGAAGGAGATCTCCCCCGGGCGCTTCGCCCTGGACGGCTCCAGCGCCGGCAAGTGGGTCGACGTCAACATCCCGATGAACTCCGTGGCGGGCAAGGTCGTGCAGTTCCGGCTGCGCTACCAGACCGACGGGGGCCTGTCCAAGGGTGGCTTCTACGGTGACGCGATCACCGTGACCGCCGACGGTCAGGTCGTGTTCACCGACGGCGCCGAGACGGGCGCCAACGGCTGGACGTTCGCCGGGAAGTTCGAGATCGCGGCGGCCACCTACACCAAGAAGTTCGCGAACTACTACATCGCCGGCACCCGGTCGTACACCTCGTACGACAAGTACCTCAAGACCGGCCCGTACTACTTCGGCTACGCGAACACCCGCCCGGACTACGTGGACCACTACGCGTACCAGGAGGGTCTGCTGATCTCCTACTGGAACCTGCGGTGGGCGGACAACGACACGTTCGAGCACCCGGGTGAGGGTCGGAACATGATCATCGACGCGCACCCGCGGCCGCTCTACAACCTGACCGGCGCCCCCTGGCGGGCCCGCGTCCAGGTCTACGACGCGCCGTTCAGCCTGAAGAAGGCCGACTCGTTCACGCTGCACATCGACAGCCAGGCGCAGTACGTCCGCGGCCAGGCTGCGCAGCCGCTGTTCGACGACACCCAGCAGTACTGGTACCCGGAGCTGCCGAACCACGGCGTCAAGCTCCCGGCGACCGGCCGGAAGATCAAGGTTCTGTCGCAGGACGGCATCTACACGAACGTCCGCTTCTTCTGATCCTCGGATCAGGCGACACCCGCACCACGGCGATGCCCGGGCAGGTCACCTGCCCGGGCATCGCCCGTTCCGGGAACCCCGACGCAGCCCAGCGCGTCCGATCACCCGTGCAACCGCGAACCCGCACCACCCTGACCGGCGCCGGCCTGGCCGTCCTGCTGGCGCTCACCGGCTGCGCCGGAACGCGGAACGAAGGAGACCCCGTGTCCGCCGAGCAGACCCCCTCCGGCACCCCGTCGCCCAGCGCACCGGCGTCCGCCGCCCCGACCGGGCCCACCGATCCGACTCCGTCGTCCCCCTCCGGCCGTCCGGCGCGCTCACGCGTCCCACTGCCCCCCACCCTGCGCCCGCCGACCGGCCCGCCGCGCAAACCGACCGACGCCCGCAGAGCCAATGTGCTGGCCGGACGGATCAACCGGGGCGGCGACGGTCCCTGCTACGGCCTGGTCACCGACGACGGCAGGCAGTACGCGTTGCACGGCACCGGCAGGGGCACCTTCGCCGTCGGCACCACCGTCCGGGTGACCGTCGGCCCACCCGACCCGACCGTCGACTGCGGCCCGGGCACCCCGGCCACCATCGTCGACATCAGCCCGGTCGTCTGACCGCCGCCCGGCGCTCCCGGGCCACACACGGGCCGGCGAAACGGCTGCCTCTGGACGGGGTCCTAGGCTGTCAACCATGACCGACCAGCGCGGCGGAGTCGTCGACGAGTCCTGCGTCCTCACCGAGGGGCCGTGGACGCACCGTTTCGTCGGCGCCAACGGCACCCGATTCCACGTGGTCGAGGCCGGCACCGGGCCGATGGTGCTCTTCCTGCACGGCTTCCCCGAGCACTGGTGGGCCTGGCACCAGATGCTCCCGGCGGTCGCCGACGCCGGCTTCCGCGCGGTCGCCGTGGACCTGCGCGGTTACGGCGCCAGCGACAAACCACCCCGGGGGTACGACGGCTACACCCTCGCCGCCGACATCGCCGGCCTGATCCGGGCCCTCGGTGAACGGTCGGCGACGCTCGTCGGCAGCGGCGTCGGCGGCATGGTGGCCTGGACTGTCGCGTCGTTCCACCCCGCCCTGGTCCGCCGGCTGGTGGTGCTCGGAGCACCCCACCCGCTGCGCCTACGCGCCGCCATCTTCGCCGACCCGCGCGGGCAGTTCGCCGCCTCCACCCCGGCGTTGAAGTTTCAGCTCCCCCGCTACGAGCACGTGCTCACGAGGGACGGCGGGGCGGCCGTCGGAGAGATCCTGCGCCGCTGGGCCGGGCCACGCTGGGCGGCCAGCCCGGGCTTCGAGGCGTACGCCGAGCGGTGCCGGGAGGCCATGCGCGTTCCGCAGGCCGCCTTCTGTGCGCTGGAGGGCTACCGCTGGGCCTTCCGCTCGGTGCTGCGGCTGCACGGCTACCGGTTCGTCCGCCTCATGCAGAAGCCGCTGGTCACCCCGACGCTGCAACTGCACGGCGCACAGGACGTCGCCGCCCTGCCACGGACCGCCCTGGGGTCCGGCCGGTACGTCGTGGCGCCGTACGAGTGGCGCCTGCTCGACGGGGTGGGGCACTTCCCCCACCTGGAAGCCCCCGAGCTGGTGCTCGGCGAGATTCTGCGCTGGGCCAAGTCCTGACCCGTCAGACCCGCTGCTCCCGCAGGTCGGTGACCTCGGCGGCCGGTGCCCAACCCTGGTAGACGCCGAAGTCGAAGACCTCCAGCCGCATCGCCTCGGCCACCGGCCAGCGCCCGCCCGTGTACTCCACGCGCAGCCAGGCGTCGTGCTTCCCGAGCACGATGAACGGCTGTCCCTGCCACGTGCAGGTGGTCCGCACGTACGCCAGGTCCTCGATCTCGCTCGCCGGCAGCACCCGCACGTACCGGCCGGGGCGGACCTCCTCGAAGCCCTCACCCGGCTCCGGCTGGTAGAGCCGGATGTCGTCGCCGTCCGGGCTCGCCTGGTACTCGCGGCCCTGCCAACGCGCCACGTAGCCGTCGCGCATCACGCCTCCCCGACCCGTCGCCAGACCACCGCGTCGGTGTCGAGCACCGCGACCACCCGCTCGGTACCGTCCCCGCCGATGCGCAGGAGTTGCGCGCCGTGCGGGAGGCGGGCGCTGTCCACCTTGAACTCGGCCACCACGTCACTGCTCTCGCCCGGGGCGAAGCCGTTGCCCCGGAACGGGGGGCGCTCGATGACCCAGCCCTCCATGGCCCGCATCGCCGGCTCGTTCTGGCCGCCGTACGGAATGCGGTAGAGGCTGGGGCGGTGCGCCGGCCAGCGCAGCACGTAGATCTCCTCGGCGTCCCGCACGAACGGCGAACCCGGGTAGCTGAGACCCAGCGCGTTGTGCAGCTCGGCCGGCGTGGTCAGGTGTGCCAACTCGCCGGCCCGGTGCACGAAACCGGAGACCCGGTCGTACCCCCGCTCCAGGTAGTACGCGAGCTGACTGGGTGCTATCGCCTTCTGCATCACCGTCGGTCGGGCCGGATCGACCGCCCCGGGGGCGTACCGGATGCGGGCCGCGGGTTCCGCCTCGACCGCCGGTTCCTGCGGGTCGACCTCCAGGTCGTCGCCGAGCCCCACCTCGGCGGCCCAGTTGGCCAACGCGACGATCTGGTCGCCGGGCAGCTTCGCGCCGACCGGCGTGCCCGGGTTGACGGCGAACGACCAGTCCTCATCGGGCCACCGCCGGATCAGCTGGGCGAACTTCACCCGGACCGTGTCGACGTCACCCTCGACGTGGTCGGCGAGGCGCTCCGGCGACGTGTAGACCACCACGTACGTCTCGCCGTCCAGCTGCGCGGTCTGCCAGACGAAGCCCGGGTCGCCGGGACGGCTGCCGCGCACCGAGTCCGTCGCCGCTGGAAGCAGGACCCGGGCCAGCAGCAGGGTGGACAGGAACGTGTCGGTGCTGCCGGCACCGGCCGCGCCGAGCAGGTCCTCCTCGACGGTGTTGGCCGGCTCGAACGGCACCGACGCCGGCTCGTCGACCATCGCCCGTTGGCCGTCCGCTGCCGCGGGTTCTCCGGTGGAGGCGTTGTCGGTGCGTGCCGCCTCCGGCGCAAAGCCCCCCGGGGATCGGGGCGCCGTCCCACTGCCGTCCAGGCCGGCCGGGCCGCCGCTCAGGTCACCGCCGCCCAGGTCAGCGCCGGACGGGTCGGGCATAGACGGGTCGAACGTCGACGGGCCGGGCACGGGCGGGTCGAACGTCGACGCGCCGGGCACGGGCGGGTCGAACGTCGACGCGCCGGGCACGGGCGGGTCGAACGTCGACGGGCCGGGCACGGGCGGGGCCGCCGCCGGTGGGGCGGTGGTGGTCGGGCCGGGTCGCCGGGGCTCGTCGAACGCCGGGCCGACCTCGGTCGGGTCGACGAGATCCCGGGACTCGATGATGGTGCCCTCGATGACGATGGGCGTGAAGCCGCGCCGCGGGGCGGGTGGGCCGGAGACCGGCTCCGCGACCGACGGGGACAGCTCCTCCACCGGCTCGAAGCGCTGCCGCTCAGCGGGCCGGCCCCGCGGGATCGCCTGGGTCTCGTCCGCCGAGGAGACGGGACCTCGCATGCGGATCGGCGACGGCTCCTCCCCCGCTGAGCCGGGCACCCGGAACGCATGGGTGGGTTCCTCGGCCAACGGGCTGGGCCGTCGCGGCGGCAGAGGTTGTGTGGCCTCGTAGTCGGTCGCCGGCGCTCGTACGACCCGGGACGCGCCCAGGTCGCCGGCCGAGGGCCGCAGCGGTCGGGTGGCGTCCGGTGCCGGCATCGGGAAGGCCGGCGTCGCGCTGTCACCACCCGGCGCGTCCGCGGGACGGCGGCGCGGGAAGGGCTGACTGCCCCGCCCGAATCGGGACGGCGGCACTGCGCGGTCGCCCGGCCGACCGTCGCCGGAGACCGGACCGGACACCCGACCGGACGTCGGTTCGAAGAAAGAACGTCGGCCACCCTGGGTGCTGCCGTCGCCGGCGGCGGGCACGTCGCCGTCGCCCGCCGGGCGGCTCGCAGACGGCCGGCCGGCGTTGGGGTCGGGCTGGTCGGCAGGCGCGACCTGGGCGCGGTCGGTGGAGGCCAGCGGCACGTACCGGGATGCGACGGTGCGGCCCGAGCCCGGAACGGCGCCGGGGCGAGCCGGTCGGGGCGGGGCGCTCGGCTGCCGCTCACCGGCGGCGGGCAGGTCCTCCGAGCCGGGCCGCCGCGACAGATCACCCAGGCCGGAGGCCCGGGTCGGGATGCCCGAGGCCGGGGGCACAGCCACCGGCGGCACCGCGGTCCTCGGCGCGGGTCGTCCCGGCGGTGCCGGATCCGACACGGGCGGCGGGGGCGGCACGAACCCGGTGGTGGGTGGGGCTTCCCGGCCGGTCGTGCCGGCTCTCGACCGGGCCAGCGTCTCGGCCCGCTCTAGCCGGGCGCGGGCGCCCATGGCGCGGCCCGGCAGCCGGACGTCACCACGGGAGAGCTGGGAGACGAACCAGGCGGGCAGGTAGCCCTCGACGGGCAACCCGGGGTTGACCGCGAGCCACCACTCGTGATTGGGCCAGCCGAGAGCGAGGTCGGTGAACGGGACGCGTCGATTGGTGCCGGCGTGCTCACCGAGGCAGGCCCGCAGCGCCGCGGCGGAGGTGAAGGCCAGCACGTGAGTCCGGCCACCGGTCGTCCAGGTGCCCCAGCCGGCGGACGCCTGCCCGGACGGCGCCGGCGTGGAGACCGGCAACAGCAGATCGGTGCGGGACAGGAGGCGGAAGTAGAGCTCCTGGTCGTTGGCGCGCAGCGCGTCCCACATCGCCACCTCGGCCTCCGTGGCCGGCTCCCATTCGGTCACGGCCACCTCTCCTTCCGAGAACAGGCCACAGGTATCGCGTACAACCTACAAGGTGGTATCACGATCACAACGGCTGGCGGGCGGCGGTGCGCCGGGGCGGCGGCGAGGCGATAACATCCCGTTCCGACGCCGACACGATACGGAGGCTGTCGATGTCCCGATCGATCGCGCGCCCCGTCCTGGCAGGTCTGGCCGCCGCCCTGCTGACCGGCGCGACCGGTCCGGCCGTCGCCGCCAGCGCCGCGCTCCGGATGGCCCCGGCCTGCGCGACCCCACTGGCGCCCGTCCGGCCGGTCGAGGCCACACCCTGGCCCCAGCAGCGGTACGAACCCGCGCGGCTCGCGCCGCTGACCACCGGCGCCGGGGTGACGGTCGCGGTGGTCGACTCCGGAGTCGACCGGGCGCACCCCCAGCTGACCGGACGGGTGCTGGCCGGCGCGGACCTGCTCGACCCGGGTGGGGACGGCGGCCGGGACTGCGCCGGGCACGGCACAGGCGTGGCGAGCATCATCGCAGCGGTGCCCCGGCCCGGTGTCGCCTTCCACGGCCTGGCTCCGGCCGCCCGGATCCTGCCGATACGGGTGAGTGAGCAGCAGGTGGTGCAGGGCCGGGAGTCGGGGCGCACGGTCAGCGCCGACGAGTTCGCCCGCGCCATCCGCTGGGCCGCCGACCACGACGCCGACGTGGTCAACTTCTCTGTCGTCCTGTACGCCGACGACCCGGAGGTCCGCTCGGCCGTGCGCTACGCCGTCGAGCGGGACGTGGTGCTGGTGGCCGCCGTGGGCAACCTGCACGACAGCGGCGACCCGATCCCGTTCCCGGCCGCGTACGACGGGGTGCTCGGTGTGGGCGCGATCGGGGTGGACGGGGCACGGGCGGCCTTCTCCCAGACCGGCTCGTACGTCGATCTGGTCGCCCCGGGCAGCGCGGTGCTGGTCGCCGCGCCGGCGCAGGGTCACCAGCAGGTCGAGGGCACCAGTTACGCGGTGCCGTTCGTGGCCGCCACGGCGGCGCTGCTGCGCGCGTACCGACCCGAGTTGACCGCCACCGAGGTGGCGGAGCGGATCGTCGCCACCGTGGATCCGGCGCCGGGGACGGGGCACGGCGGCGGGTACGGCGCCGGCGTGCTGAACCCGTACCGCGCTGTCACCGAGACCGGCGGCGGCCTGCCGGCCGGCCCGCAGCCGGTCGCCGCACTCGTCGACGACCGGCCCGATCCGGCGGTGCTCGCCCGCCAGGCCCGCCGCGCGACCGCACGGGACCGTGCTCTGGTGGCCGGCGCGATGATCGGCGTGACGGCTGTCGCCGTCGTGATGCTCGCCCTCGTGCTGCCCCGTGGCGCGCGCCGGCGTTGGCGACCGGCCGAGTCGGCCTGACCCGACCCCGCCGCCTGAGCACCCCTCGTCGGAGGGTGGCCGGGGCGCCGACGCGGGCACCGTCAGCGCTCCCGGCCCACCGGCGTCACTGGAACAGCCCGGTGTTCTTCTTCTCCGTGTCCAGATAGTCGGCCGCGGAGTCGTCCACCGCCAACTTGATGGCGCGCAGCATCGCCTGCAGGTCCTGCGAGGCGGACCGCCACCGCGCCTGGCGCTGCTCGTACGCCTGTCGGGCGTCACCCTCCCAGGCCGACACCAGCGGCGCGGCGTCGCGTTCGAGCTGGCCGAGCTGCGAGTCGAGCGTGTTCAGCGCCCGTTGAATGTCCACGCCGGCCTGTTGCAGCGCGGCGAAGTTGACGACCAGCACACCGTTGTCCATCGGAACTCCCTCCCGGGGCGGTCAGAGCGGCAGTTGGATGCCGCCGCGGTTGGTGCCGGCCACCCGGCTGGCCGCCTCGTCGTCCGAGACGTCGTACTGTCGGCCGGCGGTGCGGATGGCCCCGGCGGTCTCCCGCAGGGCTCGGTGCAACGCCGCCTGATCCTGTGACCACTGCCGCTTGACCTGCTCGAACGACCGCCCACCGGCGCCGCGCCAGGCCTGCTGCAACACCTCCAGCTCGGCCAGCAGGCCGGTCAGCATGGATTGCAACGACTGGTCCACCTGCTCGAACTTCGCGGCGGTATGCCGCATCACCGCCGCTTCTGCCTGGGTCTGGGACACCCGGACATCACCTCGTCTCCTCGGTTGTGCCTGGCCGGCGATGCGCCCACCGTGGGAGCGCACCGATCGCGTGGCCCGGTCGACGAGCAAGGGTGGACGCGGGTCAGCGATGAACTTCGTGGCTGACGGTAGCGGCCCGGTAGCCGTTCTGCTACCCCGCGCGCCTCCCCTGTGGACAACCACGGCGGCCATCGGTCGCTTACGATGTGCGGCAGCCACGTCGCGGCGCGTGACGGGCAACCCGGGGCGGTCGGCCGCCCGGCACGTCCACACTGGTCGAGGAGGCGCGGTGTCGCCGATCACCACCGGAGGCCCGCAGCCGGCGAGCCGGCCCGGTTGGGGCCCGGCCCCGTCCGCCGGCGCCGCGACAGCCGGGCCGGGCATTCCCACCGCCGCCGGCGCGATCACGTCCGTCGACACCGCACCGGGTATCGACACCGGAGCAACCGCGACCGCAGCGCCCAGCGCCGCCCCGACCGCGCTCGGCCTCGCCGGGCCGGGGGCGGCTCGGGACGGCGTACGCGGTCGAGGACCTCGCGACCGGTGGGCCGCTCTCGGTAGGCGCGGCGCGGGGTTGCGCGTGGGTCAACTGGTCACCGGGCAGGTAGCCGTCGCGGTCGTCCTCGCGGCGTTGGGCAGGGGCGCTCCGGTCACCGTCGCCGCACTGCTGGTGGCAGCGCTTCTCGTGGCGGCCGCCGGCGTCCGGGTCCATGGCCGGTGGCTCTTCGAGTGGCTCGGCACCGCCGCCGGGCATGTGACCCGACGCCGGGCGCTGGGCGAGCAGACCAGTCCGGCCGGGTTGCTCGACCTGGTCGCCCCCGGTGCCGTGGTCCACTCGACGGAGCTGCCCGGCGGGCCGGCGGCGGTGCTCGAGGACATCGGCGGCATGGTGGTGCTGCTGGAGCTCGGCGACCCCGGCGACCTGCTCGGCGACGCGTCCCGGGCGATCCCCACCCCGTCCGCGCTGCTGCCGACGCCCGGTCCGGACGTCCCGCCGCTGCGCATCCAACTGCTCCTCAGCGGGACGCCGGCACCCGTCCCGGCGGCGGGTGGCACTGTCGGCACGTCGTACCGGCAGCTCACCGACGGCCGACTCACCGGGCGCGAGCGGGCGGTGCTGGCGGTCCGGGTGCTGCGGGCGGACGGGTGGACGCCTGAGGCCCTGCGTCGGGCGCTCGCCGGCACGGTACGCCGGATCGTCCGCCGACTCGGGCCGCTGACCGCCCGGCCGCTCGGCGTACCGGCGGCACTGCGCGTGCTGGGCGAGTTGGCCCACCACGACGGCCAGCCGGTACGGGAGTCGTGGCCGCTGCTCCGCTCGGGCACCCTGGTCCAGGCCACGTTCCGGCTGGTCCACTGGCCGCAGACCGGCGCCCCGGCCGCGCGGCGACTGGTGCCCCGGCTGCTCGCGCTGCCGGCGACCGCGACGACGGTGTCGCTCTGCGTGGGGTCGCCGCCGGGCGGGGGCACCGGCGCGGCACCCACCGAGCTGGCCGTACGCCTGGCTGCCGCGTCGACAGCCGAACTGACGGTGGCCGTCGACGCGCTTGGCAAACTGGTCAGTGGCGTGGGCGGGGAGCTGCGCAGACTCGACGGCGCGCACCTGACCGGGCTGGCGGGCACGCTGCCGCTGGCGCTCAGCATCTCCGGGGCGCAGCCGAGGGCGGCGCTGGACGACTGGGAGCTGACCCTGGGCGAGGCGGGGATGATGGTCGGCACCAACCGGCACGGGGGCGCGGTGACCGTGCGGTTGTTCCGCCCGGAGAGCACCCGGGTGTTGCTGGTGGGCGGGGTACGCGTCGCGCAGTTGGTGGCGCTGCGCGCGATGGCCCTGGGCGCGCTCGTGGTGGTGCAGACGGCGCGACCGCGGGTGTGGGAGCCGTTCGTGCGAGGTGTGGGCGCGCCGGGTGGAACGATCCCGCTGCTCCCGCCGGGTCGACAGGTCGCCGGGTCGGTGGGCACCGCGCTCCAGCCGCTGCTGCTGGTGGTCGACGCCGGGCCGATGCCGGCCGAGACCGAGCCTGGTCCGGCGTGGCGGGCCACCCTCGTGGTGCGCGATGAGCTGACCTCGGCCGACGTGGACGCGTTGAGCCGCGCCGACCTGGCGGTGCTGCAACCCTTGCACGCGGCCGAGGCCGTGCTGGCCGGCGCGGCGTTGGGGCTGGGTGGGTCGGCCGACTGGCTCACCCGGATCCGGGACGACATGGTGGCAGTGGTGAACCGCCGAGCCCTGCGGTGGGCGCTACTCTCCCCCACTCCGATCGAGGCGCAGTTGATCGGCCACCCGGCGCGCGGCTGAGCCGGCGGGGCGTCGACCCGAGTCGCGTCGTCCCGGGATGGTCAACCGGTGGGTTACGCCGGTGAGTGGTCCGTGGCACGATCCCGGCCATGGGTTTTCTGAAGGGGTTGCTGATTCGGCTGGCCACCACGGCGCTGGCCTTCTGGTTGGCCACACTGCTCATCCCGGGCATCGACCTGGAGTCGACCTCGGCGGTGCAGACGGTCACCACGCTGATCCTGGTGGCGGTGATCTTCGGCGTCGTCAACGCGGTGCTCCAACCGGTCATCAAGACCGTCGGCTGCGGCTTCTACCTGCTCACCCTGGGGCTCATCGCGCTTGTGGTGAACGGGCTGCTGTTCCTGCTCACCAGCTGGATCGCCGACCAGGCCGGGCTGCCGTTCTCGGTGGACGGTTTCTGGCCGGCCGCCGTGCTCGGCGCCCTGTTCGTCAGCATCGTGACCTGGATCCTCGGCGCCGTTCTCGACCGGGACTGACCACGACCGCCCGCGCCGCCCGGCCCCCGATGGGCCGGGCGGTCCGGTGACCAGAGTTCGGGAATTGGCCGGCCGGCGAGCCGGTCGGGTTGGCTAGCCTCGCAGACGTGTTCTCGCTGACCCGCGCCGACGGCCACCTGATCTGCACCGACCCCGCCCGGCTCGACCTGGACCTGATACACCACTGGCTGTCCACCGACGCGTACTGGGCGCTGGGGCGTGACCGGGAGACGGTCGTGCGGGCGTTCGCCGGGTCGCTTCCGTTCGGCGTCTACCGGCCCGGGGACGGCCGTCAGGTGGCGGTGGCCCGGGCGGTCACCGACGGCGTCACCTTCGCCTGGCTCTGCGACGTGTACGTCGACCGGGCCTCCCGGGGCCTCGGGCTGGGCGGCTGGCTGGCCCGCACGGTCCGCGACCACCTTGCCGAGCTGGGCGTACGCCGGATCCTGCTGGCCACCAACGACGCGCACGAGGTGTACGCGCGGGCCGGCTTCACCCCGTTGGACGCTCCCCAGCGGTGGATGCAGCTCGACCGCCGGCCGCCCGTGACCCCGATCACCGGAAAGGAACAAAGCGGAGATTCACCCCTTACGGTGGAGGCGTGACGCCACTCCGCCTGGGATACCTCTACGGCATCGGCGCGTACCTCCTCTGGGGTTTCTTCCCGCTCTACTTCAAGCTGCTGCGACCCACCGGCCCGCTGGAGATCCTGGCCCACCGGATCGTCTGGTCGGTGCTCTTCGTGGCCCTGCTGCTCGGCGCGCTGCGCAACGTCGGCTTCCTGCGGGCGCTGCTGCGCCGGCCCTGGACGGTGGCCGGAATCGTCGCCGCCGCCGCGCTGATCGCCGTCAACTGGGGCACCTACATCTACGGGGTCAGCTCCGACCGTGTCGTGGAGACGGCGCTCGGCTACTTCATCAACCCGCTCGTGGTGGTGCTGCTCGGGGTGACGGTGCTGCGCGAACGGCTGCGCCCGGCGCAGTGGATCGCGCTGGGCATCGGCGGGGCGGCCGTCGCGGTGCTCGCCGTCGACTACGGCCGGCTGCCCTGGCTGGCACTGACCCTGGCGTTCAGCTTCGCCGGCTACGGCCTGATCAAGAAGCGGCTCGGGCTGCCCGCCGCCGAGGGGCTCTTCGTCGAGTCGGCGGTGCTGGCACTGCCCGCGCTGGGCTATCTCGCCTGGCTGAGCCGACATGCCGAGCTGACCTTCGGGCACGTCTCGGCCGGGCACACCACGCTGCTGGTGCTGGCCGGCGCGGCCACCGCGATCCCGCTGCTGCTCTTCGCCGGGGCTGCCAACCGGCTGCCCCTGACCGGCCTCGGCATGATCCAGTACCTGGCGCCGATCCTCCAGCTCGCCTGCGGCGTGCTGATCTTCCACGAGCCGATGCCGCCGGCCCGCCTCGCCGGTTTCGCACTGGTCTGGCTGGCCCTGATCGTCTTCACCGCCGACGCCGTCGACCAGTCCCGCCGCACCCGCACCCGCGCGCACACGCGCGCGACCGAGGCGCCCGTCTCCACCCCCTGATGAGAGGGCTACGGGACCGCGTACGTCAGCAGGGGCGTGCCGTCGGATCGTTGGAGTTCCACGCTTACCAGCTCGGCGTCGGTGAAGCGGGTGACGCCGGTGAAGCTGAGGTCGTCGCCGGGTGCGGCCAGCCAGGAGCCGATCTGCTCGCTGCTGCCATTCGGACCGTGCGCCACCAGCCGGAACGGGTACGCCTTGCCGTAGCTCGTCCGCGCGTCGTACCCGCAGTGCATGGTCACCTCGGTGCCCGACTTGCTGCCGGCCAACCCGATCTCGGCGTGCACCGGCCCGGCGGTGGCCACCGGCCGCATGGCGACCATCGACACCTGCGAGCCAGGGCGGGTGCCCTGCGCCCCCGGGGGGACCGGCGGGGCGGCCGGTCGGGGCAGGATCGCGGCTGTGCCGACGCCCACCACCAGGGCGAGCGCTGCGGCGGTGAGCGCGGTCAGGGCGTACCGCCGACGGGTCGCGGCGCGCTCGCGGCGCCGGCGGCCCCGGGCCTCCTCGATCAGCGCGGGCGCCCGGGGTGGGGACGGCGGCGGCAGGAACTGCTCCAGACCCGCCGGGTCGAGGCGGCCGAGCAGTCCGGGTAGGACGGCGATCTCGGCGACCGCGTCCCGGCAGGAGGCGCAGCCGGCGAGGTGCCGCTCGTAGGCCGCCCGCTCGGCGGGGGCCAGGGCACCCAGCACGTACGCGCCGTCGTCGTGCGCGAACTCGCACCGCGTCATCCCGTCACCCCCATCTCGGCCAGGACCAACCGTAGTGAGCGCAGGGCGTAGTGGGTGCGCGACTTCACGGTGCCCGGCGGCACGCCCAGCCTCGACGCCGCCTCGGCCACCGACCGCCCCTGGTAGAAGCACTCGACAAGCACCTCGCGGTGGGTGGGGCTGAGCCGGTTCAGCGCCTCGGCGACGGTCCACGCCTCCACCGCGCGCTCGGCCTCGTCGACCACCTCGGGCGGCTCGGGCAACTCGTCGGTGAAGACCTCACCGACCCGGGTGGACCGTCGCCGCCAAGCGTCGATGGCCAGGTTACGGGCCGTGGTGAACAGCCAGGCGCGTACGGAGCCGCGGCGCGGGTCGAGGGACTCGGGGTGCCGCCAGGCCCGCAGCAGCGTCTCCTGCACCAGGTCCTCGGCCCGCTGCCGGTCGCCGTTGACCAGCCGCAGGGCGTGTGCGTACAGCGCCTCCGCGTGCTCGTCGTGCAGCGCCCGCAACAGTTGGGCGTCATGGTCGCTGATGGCGGTCTCCTCACTTCCGGCGCGCGTCCGGCGGTGTGTCCGCTCGGGAATACGTGCTGTCACACCGATCGGTTCAGTGCGATGTCAGACCGGCCGCGCGGCGGTCGCTGCCCGCGCAGGTGTTCACGCCTGGTTCACACTGCGGCCGACGACCGCTCACCACGTCCTCCTAGCGTCCGGCTGGTACGCCGCCTGTCGTGCCACCGACTTTCCTGGAGGCCACCCCCATGAGCGACCGTCCCCGGCTGCTCCCCCTGCTGACCGGTAACCGCCATGGCACCCGCGACGCCATGACCTGTCTGTACCGCTGCGGCAACGCCTGTGACCACCCGGTTCCGAACACGTCCGACAACGCGTACTTCGGTGACGTCGTGAACGCGGAGGTCTCCCGGCGCGGCGTGGTCCGGGCCGGCGCGGTTGGCGCCCTGGTCCTCGGCTTCGGTGGCGCGGCCGCCGGCGCGCTGGCCGGAGCTGCTCCGGCCGCAGCGGCACCCACCAACCCGGACGTCCCCGAGGGCTTCGGCTTCGGCCGTCCGGGCACCGGTGTCGGCAGTGGCGCGCTGACCTTCAAGCCGATCCCGCCGAACAAGCTGGACTCCCTGGTCGTGCCGAACGGCTACGACCACGCCGTGGTCATCAAGTGGGGTGACCCGGTGCTGCCGGGCGCGCCGGAGTTCGACCTGCACGGCCAGACCGCCGCCGCCCAGTCGAAGCAGTTCGGCTACAACAACGACTTCGTGGGCGTGCTTCCGCTGGACAAGCAGGGCAGGCGGGCACTGCTCGTGGTCAACCACGAGTACACGAACGAGGACCTGATGTTCCCCGGCTTCCCCGGCCTGGACGGGCTCTCGGTGGAGCAGCTGCGCACCGCGATGGCCGCGCACGGCATGTCCGTGGTGGAACTGGAGCGGGTCGCCGGCACCGGGCAGTGGAAGCCGGTGGACAACGGCCGCCGGCCGTACAACCGACGGGTCACCGCGCTCAGCACCAAGTTCGACCTGACCGGCCCGGCCGCCGGCTCCGCGTGGCTGAAGACCGCCGCCGACCCGAAGGGCCGTACGGTCGTCGGCACGCTCAACAACTGCTCCGGTGGCGTGACCCCCTGGGGCACGGTGCTGTCCGGCGAGGAGAACTTCAACCAGTACTTCGTGGGCGCCGACGGCGCGCCGGCCGAGCTGAAGCCGAAGTTCGACCGCTACGGCATCACCACCACCGCTCGCTACCCCAGCGGCAGCCGCAAGTGGGAACGCGTCGACGAGCGCTTCGACCTGGCCAAGCACCCGAACGAGGCGCACCGGTTCGGCTGGGTCGTCGAGATCGACCCGTTCGACCCGGAGAGCCGGCCGCGCAAGCACACCGCGATGGGCCGGTTCAAGCACGAGGGCGCGAACGTGATCGTCGCCAGGGACGGGCACGTGGTCGCGTACATGGGCGACGACGAGCGGTTCGACTACCTCTACAAGTTCGTCTCCGACAAGAAGTTCCTGAAGGGCAACTCCTGGGCTGCCCGCAAGCACAACCTGACCCTGCTGGAGTCCGGCACGCTCTACGTCGCGAAGCTGGACCAGACCAGCGCCGGCGAGATCGACGGCTCGGGCACGCTCCCCACCGACGGCGCGTTCAACGGCCGGGGTCGCTGGATCAAGCTGGTCAGCGGCAACCGTTCGTTCGTCGACGGGATGACCGCCGCGGACGTGCTCACCTTCACCCGGCTCGCCGGCGACAAGGTCGGCGCGACCAAGATGGACCGCCCCGAGGACGTCGAGCCGAGCCTGCTCACCGGCAAGGTGTACGTGGCCCTTACCAACAACACCGATCGAGGCAAGGCCGACAAGGCGCCCGCGGACGAGGCCAACCCGCGCAACGCCAACAAGCACGGGCAGATCCTGGAGCTGGTCGAGGACCGCAACGACAACACCGCGGAGACCTTCGCCTGGTCGCTGCCGATCGTCTGCGGCGACCCGACCGACCCGTCGACCTTCTTCGCCGGGTACGACAAGACAAAGGTCTCCCCGATCTCCTGCCCCGACAATGTCGCCTTCGACGCCACCGGCAACCTGTGGATCTCCACCGACGGCAACGCGCTGGGCAGCAACGATGGCCTCTTCGCGACGGCCGTCCAGGGCCCGGAGCGGGGCCACCTCAAGCAGTTCCTCACCGTGCCGATCGGCGCCGAGACCTGCGGCCCGTTCATCACCGGCGACAACCGCTCGGTCTTCGTGGCCGTCCAACACCCGGGTGAGATCACCGGCGCGTCGGTGGAGAACCCGGCCTCGAACTGGCCGGACGGCGACTACGCCAAGCCGGGCGTGGTGGTCACCTGGCGCCTCGACGGCGGCCCGGTGGGCAGCTGACGGTGCCCCGGACGGCTCGCTGACGTTATCCCCCGGCGGTCCGGCGCTCGGCCGCCCCGAGAGGCCCTCTCCCAGCCCGGGAGAGGGCCTCTCGGCGTCGTACGGCTCAATGGTCGCTGGCGATGCCGTCGGCGACCGTACGGGCGACGGTGAGCAGCTTGGCCCGGACGACTCGCGCCGAGGTCATCATCTCGCTCGCCGGCAACGCACAGGCCAGCACGACCCGACGTTCCATGTCCTTGTCCGGCGTGACGAGCACCGCGGCGCAGGCCACTCCCTGACGGAACTGGCCCAGCTCCAGTTGCATCCCGCGCCGGTCGCCGGCGGCCAGGTCGGCCTCGAACGCCTCGGTGGTGGTGAGCGTGGCGGTGGTGAACGGGCGCATGCCGTACTCGCGCAGGTAGCGGAAACGCTGCTCGGTCGTGAGGGTGGCGAGCAGGGACTTGCCGAGGGCCGTCGCGTGCGCGCCCTCGTCGAAGCCGGGGACCAGGTCCTCCAGGTAGGGCGAGCGGTGCCCCTCGGCCACCGCCGTGATGGCGACCTGACCGCCGACGAAGCGGCCCAGGTAATGGCTGTAGCCCGTGTCCACTGCGGCCCGGCGCAACGTCTCACCGACCACCGGCGGGCCCCGGAACGCGGTCACCAGCTCGCGGTAGCGGTCGGCCACCTCCAGCCCCACGATGTACGTGCCGTCCTCCCGACGGATCACGTAGCCCTCGTACGCGAGTGTGCGAACCAGGTGGTACGTGGTGGCCACGGTCAGCTCGCACCGGCGGGCGATCTGCTTGACGGTCAGGCCCTTCGGGGCGCGACCGACCGACTCGAGCACCCGCAGTGCTCGGGACACGCTGCGGATCAGGTCCGAAGGTTCTGCCAAGGGGTCGCGCACAACCACCTCCGCCGCCGGGGACTTACACCATATGAAAAACAGGCCGGGTGCGAAATGCCTGTTCGGGTCGAGGATGCCAGATCACCATCCACTCCTCGTAGGGCACCGGTCACCGGGAGTGCTCTGAGCCTGACTCGCGTAGGTTTGCCGGACGATGACCGACACCGCCCTCACCCCCGCCGAAGGCCGCGCCCGGACCCGCCCGATCCGGGCCAGCGCCGGTGCCGTCGCCACCACCGTGGCCTGCGTACTCCCCGTGTTCCTGCTCGGCGGCCTCGCCGTGCAGATGGGGGCGGACCTCGGGTTCTCCCCGGCCGGGCTGGGCCTGGCCGTCTCCGTCTACTTCGGCGTGAGCGCGCTGGCCTCGGTGCCCTCCGGCCGGCTCGTCGAGCGCTACGGGCCGGCCGTGGTGGCCCGCAGCGGCATCGTGCTGGCCGCCGGGTCGATGCTGGCCGTGGCGGCGCTCGCCCGCTCGTACGGGGTGCTGCTCGCCCTGCTGGCGCTCAGCGCCGCCGCGAACGCCCTCGGCCAGCTGTCCAGCAACGCCGCGCTGGCCCAGCACGTGCCACCCCACCGGCAGGGGCTGTCGTTCGGTGTCAAGCAGGCGGCCATTCCGGTCTCCACCCTGCTGGCCGGCGCGGCGGTCCCCACGATCGCGCTCACCGCCGGCTGGCGCTGGGCGTTCGTGGCCGCAGCCGTCGCGGCGCTGACGACGCTGCCGGCCGTACCCCGGCAGGTGCTCGGCCGGGGCCGACGGGCCGACGCGACGCGCGCGGGCCGGGCCACGACGGCCCTGGTGGTGATCGGCGCGGCGGCGACGTTGGCGGCGAGCGCTGCCAACGCGCTGGGCACCTTCCTGGTGGACTCGGCCGCCGCCCGGGGGCTCTCGCCGGGCCTGGCCGGCCTCACCCTGACCCTGGGCAGCGCGGTCTGCGTGGCCGCCCGGGTGGGCGCCGGCGGGCTGGCCGACCGGCGGGCCAACGGTCACGTCGCGCTCATCGCCGCGATGCTTGTGGTCGGGGCGGCCGGGCTCGGTCTGCTCGCGGTGGCCGGCCCGGTGCCGCTTGTCGCCGGCGTGGTGCTCGGCTTCGGCCTGGGCTGGGCGTGGCCCGGCCTCATGAACTTCGCGGTGGTCCGGCTGCACCCGCAGGCCCCGGCCGCCGCCACCTCGATCACACAGACCGGGGTGTACGCGGGCGGCTGCCTCGGCCCCCTGAGCCTCGGCCCGCTGGCCGCCCACCTGGGCTACCCCACGATGTGGACCGCAGCAGCGGTGGCGATGCTGGTGGCAGCAGCCCTGATGCTGGCCGGCAGCCGCCTCCTGCAGTCCCACGCCAACCCCACACCTGACCCCGCGTGATCATGAAGTTATTGCCCGCTCAAACGGCGTGTCGTGGCAATAACTTCATGATCGACCGACGGTCAGCTGGTGCGGTCGGCTATGTAGTCGCAGAGGGACTCCAGCGCCTGGCGGGGCGCGCTCGCCGGGAGCGGGGCCAGACGGGCGCGGGCGTCCTCGGCGTAGCTGCGCACGGTCTCCCGGGCCCGCTTGAGCGCCGGACTGTCCCGCAGCAGCCCCAGGGCCTCGGCGTGCAGCGCGTCGTCGGTCAACGGGCCGGTCGCCAGGATCTCCCGGAGCCGCACCGACGAGGCGTCGGAGTCGTCGGCCGCACGGGCGTAGAGCACCGGCAGCGTCGGGACACCCTCGCGCAGGTCCGTGCCGGGCGTCTTGCCCGACTGCACCGACTCGGACGCGATGTCCAGCAGGTCGTCGGTGAGCTGGAACGCGACACCGATCGTCTCGCCATAGCCGCCGAGGGCCTCGACCTGCTCGGCGGGGGCGCCCCCGAACATGCCGCCGAACCGAATCGACGTGGCGATAAGCGATCCGGTCTTCTCAGCGATCACGCTCAGGTAGTGCGCGACCGGGTCCTCCCCGGGGCGCGGACCCACCGTCTCGGCGATCTGGCCGTGCACCAGGCGGGCGAAGGTACGCGCCTGCAACCGGACCGCCTCGGGGCCCAGGTCGGCCGCGATGTCCGCGGCGCGGGCGAAGAGGTAGTCACCGACCAGGATGGCGACCGAGTTGGTCCAGCGCGAGTTGGCGCTCGGAGCGCCCCGCCGCACGACTGCCTCGTCCATCACGTCGTCGTGGTAGAGGGTGGCCAGGTGGGTGAGCTCCATCACCACGGCAGCCGGGACCACCTGCGCGCCGGTCGGGTCACCGAACTGGGCGCCGAGCGCCACCAGCAGCGGCCGGAACCGCTTTCCGCCGGCCTCCAGAAGGTGCCGGGCCGCCTCGCTGACGAACGGGTCGGCGCTGGCCACACTCGCGCGCAGCTCGACCTCGACCTCGTCCAGCAGACCCAGCACGGACGCCTCGACGCGGGGATCGGCAAGATGAAGGCCGAGCGCGCCGAACTGACTCGTGCTCGCCCGACCCCGGCGACCGCCGGAACCGGTGGCACCTGAACGCTCGCCAGCCGGAATCACCACACCATCAACCATGCCACACCCGTTCGACCTGCTCCGGGTCGGGGATACGCAGCGGGGGCCGGCACGCGGTCACGCGCCGGCCCCCGCTGTCCGGGGTACGTCTCACCGCACGAATTCTGCGGCTCCGGTAGCCAGGTCGAGCAGTGGAGCGGGGGCGACACCCAGCGCCAGGGTGGCCACCACGCCGATCATCAGCGCGGCGGAGGTGAGCCCGCCCGGCACGGTGACCGTCGGGGTGGACTCGCCCGGCTCGGACAGCCACATCATCACCACGACCCGCAGGTACGGGAACGCCAGCACCATGCTGGTCAGCACGCCCGCGATGACGAGCCACGCCTGGCCGCCGTCCAGCGCCGGCCCGAAGACCGCGAACTTGCTGGTGAAGCCGCTGGTCAGCGGGATACCGGCGAACGCCAGCAGGATGAACGTGAACAGCGCGGCGTAGAACGGCGAGCGGCGCCCCAGACCCGCCCAGCGGGACAGGTGGGTGGCCTCACCGTCGGCGTCACGCACCAGGGTCACCACCGCGAACGCGGCCAGCACCGAGAAGCCGTACGCGACCAGGTAGAACATCGTGCCGGAGAGCCCATCCTTGCTCGGTGCCAGCACACCGACCAGCAGGTAGCCGGCGTTGGCGATCGAGGAGTACGCGAGCAGCCGCTTGATGTCCGTCTGGGTGACCGCGAGCACCGCGCCGACAAGCATGGTCAGCACCGCCACCGCACCGAGCACCGGCGTGAAGTCCCAGCCCCCGCCCTCGAACGCGACGTGGAAGACGCGCAGCAGCGCGCCGAACGCGGCGACCTTGGTGCAGGCGGCCATGAAGCCGGTGACCGGGGTCGGCGCGCCCTGGTAGACGTCCGGCGTCCACACGTGGAACGGGGCCGCCGCGGCCTTGAAGAGCAGACCGATGGCGAGCAGCGCCATGCCGGCGAAGAGCAGCACCGGGCTGGCCGGCGACTCGGTCACCGCCGCGTTGACGGTGGCGAAGTCGACCCCTGCCGAGCGGCCGGGGACGCCAGCGGTGAAGCCGTAGATCAGGGCCACACCGAACAGGAAGAACGCCGAGGCGTACGCGCCGAGCAGGAAGTACTTCATCGCCGCCTCCTGGCTCAGCAGACGCCGGCGGCGGGCCAGCGCGCAGAGCAGGTAGAGCGGAAGGGAGAAGACCTCCAGCGCGATGAACATGGTCAGCAGGTCGTTCGCCGCCACGAAGATCAGCATGCCGCCGATCGCGAACGTGACGAGCGGGTACACCTCGGTGAGCCCGTTGCGCCCCTCGGCCTGCTTCCGGTCGTCGGCCGACTCGGCGGTCACCGCGGCCTGGGCGACGAACGCGCCGCCCCGCTCGACGGAGCGGTCACCGATCAGCAGCAGCGCCATCGCGGCCAGCACCAGGATGGCGCCCTGGAGGAAGAGCGTCGGCCCGTCCACCGCGATGGACTGGCCGGCAGTGATGAGCCGGTCGTCGGCGTTGAACACCACCATGGTCAGCGCGGCGAGGACGGCCAGCAGCGCCACCGTCAACTGCACCACGTGCCGCGAGCGCCGGGGCACGAACGCCTCGACCAGCACACCGAGCAACGCGGTGCCCAGCATGATCATGATCGGGGCGAGTGCCGCGTAGTCGAGCGACGGCAATTTCAACTCGGTCACTTTGCCGACCTTTCGTTCGCGACTGCGGGGCTCCGCTGCGCTGCACTCCTCGCGCTCACCGGCCTGCCTCCTGGACGGTGCCGCCCACGGACGGGGCCGGGTCGGTTCTGCCGATGTCGTCCATGGTCGCCTGGACGGCCGGGTTGATCACGTCAGTGACCGGCTTGGGATAGAAGCCGAGCAGCACGATCAGCGCGACCAGCGGCGCGACCACTACCTTCTCGCGCAGGTTGAGGTCCCGGCGCATCCCGTCGACCTCGGTCAGCGTCGGATTGAGCGTGCCCTGCGTGGTGCGCTGCACCATCCACAGCACGTACGCCGCCGCCAGGATGATGCCGAGCGTGGCGATCACCGCCACCGGCTTGTTCACGGTGAACGTCCCGATCAGCACCAGGAACTCGGAGATGAACGGCGCGGTGCCGGGCAGCGCGAGCGAGGCGAGACCGGCGAAGAACAGCACACCGGCGAGTACCGGGACCAGCTTGCCGGCGCCGCCGAAGTCACTGATCAGCGACGAGCCACGTCGGGAGATCAACATGCCGACCACCAGGAACAGCAGGCCGGTGGCCAGACCGTGGTTGAGCATGTAGAGCACCGCGCCCGTGCCGGCCTGCGTGGTGAACGCGAAGATGCCCACCCCGATGAACCCGAAGTGCGCTATCGACGTGTACGACACGAGCCGCTTGAGGTCGTTCTGGCCGACCGCCAGCAGCGCCGCGTAGATGATGCCGATGACGCCCAGCGCCAGCGCCCACGGCGCGAACCACTTCGACGCCTCGGGGAACAGCGGAAGGCAGTAGCGCAGGATGCCGAACGTACCGACCTTGTCCAGCACACCTACCAGCAGCGCGGCGGCACCCGCCGGAGCGGCGCCACCGGCGTCCGGCAGCCAGGTGTGGAACGGGAAGAACGGTGCCTTGATGGCGAACGCGAGGAAGAAGCCGAGGAACAGCCACCGCTCGGTGCCGGTGCTGATGTCGACCTGCGACAGCGCCTGCCAGTCGAAGGTCTTCCCGCCGACCACCCAGAGACCGATCACCGCGGCCAGCATGAACAGACCGCCGACAAGCGAGTAGAGGAAGAACTTCACCGCCGCGTACTGCCGCTGGTGGCCGCCGTAGCTGCCGATCAGGAAGTACATCGGCACCAGCATGACCTCGAAGAACACGTAGAACAGGAAGACGTCGGCGGCGGCGAAGACGCCGATCATCGTGCTCTCGAGGATGAGCAGCAGCGCGAAGTAGACCGGGATGGACCGCTTCGACGACTCGGCGTCGTGCCAGGACGCCAGGATCACCAGCGGCACCAGCACCGCGATCAGCATGAGCATCACCAGCGCGATGCCGTCGGCGGCGAAGGTGAAGCTGACGCCCCAGTTCGGGATCCACGAGTACGACTCGCGGAACTGGAACCGGTCGCCACCCGCGTTGAAGCTGATCCACATCACCACCGAGAGCACCAGCACCAGCAGCGACCAGACGAACGCCACCTGCTTGGCCAGCTCCGGCCGGTGGCGCGGCAGGAAGGCCACCACCAGGGCGCCCACCAGCGGCGCCACGGTGAGCACCGAGAGGAACGGGAAGTTGGACATTATGCGGCCTTACCTCCGTCGTGGATGCGTGGTCCGCCGGCGGGGGCGGGCGTATTCAGGTCGGTCACGCCAACCACCCCGCCTGCACCGCCAGGAACGCCGCCATCACCAGCAGCGCACCGGCCAGGATCGAGGTGGCGTACGAGCGGACGAAGCCGGTCTGCAGCCGCCGGAGCCGACCCGAACCGCCGCCGACACCCGCGGCGAGCCCGTTGACCAGCCCGTCGATGCCCCGGTTGTCGAGGAAGACCAGCGCCCGGGTGAGGAAGATACCCGGCTTCTCGAAGACCGCCTCGTTCACCGCGTCGGTGTAGAGGTTGCGCCGAGCGGCGGTGACCAGCACCCCGGCCGGCTGCGGCGCGGTGGCCGTACCGGTGCGGAACAGGAACCAGGCCAGCCCGGCGCCGAGCACGGTGACCACAAGCGAGAGCGCTGTGAGCACGGCGTGCGGGAGAACCGCCTCGTGCTCCGCGTGCTCGCCGCCCAGCCCCGCGGTCGCCGTCAGCCAGTCCGGGACGGACGTGGAGAGCAGGAAACCGGCGCCGACCGAGCCGACCGCCAGCAGGATCAGCGGGATGGTCATCAGCCGCGGTGACTCGTGCGGCTGCTCGATGTCCTCGGTCCACCGCTTCGGCCCGTGGAAGGTGAGCACGAACAGCCGGGTCATGTAGAACGCGGTCAGCCCTGCGCCGAGCAGCGCCGCCCCGCCGAAGAGCCAGGCGGTCCAGTCCTCCCGCTCGAAGGCGGCCACGATGATCGGCTCCTTGGAGAAGAAGCCGGAGAACGGGAACATGCCGATGATGGCCAGCCAGCCCATCATGAACGTCAACCAGGTGACCTTCATGTACGTGGACAGCCCGCCGAAGCGGCGGATGTCGACCTGGTCCTTCATCCCGTGCATGACCGAGCCGGCGCCCAGGAACATGTTGGCCTTGAAGAAGCCGTGCGCCAGCAGGTGCACGATGGCCAGCGCGTACGCGCCACCGCCCAGGCCGACGCCGAGGAACATGTAGCCGATCTGGCTCACCGTCGACCAGGCCAGCACCCGCTTGATGTCGTCCTTCGCCGCGCCGATGACGCAGCCCATCAGCAGGGTGAGCGCGCCGACGCTTACCACCACGAGTTGGAGCGTCGAGTTCGCGGAGAAGATCGGGTTGGACCTGGCGATCAGGTAGACACCTGCGGTGACCATGGTGGCGGCGTGGATGAGCGCCGACACCGGGGTGGGGCCCTCCATCGCGTCCGGCAGCCACGCCTGCAGCGGGAACTGACCGGACTTGCCGGCAGCGCCGAGCAGCAGCAGCAGGCCGAGCACCAGCACTGTGGTGCCGGTCAGCGCGCCGACACCGTTGAACACCTCGTCGTACTGGGTGGTGCCCAGGGTCGCGAACATGATGAAGATCCCGATGGCGAGGCCGGTGTCGCCGACCCGGTTCATCAGGAACGCCTTCTTGCCGGCCGTCGCGGCGCTCGGCCGCCCGTACCAGAAGGAGATCAGCAGGTACGACGCCAGACCGACGCCCTCCCAGCCGAAGTACAGCATCACGTAGTTGTTGCCGAGCACCAGCAGCAGCATGGCCGCGACGAACAGGTTGAAGTACGCGAAGAACCGGCGGCGACCCCCGTCGTGCGCCATGTACTCGACGGCGTACAGGTGGATCAGGAATCCGACGCCGGTGATCAGGAGGACGAAGACCGCGGCCAGCGGGTCGAACAGCAGGCCGAAGTCGACCCTCAGGTCACCGACCGTGATGAAGTCCCAGAGGCTCAGCTCGACCGACTTGTTTTCCAAGCCGCGCAGCTGGAAGAAGGACGCCAGCCCGAGCACGAACGCGGCTCCGATGGCCGCGACGCCCAACCAGTGCCCCCAGCGGTCGGCCCGCCGGCCGAGCAGCAGCAGGATGGCCGCGCTGACCAGCGGGATCGCCACCAGCAGCCAGACGCTGCCGAGCAAGCCCGTGGCCTCTGCGTACTGCACAGTCTCTTCCACTCGCTTGCCCCTTAGTACTTGAGCAGGTTGGCGTCGTCGACACTCGCCGAGCGCCGGGTCCGGAAGATGGACATGATGATCGCGAGGCCGACGACGACCTCGGCCGCGGCCACCACCATCACGAAGAACGCCATGATCTGGCCGTTGAGGTCACCGTTGATCCGGCTGAAGGTGACAAGCGTCAGGTTGGCCGCGTTGAGCATCAACTCGACGCACATGAACAGCACGATCGCGTTGCGCCGGATGAGCACCCCGGACGCGCCGATGGTGAACAGCACCGCCGCCAGCACGAGGTAATGATTGGGCGTCACTGGTCGGTCCCCTTCAGCGTGGTCTCCTGCGCGGTCAGCTCGCGTACCGGCAGGATGTCCGGCGTACTCCGGTCGGTGAGCCGGCCGTCCGGCAGCCGCGCCGGGGTGGCCACCGAGGAGGAGGTGGCGAAGACGCCGGGGCCCGGCTTGGGGCCGGGGTAGTTGCCCGGCGCGAAGCGCGCCTTCATGGTCGACACCTGGTCGATCTTGTCCTGCTTACGCCGCTCGACGTGCGCGAGCACCATCGCGCCGACCGCCGCGGTGATCAGCAGCGCCGAGGTCAGCTCGAACGCGAAGACGTACTTGGTGAACAGCAGCCGGGCGATGCCCTGCACGTTGCCCTCGGCGTTGGCCTGGTCCAGGCCGACCGCCGTGGTCTTGTCCATGGCGTTGTAGATAGCGCTGCCGACCAGGCCGGCGAAGCCCAGCCCCAGCAGGATCGCGGCGACGCGCTGACCGCGCAGCGTCTCGATCAGCGAGTCCGAGGCGTCCCGGCCGACAAGCATCAGCACGAACAGGAAGAGCATCATGATCGCGCCGGTGTAGACGATGATCTGCACCATGCCGATGAACGGCCCGGCCTGGAGGATGTAGAACACGCCCAGGCAGAGCATCGTGAGCACCAGCCAGAGCGCCGAGTGCACCGCGTTGCGGGCCGCCACCATCCCGATCGCGCCGATGAGCGCGAGCGGCGCGAGGATCCAGAAGGTGACCTCCTCGCCGCCGGACACCCCACCCGCCGCGGCCAGCAGAGTAGACGTGGTCATGCTCCCTCTCCCTTGCCGGCCGCCGCGCGCTGGGCGGCCTGCTCGGCGCCCGGGAACGTCACGCCGGGGTGCTCCTCGACCTGGTAGCGGCCGGGGCCCATCGGGGACGTCTCGGCACCGGCTGAGGTGCCCGGGTTGTCCAGCGCGCCGACGTAGTAGTCCTTCTCGCTGTCGCCCAGCCGCATCGGGTGCGGCGGCTGCTCCATGCCCTCAAGCAGCGGGGCGAGCAGCTGCTCCTTCGTGAAGATCAGGTCTTGCCGGTTGTCCCGGGCCAGCTCGTACTCGTTGCTCATGGTCAGCGAACGGGTCGGGCAGGCCTCGATGCAGAGCCCACAGAAGATGCACCGGGCGTAGTTGATCTGGTAGGTGCTGGCGTACCGCTCACCGGGCGAGAAACGCTGCTCGTCGGTGTTGTCGCCGCCCTCGACGTAGATCGCGTCCGCCGGGCAGGCCCAGGCGCACAGCTCGCAGCCGATGCACTTCTCCAGGCCGTCCGGGTGCCGGTTGAGGATGTGCCGCCCGTGGTAGCGCGGCGCCGAAACCGGCGGCTTGAACGGATAGTCGGTGGTGACGACCTTCCTGAACATGTGCGAGAAGGTGACACCGAATCCCTTGAACGTTCCGGTGATCGCGCCCACGTCACACCTCCCTGGAGTCCGAGCCGGCGACGATGTTGGCCGGCTCCCGCTCGGCGACCACGCGCGTGATACGCGGGCTCGGTGGTACCTGTAGATCCATCGGTGGCAGCGGGAAGCTCCCGTACGGGCGGCTGTCCACCTGCTCCTGCGCGGTCGGCTTCGGCTGCGGTCGACGGTTCGGCCAGAACAGGGTGGCGATCAGCAGCACGCCGGCCGGGATGCCGACAGCGATCAGCTTGCCCTGCGAGTCCCAGTCCTCGATGGAGCGCAGGCCCGACAGGACCAGGATCCAGACCAGGTTGATCGGCAGCAGCACCTTCCAGCCGAAGCGCATGAACTGGTCGTAGCGCAGCCGGGGCAGCGTGCCGCGCAGCCACACGAAGACGAAGACCAGCGCGATCACCTTGCCGAAGAACCAGAGCATCGGCCACCAACCGGAGTTGGCGCCCTCCCAGAGCGTGATCGGCCACGGCGCCCGCCAGCCGCCGAGGAACAGCGTGGTGGTGACCGCGGACATGGTCACCATCGCGACGTACTCGCTGAGCATGAAGAGCGCGAACTTCAGCGAGCTGTATTCGGTCATGAAGCCGGCGACCAGCTCGGACTCGGCCTCGGGCAGGTCGAACGGCGCCCGGTTGGTCTCGCCGACGGTCGCGATGAAGAAGATGACGAAGCTGGGCAGCAGCAGGATCGCGTACCAGCCGGGGGCCGGGATCTCGGTGCCGAAGAGGGTCAGCCGGGTCGCGTCGCCCTGTGCGGCGACGATCCCGCTGGTGCTCATCGTGCCGGCGGTCATGAAGACGGCCACGATGGAGAGCCCCATGGCGACCTCGTAGGAGATCATCTGGGCGCTCGACCGCAGACCGCCGAGGAGCGGGTACGTCGAGCCGGAGGCCCAGCCGCCCAGCACGATGCCGTAGACGCCCATCGAGGAGCAGGCCAGCAGCAGCAGCACGGCCACCGGCACGTCGGTGACCTGCAACGGCGTGTGGTGGCCGGCGATGCTCACCATCGGGCCGAACGGCACCACCGACAGCGCGGTCACCGCGCAGATCACCGAGATCGTCGGGGCGAAGAAGTAGACGACCTTGTCGGCCGCCTTCGGCAGGATGTCCTCCTTGAAGGCCATCTTCAGGCCGTCGGCGAGGGTCTGCAGCAGGCCGAACGGGCCGACCTGGTTGGGGCCGGGCCGCA
The DNA here is from genome assembly GCF_040678875.1 of Micromonospora sp. NPDC049274. Taxonomy (NCBI): domain Bacteria; kingdom Bacillati; phylum Actinomycetota; class Actinomycetes; order Micromonosporales; family Micromonosporaceae; genus Micromonospora; species Micromonospora sp. NPDC049274. The sequence goes on from NZ_JBFAQS010000017.1 coordinate 144,750, forward strand.
CCTGCATGTAACCCACCACGCGGCGCTCGAACCAGACGCCGAGCAGGGTGGCCAGCAGGCCGAAGGCGAACGCGAAGACGATCTTGCCGAGGACCAGCCACCACGGATCCCGACCGAAGTCGGCGAGCGTCGGATCCTGGGCCAGGAGTGACGGTGTCACTGGTTACCCCCAGTATTGAGGAGCGGACCCGGGAGACCGGCCTCGTCCGCCGCGACCCGCCCGGCCGGGACGGCCGCGCTCGGTGCGGGAACGGAGATCCGGACGACAGTGCCGGACGTCGCCCCGAGGCTGCGCCGCACTGTCGAACCGGGCGAGTTGGTCGGCAGCCAGACGACGCCGTCAGGCATCTCGGTCAGCTCCGCCGGCAGGGTCAGCGCCCCGCGGTCGGTGCCGACCGTGACCGCGTCCCCGTCGGCCACACCCAGCGCCTCGGCGGTGCCCTTGCCCAGCCGGACGACAGCCGGGCGGGCGGTGCCGGCGAGGTGCTCGTCGCCGTCGGTCAGGGTGCCGAGGTCGATGAGCTGGTGCCAGGTCGCCAGCACGGCCTCACCGGCACGCGGGTGCGGCACCGCCCCCGGCGACACCGACGGAGCCGCCGGCCGGGACATGCGCGTGGTCGGCAGCGAACCCAGCTCGCGACGCACACTCGGCACGTCGGCGGTGCCGAGCCGCACGTCGAGCAGCGCGGCCAGCGCGTCGAGCACCCGACCGTCGGTCATCGCGGCGGTGGTCAGCACCGCCTCGAACGGGCGCAGCCGGCCCTCCCAGTCCAGGAAGCTGCCGGCCTTCTCGACCACCGGGGCCACCGGCAGCACCACGTCGGCCCGCCGGGTCACCGCGCTGGCGCGCAGCTCCAGGCTGACCAGGAACGGCACCGCGTCCAGGGCGGTCTCGGCCAGCCGGGGGTCGGCCAGGTCGGCCGGGTCGACCCCGCCCACCACCAGTGCCCCGAGCTGCCCGTTGGCTGCCGCCGCCAGGATGCCGTCGGTGTCCCGACCGGCCTGACTCGGGATCACCCCGGCCGGGATGTCCCACGCCTCGCCCAGCTCGGCCCGCGCGGCCGGCTCGGTGACCAGCCGGCCACCGGGGAGCAGGTTGGGCAGGCAGCCCGCCTCGACCGCGCCGCGGTCACCCGCGCGCCGCGGAACCCAGGCCAGCTTCGCGCCGGTACGCCGGGCCACGTCCGCCGCGGCGGAGAGCCCACCCGGCACACCTGCCAGCCGCTCACCGACGATGAGGATCGCGCCCGGGGCGCTGAGCGCCTCGGTGACCGTGGCGTGCTCGGCGAGCACGCTGGCCTCCTCGCCCGGCACGACCCGGGCCAGCTTGGCGCCGAGCTTCTCCAGGCCGCGAGTGGCGAACGGCGCCAGCGCGTACACCGTCAGGGTCTTCTTCAGGTACGCCTTGCGCAGCCGCAGGAAGAGGATCGGGCACTCCTCCTCCGGCTCCAGGCCGACAAGCACCACCGCCGGCGCGTTCTCCACGTCGGTGTAGGTGACGTCGGTGACGCCGGCGACCGAGCTGGCCAGGAAGTCGGCCTCCTCGCGGGAAACCGGCCGGGCGCGGAAGTCGATGTCGTTGGTGTTCAGTGCGACCCGGGCGAACTTCGCGTACGCGTACGCGTCCTCGACGGTCAGCCGACCGCCGGTGAGCACCGCCGTGCCCTGGCCGCTCTCGCGGGCCGCGTGCAGCCCCTCGGCGGCCCTGGTCAGCGCCTCGCTCCAGGACGCCTCCCGCAGCTCACCGGTGCGCTCGTCGCGGACCAGCGGGTTGGTCAGGCGGTCGGCGGCTCGGCTGTACTGGAAGCCCCAGCGGCCCTTGTCGCAGTTCCACTCCTCGTTCACCGCCGGCTCGTCACCGGCGAGCCGGCGCTGCACCTTGCCGCGTCGCCAGTCGGTGCGCTGCCCGCAGCCGGCGGAGCAGTGCTCGCAGACGCTCGGGCTGGACACCAGGTCGAACGGGCGGGCCCGGAACCGGTACTGGGCGCCGGTGAGCGCCCCCACCGGGCAGATCTGCACGGTGTTGCCGGAGAAGTAGGAGTTGAACGGCACGTCGCCGGCGTCGCCCTCTTCGCCGTACGCGTCGTCCCGGTAGATGTTGATCTCCTCGGCGGACGACCGGCCCATCAGGTCGATGAACTTGTCGCCGGCGATCTCCTCGGAGAACCGGGTGCACCGCTGGCAGAGCACGCAGCGCTCGCGGTCCAGCAGCACCTGGCTGCTGATCGCCATCGGCTTCTCGTACTCCCGCTTGTGCTCGTGGAAGCGCGAGTCGGTGCGGCCGGTGGACATCGCCTGGTTCTGGAGCGGGCACTCGCCGCCCTTGTCACACATCGGGCAGTCCAGCGGGTGGTTGAGCAGCAGCAGCTCCATCACCCCCTCCTGCGCCTTCTTGGCCACCGGGGAGGTGATCTGCGTGCGGACGACCATGCCGTCGGCGACGGTCTGGGTGCAGGAGGCGACCGGCTTGCGCTGTCCCTCCACCTCGACCAGGCACTGCCGGCACGCGCCGGCCGGGGCCAGCAGCGGGTGGTCGCAGAACCGGGGGATCTCGGTGCCCATCTGCTCGGCGACCCGGATCAGCAGCGCCCCCTTGGGGGCGGTGACCTCGACGCCGTCGATGGTGAGGGTGACGGTCTCGGTCTGCTTGGCTACGTCGGTCATTAGTGGGCTCCCACCAGCTGCTTGTCCGACAGCTTCGGCGCGGTACGTCCCTCGATGTAGTCGAGGTAGTCCTGCTTGAAGTACTTCAGCGACGAGGTCACCGAGCTGGTCGCGCCGTCACCGAGGCCGCAGAACGATCGGCCGAGGATGTTGTCGCAGGTGTCCAGAAGGGTGTCCAGGTCCTCGTGGGTGCCCTGGCCGGCGAGGATCCGCCGGTAGACCCGGACCATCCAGTAGTTGCCCTCGCGGCACGGGGTGCATTTGCCGCACGACTCGTGGTGGTAGAACTCCAGCCACCGGTACGTCGCGTAGACCGGGCAGTCCTGGTCGGAGAAGATCTGGGTGGCCGTGGTGCCCAGGATCGAGCCGGCCGCCGCCACCCCCTCGAAGTCCAGCGGCACGTCCAGGTGCTCGGCGGCGAGCAGCGGGGTGGACGACCCGCCCGGGGTCCAGAACTTCAGGTTGTGGCCGGGCTGCATGCCCCCGGCCAGCTCCAGCAGGTCGCGCAGCGTGACGCCCATCGAGCACTCGTACTGGCCCGGGTTGTTGATCCGCCCGGACAGCGAGTAGATCATCGGCCCGGAGGACTTCTCGGTGCCCATGGTCTTCCACCAGTCGGCCCCACCGAGCACGATCGGCGGAACGCTGGCGATGGTGCCGACGTTGTTGACCACCGTCGGGCTCGCGTACAGGCCGTGGGTGGCCGGGAACGGCGGGCGCAGCCGGGGCTGACCCCGGAACCCCTCGAGCGAGTCCAGCAGCGCCGTCTCCTCGCCGCAGATGTACGCCCCGGCGCCGGAGTGCACCACCAGCTCCAGGTCGTAGCCGCTGCGCAGGATGTTGCGGCCGAGGTAACCCTTGTCGTACGCCTCCTGGACCGCGTTGCGTAGCCGACGCGCGGCGTGCACCGCCTCGCCCCGGATGTAGATGTAGGCGCGGGCGGCCCGGATGGCGTACGACGCGATGATCACACCCTCGACCAGTGCGTGCGGGTCGTGGGTCATCAGCGGCAGGTCCTTGCAGGTGCCCGGCTCGCCCTCGTCGGCGTTGACCACCAGGTAGTGCGGCTTGCCGTCGCCCTGCGGGATGAAGCCCCACTTGAGACCGGTGGGGAAGCCCGCGCCACCCCGACCACGCAGCCCGGAGTCCTTGATCAGCTGGATCAGGTCGTCCGGGTGGGCCTTGAGGGCCTTGCGCAGCGCGGCATAGCCGTCCAACTGCTCGTAGGTGCCGATCCGCCAGGCGTCCGGTGACAACCAGCGCTTCGTCAGCACCGGCGTCAGCTTGGCCAGCGTCTCCGGGCGGGGAGTGGTCACTTCTGGGCCCCCGTTTCGCTCGCGTCCGCCGGTCCGGCGCCGTCGGCGTCCGTGCCAGCCTTCGCTTCGGTGAGGTTGCGCTCCTGCGCCCCGGCCTCGTCGCCGGCGGGCTTGCCGTCGCCGGCCGGCTCGTTGGCCGCCACGCCGGCGGCCTCGGCCGACCGCGCGTCGCCAGTCGCGGGCGCGCTGCCGGTGCCGTCCGTAGGCACCTTCGTGCCGGGCGCGTCCGGCACGGCGGTCTGCGCGTCGGGCTGCCGGGTCTCGGCGGTACGCACCTGCGGCGACTTGTCGTCGGGTGCCTTCACGTCCCGCGTGGTACTGCCGCTCGCGGCGGCCGCGGGAGCCGGCTCGCCGGCACCGGCGTTGCCGGGCGTCGGGGCGGACGCCCCGTCACCACCCTTGACCGGTGCCGCGCTGGCCTCGGCGGGTGCCGGCTTCGCGGCTTCCGCCTTCGCCTTCGCCTCGGCGGCGGCCTTGTCGGCCTCGGCCTTGCTGCGGATCGGGGTGTTCGGGTCGAAGCCCGGCACCGAGACGTTGTGCTCCTGCGCCAGCCGCAGACCGCGCAGGGTCGGCTCGCCCGGCCCGCCGTCGGCGACCGCTCCGTCGCGCTCGTCGGCGAAACCGGCGAGCTGCACCGCCATCTCCTTGAGCGTGCAGAGCCGCGCGCCGCGCGTCGGCATCGGCCGGCCACCGGCGCGCAGCTCGTCGACCACGCCGACCGCGGTGGACGGGTCCACGCCGTCGAAGAAGTCGTAGTTGACTGTCATCACCGGGCCGTAGTCGCAGGCCGCCAGGCACTCGGCGTGCTCCAGCGTGATCGTGCCGTCAGCGGTCGTCTCGTCGTGCCCGACTCCCAGGTGCTCGACGAGGGTGTCGTAGACCTCCTGGCCGCCCAGCACGTTGCACATCGTGTTGGTGCAGACGCTTACCAGGAAGTCGCCCGTGGGCTTGCGCTTGTACATGGTGTAGAAGGTGGCCACCGCGCCGACCTGGGCCTTGTTCAGTCCGAGCACCTCGGCGCAGAACGTGACCCCGGCCGGGGAGACGTACCCCTCCTCCGCCTGGACCAGGTGCAGCAGCGGCAGCAGCGCCGAGCGGGACCGGTCCGCCGGGTAACGGGCGATGATCTCGCGCGCCCGCTCCCGCGTCTCGTCAGTGAAAGTCGTCATCGGTCACAACCACCCATCACGGGGTCCAGCGAGGCGCCGCCGGCGATCACGTCGGCGATGAGGCCGCCCTCGGCCATCGCCGGGAGGGCCTGGAGGTTGACGAAGCTCGGTTCCCGGTAGTGCACCCGGTACGGCCGGGTGCCACCGTCGGAGACCGCGTGGACGCCCAGCTCGCCGCGGGGCGCCTCGATGGCGACGTACACCTGGCCGGGCGGGACCCGGAAGCCCTCGGTCACCAGCTTGAAGTGGTGGATCAGCGACTCCATCGACTGACCCATGATCTTCGCGACGTGCTCCAGCGAGTTACCCATGCCGTCGACGCCGATGGCGAGCTGCGCGGGCCACGCGATCTTGCGGTCGGCGACCATCACCGGACCCGGCCGCAGCCGGTCCAACGCCTGCTCGACAAGCTTCATCGACTCGCGGATCTCGGCGAGCCGCACCTGGTAGCGCCCCCACACGTCACCGTCGGGGTGGGTCGGCACGTCGAACTCGTACGTCTCGTAGCCGCAGTACGGCATGGTCTTGCGCAGGTCCCAGGCGAGCCCGGCCGAGCGCAGCACCGGGCCGGTGATGCCGAGCGCCACGCAGCCGGTCACGTCCAGCACCGCGACGTTCTTCGTCCGTTCGAGCCAGATCGGCTGACCGGAGAGCAGGTCCTCGTACTCCTTGAGCTTCTTCGGCATCATCTTCAGGAACTCGCGGATCTTGACGATCGCCTCGTCCGGCACGTCCTGCGCGACACCGCCCGGCCGGACGTACGCGTGGTTCATCCGCAGGCCGGTGATGGTCTCGAAGATGTCGAGGATGTACTCCCGCTCGCGGAAGCCGTACAGCATGATCGAGATCGCGCCCAGCTCCATGCCGGTGGTGGCCAGCCAGACCAGGTGCGACGAGATCCGGTTGAGCTCCATCATCAGCACGCGGATGGTGGTGGCCCGCTCGGTGACGTCCTCGGTGATGCCGAGCAGCTTCTCGACCGCCAGGGCGTACGCCGTCTCGTTGAAGATCGGGGCGAGGTAGTCCATCCGGGTCACGAACGTCGAACCCTGGACCCAGTTGCGGTACTCGAGGTTCTTCTCGATGCCTGTGTGCAGGTAGCCGACGACCGAGCGGGCCTCGCGGACCGTCTCGCCCTCCAGCTCCAGGATCAGGCGCAGCACCCCGTGCGTGGACGGGTGCTGCGGACCCATGTTGACCACGATCCGCTCGTCGTTGATCGGGTCGGTGCCCGAGACGACCGTGTCCCAGTCTCCACCGGTGACGGTGAAGACCCTGCCCTCGGTGGTCTCGCGTTCGGTCGCGTAGTTCGACGTGGTCACTGGTACGACCTCCTGCGGTCCGGCGGCGGGATCTCGGCGCCCTTGTACTCGACGGGCACGCCACCGAGCGGGTAGTCCTTGCGCTGCGGGTGGCCCTCCCAGTCGTCAGGCATGAGGATCCGGGTGAGGTTGGGGTGGCCGTCGAAGACGATGCCGAACATGTCGTACGCCTCCCGCTCCTGCCAGTCGGCCGTCGGGTAGACGGCGGTGACGCTGGGCAGGTGCGGCGACTCGACGGAGACCGCGGCCTCCAGACGGATCCGACGCCGGTAGGTCATCGAGGTCAGCAGGTAGACCGCGTGCAGCCGGCGCTCGTCGGCACCGAGGTAGTCCACCCCGGACACCGAGGAGCACAGCTCGAAACGCAGCGCCAGGTCGTCCCGCAGCACCTGGCAGACCTCGGCGATCCGCTCCGGGCGGACGTGCAGGGTCAGCTCACCCCGGTCGACGACCACCTTCTCGATCGCGTCGGCGAAGGCCGGGTACGCCTCCTCCAACGCGTCGCGGACCTCGTCGAAGTAGCCCCCGTACGGCCGGGAAGCCTCCTCGACGGGCTGGCGCGGGCGGACCAGGCCGCCGTAGCCGGACACGTCGCCGGTGCCCTGGTTACCGAACATGCCGCGCCCCGCCGGGCTGGCCGGCGGCTGCTCGGCCGGAGCGCCGCTGGTGGCGCCGGCCGGCACCACCGGCAGCGGTACGCCGGCGTCGTTGGGCTTGTCGCTCATTTGGGGCCTGCCTGCGGGTGGAGGTGGTTCTGGGCGTTCATCCAGTTCTCGATCCGCAACTGCTCCTCGCGCCCCTCGCGGACCGCCTGGGTCCACTCGGCACGCCGGGCCTTGTCGTTGCGGTACGAGGACGGCATGGAGCCGTACGGCACGACCGGAACGTCGCCGCGCTCCTGGCGGGCCGCCAGCATCTTGCGACCGTTCGGACCCAGCGGCTCATACATGATCTTCTCGCGGAGCTTGAGGATCGCGTCGATGAGCATCTCCGGCCGGGGCGGGCAGCCGGGCAGGTACATGTCGACAGGTACGACGTGGTCGACGCCCTGCACGATCGCGTAGTTGTTGAACATGCCGCCGCTGCTGGCGCAGACGCCCATGGAGAGCACCCAGCGGGGCTCGGCCATCTGGTCGTAGATCTGGCGCAGCACCGGTGCCATCTTCTGGCTGACCCGGCCGGCCACGATCATCAGGTCGGCCTGCCGGGGCGAGGCCCGGAAGACCTCCATGCCCCAGCGGCCCATGTCGTAGTGCGGACCACCGGCGGCCATCATCTCGATGGCGCAGCAGGCCAGGCCGAAGGTGGCGCCCCACACGGACGACTTCCGGGACCAGTTGACCAGCTTCTCCACCGAGGTGAGCAGGACGCCGGCGGGGAGCTTCTCCTCGATGCCCATCTGACGTTCCTTCCTCAGTCCCAGTCCAGGCCGCCGCGCCGCCACACATAGGCGTACGCGACGAAGACCGCGACGATGAACAGGACCATCTCCACGAAGCCGAAGATCGGCAGAGCGTCGAACGAGACCGCCCAGGGGTAGAGGAAGATGATCTCGATGTCGAAGACGATGAAGAGCATCGCCGTCAGGTAGAACTTGATCGGGAACCGCCCGCCGCCGACCGGCTGGGGGCTGGGCTCGATGCCGCACTCGTAAGCCTCGAGTTTGGCCTTGTTGTAACGACGTGGACCGGCGAAGCGGGCGGCGCCGACGGAGAACAGCGAGAACGCCGCGGCGAGGGCGAACAGCCCGATGATCGGTGCGTAAGGCGAGAGCGACATCGTTTTCTCCTGCTCGTCCTTCCCTGCCCTCGGTGCTTGACGAAAATCACACTATTCACGTCCCTCGCGGTGGCTGCCGGCGGGGGTCGATCTTTGTCGGCGTCGGGGCTGTGACCAGCACCGATGCCGTCGCTCTAAACGGCTGGCGCGGCTTTCGTCATCGCGTTGATGACCCGGTCCATCGCGTCCCCGCCTCGGGGGTCGGTCAGATTGGCCAGCAACTTGAGGACGAAGCGCATCAGCGTCGGGTGGGGCATGCCGTGCTTGGTGGCGATCCGCATGATCTCCGGACGGCCGATCAGCTTCACGAAGATGCCGCCCAGCCGGTAGTAGCCACCGAGCCGGGCCTTCAGCTCGTTCGGGTACGCCATCAGCGCGCGCTCCCGCTCCGGCCCGGCCGGACGCGCGAGGGCCTGCACCGCGACCTCCGCGGCCAGTTCGCCGGACTCCATGGCGTACGCGATGCCCTCGCCGTTGAAGGGGTTGACCATCCCGCCGGAGTCGCCGACGAGCAGAACACCGCGCGTGTAGTGCGGCACCCGGTTGAAGCCCATCGGCAGCGCGGCGCCGAGGATCGGGCCGTCGGCGTTGGCCTCGTCGGTCATGCCCCAGTCGGCGGGCGTGTTGGCCAGCCAGTCGGTGAGCAGCCGGCGGTAGTTGGTCTTGCCGAACGCGGACGACGAGTTGAGCACGCCGAGCCCGACGTTCACCCGCCCGTCACCGAGCCCGAAGATCCAGCCGTACCCGGGCAGCAGGTTGTCGCCGCTGTCCTTGCTGCGCAGCTCCAGCCACGACTCGAGGTAGTCGTCGTCGTGCTTGACGGGCGAGTGGTAGTAGCGGCGGACGGCCACGCCGATCGGCCGGTCCTCCCGCTTGGCCAGCCCGAGCGCGAGCGGGAACCGACCGGAGACCCCGTCGGCCGCCACGACCAGCGGGGCGTGGAAGGTGGCGGGCTCCTTGCCGGGCCCCACCTCCGCCTCGACACCGGTGACCCGGCCGTCGCCGTCGAGCACCGGGCCCAGCACGTTGACGTTGGTCCGCAGTTTGGCGCCGGCCGCGACCGCCCGCTGGGCGAGCAGGTCGTCGAAGTCCAGTCGGGTGCGGACCAGGCCGTAGTTGGGGAAGCTGGCCAGCTCGGGCCAGTCCAGTTCCAGGCGTACGCCGCCGCCGATCACCCGCAGGCCCTTGTTGTGCAGCCAACCGGCCTCGGGCGAGGTGTCCACGCCCATCCGGATGAGCTGGCGCACCGCGCGCGGGGTCAGCCCGTCACCGCAGACCTTCTCCCGGGGGAACTCGGTCTTCTCCAACACCAGCACCCGTACGCCGTGCCGGGCCAGGTGGTACGCAGTCGCCGACCCACCGGGACCGGCGCCAACGACGATGACGTCGGCGTCATGCTCCACCGCAGTCATTCGCGCCTCCTCCCGCACGCTCGTGAAATGCTTCACAAGCCAGACGGGACGAGTGTATGACCGGCGTCATACCTGCGCAGGATCAGGGGTACCTAATTCGCCGATGTGACAGCCGGCGACCGTCCACAGCAGCGGGTGTCAGGCCGATCGGGAGGCGTCCAACCCCGCGTCGACCCGGATCGCCTCCGGCAGGTGCTCCCGCAGCGCGCCGCCGGCCGCCCGGTCCAGCGCGGCCAGCACCTCGGCGACCACCTGCCGGACGTCCGTCGGATCGGCGCCGGCCAACGCGCGAAGCTGCGCGATGAGTTCGGCCGCGTCGTCGTCGGTGGCGGCCACCGGGTCCGCCGGCTCTACTCCGGTCATGCGAACGAGCGTACGGGGCAAAGTGGACTTAAGCCGTAAATTCCCGAAACGCGCCGTGCTACTGGCGGATCCCCCGGTGCAGCGCCACCACGCCACCGGTCAGGTTGCGCCACGCCACCCGACCCCAACCGGCCGCGGCGACCCGCCCGGCCAGGGCGGCCTGGTCCGGCCAGGCGCGGACCGACTCGGCCAGGTAGACGTACGCCTCGGGGTTACTGGACACCGCACGGGCGACCACCGGCAGCGACCGCATCAGGTACGACAGGTACACCGTCCGGAAGGCCGGGTTGACCGGGGTGCTGAACTCGCACACCACCAGCCGGCCACCCGGTCGGGTGACCCGGGCCAGCTCGCGCAGGGCCGCGTCGGTGTCGTTGACGTTGCGCAGCGCGAAGGAGATGGTCACGGCGTCGAAGCTCGCGTCGGCGAACGGCAGTCGCAGCGCGTCCCCGGCCAGCAGCGGCACCTCGGGGCGTGCCCGCTTGCCGGCGTACAGCATGCCCAGCGACAGATCGGCGCCCACCGCGTACGCCCCGGACTGAGCCAGCTCGCGCGTCGAGACGCCGGTGCCCGCGCCCACGTCCAGCACGCGCTCGCCCGGCCGCAGCCCGAGCGCCGCACGGGTGGCCCGGCGCCAGGAGCGGTCCTGCCCCAGGGAGATCACCGTGTTGGTCAGGTCGTAACGCTCCGCCACGCCGTCGAACATCGCGGCGACCTCGTGCGGCTGCTTGTCCAGGCTGGCTCGCTGGCCCTGCGGGGTACGGCTCACCCGCTCCACTCTGCCAGCCACGCTCAAGCCCTCGGCCGCTGGGTCCGCTCGACACGCGAAAGGGCGAGGTGGTCGCCCACCCCGCCCTTCGCGTCGTGCCTGTTCGGGTCGTGCCGGTGTCGGATCGTGCCGGTGTCAGTCGGTCGAGGTCTCGTCGCCGGGGGCGACCAGGACGACCTTGCGGCGGCGGGAGAGCACCAGCAGCGCCCCTCCCGCGAGCAGGATCAGACCACCGATGCCACCGATCAGGCCGGCCTGCACACCGGTCACCGGCAGCCCACCGCCACCGGAGCCACCGCCACCGGCGGTCGGCGACGCGGTCGCACCCGGCGTCGTCGTGCCCCCCGGCGTCGGAGTCGCGGTCGGGGTCGCGGTCGGCGTGGCCGTCGGCTGCGCGCTCAGGTCGACGAACGCCTCGAAGGTGGTGTGGTTGTCCAGCTCGTCGACCTCGGTGAACGCCTTACGCTGCGCCGAGCTGGCCACCTCGGGCTCCTCCTCGGGCTGCCCCTCGGCGCCGTCCAGCCCGAATGCGAAGAGGTCGCCCTCGTGCAGCACCGGCTCGGTCACGTCCTCGCCGACCGTCACCTGGACGTCCGCGGTGTAGTACTGCCCGGGCTTCACGACCGCGCCGGCGTCCTCGCAGAACAGCTGCTGCTTGCCCTGGAACACCTGCTCGAGGCAGCCCTCCGGCTTCTGCGCGAAGGTGACGCCCACCGGCAGGGTCAGGCCGTAGAAGATGCCCGTCGCCTTGCGGCTGCCGTCGTTGTAGACCGCCCAGTCCAACGGGACCGTCTCGCCCCGCCGCACCGGGCGCAGGTCGGGGTCGTCGCCCTGGACGCCGTTCACCACGACGTTCGCCTGGACGTCCTGCACCCAACTGGTCAGGTCGTAGCCGGGCTTGGCAACGGTGATGTCGTGCTCGACCGTGTCGATCGGCGTGGAGCCGGAGGCGGTCGAGGTGATGCTGACCACAAGCGTGCCGGCGTCACCGCGGCCACCGGTGGAGAACAGCGGGATGCCGAACTCCTCGCGGGTGCCGGCCGGCAGGTCGCCGAGCGGGCAGGTGAACGTCTTGCCCTTCACCTGGCAGCCGTCGGGCACCACGACGCCGACCTTGTTCTTCTTCAGCGCGCTGGTGTTCACGGTGTAGCTGACACCCGTGGCGGCAACCGTGCTCCGGCTGTTGTCGACCCGGAACTTGAACGGCTTGGCCTTGGCCGCCTTGACGCCCTTGGCGAGTTCGGTGCTGATCGGCACCAGGGCCAGATCGGCCTGGTCGACGGCCTGCGCCGGGGCGGCAACGGTGGCCAGACCACCGGCCGCGAGCAGGGCCACGACACCGGCGCGGGCCAGGGCCGAGCGGTGGAACGCTGTCATCGGTCCCCCGGGGGTAGGGAAGAAAGAACGGGTTGCGGAACGAGCGGACGTTATCGAAGGTCAATCTGCCGCGCCAGCCTGGGCGGCGGATTTCAACCGTCCGGACTGGACCGGCCAAACGGTACGGGCGGAATGGTCACCCATCCCGCCCGTACCGCCGTGCGTTATATGAACGGCCCGCCTGGGCCGATGGAGGACTTTCTCAGGCGGTCGGCCGCTCGTCGGCCGGCGCCACGAGGACCACCCGACGCCGCCGGGCGACCAGGAACATCACACCACCCGCGAGCAGCACGGCCACGCCGATGCCACCGATGAGACCCGCCTTGGCGCCCGTCACCGGCAGACCGCCGTCGTCGCCGCCGGTGCCACCGCCAGAGCCGCCCTTGGCCGCGACGATGACCGCGAAATCGTCCCTGTTGTCCGTCGGGTCCACGTCGGTGACGCGCTCACCCTTGGCCAGCATCCGGACGTTCTCGATCCCCGCCTTGCGGCCCGCCCCGGGCAACGGGGTGCCGGCCGGCGCGACGCCGAGGGCGTCGGCGACCAGCGAGCCGTTCGGCAGAGCGACCGGCGCCTTGACGCCGGGCGCCACCTTGATCGGGAAGGTGATCAGCAGCCCCAGGTCGGCACCGATGAGGTCGGCCTCGTCGGTGCAGGTCGCGGTGCGCAGGTCAGTGGAGTACTCGCAGCCGTCGTACTGCTCGCTGAAGGTGGCGCCCTTCGGCAGCTGGACGGTGAACTCCACGCCCTTGGCGATGGTGTCGCCCTGGTTGACGATCTCGCCGACGAAGACGGCCTGGTCACCCGGGTACAGCGGGGACTGCTCCGACACCACACCGCCCTCGAGGCTGAGCCTGGTCTTCACGTCCGGCGCGACCACACCCAGGTCGACGCCCGGCTCGCCGTCGAACTCCAGCTTCACCTGCTTGATGTTGTTGTCCGGGGTGGTGTCGTCCGCCGACCGGAGGAAGAACCCGACCTGCGTGTCGCCACCGTCGTAGCCGACGGCTGCCTTCGCCGTGAAGATCGGGAATTCCAGCGTCTCACCCGGCCCCGGGATCTGCGCCGCGGGCACGGTGCACTCGATGGTCGAGCCCGGGCCGCCCTTGCAGTTCTCCCCGAGCGGGAGGGAGATGATCCGCTCGTCGTGCATGCCGGACAGGTCGACGCCGACGGTGAGGGCGCTCGGCGTACCCGGACCGTTGTTCTTGACCTTCATGAAGCCGATCTTGCCCTTGGTACCCTCGGCCAGCCTGGTGCCGGCGACCGAGATCTCCAGGTCGGCCTTGGTGTCGGCGGCCTGGGCCGGCGCCCCGGCCAGCCCGACCGCCCCGGCCGCGAGCAGCGCCGCCGCCCCGATCCGGGCAGAAACCCGGCTGCGTACGTTCATCTGAGGTGCCCCCGTGTGCCTGGCTCATGGATGGACCCGCGGAGGTTATCGGCTGCCGATCACCCGCGCTATCCCCCACAAACGGCCAGGCCGGGCTGCGGGGTCGGGATCGTCCCAGACTTGTCCGCATTGACACTGATTGTCGTTGATGACTCGCGTGACGCTCCGACAACCGTGCCGCAGAGTCCGCCTGTCCGGGCAACGACGGTCAGCGTTCGGACGAGTCGGCGGGCTACGACGAGCGTCACCCACCGTGTAACGGACGTTCACACCGGGCAGCCAGCGGCCGCCCGGCGGTCAACGGGCGTCGACCAGTGGCAGTGACTTCCCGGCGCCGCCGCCGGGAAGCGCGATCGAGGAGAAGTGCGACACCACCCGCTCGTCGGTCGGATCGTCGGCCGGCGTGTGGTGCACCGCGAGCCGGTTGTAGAGGGTGTCCCGCTGGGCCGGGATCCGGTCCGCGGAGCGGATCATGCCGATCAGCTCGTGCAGGTTGGAGCGGTGCCGGGCGCCGGCCGAGGAGATGACGTTCTCCTCCAGCATGATCGAGCCGAGGTCGTCCACGCCCATGTGCAGCGACAACTGCCCGACGTCCTTGCCGGTGGTCAGCCAGGACGCCTGCAGGTGCGGCACGGTCTCGAAGAAGAGCCGGGCCACCGCGACCAGGCGCAGGTATTCGAGCGTGGTCGCCTGGGTACGGCCCTTGAGGTGGTTGTTCTCCGGCTGGTACGTCCACGGGATGAACGACCGGAAACCACGGGTGCGGTCCTGCACGTCGCGGATCATGCGCAGGTGCTCGATCCGCTCGGCGTGCGTCTCACCCGTGCCCATCATCATTGTCGCGGTCGACTCGACGCCCTGCCGGTGGGCCAGCTCCATGACCTCCAGCCAGCGTTCCCCCGACTCCTTGAGCGGGGCGATGGCCTTGCGGGGGCGCTCGGGCAGCATCTCCGCGCCGGCGCCGGCGATCGAGTCCAGGCCGGCGGCCTTGATCCGGGCGATGGCCTCGTCCAGGCTCACGCCGGAGACCTTGGCCATGTGCAGGATCTCGCTCGGCCCGATCGAGTGGATGACCAGCTGCGGGTACGCCTGCTTGACCGAGGAGAACAGCTCCTCGTAGTACTCGACGCCGTAGTCCGGGTGGTGGCCGCCCTGGAGCATCACCTGGGTCGCGCCCAGCTCGACCGCCTCGCCGCACCGGCGCAGGATCTCCTCGGTCGGGTGGGTCCACCCCTCGGCATGCTTCGGCGCCCGGTAGAACGCGCAGAACTTGCACGCCGTCACGCAGACGTTCGTGTAGTTGATGTTGCGATCGATCAGGTAGGTGACGATGTTGTCCGGGTAGCGCCGCCGGCGCACCGCGTCCGCCGCCTCGCCCAGCGCGTGGAAGGGCGCCTCGGTGTAGAGCAGCAGCGCCTCCTCGGGCGTGATCCGCCCGCCGTCCGCGCCACGCTGCAGGATGTCGTCGATCTCCCGGCTCACCGTCACGTCCCGAGCCTACGTCGCCCGCTCAGCGGCCGGCACGCCCCTCCGTCACCGGTGACGAGCGCCCCAGGGCGGTGTCAGTCCACGCTGCCCCGTCCAGCGCCCAGATCTTGGACAGTTCCCGTCAGCTCGGCGGGCTCAACTGGTGGTTGCAACACTCAGGAGCTGGGTCATCTTCTCACCTGGGGTGGCCCAGCCCAGGGTCATACGGGGGCGGTCGTTG
>NZ_JBFAQS010000018.1:0-151503 GCF_040678875.1 Micromonospora sp. NPDC049274
GGGGCTTGCGGCACCGGGGGTGGCGGCCTGCGAGCGGGGGCTCGTGGCGCCGGGACCGTGTGTAACGACCGTCGGGCCGGGGTGATTCCCGGGGCCGGCCCGCCGGCGGATGCCGGATCTAGCCGGAGCGCTCGGCGGGCCTGCGGTCGTTCGGGGATCTGCAACGACCCGACCGGGCCGGCCATTCCCACCCCCACGACGGGGCGGGGCTGGCCGTGGTCCTGCGATCGTCAGGGTGTGTAACGACCCCCGGCTGGCCACGATTCCAGCCCACGAATGCCGCCGGTCACACCCCGACAACCCCCAGAATCGGGCATTCCGCGCCAACCGCGCTTGACCCGTCCGGCACCCGGTCGCCAAAGGGATGATCGACTCCAGGCCGGCGATATCGGGCCAACCGGCCCAGCGGGACACCCCCACATCGATCCGGGCGAGAGTCTCCCCGAGCGCCTCGAAGGAGGAGGCCGCACCGCGTTGATCGACTCGGGTTCCTGGATGCCGGGGTGTCCCGGGCGTACAGATGGCCCGTTTTCCAGGAACGCGAGTCGATCACCCCCTGGACGGGGCCGACGGGGCGTGGTGAGGAGGGGTGACGTGGAGCTGGCGCCCGTCGGAAGATCCGACGGGCGCCAGCTTGAGGTGCGTCCGGGCATTGCCCGGGGGTGGTGCCGGTTAGTGCGCGGCCCCGCCGAAGCGCTGGCGGCGACGCCAGGCCAGGGTCAGCAGCAGCATGATCGCGCCGGCGCCGACGAGGCCGCCGCCGAGCTTGATGGGCGTACCGATGCTGTCACCGGTGACGGGCAGCGGCTGCTTCCTGTGCAGCACCCGCAGCTCGGTGCTGGCGGTCCGCCCGGATTCCCGGCCCGTGGCGGTGAAGGTCAGCTGACCGGTCACCGACGGCTTGTAGCTCTTGGTGAAGCGCCCCTGCGCGTCGGTGGTCGCCGTGAAGGTGAGCGGCGCGCTCGCCTGGAACGCTACCGGCGCCATGGCCACGGTGGTGCCGTCGCTGCGACGCGCCGGTGCCTGACCGGCTGCCGGAGCGGCGAGCGGAGCCACGGTCACCGCGATGTCGACGGTCTCGTTGGGGCCGAAGCCGGTCCCCGTCAGGACGACCGTCTCGCCCAGGAAGATCGTCGGCCGGTTGACCGTCAGGGACGCGGCGGTCGGCGGGTACGGCGGCGGCTGGGGCGGGTCGGTGGTCGCGCTGGGCGCCGGCTGCGGCTGTGCCGCCCCCGCTGCCGTCGGCACGGCCACCACGGCCAGGCCGACCGTGAGCGCCATGATGATGCGGGATAGCCGCATGATTGGTTCCCTCCTACTGGTCACAGCTTGGTGCGGAATGAACTTGGGTGGTCCACGGGCTGGCGGTGGGGGTCAGCCACAGCTCGGCCTGCCCGACGCCGGTCTTGGCCGTCAGGACGGTGACCTCCAGCGCCCGCTCGGCGCCGGGGCCGATGTCGACGTTGGCAGTTGCCACCTGGCGGCGGCGTTCGGTGCCGCTGCCAAGTGCCGTCTCGGCCCCGTCGAGCCGGGCCTCGAGGACCGAGCCGCCAGCCGGACTGAAGATCGACACCAAGGTGCGAACGGTGTACGGATCACCGGCCAGGCCGAGGCCGAGGACCGACTTGCTGAGTCCTGACTTCGGCGCCGTCGAGCGCAGGGTCACCCGCAGCCGGAGCTCGCGGCGGCCGTCGGGTCGGCACTCGCCGACCGTGAGGCTCGCCGTCGGCCGCAGGTAGTAGCCGAGCTTCGCGCCGCTGCCGTCGTTGAGGAACACGCCGACCGTCGGCACGGTGTCATGCTCCGGGAGCGTCCCGGCCATCCGGCTGTCACCGAATGTCCGCTGTTCTCCCGGTCGGGCACTCCAGAACAATATCCGGCGTTCAGTGATAGCACGGTCAAATGCGGACAACAACACCCTCGGGTTGACATTCTTCTTGAAGAAGGCGTCGAACACCGCAGCGGCCGAGGACGCGAAGTACTCGTCCTGCTGCGCGGTGTCCAGCCGCTGGTAGCTCTCGTTGAGCAGGGTCTGCACGACCTTCTCGCTGGCCAGCGGCACACCACCGGGCACCAGCACCGGGCCGGTCGCCTTGAGCAGGTAGGACAGCACCACCGGGTCGACGGCGAGCACGCCGTCGACAGTCGTCCCGGTCTTGCGCCGGAACATCTCCCGGTACAGAGCGGCAGCGGTCGGGAAGTGCGGAGTGAGGTTGACGTCGGCGGGATAGATGCCCGGCAGGTCGGTCCAGACCGCCCGCGTCTCGGCGGGCAGCTTCAGCGCCGGCGTGAACCGGCCGAGGGAGGCGCTGCTGCCCTGCTGGCCCATCCGGACGCGACCGTTCTCGGCCTCGATCATCGCGTACGCGCCGAACATGCCGCCGGTGGCGCGCAGCTCGGCCAGGTTCTGCGAGACGAGCAGGTAGCGCCGCGCGCCACTCGCACCGAGCAGGGGCGGCAGCAGTCGCGCGCCCTGGTCGGCCGCGGCGGTGAGGCCGGCCAGTCGGTCGATCTCACCGCGCAGGTCGGTCAACGCCTGGCGGACCTGGCTGACCAGTCGGTCGACAGGTACGGCACCCAGGTCACGACGGGTGCCCTGCACCGCGTCGTTCACGCGGGTCAGCTCGGCGGAGACCGACGTGAGCCGGGCCAGGTCCAACCGGCCCTCGGCCGGCACCAGGCTGGTCAGGTCCGTCCGCAGCAGGGACGGAAACGCCCGCCGGGCCAGGTCGTCGATGGCGACGGCGATCTGCCGGACCGCGTCGAGGTCGTCGCCGGCGAACGGCGTACGCCGACCGAGCTTCCAGCTCGGGTCGGAGGTGGCGGCCCGGGCGGCGCCGGACTGCTCCTGCAGGGCGGACAGGGTCCGCAGGGCCCGATCGGTGTCCCCGCCGACCACCTGCGCGCTCAGCTCCCGGGCCAGACCGGCGGCGTTGAGCAGGTGGGCACGCGCCTGCCAACCGCGGAAACCGACCCATCCCCCAGCGGCCAGCAACAGCGATCCGACGACCAGGGCACCGAGCAGCGCCCGTCGCAGTCGAGCCCGCCGACGACGCCGGGATCGGCTTCGCCGTCGACGCGGCCGTTCGCTCTCCGTCACACCCACACTCCCGTTAACCGGAACCGGACAGTAGGTCGGATTCCCTGATGTTCTTAGCACGTTTCAGGGACTCTCGTACCGTTATAGCGTTTCTCGTCCCTTACGCGAGGTTTCCTCGCGGCTCCCCCACCGCCTGCGGATTCCGGCCGGCGGCCTCGTGCAGCAACCGTTCGATCCGGTCCACGCCGGCCGTCAGCGACATCTCCCGCAGGTACGTCTGCCGACCCCGGCGGCCCATCTCGGTACGCGCTGGCGGCGGGATGGTGGCGGCCAACCAGAACCGGTCGGCCAGCGCGGCCCAGTCCTCCGGCGGGCAGGACAACCCGGCACGGGCGCGTTCGACCAGCTCAGCGGTGTCCCCACCGGCCGACGCCACCACTGGCGCGGCGCAGGAGAGCGCGGCCTGGAGCTTGCCGGGCACCATGCCGCGAAGTTCCGGCAGGTCGCGCAGCATGATCAGCTGGTAGTCGGCGGCGGCGTACAGCTCGGGCATGTCGACTGGTGACCGCCGCTCCAGGAAGCGCACGTTCTCCGCCTTCAGGTCGGCGGCGAGCCCTCGCACCCGCCGCTCGTCCGCGCCCGACCCGACCAGGACCAGGTCCATGGTGCGGTCCAGCGCGGCGGCGGCCCGTACCGCCGTCTCCAGCCCCTGGCGCGCGCCGATGGTCCCGGCGTGCATGACCACGCACCGACGGTCCCGGCGGACCATCTGCCGGGCCGCCGCGCCGGGCGTCGCCGGGTAGAAGATGCGCTCGTCGGTCCAGTTCAACACGAGCTGGACCCGGGACGGATCCGCCCCGGCGGCGACCACGAGATCCCGCATCGACGGCGCGGCCACCGCGACCCGAGCGGCGGTCCGGTAGATGCGGGTCATCGCGGCGCCCATCCGCGCCGACCAGCGGCCTTCGCCCGCCGCGTCCACGCCGTCGCGTGCCCACACATCCTGTACGTGCAGCACGGCCGGCACCTTCGGAAGCAGCCGGAACACCGCGGCGGTGGCGAACGTGGTGGCCGGCAGCTGGAAGACGTAGAGCGCGTCCACGTCCCCGAGGAACCGACGCGCCGCCAGCGACGCGCTGCCGGCGAACGACAGATAGCTGGCCATCCGCGCGCCGGTGGACGCGGCTCCGCCGGAGAAGCGCGGCACCCGCCGGACCGCCAGCCGTTGACTGTGCGTCTCGTGGTGCCAGCGCTGCCGCCACCCCGGATAGACGTGGCCGCCGGGGTAGTCCGGGAAACCGGTGAGCACGCGGACCTCGTGTCCACGCGCGGCCAACTCCTCGGCGAGGCTGCCCGGGATGAAGGCGGGCTCGGGCGGGAAGTGGTACGACAGGATGCCGATCTTCACCGGGACACCGCCGACGAGTACGTATCGGCCTCGGCCGGCGCGGCACCGCGGTCGGCGGGCGTGGCGCCCGCGTACGATGCCGACAACCCCTCCCCGCGCGGCCTGCGGCGTCGACGCACCGCCCTCGCGGTGTGGCGACCCCTGTCCGCACCCACGAGAGGGCTTCCGATGGCCGACCGCGTGTTGTTCGTCTGCCACGCCAACCTGTGCCGCTCACCCATGGCCGAGTACCTGGCCCGCAGGCTGCTGGCCGACCGGCCCGTGCTGGTGTCCAGCGCCGGCACCGACGCGATGGACGGGATGGCCATGCACCCGTACGCCGCGCAGATCGCTGCCGAGGGCGGCGGCGACCCGGCGGCGTTCGCCAGCCGGACGCTGCGTCCCGAATATCTGGCGGACGCGGCGCTCGTGCTGACCGCGACGCGGCGGCAGCGTTCGGTCTGCACCGCGCTGGCGCCCGGCGCGCTGCACCGGACGTTCACCCTGCGCCAGTTCGGCCGGCTGGCGGCGGCGGCCGAGCTGCCCGACGGGTCGCGCGACGACCCGCTGGCCGCCGCCATCGCCGCCGCCGCCCACGCCCGGGGGCGGTTGCAACCCGCCGCCCCGGACGCGGACGACCTGCGGGACCCGATCGGCGGGACCGCCGCCGATTTCCGACGTTGCGCTGAGGAGATCGAACGCTCGCTACGACCCCTCGCCGCGCTCATCGGGGCAACCGGGTGAGTTCCTGGGTGCGGTCGCTGACGCCGTTGACCCCGGCGCCCTCGCTGTGTCGGGCGGCGGTGGCCCGGTCGGTCGGCACCGACGGCGTGGCCTGCGAGGCGACCACCCGGTAGGCCTCGTACTGGTACGCCTCGGCCTTGGCCACCTTGGCCATGTTCAGCACACAGCCGAGCAACCGCACCGAGACCGAGTGCAGCGAGCGGGCGGCAGCGGCCACCTGGGCTCGAGACGTACGGCCCTGCTGCGTCACCAGCAGCGCCCCGTCGGCCTGCACGGCCACCACGACACCGTCGGTCACCGCGAGCAGCGGCGCGGTGTCGATGATCACGATGTCCGCGGACTCCCGCAGCGCGAGCAGCAGATCCGCCATCGCCTTGGAGCCGAGCAGTTCGCTCGGGTTCGGTGGCGCGGAGCCGCTGGGCAGCACCAGCAGGGACTTGTCGCCCCACCGCTGCACCACGTCACCGACCTGAACGTCGCCGACCAGCACGTCGGTGAGACCGACGCCCGCGTCCAGGCCCAGGTACTCGTCGACCTTCGGGCGGCGCAGGTCCGCGTCGACAAGCAGCACCCGCCAACCCGCCTCGGCCAGTGCGATGGCCAGGTTGCAGGAGAGCGTCGTCTTGCCCTCGCCCTGCAGGGCGCTGGTCACGGCGATGACGCGGGCCGGCTCGTGTACGTCCACGAAGCGCAGGTTGGTCCGCAGCTTGCGGATCGCCTCGGCACGGGCCGAACTCGCGGCCTCACCGATGATCAGCGGCGAGGTGCGGGCGCTGCTCTCGAAGGGAATGTCACCGAGCAGCGGGCTGCCGGTGGCGCGTTGCAGGCCGGCGGCGTCCCGCAGGCGGATGTCGGCGACGCCGCGCAGGATCGCCAGGCCGACGCCGAGCACCAGACCGACCAGACCGCCGAGGGTGAGGTTGCGCATCGGTCGCGGTGAGACGGGGCTGGTGCTGACCCGTGGGCCGCTTACCACTTCGATCTTGATCGGTGCCTTGCCCTCGGGCGGCGTCTCGACCTTCTGGACGAGCTCGACGAACTTCGTGGCGAGGGTTTCGGTCACCCGCAGTGCCCGGGCCTGGTCGGTGTCGGTGACGGAGGCGCGCAGCAGGACGGTGCCCGTCTCGGTGGAGGTGGTCACCCGATGCTGGACCTCGTCGGCGGTGAGCCCGACCGGGGTCTCGGCCACCACGCTCTGCGCGAGACGGTCGCTGCTGAGCAGGTCGGCGTACGACTTGACACGCTGCTGAAGGAACAGTCCACCCTGGTAGGCGTCGGTGACGCCCTGGTTGGGGGTGGTGACGAAGAAGGTCACCGAGGCGACGTACCGGGGCTGGGCCCGCACGGTCAGGAACGCCGAGACGCCCAGGGTCACCATGACCGTGACCAGCACGACCCACCAGTGCCGACGCACGTGGCGCAATTGGCGGAGCAGGTCCATCAGGAGTGCCTCCGTGCGGGTCCGGTTACGCCAAAGAACTTCACGAAAACCCCCAAGGTCGTCTGCCAACTCGTGAAACCATTAAAGCCGCTCATACGGCTTATGTCCGGAGTTACGTAGTTTCGGGGGCGAACAAGTGCGCCCGCATGACCAACCCGACAAAGGGCCATTCGGCAGCGGCGACATCCGGGAAAAGTCCACGGCCAATCGCTGGCACCTCGGCCTACGCCGGGCACCCGGGCCGCCGACGGGCCTTCCTCAGGGCGGAGCTGGCCTCATGCGCGAGTTCGTGGTCGACGACCTGCGCTGGCCATCCGCCGTGGCTGCCCGCCGTGTCGGTGTGCTGGTGAGCCACGCACCTCAGAGGTATGAATGTGACTCCGCGGTATGTGGCTGACGACCGCGTCGGCCCCCAGGGACGGGACCGACGGTCACCGGGCGCCGGCCGTGCTCGCGGTGGTCAAACCACACCTGGCGCCGGCCGGCAGAAAGTGGCGGTCGCGGACGGAAACTCGTCGGCCGTGACCGCAAGGGCGCCGGCGGTCGCCCGCACGGGGCGACCGCCGGAATGTGGAACGCGTCAGCGGCGCTCGTTGGGCCGGCGCTCCTCGGTCTCGTCGGCCAGCGCGTCGGTCGTCGGCGCGGTGAGATCGTCGCCGGGCACCGCCACCTCCTCCGCGAGATCCTGCTCGTCGGGCTTGCCGCCGGGCTGGGGCTCGGGAGCGGTGGCGCCGCCGGCGTAGCCGTACTCGTTCGGTTCGTCGTGCCGGCTCATGTGGTTATCCTCCCGCTTTTCCCTGTTTCGCTGCTACCGCCCACGCTAAGTGGTGGTCGTCGTCCGCGCAGCGTGGCGGGGATTGTCGGGCGCGACCATGGCGGCGTGAAACTCAACGCCGCCGCGAGCAGTTGGCGTAGCGCGACGATCGCCGCCGCGACGGCCAGTCCACCCCACTGCGGATCGCCGGCGAGACGGAGCAGACCGGCCGCCGTCAGCAGGTCCAACAGCACCCGGACCGCGACCCGAAGGGCACCGGTGCACAGCGCCGTGACCACACCGGCGATCAGGGCCAGCGCGGTCACCACCTCGACCAGCGCGCCGATCATGACCGCTGCTGCCCGTCGCTGACCTGCCGCTGCTCCTGCCGGATCTCTCGACCCAGGAAGTAGTTCAGCGCCGTCCGGATGGTGGCGATCGCCGCCAGCTGGCCGATCTGGGTGAACGACGGCGACACGGCGGTCCGTAGGACGTCGGCCGCCAGTTGGAACTCCAGACCGAGCGTCAGAAACCGGCCCAGGGACAGCCGGATCGGAGTGAAGACGGCGGCGGTACGGTGCCGCAGCCCTTCGACCGCGAACCGCACCGCCGCCCACAGGGCGCCCACGAAGATCACCAGAGCGCCGGCCACCTCCACCACGGCGACAAGCACCTCATCGCCGTGGCGCAGCAGCTCCGCCGGCTCCACCCGCAGGCGTTACCCGCCAACGGGGCAGCTAGTCGGCGCTCAGGTCAGCTCGTTGACCGCCTCCAGGATCAGCCAGAGGCCACTGATGGCGAAGAGCACCGCGGCGCCGTACTTGATGGTCTTCTCCGGCAGGCGGCGGCCGAGCATCCGGCCGACCAGGATGGCCAGCGCGTCCGCGGCCACCATGCCGACCGTGGAGCCGAGCCAGGTGCCGAACCAGCCGTACTTGGTGGCCAGGGTGATCGTCGCGAGCATCGTCTTGTCGCCCAGCTCGGCCAGGAAGAACGCCACCGACACCGCCACGATCGCTCTCTTGCTGGTCCTCTCGGCCTTGCGCTTCTCCTCCTCGGTGAGCGTGTCACCGCGCAGCGTCCACGCGCCGAAGCCGAGGAACGCCACACCGGCCACCAGCGAGATCCACTCGGTGGGCAGCACGGCGCCGAGACCCGAACCGATGGCGACCGACGCCAGGTGCACCACCGCCGTGGCGACGGTGATGCCGATCAGCACCGGAACCGGTTTGAACCGCGTGGCGAACGTCAGCGCCATCAACTGGGACTTGTCTCCCAGCTCGGCCACGAAAATGACACCGAAGCTGACGACCAGCGCGGCGAGGAATCCCTCCATGACATCCTTCCCGTTCACGCCGGGAGGAGGTACGGGGCGCCCTCGACCCGGCTGCAACAGCCTGAGTCGAAGGTCTCGCCCGCCCCGGAGACCGGGGCCGCGTGGCCGGGTGCGGAACGCACCAGTATGTCGACCACGACATTGGGGGCTACTCCCCTTCGCGCGACCAGCCTAACGGATCACCAAACGGGCCGGGCGTCGTGGGTGAACAGCCTCACCGTGCCTGCGCCAACGTCACCCCGAAGAGCCCGTCCGGGTCGGTCCAGAAGTGTGCCGCCGCGAAACCCGCGTCGTGCAGCTCGGCGGCGACCCCCTCCGGGCGGAACTTCGCCGACACCTCCGTCCGCAGCTCCTCCCCCGCCGCGAACTGGACCGTCAGGTCCAGCACCCGGACCCGCATCGGCCGCGTCGCCCGCAGCCGCATCTCGATCCACTCGTGGGCCGGGTCCCAGTGAGCGACGTGCGCGAACGCCTCCGGGTCGAAGTCGGCGCCCAACTCCCGGTTGATCACGTACAGCACGTTGCGGTTGAACTCCGCCGTGACCCCCGCCGAGTCGTCGTACGCGGGCACGATCACCGACGGGTCCTTCACCAGGTCGGTGCCGAGCAGCAGCCAGTCACCCACCTCCAGCGCGGCGCGCATCGCCGCCAGGAAGTCGGCCCGCTCGGCCGGCAACAGGTTGCCGATCGTGCCACCCAGGAACACCACCAACCGCCCACCACCTGTGGGTAGCCGGTCGAGGTGGCGGGTGAAGTCCCCCACGATGCCCCGAACCCGCAGCCCCGGATAGTCGACGGCGATCTGCGCTGTCGACCCCAGCAGGGCACTGACCGACACGTCCAACGGGACGAACGTGCCCAGGCCGCCCTGGCGGGTGAACGCGTCCAGCAGCAGCCGGGTCTTCTCCGACGAGCCGGAGCCCAGCTCGATCAGGGTCTTGACGCCCGTCAGCGCCGCGATGTCGGGTGCGTGCTCGGCCAGCACCGCCCGCTCCGCCCGGGTCGGGTAGTACTCGGGCAGCCGGGTGATCTCCTCGAACAGCTCACTGCCCCGCGAGTCGTAGAACCACTTCGGCGGCAGCCACTTCGCCTCGGCGGTCAACCCGGCCCGGACGTCCTGGCGCAGAGCACGCTCCAGGTCCTGCGGCTCAAGGTAGATCTCCAACGGGTCCGCGGTCATCGGTCCTGCCTCTCTGCTCCGTCACACACCTCGCGTTGCCGACCGGCGCGACTCACGCGGTCGGCAGCGGACACATCCGCACCTCGTCCACCGTGGCCGTGACCAGGTGCCCCTCCGGCACCGGCCGCCATCCGGGGTCGTCGTCGTGTGGCTCGGACGCCACCAGCACCGAGCCCGCCGCCGCGCGCACCGACAGCGCATGGCCGGACGTGGTGGCCACCACCCGCCGCCCGTCGGTGAGCAGCACGTTCAGCCGCGACCCCGGGGCTGCCACGGCGACCTCGGCCACCGTCGCGGCCACCGCCTCCGCCGGGTCGTCGCCGGCGCGCAGCCGGTGCCGCACCAGCGCCCACAGCAGCGCCGAGTCGGTGGCCGCGTCAAGCGTCAGCAGGTCACGCACCGGCAGGCCGGCGGCGAGCGGCACCACCGCGTCCGGCCAACCCCGGACCACCCCGTTGTGGCTGAACAACCACCGCCCCTCGGCGAACGGCGCGGCGGCGCCGTCGAGCACCGCCATCCCGACGGTCGCCGAGCGGACCGCGGCCAGCACCGCTCCGGCGCGGGTCACCGCCGCCAACTCGGCGATCGTCGGGTCGCTCCAGATCGGCTGGGCACGCCGGTACCGCACCGGATCGCCGTCGTCCGGATACCAGCCGACGCCGAACCCGTCGGCGTTGATCGTGCCGCCGCCGCGCATGTCGCGTGGCGCCCAGGACTGGCGTACGAGCGCGTGCGCCGGCTCGAACAGAAGCTCGGCAAGCGTGACCGGCGGCCCCAGATAGGCCAGGTGACGACACATCAGCGCAACCCGGCCGCCAGCGCTCCGGCCCGGTGGGGCGTCACCGCTGCGACTCGTCCGGGCGGGCGTCGCGGGCGCAACGGAAGCCGCTGAAGATCTGCCGCCGGATCGGATAGTCCCAGTTGCGGAACGTCCCCCGGCACGCCGACCGGTCCGTGCCGAACGAGCCGCCGCGCAGCACCCGGTAGTCGTCGCCGAAGAAGACCTCCGAGTATTCGCGGTACGGAAACGCGGTGAAGCCCGGATGCCCGCGGAACGTGGTCGACGTCCACTCCCAGACGTCCCCGATGAGCTGGTGCACCCCCAGCGGCGACGCGCCGGCCGGGTATGCGCCCACCGGAGCCGGGCGCAGGTGACGCTGGTCGAGGTTGGCGTGCGCCTCGGTCGGGTCACCGTCACCCCACGGGTAACGGCGCGACCGACCCGTCGCCGGATCCCACCGGGCGGCCTTCTCCCACTCCGCCTCGGTCGGCAGACGCTTGCCGGCCCACGCGGCGTACGCCTGGGCCTCGTGGAAGCACACGTGCACCACCGGCTCGTCGGCGCGCACCGGATCCCACCGGCCGAACCGCCGGTACGCCCAGCCGTCGCCGTCACGGCGCCAATGCATCGGCGCGACGAGCTGCTCGGAAACCCGGTGCTCCCAGCCCGCCGCGCTCCACCAGCGCGGATCGGCGTAGCCGCCGTCGGCGATGAACGCCTCGTACTCGCCGTTGGTGACAGGTGTGGCATCGATGACGTACGCGGGCAGATCGACGCGATGCGCGGGACGTTCGTTGTCCAGCGCCCACGGATCGGTGTCGGTGCCCATCGTGAACTCGCCCGCCGGCACCAGCACCTCGCCGCCGACCCGGGCGGTCGGCTCGGGCGGTGGCGGGGCGTGCAGGACCGCCGCCCCCGCACGCAGTTGGTGGGTCGCGAGCATCGTCTCGTCGTGCTGCTGCTCGTGCTGGACGATCATGCCGAAGGCGAACCCGTCGGCGACCAGCGGCCGATCGGTGAAGCTCACGGCGTCGAGCAGGTCGTGCACCTTGTCGCGGACCGTACCCAGATAGGCGCGCGCTTCCGCCGGTGGCAGCAGCGGCAGCGCGGGGCGGTCCCGGCGGGGCTGCTTGAACGCGTCGTACAGCTCGTCGATGTCACAGCGGACCGGCTCGCGGCCACCCACATCGCGGACCAGCCAGAGCTCCTCCTGGTTACCGACGTGTGCCAGATCCCAGACCAACGGCGACATCAACGGAGAGTGCTGGCGCATCAGGTCGTCGTCGTCGACCGCCTCGGTCAGCAGGGCCGTGCGGGACCGTGCGCGTGCCAACTCCTCCGCGATCCGACCCCGCAAACCCTCCCCGTCGGGATGTTCCGTCGTGCGTACGCTCACCGTCTCGCCCTTCACCGCTTTCCCCTCCGCTCGCGACTGCGGGGCTCGCAACCCCGGCTCACTCCTCGCGCTCACCCGACCGCTTTCCGCTCGCGACTGCGGGGCTCGCAACCCCGGCTCACTCCTCGCGCTCACCGGTCTCCCCTCTGTGCGGCGGCCAGCCGCCGTCGTACGCCTCGTTGGACCTCGTCGTGGGTGTCGGCCGGCAGTTCCAGCCGGGGCAGCGCCGCCAGGGCCAGGTCGAGCAGCGCGGCCGCGGCGGCGGCCAGCGGCGGGTCGGACAGGCCGTGCCGGGCGGCAGCCGACCAGCGGTGCGCCACCGGCGCGGCGATCGCGTACGCCGCCCGCACGGTGCCCGCGTCGACGAACAGCGCGCTCAGCACCGCCAGCGGGAGACGCCAGTCCCGGTCGGGCTGAGCATCCAGATAGCGCAGCTCCAGGTAACCGCGCGGGCGCACGGGTGGAAAGAGGGTGCTGACGTGGTAGTCGAGATCATCGGTGGTGGGCGGGCGGGGCAGCGCGCCGTCGAGCCAGTCGGCGAAGGTGACACCCGGCGGCGGAGCCCAGTCCGGACCGCGTCGACGCAGGCAGAGCAGCGGCGCGGCGAGCACATACCGGATCCAGGTGGCCGTGGGGTCCTCGTCGGCGTTGCCGGGCACCCACACCGGGCGGGTGCGGGCCGGGTCGATGGCCAACCAGGCGGCCATCCGCGCGGACGCCCAACCAGTGCGCCGCCCGGCGTGCCGGCTGGCCGAGGCGAACGCCGCGAGCAACGGCGGCCCGACCGCGTGGGCCGCTGCCCAACGCGCCGCCAACTGGTCGGGCTCGCCGATGTCGAGGCAGACCTGCAGACCGGCGGTGCTGTACATCATCGTCCGGCCGGCCGGACCGCGCCTGTCGAAGGCGCGACGCATGGCGCGGTAACGGGGGGTGTCCACCACCGGGCGGGGCCGACGGTGTGGATCGATGCCGCTGCGACCGAGGGTCAACCCGGCGGCGGCCAGTAGGCCGGTGACCTGGGCGATGTCGGCCTCGGTGGCCTGGATCAGGGAGCCGGTCGAGGAGCGCGGCGGGGTGGAGATCTCCAACTGGCCGCCCGGTTCGACTGTCACCGTGCCGCCGTGCCGCAGCGGCTCGGCGGGACTCGTGGCGTCCAGCGTGACGGGGCTGTGACGCCCCAGCGCCGCCCGCAGCCGCACCGGATCGACAGGTCGGGCAGGGTCGGCGGCGTCGTGCACGGTCCATTCCAGTTCGACGCCGGTGTATGTCGGGGGGCCGGTCTTGAAGCAGATGCGGGCGAGATGTCGGCCTGCGGCGGCGGACTCCCGCATGATCGCGCTGCGGTCCAGCTCGGGCGACGTCACCACCGGTGCAGCCTCCTTCGTCGTGCGCCAGCTCCGGGACACTGTGCCACCGTAAACCCACCCACCGACACTCTCGGCGGCGTCGACCGTGCCACCAACCCCTGTCTAACAGACGAATTTCCCAGTGCGCGCCAGAACGAACCGTGCCGGCCGGACGCTCAGTTCCGAGCCGGTCCCGTCGGGTGGGAGGGCGTGACCCGCGCCGATCCGGGCAGCGTCGGCGGTTCGGCGGGGGGAGACGGCCGGGCCGGAGCGGACGGCGCCGCCGACGGGGACGGTCGCGCCGGAGCCGACGGCTTGGCCTCGGGCACCAGCCGCTGGCAGTACGCCTCGACGGCGGGGACGCCACCGGCGGCCGTCACCAGCCGCTGGAAGGCCGGCGTCCGCAGCGCCTTCTCCCGCTGCTCGGGCTTCTTGGCCAGCCAGGCCCGACACAGTCCGTGCAGCTGACCGTTCGGGGTCGATCCGGCGGACGGAGTGCCGGCCGAGGACGGCGGCCCGGACGGCGTCGACCGGGTCGGCGGGGCCGACGGGGCCGATGGGGTCGACGGGGTCGCTGCGGGACCGCTGCCGGTCGGTGGCGCGCTGCTCGGCGCCGGCGGCAGCGGGTCGGGCGCCCGGTCCAGGCCGGCCGCGGCGAACGCGGCACCCGCGGTCGCGGTCGCGGCCAGCGCGCCGATCCAGGCCAACGCGCCCGTGGTGAGCCGGCGGCGGCGTGGTCGTCGGGCCACGGAGGGCGCCGGGGCGGCGACCCGGGCGGCGCGGAACGCGGCCAACGCGGCCTCCTCGCCCGCCAGCTCCGCCGGCCGGACCGGGCCGGCAGCGGCAGCGAGCAGGCCCGCCAGCGGGTCGGCCGCCGCCACCGAGGCGACGGTCCCGCCGGATCGCTCGGTCGCGTCGAGGTCGAGGGTCGCCTCGGAGTCGACGGCCGCGTCGCTGCGGGTGCCGTCGAGACCGAGAGACGCCTCGGAGTCGAGAGACGTGTCAGGGCCCAGAGACGCCTCGGGATCGGCTGCCGCGTCGATGCGGGTGGCGTCGAGCAACCGTTCGGTCTCGGCACGGCCGCCGTGGCGGTCCGGCCGGTACGGGTTCATCCGGAATCCCCTCACGTCAGCCGTCCGCCTGCTCGGCGTGTGACGTCCGTCGGGATCGGCCGGTCCGCCCGCGAGGTGGCGGAACCACCTCGGCGCCGACCGACGGTACGACGCCGTCGGCGCCAAGGACCGGCGCCGAGGTCGCGTCCTGGGCGGTCGGCGCGGACGCCGGGCCCTGAGCGCCGGGCGCAGGCGCAGGCCGCGCGGTCGGCGCGGACACCGGGCCCTGAGCGCCGGGCGCAGGCCGCGCGGACACCGGGCCCTGAGCGCCGGGCGCAGGGGCAGGCCGCGCGGTCGGCGCGGCCACCGGGCCCGGTACGCCTGTCGCCCGGGTCGTGACAGCGCCCTCGGTCGGCTCGGTCACCGTCTGCCGGTCCAGCAGGGTGGCCAGCCGCCGCAGCCCACGGTGGGCGGCGGTCCGGACGGCTCCGGCTCGGCGTCCCAACACCCGACCGGCCGACTCCGCGTCCAGCCCGATCACGGCCCGCAACAGCACCGCCTCGGCCTCGCGCGGCGGCAGCGTGGCGATCAGCGCCAGGGCCGCTTCGGTGCTGATCGTCTCGCCGGCCCGCTCGGCGGTGTCGCCGTCGCCGGCCAGCTCGGTGAGCGCCTGCACCGGGACCGGCAGCGACGGTCGTCGACGCAGGCGGCGCAGATGGTCCATGGCCCGATTACGGGCGATGGTGACCGTCCAGGCGCGGAACTCACCGCCCGTGAAGTGGGGCAGGTCACGGGAGATCTGCAACCAGGTCTCCGATGCCACGTCCTCGGCGTCCGCGCCGACCAGCGCGGTCAGGTAGCGGAGCAGACCGGGCTGGAGGCTGCGGTAGAGGAAACGGAAGGCGTCCTCGTCTCCGGCCTGCGCGGCAGTGACCGCGTCGGACAACTCGCCGGTCATCGGTGGCTCGCGGATGGCTCGGGTCGGCGGCCCGGCCTGACGCGCCGCGCCGGCGCTGTCCGCGCGCGAACCGTCGGCCCCACCGGCTCCCGCACCCCCACCGCCCTCCACCGAATCCGCTGTCGCGCCCGCTTACCGGGCCGGCTGGGTGGCCGCATCGGCACGAGAGCTCTCGACGCGCGGCCCGCCGGACGGCTCCGAGCCGGGCTAACGGTAGGAGGCGGCCATCGGAGCGACAAGCCGGGATCGCGTCACGGAAGAGTGACAATTATCAAGCCGTCCACGCGGCGTGCCGCCGTAACAGGTACGAAACACCGGACGCTCCCCGTGCCGGGACACGGCCCGCAGCGGTGATCCGGAAAGCGTACGCCGGAATGTGTCGGGTTTTGTCACCTGCTGCTGTCGGACCGTCACAGAGAGGCCGCGTCCATAAGGGTCGGACCGGACGGACCGGAGGGTACGACCACGTGGCCGATCAACCGCAGCGCGCCGTTCTCCGCCACTCTGGGTACCGTAAGGCTGTGTTGTCATCGGAGGTCGTGCTCAGCGGGCGGTACCGCCTGGACGAACGTGTCGCCACCGGCGGCATGGGCGACGTCTGGCGTGCCTCGGACCTGGTCCTCGGCCGACAGGTCGCGGTAAAGGTCCTGCTGCCGGCACTGGTCTCCGACCCGGACTTCATCGCCCGCTTCCGGGCCGAGGCACGGATCATGGCAGCTCTGCGGCATCCCGGCATCGTGCAGGTGTTCGACTCCGGCGAGGACGACCTGCCCGACGGCGGTCGGGCGGACTACCTGGTCATGGAGTTCGTCGAGGGTGAGCCGCTGTCCAAGCGGATCGAGGCGGCGGGCCGGCTCGACGTGGCCGAGACGATGTCGATCGTGGCCCAGGCGGCGCACGCCCTGAGCGCGGCGCACCGCGGCGGCATCGTGCACCGCGACGTCAAGCCGAGCAACCTGCTGGTCCAGGAGGACGGCACTGTCGTCCTGGTCGACTTCGGCGTCGCCCGCTCCACAAATGTGACAAGCATCACCAGCACCAACGCGGTGCCGGGCACCGCTCTCTACATGGCGCCCGAGCAGGCCGCGGGTCGTCCGGTAAGCGGCGCCACCGACATCTACGCGCTCGGCGCGGTCGCCTACTGCTGCCTGACCGGCGGTCCACCGTTCACCGGGGACAACCCCCTCCAGGTCGCCATCCGGCACCTGGACGACGAGCCGCCGGAGCTGCCGCACGACATGCCGGAGGCGGTCCGCGCCCTCGTGTCGCGGGCCCTCGCGAAGGATCCGCTGGATCGCTTCACCAGTGGCTCCGCGATGGCCGAGGCCGCCCGCACCGCGGTCACCGGTGGCGAGCCGCCGACGGCGATGGCGGAGTCGGTCCCGCTGCGCGAGGCAGGGCCGGGCACCCGCACCGACGTGCCGGTCGGCGCGGCGGTGGCGAGCCCGGCGGGCGCCGGCCGGCAGCGACGGCGCGGGCCACTTGTCGGCGCGGCGGCCGCGATGCTTGTCGCCCTGATCGGCCTGGGGGCGGCACTGGGTGCGGCGCGCCACACCGGGGACGACAAGCCGGCCGTGAACCTGCCGACGACCTCCGCGACGCAGGGGTCGACCGAGCAGGCGGAGTTGCCCGCAGCGAACGAGCAGGTCACCGACGATCCGCAGCGCCCCGACCGGCCGACCGGCCCGGACGCCACAGTGTCGGCGTCGACCACCGCCACGCCGAGCGTGCAGCCCTCCCAGTCGTCCAGCCCGCCGTCGGCGACGCCGAGCGGCGCCACCACCGCGCCGCCGGCCAGCGACCCGCCGAAGAGCGATCCGCCACCGAGCAACCCGCCGCCACCGACCGACCCGGCCCCCACCACGGGGACGTCGACCGGCCCGGAGGACCCGGCGGGCGAGTGACCCGGCACCACCCCACCAGCACCGATATCCCCAAAACGGACTTACGCCGCCGAAGACCCCTCTAGGCTCTCAGCAGGTCATTTCACCATCTGCCGTGGGAGCCCGGGTGAGCGCTGAGAAGCTGGTCGTGATCGGCCAGGGGTACGTCGGACTGCCGCTGGCCATGCGCGCCGTCGAGGCGGGCTTGGACGTCGTCGGCCTCGACGTCGACGCCGACCGGGTGAAGCGGCTCGCGTCCGGTGAGTCCTTCGTGGAGGACATCCCCACCGACCGGCTCGGCCGCGCGCTGGGAAGCGGTCGGTATCACCCCAGCACGGAGTACACCGACGCCGAGGGTTTCGACATCTGCGTCATCACCGTGCCCACCCCGCTGCGTGACGGCACTCCGGACCTGAGCTTCGTCGAGCAGGCAGGCGTCGGGATCGGCCCGTACGTACGGCCGGACTGCACGGTGATCCTGGAGTCGACCACCTATCCGGGCACCACAGAGGAGCTGCTCCGACCGCTGCTGGAGTCGGCCAGCGGGCTGACCAGCCCCGGCGACTTCCACCTCGGCTACAGCCCGGAGCGGATCGACCCGGGCAACCCGACCTGGCGACTGGAGAACACCCCGAAGGTGGTGTCCGGTGTCGACCCGGCGTCGCTGGCCCGGGTGCAGGGGTTCTACCAGCGTCTCGTGGAGCGCACCGTCGCGGTGGACTCCACGAGGGTCGCCGAGCTGACCAAGCTGATCGAGAACACGTTCCGCCAGGTCAACATCGCGCTGATCAACGAGCTGACGATGCTCTCGCACCACCTGGACATCGACGTCTGGCAGGCGATCGACGCCGCCGAGACCAAGCCGTTCGGGTTCCTGCCGTTCCGGCCCGGCCCCGGTGTCGGCGGGCACTGCCTGCCGATCGACCCGTGCTACCTGTCCTGGCAGGTCAAACGGCGTCTCGGCCGACAGTTCCGGTTCATCGAGCTGGCCAACGACATCAACCACGAGATGCCCGAGCACGTGGCGCAGCGCATCATGGCGGGCCTCAACCGCGCCGGCCGGGCCGTGAGCGGCGCACGACTGCTGCTGCTCGGGCTCGCGTACAAGAAGAACACCGGGGACATGCGGGACTCCCCCGCCGTCGACGTGGCCCGCCGGTTGCAGGCGCTCGGCGCGGAGGTCCACGCGGTCGAGCCGTACGCGGAGGCCCACCAGATCCCCGCCGGGGTCACCGTCGTCGGGCTCACCGAGCGGGAGGTGCGGGCCGCGGACGCGGTGGTGGTGGTCACCGACCACGACAGCTTCGACTACGACCTGGTGGTCCGGCACGCCCGCTACGTCTTCGACACCCGCAACCGGTGCGTCGGCGAGATGGTGGAGCGCCTCTAGACCCGGCACCGCTGGCCGGTCCCGCCGCCGGGGTAGACGGCGGGGCCGGCCGGCGGATGTCCGTCGGGAGGCCGCGAGGCAGGACGGGCCGGGATCACTGGTCGGCGAGCGCCTCCACGACGGGCCGCGAGAGCGCCCGGCGGGCCGGCAGCACCGAGGCGGCCAGGGCGGCCACCACGGCCACGCTGAGGATCAGCCCGAGCTGGCCGAGCGGCAGCACCACGTGGAAGTCCCCACCGAGGCGGGCCAGCAGAGCCATCGCGGCGGCGCTCACGCCGGTGCCCAGTCCGATGCCGAGCACCGCGCCGACGAGCGCCATCAGGACCGCCTCCACCGCGAGCATGGCCCGCATTCGGGCCCGGGTCAGACCGACCGCCCGCAGCACCGCGTTCTCCCGGGTGCGCTCGACCACCGACAGGCTCAGCGTGTTCGCCACGCCGACCAGGGCGATCACCACGGCCAGGCCGAGCAGCGCGGTGACGAAGGCCAGCAGCATGTCGACGGTGCCGGTGAGCATCTTCTTGTACGCCCCCTGGTCCATCAGGTTCACCGTCGGATAGCGGGCCAGCACGGTCTCGATCGCGGCGCGGGCCTGTTCGGCGTTGACGCCGTCGGCGGGGTCGATCTCGGCCAGGAAGCCCCGCTCGCGGGGAAAGAGCGCGGCGAAGTCCGCGTCGTCCAGGTCGATGACGTGCCCGTCGGGCACCGAGCTCGCGACCATGTCCGGCGCGTCGTCGGCGACGACCGCCGCCACCGTCAACTGCCGTCCCGCGATGGTGACCGGGGAGCCGACCTGCCAGCCGCGCGCCCGCGCCAACTCCCGGTGCACCAGGACCTGTCCCGGCCCGAGCCGTCCGACGTCGCCGGCCAGCACCGCGCTCAGCGTCCGACCGACAAGTGCGGGGTGGGCGGCGCGGACCTCGATGCCGCCGGTGACGATGCTGCGCTGCTCGTGCACCACACCCAGCTCGGGTCGCGCGGCCAACTCACCGGCGAGCGTGGCGGGCAGGTTCTGACCGATGCCGCTGACCACGAAGTCCGTCCCGATCTCGGCGTCGACGCTGCGTTCGATGCCGTCCTTGGTGCTGCGCGCGCCGACGACGAACGCCGACACCAGTCCGATCCCGATCACCAGGGCGGTCGCCGTGGCGGCGATCCGGCGCGGATTGCGA
Source organism: Micromonospora sp. NPDC049274 (assembly GCF_040678875.1). Lineage (NCBI taxonomy): Bacteria > Bacillati > Actinomycetota > Actinomycetes > Micromonosporales > Micromonosporaceae > Micromonospora > Micromonospora sp. NPDC049274. The sequence goes on from NZ_JBFAQS010000018.1 coordinate 19,861, forward strand.
ACCGCGTTCGCCACTGCCAGGCCGGCGGTCATCCCGAACAGCCGGCGTGCCGGCCACCCGATCACCCGGACCAGCGCCGGAACGAGCACCGGCCCGAACAGCACGATCCCGAAGAACGCCAACACGCCGCCGACGGCCACGAGCAGCACCTGACCGGCGCTGGCGGCACCGGCGAGGGCCGCGACGCCCGCGCCGAGCACCACCGCGCCGAAGACCAGACGCAGCCGGCCGGCGCCCCGACTGGGCTGCACCGCCGCGTCGGTGAGCGCGGCCACCGGGGCGACCCGGGTCCCCCGCCAGGCGGGCAGCAGGGCGGAGGCCACGGTGAGCACGGTGCCGACAAGCAGGCTGGTCAGCACCGTCGAGCCGGCGACGGTCAGCCCGCCGGAGAACGGCACCTCCAGCTGGGACATCAGCAGCCGCATGCCGGCGGCGAGGGCCACCCCGAGCAGCACCCCGAGCACAGAGGCGACGAACCCGACAAGCGCGGACTCCAGCAGGGCGGCCCGGAAGACCTGCCCACGGGTGGCGCCCACCAGACGCAGCAGCGCGGTCCGCCGGGTGCGCTGCGCCAACACGATCGCGAAGGTGTTGGCGATCACGAAGCCGGCCACCACCACCGCTACCCCGACGAAGATGAGCAGCAGCATCATGAACTGGTTCAGGCTACGGACCGCCTCGTCGACGGCCTCGTCGAGGATCTGCTGACGGTCCTTCACCGTGGTGCCGGTGCCGGCGACGGCCCGCACCCGGTCGACCAACGCGGCGTCGGAGGTGCCCGGTCGGGCCGCCACCACGATCCGGCCGTACCCACGCATGTCGGCGACCGCGAGCGCGTCCGGCCCGACCAGGCCGATGAACGGCCCGCCGATGTCGCGGACGGTGTCGGCCACGTCGACGGTGCCGACCAGGGTGTACGGGCGGGCCGCTCCACCGGTGCCGCCGATCTGGACCGGGGCGCCGAGGGTGAAGCCCTCCTCGGCCACCGTGGGCGCGTCGAGCACCACCTCGCCCGCGCGATCGGGCAGGCGGCCGGCGACCACGTCGTACGAGCGCAGGGCGGGCTCGGTGGGGATGGCGACGAGCACGGCATAGCCGAGCACCGGCCGACCGTCGGCGCCGAGAAGTCCGCCGGTGGCGGTCAGCTCCCCGGCCGCGGCGGCCACGCCGTCGACGGCGCGGACCCGATCGACGAGGCTGGCCGGCAGCGTCTTGTCGCCACTGGGGTAGACGCCGAGGTCGGTGTGCCTGTCGAAAGTGCCGGCCCGGTCGTACGCGCCGGCGCGCATGCCGTCGACGAAGATCAGGGTGCCGGCGATGAACGCGACGCCGAGCACGACGGCCAGCGCGGAGAGCAGCATGCGCAGCGCCTCGGCGCGCAGCGAGCGCAGGGTCAATCGGATCATGTGCGGGCTCCCGGTGCAGGCGCGGATCGGACCCCTCCGACGCTATGGCCGGTCCACCGGTACTGATCTCCACCTGCGCGCTCGACAGGTGTACGCCCGAGGTAGCGCTCGGCCCGCCGGCCGTACGACCCGAGTCGTACGGCCGGTCACCGGCCGGGCGTGACCAGCCCGCTCTCGTACGCCAGCACGACCGCCTGGACCCGGTCGCGCAGGTGCAGCTTCGCCAGGATCCGCCCGACGTGGGTCTTCACCGTGGCCTCGGCCACGTGCACCTTGGCGGCGATCTCGGCGTTGGACAGGCCCTGCGCGACCAGCAGCAGCACCTCCCGTTCCCGCTCGGTGAGCTGGGCCAGTCGGGGGTCGGCGGTCGGGCCGGCGCCGAGCTGACCGGCGAAGCGGTCCAGCAGCCGCCGCGTGATCGACGGGGCGACGACCGAGTCGCCGGCCGCCACCACCCGGATCGCGTCCAGCAACTCCTCCGGCGGCACGTTCTTGAGCAGGAAGCCGCTGGCGCCGGCCTGGAGCGCGGCGAACGCGTCCGCCTCGGTGTCGAAGGTGGTCAGCACCAGCACCCGGGGCGGACCGGACGGCCGTTGGGCGCAGAGCCGGCGGGTCGCCTCCACACCGTCCATGGTCGGCATCCGGATGTCCATCACCACCACGTCGGCCTCGATGCGGGCCAGCACCCGCAGGGCGTCCGCGCCGTCGATGGCCTCCCCGACCACCTCCAGGTCGGGCTGCGAGCTCAGCACCATCCGGAAACCGGCGCGCACCAGCGCCTGGTCGTCCACGATCACCACCCGGACCGTCATGCCGCGATCACCTCCGTTGCGGGTTCCGACGGTAGCGGTAGCCGGACCTCGACCTGCCAACCCCCGGTCGGCTGAGCGCCGGCGGTGAGGCTGCCGTCGTACACCGCCACCCGCTCGCGCATGCCGAGCAGACCGTGACCGCCCGACGGCGCCGGGCTGACCACGGGGCGGCCCCGGCCGTCGTCGACGACCCGGACCACGACGGCGTCGGCGGCGTACGCCAGGGTGACGTCGACGGCGGCCCCGACGCCCGCGTGTTTGAGCGCGTTGGTGAGCGCCTCCTGTACGACGCGGTAGACGGTCAACTCCAGGCCGGGCGGCAGGGTCGGCGTCTCACCGGTGGTGGTGTCGCGGATGCGCAGGCCGGCGGCGCGGAAGCGGGCCAGCAGGTCGGGCAGCTCGGCGAGGGCCAGCCGCCGGTGCTCCGGGTCGGCGGCCACCACCGAACCGGCGGAGGGACCGGCGTCGCGCAGGACGCCGACCAGCCGGCGCATCTCCTCGAGGGCCGCGCGGCCGGTGTCGGCGACCACCTTCACGGCGGTACGGGCCTGCTCGGGGTCACGGTCGAGCATGAACCGCGCCCCGTCCGCCTGGACAATCATGACGGCCATGCTGTGCGCCACCACGTCGTGCAGCTCCCGGGCGATGCGGGTGCGCTCCTCGGCGACAGCGGCCCGGGACTCGGCCTCCCGCTCGCGTTCCAGGGTGGTGGCGCGCTCCTCCAGGGTGAGCACGTAGAGGCGACGGGTCCGCACGTTCAGCGCGACGAGCCAGACCGCGCCGGTGACCAGCGCGTACCACAGCGCGGTCGCCCACCAGGCGCCGACGCCGGGGGTCTGCGCGGCGGCGAGCAGCACGCCCACGGCGGCGACCGCGCCGGCGAGCACCCCGTCGCGCAGACGCTCGCCGTACTTCACCACGCTGTAGAGCGCGATCAGGACGGCGACGTCGTAGGGGAGCGGGCCCCACCGGGCGATCACCTGGACCAACGCCAGCGCCGCGACCACCACTGTCACCGCGCTCGGATGGGTGCGGCGGAACAGCAGCGCCACCGCCATCGCGGCACCGACACCTGTGGAAGCCCAGCCGCCCGGCTGGTTCACCGCCGCGGTGAGGCTGAAGAGCACGACCACGCCGGAGACGGCCACGTCGAAGGCGACGCCGCGCAGGGAGCGGCCGAACAGCGTGCGTCTCACGGTCACCCAGCGTACGTGTCCTGGCTGGTGGCGGCCGGGCGGCGCTCGGTCAGGGCGGGGTCAGCTCGCGCAGGCGGGCGATCTCGATGGCCTGTTCGGTGGCGAGCGAGGTGGCCAGCTCGTTGAGGGTCGCATCGACGCCTACCGACAGCAGGTCGGTGGCCATGGTGACGGCGCCCTGGTGGTGGTCGGTCATCATCGCGATGAAGAGCCTGTCGAACGCGACCCCTCGGGCTGCGGTCAGGCGCTTCATCGCCTCGGGTGACTGCATCCCCCGCATGCCGGCGTGGTCGTGGCCGGGCGCCGTCTCGGGCAGCCCTCGGGTGGCGAGCCAGCCGCGCAGGACCTTGATCTCCGGGCCCTGGCCGGCGCGGATCCGGTCGGCGTAGGCGCGGATGCGGGGATCGGCCGCGCGCTCCTGGGCGAGCGTGCTCATCTCCAGCGCCTGCTGGTGGTGCGGGATCATCATCTGGACGTAGACGGTGTCCAGGCCGTTGTGGCGGGGCGGGGCGTCGTCGCGCAACTCCTGGGCGGACCGGGCGACGGCCGGCTCGCCGGGGCGGCCCGGCACGAGCACCGGCGGGGGCGGCGGGCCGGTGGGGCCGGCCGCCGTCGGGCTGGGCGACGCCGAGCGGGCCGAGGCGGCCGGGCGGCCGGGGTCACCGGTGGCCCGGACGGCCAGCACCGCCAACACCATAATGAGGGCCGCCGTTATGACGACGGCCAGTAACCGACCACGTCGGACGGTCATGCCGTACCCCCCTCAGGTCGAGGTCGCAGCGATCCTATCCATTGACGAGTCGCCACAGATGTGACCCGGGTCACATCGATGATCTCCGACGGTCGGTAAGGTACCGACCATCGCCATCCCCCTTTCGAAGGGCGCCGCCGATGATCCGATTGGCCACCGCACGGCTCCGACAAATCCGCATCGTCAGCCTGGCCGCAACAGGTCTGCTGCTGACAAGCGTCGCCGTGGCGACGCCGAGCAGCGCCCAGGAGGCCGCGCCTGCGGCGGCACCACAGGCCGCCGCGAGCGACATCCCGGGCGTCGACGAGATCCGCAGCAGCCCCAACCTGCGGCAGATCGCCAACCTCCCCAAGCAGGCGCCGTTCGACACGACGGCCGCGCTCAACAGCGACATGGCGTTCCAGGGCAAGTACGCCTTCGCGGGCAACTACAACGGGTTCGTCGTCTACGACATCTCCCGGCCCAGCGCCCCCAGGATCACCGCGCAGGTGTCCTGCCCCGGCTCGCAGAACGACATCTCCGTCTACGGCAACCTGCTGTTCGTCTCCACCGACTCGTCGCGCAGCGACGACTCGTGCGCGAGCGTCGCCCAGCCCGCCTCGGTGAAGGAGTCGTGGGAGGGCATCAAGGTCTTCGACATCAGCGACAAGGCCAACCCGCGCTACATCAAGTCGGTGGAGACCGCCTGCGGGTCGCACACCCACACGCTGGTGCCGGGCAAGGACCGCAAGAACGTCTACCTGTACGTCTCGTCGTACAGCCCGCGGGCCGAATTCCCCGACTGCCAGCCGCCGCACGACTCCATCTCCATCGTCAAGGTGCCGGTGAAGACGCCGACCCAGGCGGCGGTCATTTCGACGCCGAACCTCTTCCCGGACGGCGGTTTCCCGGGCAGCGAGACCGGCTCGGCGACCACCGGCTGCCACGACATCACCGCGTACCCGGCGAAGGACCTGGCCGCCGGCGCCTGCATGGGTGACGGCATCCTGCTCGACATCAAGAACCGGGAAGCTCCCCGCCTGATCACCCAGGTCCGGGACACGGCCAACTTCGCCTTCTGGCACTCGGCCACCTTCAACAACGCCGGCACCAAGGTCGTCTTCACCGACGAGCTGGGCGGCGGCGGGGCGGCCACCTGCAACGAGACCGTCGGCCCCAACCGGGGGGCGGACGCCATCTACGACATCACCGGCCGCGGTGACGCCCGGACGTTGGCGTTCCGCAGCTACTACAAGATCCCCCGGACGAACGCCGAGACCGAGAACTGCGTGGCGCACAACGGCTCGCTGATCCCGGTGCTCGGTCGGGACGTCATGGTGCAGGCGTGGTACCAGGGCGGCATCTCCGTCTGGGACTTCACCGACTCGCGCCACCCCAAGGAGATCGCGTACTGGGAGCGGGGCCCGCTCTCCGCCTCCGAGCCCATCACCGGCGGCGCGTGGTCGACGTACTACTACAACGGCAACATCTACTCCAACGACATCCAGAAGGGCCTGGACGTCCTGGAGCTGAACGACTGGCGGACCTGGACGGCCAACCTGGTCCGGTTCAACGAGCTGAACGTGCAGACCCAGCCCGGTTACCTGAGCTGGTAGCACCGACCGCGCGATCCGGGCCCGACCTCTCGTCGAGGGGCCGGGCCCGGCCACGTCCGCCGCATGGACCAGGCCCCGCGCCCCGATCGGGGGCGCCACGGGGGCGCCACGGTGGGGCCGGTCACCTGAGCGGGGGTTGGCGGCCGGCTGACCGGGCGCTGTGCGACCGTGGTCAGCTGTGAAGTCTGCCGCTGGCGCGCCGCCGGCCCCGCCCGAGCCGACCGCGCGCTGGCGTCCCCACCCGCTCGACGTGGTGGCTGTCGTCCTCGCGGTGGCCGGTGCGGCCTGCGCGCTGAGCGGGCTGCTGCCCCGCGCCGAGACCACTGCCACCCTGCACCGCATCCTGCCGCTGCTGCTCTTCCTCGGCACCGTGATCGTGCTGGCCGAGCTGACCGCCGTGGCGGGCGTCTTCGACGTGCTGGCCAGCCGGCTGGCCATCGCCTCCCGGGGCCGCTGGGCGGCGCTGTTCCTGCTCTGCGGTGGTCTCGCCACGGTGACCACCCTCGTGCTCAACCTCGACACCACTGCCGTGCTGCTCACCCCGGTGCTGCTCGCGCTGGCCCGCGGCCTGCGCGTCCCGGCCGGGCCGCTCGCCGTCACCACGGTCTGGCTGGCGAACACCGCCAGCCTGCTGCTGCCGGTGTCCAACCTGACGAACCTGCTGGCCGCCGACCGGGTCGGGCTCACTCCGCTGGCGTACGCCGAACGGATGGCGCTGCCGCAGCTCGCCGCCGTGGTGGTGACCATGGTGCTGCTCTGGTACGCCTGGTGGCGACGCGAACGGCCGGCCGGCGGGCGCTTCGTCCCGCCGGCACCGCACGTGCCTGCCGACCCGGTGCTGCACCGCATCGCGCTGGCCGGCTGTCTGCTCTTCGTCGCCGGCATCCTGGCCGGGGTGGAGATCGGGCTCGCCTCCAGCGTCGCGCTCGCGCTGGTGCTGCTCGGCTTCGCGGTCCGCTCCCCCACGACGCTGCGCGCTCAGTTGGTGCCCGTACGGCTGCTGCTCTTCGTCGTCGGTCTGTTCCTGGTGGTGCAGACCCTCGGCCGGCACGGGCTGGACGACCTGGTCGCCGATCTGGTCGGCGCCGACGGCGGGGCGGCCGGCGCGCTGCGGGCCGGCGGCACCGGAGCGCTGTTGGCCAACGCGGTGAACAACCTGCCGGCGTACCTGGCCGGTGAGGCGGTGCTGCCCAGCGCCGACCACACCCGCCTGCTGGCCCTGCTGATCGGCACGAACGTCGGTCCGCTTGCCGCGCCGTGGGCGTCGCTGGCCACCCTGCTGTGGTTCGAACGGTGCCGGGCGGCCGGGGTGGCGGTGCCGGTGCGACGTTTCGTGCTGACCAGCACCCTGCTCGCCGTCGTCGGCACGATCGCCGCGGTCGGCGCGCTGCTGCTGGTGAGCTGACAGTCGTCAGCCGGCGGCCCGCTCCACCACGAACATGAAGCAGCCGTAGACAACGTTGCGGCTGTGCAGCTGGCGCACCCGCGGGTCGGCGAACAGCTCCGCGATCACCGCCTCCGGATCGGTGCCGTCGTGCAGCCGGCCGCCGCAGATCCGTCCCTCCCGGTCGTACGCCCGCAGGACCTGGGGGCGTCCCCGCCAGGCCGGCGGGTGGCCGCCGCCGTGGTCCGGGCCGGGGCAGGCGGCGGCGTGCGCGAAGACCGGCCCGATCTCCCGGTACGCGGCGGCGTCGATCGGCGGGGCGTAGCCGAACAGCAGCAGCGCCTCCCCCGCCTCGGCGTCGCGCAGACAACAGCGCAGCGGTTCCCCGCCGCCGGCCAGGCACGCTTCGACGGGGTGACCGGCGGCGTCGCGGCCGGTGTGACGGACGAGGTCGAGCGCGGCGGCCGGCACGGCGTGGACGTGGAAGGTGGCGGTGGTCGTCATGCGTCCAGCCTGGCCCGGTGGCGGCGACGATGCTGGCGGCGATCGGACCTGGCGCTGATGCGTGTTTTCGGCCTTGTCGTCGTGTTGTCGCCATACTGTGCCCGATGACCGTTTATCCTGGTCAGGACCCATACGAGTAGGGAGTACCCATGACAGCGCACCGCGAGCTGGAGACCACCGAGACGGCCGTGCCGGACTACCGGCCGCCGACGATCCGGCGCCTCGGCACCCTCGCCGAGCTGACCAAGGGCGGCACGGTGGGCCCGGACGACGGCCTGGGCGGTGGAGGCGACGGCTCGCTCTGACCGGTCCTCGGCAGTGGGAACACCGCCGACGCTGTCCGTTCGCCGGGCCCAGCGTCGGTTCGGCCGTCGGGTGATCTTCACGGACCTCGACCTCGACGTGTCCGCGGGTGCCCGCGTCCTTCTGGGCGGCAGCAACGGATCCGGCAAGACCACATTGCTGCGGTGCCTGTCCGGCACGCTGACCCTCAGCGCCGGACAGGTCACCGTCGGCGGCCACCCCGTCGGTTCGCTGCCCGCGAGACGTCTGACAGGTGTGTGCCTCGCCCCGGAGCAGGGCCTGTACGAGAAACTGTCGGCGCGGGAGAACCTGGCTCTCGTCGCCCGGCTCCGGCTGCCCCGGCGGGCCGTGGCCCCGGCCGTCGCCGACCTTGAGCAGGAACTGGACCTGACCGGCTACGCCACCGTCCCGGTGGAGCGTTGCTCGGCGGGAATGCGGGCCCGGGTGAGCATCGCGCGCGCTCTGGTGGGCGCGCCCGCCCTGCTGCTGCTCGACGAGCCCAGCCGGTCGCTCGACGACGCCTCCCGGCTGCTGCTGTGGCAGGCGCTGGACCGGCGACCCGAGCTGAGCTGCGTGATCGCCTCGCACCACGCCGACGACCGACGCCGGTGCCAGTCCGCCCTGACGCTCGCGGCGGCGGCATGACCCCGACCGCCGTCACCGCCACCCGCGCCACCGGCCGCCGGGCGGGCAGAGGCAGGGCAGATGGGGCCAACGCGATAGGCATGGTCCTCGCGCTGGTCCGTCGCGACCTCGGCGACCCGCGTCAGTTCCGGCTGCCGCTGCTGCTGGACGTCGCCTTCGGCGTCGTGAACCTGGTCGTCTTCCTGTTCATCTCCCGGGTGCTGACGCCGGCCACCGGCACCGACCTGACCCGCTCGCCCAGCTACTTCGACTTCGTGGCGGTCGGCATCACCTTCCTGCTCGTCCTCCAGGCCGCGAGCACCCAACTGACCGGCCGGGTGATCCGGGAACAGCGCAGCGGAACCCTGGAGCTGCTGGCGGCGCAACCGGTCCCGGTTTCCGCGCTGGCCATCGGGACGGCGGGCTACCCGTTCCTGTTCGTGCTGCTGCGTTCCGGCGTCTACCTGGCGATCCTCGCCACGGTGCTCGGCCTGCGCACCGAGCACGCCGACTGGTGGGGTGTGACGGTGGTGCTTGTCGCCGGCAGCGCGGCCATGATGGGCGTCGGTATCGGGTTGGCGGCGTTCACCATCGCGCTCGGGCACGGCGACGGCGCCGCTCGTCTCGTCGTCGTCGGGCTGTCCTTCGTGTCCGGCACGTACTTTCCGGTGTCCGAGCTCCCCGGCCCGCTGCCGACGCTGACTGCGGTGCTGCCCAGCCGGATGGCCCTGGACGGCCTGCGCGCCGCCCTCACCGGCGGTCACTGGGCCGGGTCGGCCGCCGCGCTGCTGGGGGCCACCGCCCTCCTGCTGCCGATGGCGAGTTGGGCCTTCGGCCGGGCGCTGCGCCTCGCTGCCCGCCGGGGCACCCTGAAACGCGACTGAGGTGACAGTGCTCCGTCCGACCTCGTTCGACATCTCCACCGGAACGGTGCTGGGTGTCGGTCCGCCACGTCGGCCCACGCCGACCGGCTCGCCCTTGCCGCGTCGACAGACGCCCACCGGCCTGCCGGACCCGCTCGACGCGCTCGACGCCGCCGTGCTGCCCGGCCTGGCCCGACCGCCGTGCGTGGTCAGCTTCTCCGGCGGACTGGACTCGTCGCTGGTCCTGGCGGTCGCCGTCCGTGCCGCCCGTCGGGAGGGCCTGCCCGACCCGGTCCCGGTCACCTGGCGGTTCGCCGGGGCGCCCCGGGCCGACGAGTCCGACTGGCAGGAACGGGTGATCCGGGCACTACGTCTGGACGGCTCCTTGCAGATCCTGCGGGCCGACGACGAGCTGGATCTGGTGGGGCCTGTCGCCCGCCGGCTGCTGCGCCGGTACGGGGTGGTCCATCCGGTCAACCTGCACCTGCACCTGCCCCTCGCCGAGCTGGCCGCCGGCGGTTCGCTGCTCACCGGCGGCGGCGGGGACCAGATCCTGGCCGGGTGGCGCCGCCTACCGGCGACCTCGCTGCGCGCCCGACTCTGGTGGCTGCGTCACGACCTGCGGACGCGGCAGGGGCCGGTGGAGCAGTTCGGGTGGCTGCGCCCCGAGGTGGCCCGCGACGTGCAGCGGGCGCACCGGGCCGAGGAGCGCGCCGAACCGCGCCGGCTGCGACACCGGATCGCCTGGCACGCTCGCCGTCGAGACCTGCTGCTGACCTGCTCGGCGCTGTCCAGGATGGCCGGCGATCACCAGGCCGCGGCGATCCAGCCACTGCTCGACGAGGGGTTCCTGGCCGCGGTGGCGCACTGCGGCGGCGATCGGCAGGGGGTGGGGCGGGACGCGCTGCTCGCGGAGATCGTCGGGGACGCCCTGCCGGCCGAGGTCATCGCGCCGCGCCGCAAGGCACGGTTTCGTGACGTGTTCCTGCGGGAGCCGACGCGGGAGTTCGTCCGGTCGTGGGACGGCACCGGCACCGACACCGACCTGGTGGACCCGGACCGGCTGCGGGACCTGTGGTCGCGCTGGCCGATCCCCGGCGGCACGGCCAGCCTGGTGCAACAGCTCTGGCTGGCCGCGTACCCCGCCGAGCAGGCCGGCGGCGCCGGGCCCACGGGGTCCGACATCGGCGTGGAGGTGCGGCCGTGACGCACGAGGCCGGCACCGGGCGGGATCAGCCGGGCACGGTCAGCCGCGGTTGCGGCGTCGGGCCTCGCGCACCTCTCCCAGCGTGGCCGGGAGCCGCCCGGCGTTGCGGGCCAGTCGGGTGAGGTGCGCCACCAGCAGCCCGACCCGGCCGCGCCGGGCCAGCGAACTGGCGTGACGCATCGACGCCGACGTCGGGAACAGTCGCGGCCCGAGGTGCCGCAGCCGGCCGCGCACCGTGGGCAGTTCGGCGAGCTGGGCCAGCGCCACCGCACCGGGAGATGCCCGGTGGGCCCGCAGCCACAGCGCCGCCGAGCCGGGCCCGGGCAGGGCCAGCGTGGCGGCCAGGGCCGCGCCGGCCGGGATGAGGCGCAGACCGAGAGCGAACGACGCGACCGCCTCGGTCCGCTCGGCGAGATCGGCCGCCGCCCGCCAGGTCTCGGCGGGAAGGACCTCCACGGCCCGCGCCAGATCGGCGCGCGGCCGGTCGGACAACCCCGGCGCGGCGGCGTGCAGCGCCACCAGCAGAGCCGCTCCCGCCTCGTCGGGTACGGCGATCGTGCCGCCGGCCAGCGCGATGTGCTCCGCCGAGGCGGACAGCACCGCCCAGAGCGCCTCGGGATCGCCCACCCCGTGGAAGCCGCGATGCAGGTCGACGGTGAGGGCCAGCGGGCCGGGCAGCAGCCACGGTCGCTCGTACCAGTGCGAGCGGTGGTCGGGTCGACCCTCGGGGAGGGCGCTGCGGCAGCCGAGGTCGGCAAGTGCCGCCTGCGCACGGTCGAACGACTCCGGGGCGACCAGCAGGTCGACGTCGGTGTAGACGCGGTGCCGCTCCTGGCCCAGCCGGCGGGCCAGCCCCGCGCCCTTGAGCAGGACGGTGTCGACGCCGCGCTCGGCCAGTGCCGCGCTGAGGGTCACGGCGGCCGCGTCGAGGCTCAGACAGCGCACCGCCTCCGACACACCGGTCATCGGACCGACCCCACGGCTCGGCTGGCGGCGATCGTCTCGGCGAGCAGTCGGTGGGTGTCGTCCAGGACGGCCCAGTCGCGTGGCCGGGTCAGGTCCCATCCCGGCAGGGCCGCGATCGACAACAGCGCCACCGGATCGGACGGCAACTCGCCGAACGACCGCAGGCCGGCGAGCCGGGCCAGCAGGACGGCCTGCGGCAGCCGGGTCAGGCCCACCGCCGCGCCCCAGCGCAGGAACAGCCAGCCACCGAGCGGAACGCGAGGCGCAATCGGAGGCAGCCCGACCCGCAGCCGGTCACCGGCCCGCACCCGCCGGGTGGGCAGCGTCACTCCCGGCACGGGCTGCCGCAGGTCGACGCAGCGCGGGCCGGCGAACGCGTCGACGCCGTCGGTCACCAGGATGTCGTCGGTCAGCACCGGCACACCCCGCGCGGCCAGGGCCGCGAGCAGGCTGCTCTTGCCTGCGGTACGCGGGCCGAGCACCGCCCAGGCGCGACCGGCCAGAACGAACGCGCCACTGTGGAACGCCTCCCGCCCGGCCCACCTGTTGACCGTGGTCGCCACCGGCGCGAGGTAGGGGTGGGCCAGCACGTCCGGGGTCAGCGGCGGCCCGTAGAAGGTGGCGGTGCCGTGCTCCCGGTCGACGGCGAGGGTACGCCCGTCGGCGAGGACCCTCGTGCCCCGCCTGTCGTCCAACGGCACCGGCGGTGGTGGGGGTGTGTCGCACTGACCGACCCGCACCGCGGGCCAGTCCAGGGCGGCGTCGTCGGCCGGTGGGAGGTCGGCGACCTCGTCCAACCCGTGCACCCGCAGCCCGTACGCCGCTCGGCCGGATGTGGGCATGGTTCCCCCGTTCATGCGCTGGTCAACGACCATTGGCACGGACACGGTGCGGGTGGCGCTCGTGGTGACGCGCCACCCGCACCCTCATCTGTCGAGCGTCAGCGCAGCGTGCCGCTGTCGACCGTCAGCTTCTGCGACTCCTTCAGCCGCTTGGCTTCCGCCGCGCGCTGCTTGGCCGCCTTCTCGCCCTTCGCCGACGCCGCGACAGTGGGGACGACGCCCCCGCCGAGCGCGTCGACGTCGTACGCCAGCCACCACGATCCGGGTGTGTCCACCGCCAGGGTCAGCGCGATGTGGATCGACGCGCCCGGCGCGAGCCCACCCAGGTCGATGGGGATCGTCAGGGTGGTGCCCAGCCCACCACCCGGCGGGCTGGTGGCCGGCGTGTCCATGGACAGGTTGCGCACCAGCAACGTCCGGCCGTCGCTGATGGTGATCGAGGTGGTCGCGTTGGTCGGGTTGACCAACCGCAGGTTGGAGTGCACCGCCGGCGACGACCCACCGGGGTACGGTGCGCCGTTCTCCGCGCTCACCGACGTGATCCGGATGCGGGCCTGGGTGATCGGCGCGGACGACCTGTTGGTAAGTGTCCGGCGGATCACCAGGCTGGTCGCGGTGCGGACCCGGTTCGGCGCTGCCGACACGGCCACGTTCGGGTCGAACAGCGTCGACTGCACCGCCGCGTTCTGCTGGTAGGTGCCCAGCGTGTTCTGCGGTGACGGACTACCAAGTGTGGACGGGACCCCGTTGATCGGCCCGAGCACGGTGGCGACCAGCCGGAAGTCGGCCACGTTGTTGGCGGTGTCCTTCAGGTTGCCCCCGATGCGCAGGCGGTTCCAGGCGTAGGGGACGAACGGCGGCGAGTTGAAGGCGGGCAGGGGCGGGCCCTCGGAGAAGCCCGCTGTCGACCCGGCCCGGTCGGTGACCGTGTGCGCGGCGTCCGGTGCGACAAGCCGGAAGCCGCCCTGGCCGAGAGTAGGGACGATGAGGTCGGGTTGGATATTGAACAGGGAGTAATTGGTGGCCGCGATCAGGTAGCCCCGCTTGGGCGGCAGCGGCCGCGCGCTGCCCGGGATGGTGACGGACAGTCCGCCGGGCGCCTCGACCTTGAACCCGGCGATCGGCAGGTTGATCGCCGTGCCGTTGACGATGGAGACGAACTGGTCGGCGATGCCGCTGATGCCGGACTGCGCGAACTGGTCGATGACCAGCTGGCGGGGTGCGGCCGAGACCTCGATGGCGACCTCGTTGGACACCGCCTCGCCCAGCGGGCCGGTCCCGTCGTACTGCGCCCGGAACTGGTTGTGCCCGAACGCCGGCACGTAGACCTGGAAGGTGGCCACGTTCAGGTTCAGCGGGAAGGTGCCCAGTGGGGTCTCCACCCCGTTGGGCAGTTCGTCGATGAGGGTCACGCTGCCCTCGGCGACGCCGGGGCCGACGATGACCTGGAACTGCACCGAGCTGCCGAAGTTGATGGCATTTGTGGACACGCTCAGCGTGGCCACGCTCTTGGGCTGGATCAGGATCCGGATCGCCCGGTTGGCGGCGAAGCCGTTGGCGTCGGTCACCCGCACCGTCGACGGGTACGCGCCGACAGTTGTCGGCCGGCCGGACAGCAGGCCGGTCGTCGGGTCGAGGGTCAGCCCGGGCGGAAGCGACCCGGAAGGCAGGGACCAGGTGAACGGCCCGGTGCCGCCAATCACGTTGAGCTGCTCGGAGTAGGGCGCGTCGACCTCACCCAGCGGCGGCGCCGGGAAGCTCAGGATCGGCGCCTTGTTGACCACCAGGGTGATCAGCCGGGTGCCGGTCTCGCCGTCCGCGTCGACGACCCGGATCACCACCGGGTAGACCCCCGCGGTGGTCGGCACGCCGGAGATGCCGTTGGTGACGGGGTTCAGCAAAATGCCGGGCGGCAGGGTGCCCGAGTCGACGCTCCAGGTGTAGGGCGGCACGCCGTGTGTGATGTTCAGGGTGGCGGTGTACGCGATCCCGACCGTCGCGTCGTTCGGGTGGTCGAACAGCAGCGTCGGCGAGACGTTCGCGATCACCTCGTCCGACAGGACGGACTCGGGACCGGTGCCCTCGGCGGTGCGGGCCGCCACCGTGAAGCGGTAGGCGGTGGTGGGGAACAGCCCGGTGACCGTGTTGGTGGTGGCCGCCCCGAAGGTCTGGGCCGGCTGCCGTACGCCGTTGACCCACGGGGTGACGATGTAGCCGGTGATAGGTGACCCGCCGTTCGGGCCGGGCTTCCAGCTAATCAGAGCCGTGGCGGTGTCGGCGGTGACCGCGATGATGGTCGGCGCGCCGGGCAGGGCCATGATCTTGGCGCCCTTGGACGCCCTGCTGGCCGGGCCGGTGCCCTCGGCGTTCTTCGCGGCGACGGTGAAGGTGTAGGTGCCCTTGGCGGTCAGACCCTCGACCTTCTGGCTGGTCTTCGACGCGTCGAAGGTCGCCGTCTTCACCTTCTTGGCGTTGCGGTAGGCGGTGACCACGTAGCCGGTGAGGGCGGCGCCGTGGTCGGCGGGCGCCTTCCAGTGCACGGTCGCGGTGCCCGCCCGCCAGGACGCGGTGGGCGTCGCCGGAGCGGCAGGTGGTTGCGCCGGGGCGGCTGCCACGGCCACCCGCTCCAGGGCGGCGGCCGGCGCGGTGACCGGCGCGGACGCGGCTGTGGGTGTACGGCTCGGGGCACGGGCCGAGGCCGCCGTGGGGGCGACCAGCAGGCTGACGAGCAACGCCAGGATGGCGGCGCACGCGGTGACAACCCGTGGACGGGCGCGGAGCAGTGGGGACATCGATGTTCTCCCTCTCCGGGGGACGAGGCCCACAACGGATGGAGGAAGAAGGCGGGCGACCGGGTCCATCCACGGTGGCCACACGCCTGGTGCCCCCGGCCGCAGGGCGACTGGTAGAGACGCGATCCGTCGCTCGCGAAACGACTTTCGCGTATCGCGCGACGTATCTATTGCGGTTCTAGCAGTTTTCCCAGCTCAGAGGCCATGCGCGCTGCGGGAAACCGTCCCCCTGAACGCACGGGCTGTCCGGAACCCGACTGCCGTCGCGTCCTTTTGACGAGGACGCGACGGCAGCGCGACGGTCAGGCGCGGTCGACGATGAGCTGGAGTTCGGTGACGCCCTGCTCCGGGGCGTCCTGGCCGTACTCCAGATACACCTCGCGGGCGAATCCGTCGGTGCGGTAACCGTTCTCCTCGATCCACCGGGCGAGCACCTCGATGCTCTGCTCGACGTCGTCCATGGAGCCATGGTGGACGATCGTCGCGGCAGTGCCCACCGCCGGCAGGTCCCGTACCGCCAGGTCGGGAAGTGCCGACACGCCGGCGCCGACTGTCACCCCGGCGTGCACGACCACCGCGTCGCCGTCGTCGTCGGCGACCGGTTCGTACCAGGCGATGGCCGGGCCCGTCGGCGTGATCCCGACCTCGGCCAGCCTGCGGAACAGCTCCGGGTAGAGCGGCTGGATCACCGGGCCGATGTCCTGGCTCGCATAGCTGGGCGCGACGGCGGTCAGCTCCGCGACGCGCACCGGCGCGATCTTCTTGAGTACGACGTCCTGGGTGGTCATTCGACCCTCCGATTCGATCATCCGGAGCCTCGCCTCGACGGCCGCGAGCCGGGCGGTGTCGGCGGCCAGTTGCGCCGTGAGCTGGCTGCGACGCAACCGCAGCATCCCCCGCAGCTCGGCCACGTCGACGGCGTCGTCCAGGATCGCCCGCACCTGGTCCAGGGTGAGACCCAGGTCCTTGAGGGCGATCACCCGGTTGAGCCGACGCAGTTGGTCCGCCCGGTAGAAGCGGTAGCCGGTGTGCGCGTCGACGCTGGCCGGGCGGAGCAGGCCGATGCTGTCGTAGTGGCGCAGCATCCGTACCGACACGCGGCCCAGTCGGGCGAAGTCTCCGATGGTGAACATGATCCCCTCACGCTCGTCCCTGACACGGTGTCAGAGTCAAGCGTGATCGAGAGGGTTCAGCGGCGAGGGGGTCGCGGGCCGACCAGCCGGCGGACCATCGGCGCGGCGTTCCACTTCGCCGCCCCGACCAGGTCGCGGGCGTGTTCCAGGACTGTGTAGTCGGGCCGGTTCATCCCGTCGGCGATGGCCCGGTCCAGGTCGTTACCGCAGCGACTGAGCACGGTGTCGAAATCCCGGCGGACCGGTTCCAGCAGGTCGTAGCCGAACGACCTGTGCATCCGGGCGAACAGTGGCTTGTAGAGCCGGACCCGCTCGTGCAGCCCGGTGGAGTACGACATGGGGTTCTTCGGCCGGCGCAGGACGTAGTCGGGCAGCATGTCGGCGAACGCCCGCCGCACGATCCACTTCTCCTGCCCGTCGCGCACCTTCAGATCCAGCGGCAGACGCATCGCCAACTCCACCACGCTGAGGTCGAGGAACGGCACCCGCGCCTCCACCCCGTGCGCCATGGCGGTCCGGTCGACCCGCTGCAACTCCGTACGGCACAGGTTGCGGATGCGGTGCAGGAACAGCCGACGCGACGCGATCGGGTCGACCTGGCGGTACATGGGGTACCCGCCGAACAGCTCGTCGGAGCCGTCGCCGGTGAGCACCACCTTGACGCCCAGGTCGCGCAGTCGCCGGAAGATCGGCACCGAGACGACGGCGTTGATGATGTCGCCGTACTCGGTCAGCTCGGAGATCCGGATGGCCTCGCGCACGTCCGCCAGCCGGATGTCGCGGGGGCGCAGCTCGACCACCACGTGTGGCACGTCGAGGTCGGCGGCGAGCCGCCGGGCGTACGCCACGTCGGGGCTGTCCGGCACGCCGACGGTCACGGCCACGCAGTCCGGGTGGATGTCACGCACCTGCCGCAGCGTCAACGAGCTGTCCAGCCCGCCGGAGAGCACCACCCCGACGGTCAGGTCGGTCTCCACCCGCATCCGGATGGCGTCGGTCAGGGCGGCGCGGACGAGCAGTGTGGCCTCGTCCGGGTCGTCGATGACCGGCAAGCCTGCGCCGATGGTGAGCAGGTCGACGTACGGGCGCAGCCGCACCGGCCCGTCGGGCTCGGCCCAGCCGTGGTGTCCGGGCGGCACCTCGGCGACCGGGGCGTGGTGCCCGACGAGCGCCTTCACCTCGGAGGCGAGGTACAGGCAGCCGGGTCGCCGGGACCAGTACAGCGGCTTCACCCCGAGCGGGTCCCGGGCCAGGTACGCCCTGCCGGTGGCGCGTTCGACGATCGCGAAGGCGTACTCGCCGCGCAGCCGCGTCACGGCCGACTCGCCCCACTGCTGGAACGCGGCCAGCAGCACCTCGGTGTCGCTGTCGGTGCGGAACGCCTGCCCGAGCCGGGCGAGCTGCGCGCGCAACTCCCGGTGGTTGAAGATCTCGCCGTTGAAGCAGAGCAGCCAGCGCTCGTCGGTCGAGGTCCAGGGCTGCACCGCCCGGTCCCGGTCGACGACGCGCAGTCGGCGGGTGCCGGCGAGCAGCCCGCGCTCGGAGCGGGTCTCGGTGACCTCGCCGCGCGGGGCGAGGACGGCGAGCATCCGCCGGAAGGTCGCCGGGTCGGCCTCGGGGCCGAGGCTCAACGCGATGCCGCACACGGGCTCAGACCCCCATCTCGGCCTCGTACGCCCGGCGCAGACGACGCCGGGCGGCGGGCGCGAGACACAGGTGCCACGCCTGTCCCTCGTCGATCACGTTCAGCTCGCCGGCGTCCTGGCGGGCCAGCAGCAGCTCCGCGAGGGTGTCGCGCGCGCCGAACCGCTCGAACCAGGCCAGCTCGACGTCCGCCGAGTAGCCGAGGCAGTGCCCGCTGGGCAGCATCGCGGCGTAGCCCAGGCGACGCAGCCGGTACTGGTGTTCGGTGCTGCGTACGAGGCTTGTCACCCACAGCGGCGGGGTGGCCGGTGGCGTGGCGGCGGCGAACTCCCGGCCCAGCTCGTTGAGCAGGGCCACCACCTCCCGGCGGGCACGACGGAACAGCAGTCCGGCGGTGCGCGGGCTCGCGTCGGGTCGCAGTCGCCGACGCAGTCCGCGCGCGGCGCGGCCCAGGAGGGTTGCGGGTTGCTGCTGGTACCGGAAGCGCAGCAGATCCCGACGGCGCAGCCACTCCAGGTCGACGAGGTCCGTGCTGCCGTTGACCTGGTCGTCGGTGACGAAGATCGGGGCGTTCTGCCACCACAGCACGTCGATGCGGGAGAGCAGGTAGATCCGGACCAGCGCGGTGAGGTCCCGGGCGGAGGTGCGGTCGTTCGGCTGGTAGCGAGCCATCTCCAGCAGCAACGTCTCGCGCGCGCCGAGCAGGCCCTGCGGGGTGGCGTCGAGCACGGCCGCCAGGGCCGGCTCGCGCAGCCGCTCGTCGATGAGCACCTGGCGGGCCCGGGCGCTGGCCGCGTCGGCCAGGGCGCCCACCTCGACCAGCAGGTCGGCCACGGCCGCGCGGTAGGCGGCGAGGTCGGGCGGGGCGGCGGGCAGCTGGCGGGCGGCCGTGCTGGGCGGCCTGCGGCGGGCGGGGGCGGTGGGCGACGCGGGCGGTCCGGGCTGCTGGCCCGGACTACGGCTGGGCACTCGCATGACGGGGTCCCTTCTCCGGTCACGGCGCTGGGTAGATCGCCCTGAACACACCGTAATCATCGGGACCGGGCACAGACCGAACATTTCTCCGATCTACCCCGGAAGGGCACGCCCGGGCGGGGCCGCCCTCGACGGCAGCGGGAGGCGGGGTGCGGCCCTGTGGAGCTCACGTCGTGCGGCGCAAACCTTTACAACGTTGTATCCAACGTTGTAAGAACGGAGGAGACACCGCCCACTCCCCCGAGGCAGGTCCACATGCGACATCTCCGCCGCGGTGGCGCGCTCGCCGCCGTGCTCGGTCTGCTCCTGGCCGTGCCCCCGTCCACGTCGGCCGCCGGATCCGACGGCGCGTCCCGCTACCGCAACCCGATCTCCGCCGACGTCGGCGACACCTTCGCCGACCCGGTCGTCGTCCGGGGCGACGACGGCTTCTGGTACGCCTACGGCACCACCGACCCGCTGCGCGAGGGCGAGCACGCGTTCCACCGGGTGCCCACCGCCCGCTCGGCCGACCTGGTCCACTGGACGTTCGTCGGCGACGCGTTCGGCCCCGACCAGCGCCCGCCCTACGCGGCGTCCGGAGCGGCGTACTGGGCGCCCGACGTGCGCCGCCTGGGCGACCGCTGGGTCATGTACGTGACGGTCACCGACACCACCGTCTCCACCGAGGGCAGCGACTACGCCATCGGCGCGGCGACCGCCCCCACCCCGACCGGGCCGTGGACCTTCGCCGACGAGCCCGTCGTCGCCCCGCGTCCCGGCGGCGGTGGCGGCTGGCTGTGGACCATCGACCCGAGCCAGTTCACCGACGTCGACGGCCGCGCCTACCTCTACTACGGCAGCTACTACGGCGGCATCTCGGTCACCGAACTCAGCCCGGACGGCCTGCGCGCGGCAGGCGCGTCGACGCCGGTGGCGATCGACAACAAGTTCGAGGGCAGCTACGTGCTGCGCCACGACGGCTGGTACTACCTGTTCGCGTCCACGGCGAACTGCTGCGCCGGCCCGGCCACCGGCTACTCCGTCCAGGTCGGGCGTGCGCGCGGCCCTCGCGGCCCGTTCACCGACCGCGGGGGCGTCGCCCTGACCGCGTCCCGGGCCGGCGGCACGCCCGTGCTCACCCAGAACGGCAACCGCTGGATCGGAACCGGGCACAACGGGTTCCTCACCGACCTGTCCGGCCAGGACTGGATCGCCTACCACGCCATCGACCGCGCCGACCCGTACCTCGACGAGCCCTTCGGCATCAACGAGCGGCCGATGCTGCTCGACCGGCTGGACTGGATCGACGGCTGGCCGACGGTGAACGCCGGCGCCGGCCCGTCCGAGGGCGCCCGACCCGCGCCTGTCACGACCGGTCGTGTGGACGAGCGCTTCGACACCGCGAGCCTCGCCGACTGGCAGCGCGCCGGCCAGTGGCGGGTCACCGAGGGCCGGCTCGACGGCAGCGGCGCGCTCACCAGCCGTACCACTGTGGGCCCGGACGTGCGCGCGGAGGCCGACCTGCGGCTCACCGGCGCGACAAGCGCCGGGGTCAGCCTCGGCGACCGGGTCGAGGTCCGGGTGGACGCGGCCACCGGCCGGTTGGTCGCCCGCGACGGCCGCCGCCAGGCCAGCACGCCGCTGCCCGCCGGGCTCGACCTGGGCAACCGACACAACCTGGCCATCGAGGTACGCGGACAGCAGCTCACCGCCGAGCTGAGCCCCGCCCGCCTCGGTGACCAGCTCGCCGTGGTGTCGCTGCGGCTGGACCGCCCGACCGCCGGCCGACCCGGACTGACGGCCAGCGGCGGAACGGCCGTGTTCGACAACGTCAGCGTGGCGCGGCTGTACCAGCCCGCGAAACGGGCGGTGCCCGAGCCCCGGGTCGGCCCCCGCCTCGCCGCGTACTCGGACGAGTTCGGCGACGGGCTGGACGACCGCTGGCAGTGGGTACGCGCGGACCCGGCCGCCACCGTCGCCGACGGGGCGCTGCGCTGGCCCGTGCAGGCCGCCGACCTGACCGGCACCGGCAACACGGCAGGCGTGCTGCTGCGCGACGCCCCGAGCGGCGACTACGTCGCCGAGACCACTGTGACGCTGGACCTGGGCGAGGAGACCGTCCGCAACTACCAGCAGGCCGGCCTGGTCGCCTATGTCGACGACGACAGGTTCGCCCGCCTGACCCAGGTGGCGATCTGGAACACCCGCCAGGTCGAGTACGGCTACGAGCTGCCCTTCGCCGGCCAGCCGGTGTACGGCGGCAGCATCGTCGGCACGCCGGCCACCACCACCTGGCTCCGGTTGGCGCACCACGTCGACAGGGCCACCGGGGAGCACGAGTTCCGGGCCGGGTCCAGCCGCGACGGACGTACCTGGACGTGGGGTGCGGTGTGGACGTTCCCGGCCGACACCACTCCCCGGATCGGGCTGGTCGCGCATGGCGGCGCCGAACCGGCGGTCACCGCGGAGTTCGACTACCTGCGCTTCTACCGCTGACCGGTTCCGGACGGCCCGGGGGCGCGACCTCCGGGCCGTCCGGACAGGGAACTGGGACTACCCTCGCGCCGTGGAGAGCACAGAGATAGCCGCACCCATCGTCGGGGTCACCGTCTACCCGGACCGTGCCCGGGTCACCCGCCGGAGCAACCCTCGACTGACAGCCGGCGAGCACCGTCTACGCATCGCGCCGCTCCCCCTCGGTCTGCGGCGCGACTCCATCCGGGTCGGTGGTCGGGGCGCGGCCACGGTACTCGGTGTGGACGTCACCACCTGGCGGCAGGCCCGCAGCGCCGACGCGCAGATCGTCGGCCTCGAACAGCGACACCGCGAGCTGGCCGACGAGTTGGCCGAGGTCGTGGACGCGGACGGAATCGAGGACCAGCGCGGGGAGTTCCTCACCCGGTTGGCCGAGCGCGCCGGTGGCACGTACGCCCGGGCGTTGGCCTCCGGCGACGCGGCGCCGACCGACGTGGCGGCCTTCACCGACGCGGTGGCCGGTCAGCTCGCCGAGTCACGCGGCCGGCGGCGCGGGCTGTCTCGGCGGCGCACCGACCTGGCCGCGGAGCTGGCCGCGGTCGAGCGCGACCTCAAAGCCGCACGCGGCAAACGGACGCCGGACCGGTTGGCCGCCGAGGTGACGGTCTCGGTGGCGGCCGACGACGCGGAGTTGGAGCTGGAGCTGACCTACCTGGTCGACGGCGCGGTGTGGCGGCCCTCCTATGACCTGCGGCTGGTCGAGGACACCGTGACCGTCACCTGGTTCGGGTTGGTCAGTCAGAACACCGGGGAGGACTGGCCGGAGTGCGAGCTGCGGCTCTCCACCGCCCGGCCCGCCGCGGTGACAGGCGTACCCGAATTGTCGCCCTGG
Source organism: Micromonospora sp. NPDC049274 (assembly GCF_040678875.1). Taxonomy (NCBI): domain Bacteria; kingdom Bacillati; phylum Actinomycetota; class Actinomycetes; order Micromonosporales; family Micromonosporaceae; genus Micromonospora; species Micromonospora sp. NPDC049274. Next base: position 42,207 of record NZ_JBFAQS010000018.1, read on the forward strand.
TATCTCGACCGGTTCCGGCCGGAGCCCGTCGGGCTCGCAGGGATGGCCGTGCCTGCCGGAATGTCGCCCCCGGCGCCGGGCGGGGCACCGGCCCGGTCCGCAGCGCCCCTGCCCCGGATGAAGGAGAGCGTCGCCCAGGTCGAGCAGGGCGTCAGCGCGGCCACCTATCGGCCGGCCCGTCCGGCAGCGGTGCGGGCCGACGGCAGCGCGCACCGAGCCACCATCGCCGTGCTGGAGCTGCCGGCCCGACTGGACCACGTGACCGTGCCGGTCCGCGCGGCCGAGGCGCACCTGCGTGCCACGGTACGCAACACGTCGGATCACACGATGCTGCCCGGTCCGGCGGCGGTGTTCCACGGCGCCGACTTCGTCGCGGCCACCGAACTGCCGACGTGGGCGCCGGGCGAGGAGATCGAGCTGGGGCTCGGAGTCGACGACCGGCTGCGGGTGGAGCGGAAGCTGCACCGGCGCTCGGAGACCAAGGCGACGCTCGGGTCGACGCGACGGCGGGAGGTGGACTACCGGATCACCGTCGCCAACCACACGCCGCGGCCGGCGACGGTCGAGGTACGCGACCAGTTGCCGGTCTCCCGCGACGAGGCGGTGGTGGTGCGGGAGACGAACCTGGCACCGGCGCCGACGGAGCGTACGGAGCTGGGCGAGCTGACCTGGCGGCTGTCGCTCGCCCCGGGCGACAGCGGTGAGATCGCCATCGGTTTCCGGGTAGAGCTGGTCAAGGGAGTGGAACTGACCGGCTGGCGAGAGTAGGTCCCGCCGGGAGCGGGCGGGGGCCGCCTGTTCGAGAAGATCCATTTCCTCGTTGAGCGCGGCCTTGGCCTCCTGCCCTACCCTGAAGGGGCCGCGACGCCACTTCGGCAGGTCGGGGCCCTAGCGCTCGCACCTTGGGCGGATGGACGTGCCGCATGAACTGGACGACGTTCCGCAGCGACCGCACCCCTCGCCGACTCCGCGCCGTGTCCGACCTACGGTTTCCCGCCAGCGGGCGCGAGCATCTACGGAATCGGTATCCCCAGCTCAGCGAGGACGACCTCGTGCTCGTCGAGACCGCGACCCGGCAGTGGTTCCGGCTCACCGCCCGTCAGACCGGCGCGACGTTGGCGATGCCGTCGGTGGTCGTGGGCGAGCTGTGGCGGGAACTGACCCTGCACACGCATGACTACGCCGCCTTCTGCGACGCCGCGTTCGGGCGTCTCCTGCCCCACCAGGCGGGGTCCGCGACAGGCGGCGCCCCGCTGCTGGCCACGCTGAGCCACGGTCGCCGGGACGAGGATTGCGGCCCGACCGGCCTTCCCCTGCTGTTCCGCGTGGACCAGGAGCTCGGCATCCCGGACGGCAACCGCTACCTGGCCGACTGCGGGGGCCGTGGCGAATGCTTCCCGGCCACCAACCGGATCTGCCTGCAACACCTCGGGGTGCCGGGTAAGCGACCCAAGCCGCGCGGCATTCGCGGCGACTTGCCCTTCAACGACGGCCGTCACGGGTACGCCGGCGGCGAGAGCGGCGGCGGAGGCGGTGGCGGAGGCGGTGGCGAGTTCGGTGGCGGGGGCGGCGACGGCGGTGGTGGCAACTGACTGCGCACGACCAACTGTGCGACACGACGGCCTAGAGGACGTCGAACTCGTTGCCCTCCGGGTCGGCCATCGTCACGTGGTCGGGCGTCCCATCGAGTTCGTCCACGCGGAGCACGGCCCCGCCCGCAGCCACCAACGTGTCCACCACCACCTGGACCCGCGGCCAGCGCACCTCGAACGGCTCCTGCCGGCCGCCGCCAGCGTGGATGTCAAAGTGCATGCGGTTCTTGACCACCTTCGGCTCCTGCACCTTCAGGAACGACACACCGGGCCGGACGCCGTCCGGGTCCTCGATGAAAGCCCCGTCGTCCCATTCGTCCTCGGGAACCTTGAAATGGGTCTGCCACGCCTCCCAGGTGGTGAACCCCTCCGGTGGTGCGGCCGGGACGTACCCCAGCGCGAGGCACCAGAACGCGGCCAGCTCGCGCGGGCGCGCGCAGTCGACGGTCAGCGACCACTGCTCGGACATCGCCACACCATAGGCCGCCAAACGTCACGCCGAGGGCCGGGTCAACGGGGTCACCGTCCGGTCCGTGCCGTCGTAGCTGCGGGCCGCGTCGAACGAGCCCGTCGGGCGCTGCCCACCGGTCACGGCGCGGGCCAGCCGCAGGTCCGCGTCGCGGAAGCGCAGCGCCAGGCTGAGGTGCGGCACCCACGCTCCCGGGGCGTGCCAGGGGCGCTGCCCAGCGGCCTCGGCGAGGACGTCCCAGACCGCGGCGTGCAGCGCGGTCAGCGCCGGTGTGGGTCGTACGAGCCAGACCAGCGGGGCGCTGCCGTCGAGGACGACGACCCGGTCGAGCGCGACAGGCACCGGCAGCGCGGCGTCGAACAACTCGGCGAGGCGGTGTTCGACGCCGAGCGGGAACTCGTCGACGGCGGCGAGGGTCAGGTGCGGCCGGTTGGTCGGATGGATGTTGCGCGCCAGGCTGGGCAACCTGGCGGCCGCCAACCGACTCCAGACCGTCCGGATCGCAGCGTCCAACCCCGCTGAGCAGACCAGTTCCACCGTACGCACCCCGACACGCTAGCGGGAACGGCCCTGGCCGTACGGGTGACTGGCCCCGCCGCCGGCCGCGGGGTTGACCCCACCCGCGAGCCGGGCCCGGATCGTCAGGCTGAACGCGGCGACGACGGTGATGGTCGCCGCGCCCAGCAGACCCACCGCCAGTGGCGGAAGTTGTGCTGCCACCGGGCTGACGATCAGGCAGGCCACCACCGACGCGAGGCAGTGCTTCGTCAACTGGCCGAACACCCATGCCTCGAAGATCAGCCGCCCGACGAGGAAGAGCAGGGGGCCGACCAGGATCGCGACCACGTTCCCGGTCGACATACGCCCGCCGGGCGCCTTCTGCATCAGCTCCCCGCCGATGCCGGTGAGCAGGATGCCCCCCACCATCAGCAGGTGGGTGTAGCCGGCCCGCAGGTTGGCCCGGTACGGGTCGACGGCCACGTTGATCTTCACGGCGAGGCTGGTCGTCGTCCGGTAGAAGTAGGTCCACCAGAGGAAGACGACAGTCCAGAAGGTGATCAGGAAGGCAGCGGTGTCCTCCAGGTCCCGCGACGACTCCCGGTAGAAGTTGCCGGTGGCCAGGATCGTCTCGCCGAGAGCCAGGATGATGAACTGGCGGTACCGCTCGGCCAGATGGTCGCCCGAGAGACGCCACTCCCCAGCGGTGGCCCGGCCGAGCCCCGGAACCCGCCAGCGCAACACCGGCGCTGCGTAGTCGATCGCCAGCGCGCAGATCCAGAGCAGGGCCCGCGCAGTGCCGTGGGAGGCGGCCCCCGCGAACCACAGCGTCCCGGACAGCAGATACCAGATCACGCCCCGGACCGGCCGGCGCCAGGCAGGCGTGCCCCGCAGATAGAAGGCCATGACCAGGGTACGGCCCAGGTGGATCCCGAGGTACGCGCCCGCGAAGACGAAGGCCTGATCGCCGAACGCGTCGGGCACGTTTATCGACATCAGCAGGCTGCCGAGCATCACGCAGATGATCAGAACCTGCACGATGGGACGTTCACAGTCGAGGCTGTCAGTGGCAAGGTTGGTGTTGTACCAGATCCACCAGAACGCGAGCAGAAAGATCACCGCGTGAAGGGCGGCGATCCAGCTCGGCTCCTCGGCCAGGGTCGACGACAGACGGCCGAGGGTGAAGATGAAGACGAGGTCGAAGAACAGTTCGACGGCACTCGACCGCACCGGATTGACCGGACCCGCCGCGACCTCCCTGCGCATCAACCCATCATTACATCCAATTCGGACATAAGGGCACGACTGGTCCTATCGACCGGCGCGCGATCCTGCCCGTGGCGCTGACCGACGGAGAGCAGCTTCAGGGAGCAGGCAGGGATGCTCGGATCAGCGTCGCTCGTCAAGGTGGTTGCGGAGGGACCTGCCCGCTCCCCGCGCTCGGCGGGGTAGCCAGATCGCGCCGATCACCAACAGGACGATCACAAGGATGAGCAGCCAGCGCATCACAACCTCCGTGTCCGGGGGCGCCTCACCACGTCCCGGGTGCAGGCTTGCTTGCCCCGCCGCCGGCCTCCGTCAAACCAGTGTGCACCTGACCCGAGGCCGGCTTGAGGGGCTGACGGGCTTGAGGCCGCCGTGGGCACGTGGCAGGCTCACGATCCGTGATCGAAGACTTCGCGAAGACGTACCTGCACAGTGATCTGCGGGATATCCGCGAGGCGGTCCTCTGGAAACTCGAAGGGCTCAACGAGTACGACATCCGCCGCCCCCTGACCTCTACCGGCACCAACCTTCTCGGCCTGGTCAAACACCTCGCGGTTTGGGAGGCCCGATACTTCGGTGAAGTCTTCGGGCGACCGTTTCCTGAACCACTGGCCCGCTGGGACGACACCGACGCGAACGACCACGACATGTGGGCCACCGAGCACGAGAGGCGCGAGGAGATCATCGGCCACTACCGCCGCGTATGGGCCCACTCGGACGCGACGATCGACGCGCTTCCCCTCGACGCGACCGGCCACGTGCCCTGGTGGCCACGCCCGCAGGTCACGTTGTTCGCCATCATGGTGCACATCCTCACCGAGACGAGCCGGCATGCCGGACACGCCGACATCCTGCGCGAACAGCTCGACGGCTCGACAGGGGTAGCGGCCTGGGATCCCAACACTCAGCGCGACCCGACCATCGGGGAAGCCCGACGCGCACAGATCGAACGGGCCGCCCGGGCAGCCGCCGGCCCTCCAGCTTTCGGAGCGCGGTCGAAGAGCCGCTGAGGGCGCTGGCCATCCGCTTGGGCTGCCCGCCGTGCCGATGTGCTGTTGAGCGATATACCTCAGAGGTATAAATATGACTCTGAGGTATATCGCTCACGACCACATCCGCCCCCACTGAGGTGACTGACGGTCACCGCCAGCGGGCTGCCGGCTGCGCCCATCGTCCCAGCCAGGGTTGGGAATTACTCGTCTAGCGCTGGGCTCGCGCGAAGCCGACGAAGGCTCGCCACGCCTGCGGCGCGAAGGTAAGCGTCCCGCCGTCACGGTCCTTCGTGTCCCGAATCAGGACGACACCGGGCAGGTTGTCGGCGACCTCCACACACGAACCGCCGTTGTTGCCGCTCTTGGTGCTCTTGCGCCACCGCGCACCGGTCACGTCCATGATGATGCCGCTTCCCTGAGCAGGTCTAGGGACTGTCCGCGAGAGAGAGCTTCCCCGCGAATGCGTTCCCATCGTCGGTCAAGGGTAGCAATTTCCGCCTGCTGCTCGGTTATCTGCGCCTGCGCCTGACCGTCGATGTGGGCCACGCGTCCGCCGCCCTCCAACTCGGCGACGATGAACGGCCCGCCCAGGCCCGGGTACATGCCTACTGTCGCCGGGACCACGTAGACCTGCACCGACGGCAGTTGCGCGCACGTGACGAGGTGCTCGCACTGCTCGCGCATCAGGTCCCGATCGCCATAGGCCGACCGCCGCACGACCGCTTCGTCAATGACGGCGATCAGGAGGGGCGGCTGGTCACGCTGGAGAATGTTCTGTCGCCCGATTCGGGCCTTCACATACTGGTCGACCTCCTCGGTGGACAGCGGCTCCCCGGCTAGCGTCGCCCGCGCGTACGCCTCCGTCTGCAAGAGGCCGGGCACCCACGCCAGCTCGTACCAGCGCAGCGCCACCGCTTCTCGTTCCCAGTCGACCCATGCGCGCAGCCACGTCGGGTCTCGACGCTTCAGGACGTCCGGCCACAGGTCGACCACCTCTCGGCCGAGGATCGCGGCGACCTGGGCACGATGTCGGGTCTGCGGGATCCGTCCCGGGTTTGCCCACCGCGCGGCCGTCTTCGGATCGACCCCGGTCTGAGCTGCGAGAGAGTCGGCGGTCTCACCGCATTGGGTCATGGCCTCCGCGACGGCATGATTCATCCTCTGTCCTCCCCGGATATCCCGAACGTCCAAACACCATAGTGCAACGCAGTGTAGTTGCATGGCAACAGTCGGCAGGATGGTCGTAGACGGCGCGGCCGGTAGGGACCCGAGACCCGGCGGACGCGTTCGTGCCGGGGCCGCCTCGCGGGCGAGCACTCAGGGGCGGCCCCTCCCAACGAGCGACAGGGAGACAGCCGTGCCGGGATGCCCCGCGGCGAGCGCCCGCCCGATCAGGGCCGCTGACGTTCTGTGCGTGAGCAGCGCGGACGAGCGCACGGTTCGTTCACCGAACGGAGGTGTCGCGTGAGGGGTCGACGCCTCCCCCATCTGGCGACCCGTCCCACCTGGCGTTGCCAGTCGTGCGGGATCGCGTGGCCCTGCTCGGCGGCGAAGCTGAGCCTCCTCGGTGAGTACCGCGAGAACCGGCCGGCCCTGGTGGACTACCTGATGACCCTGCGGGACGAGGCCGTCGAGCAGTGCCACGGCACCACAGCGGCTGACCTCGACGACCGGTTCGTCGCCTGGGCGCGTTGCCGATAGCCGGGCAGAGCAACGGACAGCCGAAGGGTCAGAGCCAGCCGCTGTCCCGGGCGGTACGCACCGCCTCGGCCCGGTCGGCCGCGCCGAGCTTCTGCACGGCCGCGGACAGGTGGTTGCGGACGGTGCCGGTGGACAGGTGCACCCGGCGGGCGATCACCGCGACCGGTGCGCCGAACTCGGCCAGCCGCAGCGTCTCCAGTTCCCGCGGTGTCAGCGGGCATGGCGGCAGGGTCAGTGCGTCGGCGGCCAGCGACGGGTCCACGTACCGGCCGCCGGCGTGCACCCGCCGGATCACGTCGGCGAGCGCGCTCCCCGGCGCTCCCTTGGGCAGGAACCCTCGCGCGCCGGCGGCCAGCGCCTGCCGCAGGTGACCCGGCCGACCGTGCCCGGTGAGGACCACCACCGCACACTCAGGACGGACGCGGGTCAGCTCGGCGGCCACCGCGATGCCGTCCAGGCCGGGCATCTCCAGGTCCACCACGGCCACATCCGGGCGGTGCGCGAGCGTCGCGGTGACCGCCGTCGGTCCGTCCGGGGCCTGTGCCACGACGTCGATGTCCGGTTCCAGGCCGAGCAGCGCGGCGACGGCGACCCGGATCAGATCCTCGTCGTCGGCGAGCAGGACGCGGATCACGACGGCGCCGGGACGGTGATGTCGAGGGTGAACACCGCGTCCTCGCGCTGCACCCGCAACTCGCCCCCGACCGCGGCGAGCCGGTCGGCGATGCCGCGCAGGCCGTGGCTGTGCTTGTCCGGTCCCCGGTCGTCGGCGCCGTCGTTGGCCACAGTCATCCTGACCACGCTGTCCTCCCAGTCGATGTGGATCCGACACCAATGGGCCTGGCTGTGCCGTAGCACGTTGGTGCCGGCCTCCCGGAGCACCGCCGCCAGTTCGGTGGCGGCCGACTGCGGCAGGTCGACAGGTGGCGACTGCACCGTGCAGCGCACCCCGCAGGACCGCAGCACCCCCGCGACGGCGGCCAACTGCTCACCGAGGTCGACCGCACGGTACCCGTGGACCGTCTCGCGGACCTCGGCCAACGCCGACGCGGCGAGTCGCTGCGCCTCGGCGGCCTCCCGACCGGCCCGCTCCGGGTCGACAGACGCCAGTCGGGCGGCGAGTTCGGCTTTCAACGCGATCACTGTGAGGTGGTGCCCCAGCACGTCGTGCACGTCACGGGCGAAGCGCAGCCGCTCCTCGGCGGCGGCCAGCCGGGCCTGGGCGGCCTGGCCCTGCCGGGCCTCCACGAGCAGACTCCAGAACCAGACCTGGAACCAGTTCACCGCCGCCACGCCCACCCCGATCCCGCCCGTCACGGCCAGGTTCCGGCCGACGGAGCCGCCGGTCCACCAGGCCACGGCCGCCGACACGAGCAGGGTGGCGGCGGTGACCGCAAGCGCGCCCGGGAGGCGAACCAGCAGCGGCGCCATCCCCACCAGGGCAGCGCCGATCCAGGCCCAGGTGGGCCAGACACCGGCCGCGACCGGGGCGACAAGCGGCACGGTCAGCGCCGCCACGACGATCAGACCGAGTTGGGCGCGGCGTCGCCACCGCTGCGCGAGCCACGGGGTGACCGCCGCGTACAGCACGGTGGTCTGGGCGACCGCGAACGCGAGGATGCCGACCGCGCCGAGCACGACGCGGCTGCGGTCCGGCTCCCGGGTCAGGCCGATCGCGGGCAGCAGCACACTCGCCCACACACCGGTGGCCAGCGAGAGCAGCGTCGCCTGCCGGGCACGGTGCAGCCGGCGGTCCGCCCGGGGAATCACCGTCTCGCTCGCCACGCGTCGATCCTAGGACCGGCCGGCGTACGACCCACCCGTGCGAGTTGTCACGGTCGGACCGTGCGCGCCGCACAGCTTTCCCGTGACGGACGCTCCTGCCCCTCGCGCCGGAACCCCGGCAGGGTCAACGGCATGGAGAAGACACGGATGTACGCGGACACCGCAATCCCCGTACGGCAGCCCGGGTCGCTGCCCACCGCGCAGCCGGCACCCTCCGACGCGGCGCCCGCCCACGGCGCCCGGCGGCTGCTGTGGCATCTCGCCGAGATGGCGCTGGCGATGGTCGCCGGGATGGTGCTGCTCGGGCCGCTCTGGGAGATGGCCGGCACGGCCCTGGGCGTTGCCGGCGCACTGGCCCGGCCGGAGGTGGCCGCCCTGGTGATGGCCACGAACATGACCGTCGGGATGACTGTGTGGATGCGCTACCGGGCGCACCACTGGCGCGGGGTCGGCGAGATGGCCGCCGCGATGTACGTACCGTTCCTGCTGCTGCTCGTACCGTTTGGGGCCGGTCTGCTGGACGGCGACGCCGTGCTGCTCGGCGGTCATCTGCTGATGGTGCCGGCCATGGTGCTGGTGGTGCTGCGCCACCGGCACGAACCACCAGCGGTGATACACCGACACCCGGCAGTGGTGGCGCTCGCCCGCCGCTGGCCGGCCGGACTCGCGCTGCTGCTGACCGCGGACCTGTGGGTCGACCCGATGGTGCTCAGCCCGTGGACGATGCTGGTGCTGCCCGGCGGGTACCTGCTGATCGGCGTGGCCCGGCGGACGCTGCGCGGGCCGGGCGTGCTCGCCACCCAGCTCGCCGGCCTGGTCGCCTGGTTGACCGTGACGCTTGTCGCGGTCGCGGCCGGCGGGCGGACTGCCGCGTGGCTGGTGGCGTTCGGGTGGCTGGTGCACGCCGGGTGGGACCTGGTCAACCACCGCACCGGCCGGGTGGTGCCGCGCGGGTACGCCGAGTTCTGCGGCGTGCTCGACACCGCCCTCGGCGGGATGATGATCCTGGCGATCCTGACCACCACCTGACCCGCCGAGCCGCCCGCCGACAAGATCCGCGGGCGGCCGGGGGGCGCTCTTGTGCCGGTCGGCGCAGCGGCCCCGACGGCGTGATGAAAGGCTTGACCCATGAGTTCCGCACCTGCACAGCACGACGCACCGACCGACGCACCGATCGACGCCGCCCCCGCCGACGTCGAAGAGGTGTACGCCTTCACCGAGCTCGGGCTGCGTCCCGAGCTGCTGGGCGCGCTGTCCGCCCTCGGCTACGAGGAGCCCACCCCGATCCAGAGGGAGGCCATCCCGCCGCTGCTCGACGGCCGGGATCTGCTGGGTCAGGCGGCCACCGGCACCGGCAAGACGGCGGCGTTCGCGCTGCCACTGCTGAACCGGATGTCGGCGCACCGCGACGGCGGGGACCCGGTGGCGCTGGTGCTGGTGCCGACGCGGGAGCTGGCGGTGCAGGTGTCCGAGGCGTTCCACCGCTACGGCAAGGACCTGGGCGCGCGGGTGCTGCCGATCTACGGTGGGCAGCCGATCGGGCGGCAGTTGCGGGCACTGGACAGCGGCGTCGACGTGGTGGTGGCCACCCCGGGGCGGGCCCTCGACCACATCGCCCGGGGCACCCTGCGCCTCGGTGGCCTGGCCACGGTGGTGCTCGACGAGGCCGACGAGATGCTCGACATGGGCTTCGCCGAGGACATCGAGGCGATCCTGGAGCACGCTCCCGCAGAGCGTCAGACGGTGCTCTTCTCGGCCACCATGCCGTCGCGCATCGACGGGATGGCCCGCCAGCACCTGCGCGAGCCGGTCCGGATCGAGATCGGCCGGGAGCAGACGGTCGCGGGCGAGGCGCCCCGGGTGCGGCAGAGCGCGTACATCGTGACGCGCGCGCACAAGCCGGCCGCGCTGGGCCGCGTCCTCGACGTGGAGTCGCCCACGGCGGCGATCGTGTTCTGCCGCAGCCGCGAGGAGGTGGACCGGCTGACCGAGACGATGAACGGCCGGGGCTACCGCTCCGAGGCGCTGCACGGCGGCATGAGCCAGGAGCAGCGCGACCGGGTGATGGGCCGGCTGCGGGCGGGCACCGCCGACCTGTTGGTGGCCACCGACGTGGCGGCCCGCGGGCTCGACGTCGAGCAGCTCACCCACGTGGTCAACTACGACGTGCCGTCGGCGCCGGAGTCGTACGTGCACCGGATCGGTCGGGTGGGCCGGGCCGGCCGGGAGGGCGTGGCGATCACCCTCGCCGAGCCGCGCGAGCACCGGATGCTCAAGACCATCGAGCGGGTCACCGGTCAGCGGATCACCATCGACAAGATCCCGACCGTGGCCGACATGCGGACCCGCCGGCTGGAGCTGACCCAGGCGGCGCTGCGGGAGAGCCTGCTGGAGGACGACCTCGACCCGTTCCGGGTGATCGTGGAGACGCTCACCGACGAGTTCGACCTGATGGAGGTCGCGCTCGCCGCGGTGAAGCTGGCGCACGAGGTGACGTCCCCGGGCTCGGACGACGAGGAGGAGATCCCGCAGGCGCCGGTGCGCGGCCCGCGCGAGGGCCGGCCGGAGGCCGGCGGCCGGGGCGGCGACCGGAGGGGCGGGGGTCGGCCCCGTTCGGGTGGCGGCAACACCGTCCAGGTCTTCGTCGGGCTGGGTCGGCGCGCGGGGGTCCGCCCGCAGGACCTGGTCGGCGCCATCACCGGCGAGACGGGGATCCGCGGCCGGGACATCGGCTCGATCGAGATCGCCGACCGCTTCTCCCTGGTGGAGGTGCCGCAGGGGGTGGCCGACGAGGTGATCTCCGGGCTGCGTTCCAGCACCATCAAGGGCCGCAAGGCCACGGTCCGTCGCGACCGCGGCGGCGAGGGGCGCTGAGCGCGCCGCCGGCGACCGCCGGGGTACGACGGTCGCCGGCGCGTCAGCTCAGAAGGAGTACGGCCCGAAGCGGCCCCAGGCGACCACCGCGGCGAGGACCAGCAGCACCGCGCAGGTGATCGCGCCCTGGAGCTCCGTACGACGCTCGGCCTCCGTGTCGCGCTTCTTCCTGTCGCGCAGGTGCACCAGGATGGCGCCGATCATGACGATGACCAGCCCGACGGCGGCCAGCGGAGTGAGCACTGTGGCGATGCCGGTCAGCGCGGGCAGCACGAGCCCGACGGCGGCCAGCACCTCGACCGCGCCGAGGGCCTTGACCTGCGACGGCGGGACCGGATCGACCCAGGCCATCCGGTCGCGCAGCTTCTCCTTGGGCTGGGTCAGCTTGGCCAGGCCTGCGCCGACGAAGAGGACGGCGAGCAGGATCTGGATGATCCAGAGCACCAGGTTCACGGGGGTTACCTCCGGGGGCACCGCCTCGCGGCGGAGAGGTGGTTGAGGGTTCCCGGGGACTGTAGCCCCTCATGCGCGAACATCAATGACCCCCGCCGTCGGAGGACGGCGGGGGTCACTGGGCTCGGAACGTCAGACCGTGAAGAGCGCCGGTCCGTCGAGCGCCTGGACGTCGGCCGGGCGCAGCGCCAGGGCGAGCACGTCGGCCACGTCGGCCAGGGTGTGCACGGTCAGCGCCTCGCGCACCTCGGTCGGCAGGTCGTCCAGGTCCGGCTCGTTGCGCGCCGGGATGATCACCTCGGTGAGGCCGGCCCGGTGCGCGGCGAGCAGCTTCTGCTTCACCCCACCGATCGGCAGCACCCGACCGGAGAGCGTCACCTCACCTGTCATCCCGAACTCCGGGCGGACCGGGCGGCCGGTGACAAGCGACGCCAGGGCCGTCACCATGGTGATGCCGGCGCTGGGACCGTCCTTGGGCACCGCGCCCGCCGGGACGTGCAGGTGGATCCGGCGTCCCGCCAGGGCGTTCGGGTCGATGCCGAGCCGACGCCCGTTGGAGCGCAGGTACGACAGCGCGATGTGCGCCGACTCCTTCATCACGTCGCCGAGCTGGCCGGTCAGGGTCAGGCCCGGCTCGCCCTCCATGCTCGTCGCCTCGATGAAGAGCACGTCCCCACCGGCGCCGGTGACGGCGAGGCCGGTGGCCACGCCGGGTACCGCGGTGCGCTCGGCCGACTCCGGGGTGAACTTCGGCCGCCCCAGGTAGCCGGTGAGGTTGTCGGTGTCGACGCGTACCGGCGACGGGTCGGTCGCCAGCGTCACCGCCACCTTGCGCAGGATCTTGGCGAGACCCCGTTCGAGCTGCCGGACACCGGCCTCCCGGGTGTACTCCCCCGCGATCAGCGCCAACGCCTCGTCGGCGATCTCCACCTCGTCGGCGGTCAGACCGGCCCGCTCCCGCTGCCGGGGCAGCAGGTGGTCGCGGGCGATGGCGACCTTCTCGTCCTCGGTGTAGCCGTCCAGGGTGACCAGCTCCATCCGGTCCAGCAGCGGGCCGGGGATGGACTCCACCACGTTGGCGGTGGCCAGGAACAGCACGTCGGACAGGTCCAGGTCGACCTCCAGGTAGTGATCCCGGAAGGTGTGGTTCTGCGCCGGGTCGAGCACCTCCAGCAGGGCGGCGGCCGGGTCGCCTGCGTAACCGGCGGCCAGCTTGTCCACCTCGTCGAGGAGCACGACCGGGTTCATCGAACCGGCCTCACGCAGCGCGCGCACGATCCGACCGGGCAGCGCGCCCACGTAGGTGCGCCGGTGCCCGCGGATCTCCGCCTCGTCGCGGACGCCGCCGAGCGACACCCGGACGAAGTTGCGCCCGAGCGCCCGAGCCACCGACTCGCCCAGGCTGGTCTTGCCGACCCCGGGAGGGCCGGCGAGAGCCAGCACCGCGCCGGAGCCGCGACCGCCGACCACGCCGAGGTTGCGCTCGGCCCGGCGGTTGCGCACGGCCAGGTACTCCAGGATGCGGTCCTTCACGTCGGCCAGGCCGGCGTGGTCGGCGTCGAGCACCGCCCGGGCCGCGGCCAGGTCGGTGTTGTCCTGGGTACGCGTACCCCACGGCATTTCCAGCACGGTGTCCAGCCAGGTGCGGATCCAGCCCGCCTCCGGGGAGGCGTCACTGGCCCGCTCCAGCTTGCCGACCTCACGCATCGCCGCCTCGCGGACCTTGTCCGGCAGGTCGGCGCTCTCCACCCGGGAGCGGTAGTCGGCCGAGCCGTCCGGCTCGTCCTCGCCCAACTCCTTGCGGATCGCGGCGAGCTGCTGGCGCAGCAGGAACTCCCGCTGCGACTTCTCCAGGCCCTCGCGGACGTCGCTGTTGATCTGCTCGGTGACCTCCTGCTCGGCCAGGTGGTCCTTCACCCAGCCGACCAGCAGCTCCAGCCGGGCGGTGACGTCCGGCGCGGCGAGCAGCTCGGTCTTCTGCTCCAGGGTCAACCAGGGCGCGTAGCCGGCCGAGTCGGCCAGCTCGGACAGGTCGGTCATCCGCTCCACCGCGTCGATGACCTGCCAGGCGCCCCGCTGCTGGAGCACGGAGGTCACCAGGGCGCGGTACTCGCGGGCAAGTTCCCGGGCCTTGCCGGCGGGAGCGGGTTCGTCGAGTTCGGTCGCCTCGACCCAGAGGGCCGCGCCGGGGCCGGGCACGCCGGAGCCGATCCGCGCCCGGGACAGGCCACGGACCACGGCGGCGGGCTCACCGTCGGGCAGCCGGCCGACCTTCTCGATGGTGGCGACCACGCCGACCGGGCCGTACTCGCCGTCGATGCGCGGCACGGCCAGCAGCTTGCGGTCGCCGGTCGTCCGTGCCGCGTCGATGGCGGCCTGGGTGGTCGGGTCGAGGGTCACCGGGATGACCATGCCGGGCAGCAGCACGGCGTCGGTCAGGGGAAGTACCGGAAGAGTTGCCATCGAACACCTGCTATCGCGTTGAGTTGAGCGTGTCTCACTCAAGTAACAAAGCGTTCCCCTTGTTCCGAGGTGTGACCCAGACCACTGCTCGACGCGGCACGGCGGGCCGGCAGCAGCAGGTCCCGGACCGCCCGGCCGCCGCCGGCCAGCGCCACGGCGACGGGAATGGCCAGGCCGGTCAGCGCCAGGGCGAGCACCACCCGGGCGGGCAGGCCGACGCCGACGGCGAGCGCGGTCAGCACCGTGCAGACCACCAGCTTCACCCGGGTACGCGACAGGCTCCCGACCGTGTTCACGACGCGGCCGCGTTCGTGCCGTAGAGGCGCGGGTCACCCGGCGGCAGCACCGGCTCGGGGGCGTTCGCGCGCGGGTTGTCGTCGTAGCGGAACTCCCCCTTGCCGTCCGGCGCCGGCCCGGACGCCCAGCGTCCCTGCGCGGCGTCCGTGCCGGAGGAGAAGCCCAGGTACGTGTAGCCGAACTCGTCGGTGAACTCCCCGGAGTCCGGGAAGGCGTCCGGCACCGGCATGTCCTCCAGGCCGTCCTCCCTGAGCTGTTCGATGGCGGCCAGCCACATGTTCTGGTGCATCGTGTCGCGGGCCAGCAGGAAGCGCAGCATCTGCTTGACGCCGGGGTCGTCGGTCATGTGGAACAGCCGGGAGACCTGTAGGCGACCCTGCGCCTCGGCGGTCACATTGAGCTGGAAGTCGGCCAGCAGGTTGCCGCTGGCGGTGATGAACGCCCCGCTCCACGGCACCCCGTTGCTGTCGGCGGGCAGCGCCCCGGCGCCGCCGTGGATGAAGTGCGCCGGGTTCGACCCGGCGTAGACCGCCCCACCCCCCGGGTTGTCCGCGATGGCCTCCGACAGCGACAGCGGGGCGTTGTCCAGCAGGCGGGTGATCATCGTGACGATCATCTCGACGTGGCCGACCTCCTCGGTGCCGACGTCGAGCAGCAGATCCTTGTACTTGCCGGGCAGGCGGCAGTTCCACCCCTGGAACAGATACTGGTTGGCGACTGTCATCTCGCCCCACTTGCCGCCCAGCACCTCCTGCAGGCGGCGAGCGAACGCGGCGTCCGGAGCGTCCGGCTTGGCCTCGAACTGCAGGTCCTTGACGTGGCTGAACATTCGACCTCCTCGGTGCCGGAAAGCTGACACCGAGGCGATTCCCATCCCGCTGACCCGGCCGGGCCAACCCGCGTCCCAATGGGGTCAACGCAGCGGGTGGACCGCCGGCAGCAGCACCTCCAGCGCCACGCCCCGGGGCCGCAGCCGGTGCGCGCGCAGCACTCCCCCGTCGACTGCCACCAGGTGTCGCACGATCCACAGCCCCAGCCCGGACATCCCGACCGCCGGCGCCGGACGGCGTAGCGCCACCAGCAGCGCGTCGTCCACCCGCCCCTCGTCGGTGACCACGATGCTCAGACCGGGCCCGCGCTGCGCCGCGTAGATGCCGACGTGCCCGCCGGCCGGCCCGTGCCGCAGCGCGTTCTCCACGAGGTTCACCACCACCTGCCGGGTCCGACCGGCCGGCACCGGCCAGGAAACCGCCCGTCGGGTGGCGCGGGCCCGTCGCCGACCCGCCGGCACCAGCGCGGCGACCTCCCGCAGGATCCCCGCGAGCGGCACGGTGGCCTCCGGTGCGGCCGTCGGCGCCAGCACGCCGACGCCGGCGGTCGCGTTCCGCAGCAGGCCCTGCAGATGGGCGGCCTGGTCGCGGGCCAGTTCGGTGATCGCCCGCCGGTCCGCGCCGGTAAGCGTCCGGCGCTCATCGGCCAGCGCCCGGGTCAACGAGGTCAGAGCGCTGACCGGGGTACGGAACTCGTGGCACAACACCCGCAGCAGCAGGTCCGGGTCGACACCCGCCGGCGATTCGGCCCCCGCTTCCGGTCCGGTCCGGCGCAACCCTCGCAACAAGCCCTGCCAGCCATCGCGTGCCCGCATGCATCCGACTCCCCCCGTTCGGTGCGTACCGCATGATCGGTACCCGCTGGGGAACGGCGCAGACATGCCGGACGCACCCACCCTCAGACTCGCTGTCGTGGACGACCACCCCCTCTTCGTCCGCGGCCTCGAGCTGCTGCTTCCGGTGACCACCGACGGACGCGCCGAGGTGGTCGGCTCGACCGGCGACGCCGCCGCGGCCGCCGCCCTGGTCAGCCGCTGTCACCCCGACCTGGCGCTTGTCGACCTGCACATGCCACCACCCGGCGGGATCCGCGCGGTGGCAGCCATCCGGCGGACCAGTCCACGCGTACGGGTGGTCGCCATGTCCGGTTCCACCGACCCGGCACCGGCGCTGGAGGCGTTGCGGGCCGGCGCCGAGGGGTTCCTGCCGAAGACCAGCGAACCGGAGGAGCTGCTGCCCCCGTTGCTTGCCATCCTCGACGGCTGGGCGGTGCTGCCCGCGGAGTTACTGCGCGCCCTGCTGGGCCCCTCCCGCGCCGCGTCTGTCGACCTGGACGCCGAGGAGCGTCGCCTGCTGCGGGCGATCGCCGCCGGCCGCAGCACCGTCGACGTCGCCGAGGAACTGCACGTGTCGGAACGGACCGTGAAACGGATGACCGCCGCGCTGCTGCGCAAGCTGCGGGTTTCCAACCGCGCGGAGGCGGCGGCCATCGCCGGACACGCCGGCCTGCTTACCGATTGACGCGGCCCCCGAGGCCCGCGATTCCGCGGCGGTTCCCGGTTTTGTACGCCATGCAATCGCGACGCGCCGAAATGAATGGGACGCGTATTGTTGCGGATTACCGGGTTGATAGGTCAGACTTTGGACACATCCCGCCACCTACAGGGAGTAATCGGCAATGGCGAGAAAAGTAATCACGGTGCTGACCGACGACCTCGACGGCGGGAAGGCCGACCGGACGGTCGAGTTCAGTCTCGACGGCGTGGCCTACACGATCGACGTCTCGGACGAGAATGCCGGTGTCCTGCGGAAGGCGCTGGACCCGTACATCAATGCGGGTCGGCGGATCGGTCGGGGTCCGGTGGAGAACACGCGGACAGTTCGGCGGCCGGGGCGACCCAGCGGCGCCGGAATGGACCGCGAGCAGAACCGGGCGATCCGGGAATGGGCCGTCAAGAACGGCTACAAGATTTCCGAGCGGGGCCGGATCCCGGTCGAGGTCGTCGAGGCGTACAAGAGTCGCTGACACGCGGCACACAGTGACGGGGTCCCGCCGGAAACGGTGGGACCCCGTCGCTGTGTGCGCGGCCGGCCAGCCGGGGCTGTTCGCCCTGACTGGCCGGCCGACTGTCGAATCAGTTCACGTTGATGCGGATCGAGTCGAAGGCAGGGGTCTGGTTCGCCCGCTCCATCATCGGCAGGCGGTGCGAGCCGTCACCGGCCCAGACCGAGCACTGCGCCGTACCCGACTCCGGCAGGCCCGGAATCTGGATGGTCACCTCGTCCGGCTGGGCGCCACCGCGGCCGTCCTCGGTGGCGACGAAGAACGCCGGCACCTCCTGCGGCTCCGGCGGCGCGGTCAGGCTGTCCAGCATCCGGCAGGCGGTGTGGAAGTGACCCCGGACCAGGCCCTGGGCGTTGAGCAGCGAGCTCTCCACGTAGTACCCGCCCTGACCGGCCGCGAGGAAGCGGTCACGAACCAGGTTGCGGGTGCTGACCCGCAGGGTGAAGGGCTGGTTGCGACCGACCTGCTGCGGGAACTGGGTGATCAGCAGCGACGGGTTGTTGGCGGCGGCGCCGACCTCACCGAACTCGGTGCTCACGCACCGGTTGCCCTTCTGGAATCCGTCGTGCGCCTCCAACTTGCTCTCGTCGCAGTCGTTGGCCAGCACGCCCAGTCCCGCGCCGGGAGCGGTGCCGCCATTGTTTCCGCCGCTGTTGCCACCACCGTTGTTTCCGCCACCGGTGTTCCCACCGTTGTTGTTGCCACCGCCGGTGTTCCCACCGTTGTTGTTCCCGCCCCCGTTGTTGTTACCGGTGGGCTGCACCTGACACTCGGCGAGCTGCGCCAAACCCTGCGGGCGCGGACCGACCCGGTCGATAGCCGTCGTGATCCGGTCCAGCACCGCCTTACGCTTGCCGGCCAGCGGCTGCAGGATCGCATTGCGGATGAATGCGGCGCCCTTGTTGCCCTCGGCGGCCAACCGGCGATCGGCCTCGGCGATCTGGGTCTGCAACTGCGCGAGATTACGGTCGACCTCGGCTCGCGCCCGATCCGGCACCTGCGGCAGCTTGGCAGCCACATCGGGACAGGCGACGGCCGAGCCGGTGCCCACCGTGCCGTCCTTGCCGTCCTCGCACTCCGCCACCGACTCCTGACCGTCACCCCAGTGGTTGCGCACCCAGCGGCCGTTCTGCCAGGTACGGCTGGTCGAGGCGCCGCTCGGCGCGGTCGAGCCCGGGCTCGGCTCCACGCACTGGCCGGCGACCGGTCGAGGCTTGTTCGTCCGCCGGTCCTGGGCCGACGAGATCTGGGTGACGGCGACTACTCCGCCGAAGACCACGAGCGTGCCGACAACGGCCAGCAGACGCTTGCTCCGCGCGATGCCGGGTGACCGGCGCGCCCGAGTGGACCTGCGCATCGAATTGCTCTCCTTCTCGATCCGGTAGTGGATTCCTGCCCTCGGCGGACCGACGGATAGATGGCACGCCACGGCGGCGACCACCGCGACCTACCCGGTAACGTGTCGATGGCCGACGATGCCCTTTCCGCACCGTCTCCCGCGTCCGGTCGACGCGGTTGGGGAGATCCTCTTCGTTCGCGCAGGAGTACGGGACGGCGGCGGGGAAGGTTCAACAGGCGCACAGAAAATTGCTCCGCCCCCGAGCGGATCGGGTGCGGAGCAGGGTTTCAGCAGGGAAAGCGGCGGGTCAGTCCGCGCAGAGGTGGTCGAACGCGAAACCGCCCACCAGCTCGTCGCGGCGGCGGCTCAGCGCCACGATCTCCGTGGTGAGGTCCGCGCGCGCCAACAGGTCCGGGCCGTCCGGTCGCGCGGCGCGCAGCCGCTCACCCACCGCGACGGTCGCCAGGTCCTCGGCCAGCCGGGCCGCGTCGACGCCGCAGGAGAAGCGCTGCGCGGTCACCGAGACCCGCTCGACGAGGCACGCGTCCGGGCGCACCTGAACCCAGCTCCAGCCCTGCGCCGGGCCCCCGGCCCAGTGCACGTGCAGCCCGCGCACGATCGGGTCGGCGAGCTGCCCGGCCACGTACGCCTCCACCGCCGCCGCACGGGTCAGCGCGCCGAGGTCGTTCACCGGGCCGGTCCGGCCATCGGGAAGCCGCCCGAGGATGTCGCGGAAGCCCACCGGGGCGGGCTCGTCGTCACCGCCCGCCACGGCGGCGCCCGCCACGTACGCCCGCGCGTCGAGCACGTACTCCACCAGGCGCCGGCCGTGTTCGGCGGCCCGCAGCGTCGGTGACCCGATGCGCAGCACGGGCAGCCCGACGGCGGCGCTCACGGCGTCGGTGAGGCGCTCCGCGCGCTGCTCGGCCGACCCGGCGGGCGGGATCGGGCCGATCGCCACGGCGACGACGGGCCGTCCGGTGTCGGTGGCGCAGACCACGAGGTCGAACGCAGTCCGGCTGGCCGAACCCCACTGACTGCCCGTGACGCCGGGCGGCCGCCCCTGCACCAGCTCGCTGAGCCGGCGCGTCCCGTACACCAGGTGGCCGGCGCGGTCGAACAGTGCGTCGCGTCCACCGTCGGCGGGCATCGCCCGCAGCCAGCCAGGGTCGTCGCTGCTCGTCATCTGCCTGATCCATCCGCCGCTCGGTCGAACCGCGTGGAGTCTAGGCGGTCGATCACCCGTTCCGGCGGACCGGCCCGGCCGGCTGCCGCAGCGCCGTCCCCGGCGCGCTAACGGCAGACGGCCGTGACGACGACGGGCGCCTGCGGCAGGGTCGGCGGGTGGCACCTACCCGGCGCTGCCGGCCGCCAGGCCGCCGCGACGTTGTGCACCGAATCCTCCGGCCGGTACGCGGCCCACCGGGACAGGTCGTTGCCGCTGTCCAGACCAGCGGCGAGCAGCACCCCGGCGGAACCGCTGCGGACCGCGGCCAACAGCAGCCGCATGCCGACCACCGGATAGCCGAGCGCCGAGCAGGCCTCGTCACCCTCGCGCCAGCACGTCCAGGCGAGGGTCGGATCCGCGATCACCCGGTCCGGGTACGGTGCCGTGAACAGGTCGTACACCACCGTCTCGGTGCCGAGAGTCCGACCGACGCTCTCCCAGAAGTCGACGGCGTACGTGGCGTCGGGCATCGGCTTCGCGCAGACGGCACGTTCGTCCCGGCAGGTCGCCCCCGGCCCGGTGTAGCGGCCGTGGCTCCAGGCGAGCCCGACGATGGGCGTGATGCCGGCGGCCGTCAAGCGTTGCGTGTACGCGACGATCTCCTGCCGGTACGGCTCACCGCCGTAGCGGGGGTCCACGTACGACAGGCCGAGCCAGCAGGCCTCGTTGAGCGGGATGTACGCCGCCTGGACGCCGCGTGCGGCGAGCGCGGCGACGGCGGCGTCGTCGACCGGGCCGGCCCAGATGCCGCGCCCCTGCACGCAGCGGGCCTCCGCACCGGAGCGGACGAGCGGCGTCAAGGGTCGGGGGGCTGCCGCGTCGATGATCGGGGAAATGCCCCAGAGTTGGTCGCGCACCACGCTGACGTACGGCGCCTGCCGCTCCTCGCCCGGTGTCAGCACGCGCACGAACGGGGCCGCGAGGGCGCTCCGCGTCGCGCCCTGGTCGTCGTACACCTGGGCGAACACGTTGTAGGAGCCGGCCGGCAGGTCACGCCACTCGGCGGTGTACGGCGCGGTCGTGTCGATGCCGAGCGGAATGGTGTCCTGCCCGAAGCCCGAGCCGAAGAACTCGACGCGGGTGATCCGCCGGCCCGGGGCCGCAGTGGCGGCGGCTTCCACGGTGATGGTGGCCGGGGCGAAGAAGTGGTCACCGTCTTCCGGCCTCGTGATCTGGACGGACGGTCGGTTCGGGTCGGGGGTGGGGCTGGGCGACCCGCTCGGCTTCGGGCTCGGCGAGACCGGCGGCGGGCTCGACGGGGGCGTCGGCGTGGGCCTGGGCAGCGCTGTCGTGCAGGTGACGCCGTTGAGCGTGAACGTCTCTGGAGGATCGCGCCGGACCCCGTGCGTCATGAGGTACGAAAAGGACACCTGTTGGTCCGCCGGCAACGCGGCGCCGGGCAGGTTGCGGATCGTGACCTGATCGCCGTGCTGTTCCCAGCGCACGCCGTCGACGTTCTTGATCTGCTCGGTCGGGTAGCGCAGCGAGAAGGTCAGTGCCCACTCCGTGAGTGACCGGCCGACGCTCAGCACCGTGAGGTCGCCGCGCGACATCGACGGGTACTGGTAGCGGACCTGGAGCTGGGCCGCACACCCGCTGGCCGCGGACGCCGGAAGGACCACGGCGAAAGCACCCGAGGTGACGGCGAGCGCGGCGATGGCCAGACAGCCGACACGATTCTTCACCAACGACCCCCGTCATCGACGCTTATCGCTGGATACTCGCCCCGATCAACTCCGGAAGTCAAGGCCGGCGGGCCGGCCTCCGGCAAGGGCCGCCCATGGTTTTCTATTCCGCGGCGCCCATCACCAGGCCCTCGATGGTGTGCTTCTGCCGGATCGGCTCCAGCCGGTCCACCACCGGGCAGGGCAGATGCTCCCGGACGGCAGGGGACAGCCGTTCCCAGTACGCCCGGGTGACGGCCATGTCGTGGTGGGCGGCGTTGCCCGCTCCGGGCGCGTCGACGCCGAGCACCAGGACCGGGCGGGCCGAGGAGGAGTTGTTCGGGGTGCCGCGGTGGACGGTCAGCGCCGACCGGGCCGAGATGTCACCGCGCTGCGGATACTTGCGCACCGCCCGCTGCTGGTAGCGGGGGTAGCGCTCCCGGGGCGGGAACATCCCGTGGTCGAAGTCGGCCCCGTCGTCCCACTGGGTGCCCGGGGCGATCTCGAACGGCCCCATCTCCTCCACCGTGTCGACGGTGGTCAGGTTGAACGCCAGCGAGGTGAGCCGCCGCTGCCGCCGGGTCGCCACGGGCATCGGGAAGTCCCGGTGCCAGGGCTGCATCGCGGCGCCGGGAAACGGGGTGTCGAAGCCCAATTCGACGATCTCGTACTCGTCGCCGAGGACCGCCCGGCAGACCGACACCACCCACGGATGGGTGACCAGCTCGACGAAACCGGTCAGCTGCTCCGGATGGATCTCCACGTACCACCGCTGCGGGCCGCGTCCGACCGCGCCGTCGGGTCGCGAGCGCGCCTCCTCGAACGCGGTGGCCACGTCCCTGCCGACCTGGTCCACCCAGGCCCGGTCGAAGGCGCCCCGACAGGCCGTGATGCCGTCTCGGTAGAGGTCGCCGAGCGCCTCGACCGGAACGTCGCCGTCGGCCGCGGGATGCGTGGCGGGTGCCGCTGACTGTGCCGGGGATACGCGCATCGGGGGGCCTCCTCGGGCGGACGACGCATGTCTTACAACGTTGTAGAAGCGTGCCAAGGGTCGGCGAACGACGCCAGCGCCCGAGGGGCACCTGTGACCTGGATCACATGCGCCTCGTGTTCCAGGACACCCGACGAGGTGTATCCAGCGAGGTCGCCCGCAACGGACCGGCAGGGAGGTCAGAGCATGTCGCGTCAGCAGTTCGGCACCCGCGCCGCGAGCGGGCCGGCGCCTCGCCGACCCCGGACGCAGAGCCCGCGCCAGCCGCGCCCGGCCGGTGATCCGACCATTCGCCGCCGACCCAACCCGACGCGAGCGGGACGACACCACCGACTTCCCCCGCGACCCGCCGCCACCCGTTCCACAGCGAGCGCCGACCCGACCGGCGGCGGGGGATCGCGTCCCGCCGAGACGCGGACGGTGGGCGACAGCGGCGCGGCGGTGGAGGTCGGGCGGATCGCTACCGACGCGGCCAGTCGGGTGCCGGGCGTGTCCGACGTCCGTCCGACCACCGTTCGCGTGGGCGACCGGTCCGTGGGCCTCGACCTGCACCTCACCATCGAGTACGGCCACCGCGTGCCCGTCGTCGCCGACGCGGTCCGCCGGACGGTCGCCGAGCAGGTGTTCGCCGACACCGGGCGCCCGGTGGCCGCGGTGACGATCACCGTGCAAGACCTGGCGATGCCCGGCTCCGACGACGACACCGCGCCGCGCCCCCCGGCCGTACGCCCCGAGCTGACCACGGCGACCGCCAACCGGGTGGCCACCGCGCTGCTGGCCCTCGTCCTGCTCGCCGGTGGCGTCCTGCTGGCCGCGCAGGCGCTGCTGGTCACGCTGGGCCGCCCGACAGCGCTGCTCATCCGCCCCGGCTGGTACGACACGCTGACCTCCACCCGGTGGCACGATCCGGGCGTGCAGTCAGCGGCCGGCGTCGCCGTCCTGCTGGGTCTGGTCGTCCTGGCCGCCCAACTGCGCCGATGGACGCCGGTCCGACTGCGCGTGGACGAGCGCGACGGCTGGCACCTGCACCGACGGTGCGTGGAACGCCGGCTGACCGACGCGGCGGACACCGTGCCCGGCGTACGCGGAACCCGGGTGCGGATCCGACGCCACGGCGACCGCTGGCGGCCCCGGTTGCGCGCCGCCGGCGACCCGGCGGCCCGAGCCGAGGTCGAGTTCGCCGTGCGCCAGGAGCTGCGTCAGCTCGCCTCGCCACGCGCCGAGCGCATCGAGATCCGACTGCTGCCCCGCAGGCGGCCGGCATGACCGATGCCGCGCACCGCCTGCTGTGGACGATCGTCGCGCTGCTGCTGGTGGCCGTCGGGGTGACGGCGCTGGCGACCGGCGCCGGCGCGCTGCCGGGTGGCCACTCCGACGCGGTCCTGCTGGGCGGCGGTTTGGCGGACGCGTGGCGGCTCGCGACGCCCTGGAGCACCCTGGCCGCGGCGGTCGCCGGGCTCCTGATCGCCGTCACCGGTCAGCGTCTGCTGCACCGGACGCTGCGCCGACCCGACCGCGCGCTGCGGGGCACGCTGAGCCGACCCGGACGACACAGCGGTCGCACCCGACTGGCCACCGAGGTCCTCGTACGCGCGCTGGAACGGGACCTGCTCCGCGTGCCCGGGGTGCACCGGGCCCGGGTGGTGCTCACCGGCACGCCACCGCGCCCCGACGTGTGGATCCGGGTGGACCTGACCGGCGACGCCCGCGCCGCCGGAGTCCGCGAGCACGTCCACGACGCGGTCCGCCGGTTCGCCACGACGGCCGGCTGCCAACCGGCACACCTCGACGTGACAGCCCGGATCGAGCCGGTCCACCGGTGACGCCCGCCGCGACCCGCCGGTCCCGCCCATCGGTGGTCCGGTGGTCGTGTCGGGGCAGGTGGCGGGTCCGCCGCACATCGGTGACGCGCTATCCGGCAGGATCGACGGTGACCGGACACATCACCCAACACGGCAGGAGATCCCCGCATGAACCAGGCAGCAGGCGCCCGATCGGGCAAGCCCGAGGTGGGTCCGATCGAGGGTGCGCCGCCGGCCGACCTCGTGACCGAGGACATCACCGTGGGCGACGGCCCGCAGGCCGAGCCGGGCCAGTTGGTAAGCGTGCACTACGTCGGCGTGTCGCACTCCACCGGCGGCGAGTTCGACTCGTCCTGGAACCGGGGCGAGGCGTTCGAGTTCCCGCTCGGCGGCGGTCAGGTCATCGCCGGCTGGGACCAGGGCGTGGCCGGGATGCGCGTCGGCGGCCGCCGCCGCCTCACCATTCCGCCGCACCTGGGGTACGGCGACCGCGGCGCCGGCGGCGTCATCAAGCCGGGCGAGACGCTGGTCTTCGTCGTCGACCTGCTCGGCGTGCGCTGATCGACCGTGGCGGGGGCCGTTCGGCTCGATGCCGGGCGGCCCCTGGCGCGCGGTCGGCCTCAGGCGGCGAGCGCCAGGCCGCCGGCAGCGGCCGGCGGGCTGGCCTCGACCAGGTCGACAGGCACCGGGCGACGAGCCGCCTCGACCACCCGGGCGGGCTCGAGGATCGGCATCACCCGGTGCAGGCCGGTGGCGCGCAGCACCCGGGCAACCACCGGGGTGGGATCGACCACGACCAGCTCGCCGCCCCGGGCCCGGACGCGCAGATGCGCGGCGAGCAAGGCGCGCACCCCGGCCGCGGAGAGCAGGCGCAACCCGGACAGCTCCAACTGCACGACCGGCCGCGCGGGCGCGGACCACAGGGCGGACCGGAACACGGCGACGGTGGCGATGTCGACCTCGCCGGCCACCCGCACCTGGACCACCGTGTCACCCACGCTGACCTGCACGTCGATCCGGTCGCTGCGCTCTCCCATGACGTGAAATCTAGCCCCCACCACCGACAGTTTCGCCCCTCCGCGGAGTGATTCCGGGTACGCCCAGGGTCATCCCCCGAGGTGCCCCTCATCCCCCTAGGGGTGGAGGCCAGGGGCCTCGCGGTCGACCGAACGGCCCGGCCGCGTGTACGACGCTTCGGGTTCACCGGGCATCGGCGGTGGAGAATGAGCCGATGGTGATCCCCCGGCCTCGGCCGCCACGGCTGATCCGGCCCGTCCGCGAACCGGCCACCGTTCCGCCTCCGTTCAGCGGCCCGTGGGCAGCCACGGACCGCCGGCTCGACCAGGTCGACCTCCTACCCCTCCCCGAGGGGGCCGTCGGGCCGGAGGACGTGCTGGTCGACGCGGGCGGGCGGGTCATCAGCGGCGACGAGGACGGCAACCTCTGGTGGTGGCCGGTCGACGCCCCGGCCGGCACCCGGCCCCGGCTGCTGGCCGAGACCGGTGGCCGGCCCCTCGGCATCGAGGCGGACACGTCCGGGGAGGCGCTCATCGTCTGCGACGCGTACCGGGGGTTGCTTCGGGTCACGCCGGACGGTGCGGTCCACGAGCTGACCGGGACGGCGCCGCCGGTGCACCTGGCCAACAACGCGACGGTCGCCCGCGACGGCACCGTCTACTTCACCGACTCGTCGGACCGCTTCCCGGTCTCGCACTGGAAGCGGGACCTGCTGGAGCACCGCCCCAACGGCCGCGTGCTGGCCCATCACCCGGGCACCGGACGCACCGAGGTGGTGACCGACGGGCTGTACTTTCCCAACGGGATCGCGCTGACCCCCGACGAGTCGGCGCTCATGCTTGTCGAAACCACCACCCACCGACTGCTCCGCGTGGAGTTGCGCGGCGGGATACGGGTGCTCGCCGACCTGCCCGCGTACCCGGACAATCTCTCCGCCGTGGGCGACGGGACGTACTGGATCGCCCTCCCCAGCCCCCGGGTGCCCATCGCCGAACGTCTGCTGCCGCACCCGCGGCTGCGCCAGCTCGCCGCGCTGCTGCCCGACGCGATGCAGCCGCAGCCGCGCCGCTACGGGCTGGTCGCGCTTGTCGACGGCGAGGGCGCGGTCCGTCGTACGCTGCACGGCCCGTCCGGCACCTACTCGATGATCACCGGGGTACGACAACACGGCGACCAGCTCTGGCTCGGCAGCCTCATCGGGCCCGGCGTGGCCCGCGTACCCCTGGCGTGAACGCCTGACGCCCACCCGGCGCGTGTCGGGCGGTGGCCGACCCCGACGCGGCCGGTTGCTTCCGCGGCGAACGGGCCGACCCACCGCGATGGTGGGTCGGCCCGTTGTTCGGTCTCTCGGCGCCCGACGCCTCGGTGTCCGGTGTCTTGGCGCCTGGCGCCTGGCGTCAGCGACCGCTGACCGAGGGCGCCGGCGCGGGTGACCCGCCGGCCACCGCGCCCGGGTGCGCCGGGGCGACCGGCGCGGGCTTGAGCCCGGACGGCACCGGCAGGGCGCTGCCCTTGACGAACTCGTCCCAACTCACGTTCCACGCCGTCCAGCCGTTGCCCGGTTGCAGGTCGACCTCGGTGCCCTTGACGGTGACCAGGTCACCGACCTGGGTCACCCCCATCAGCCAGTCCGCTGCGGTGGCGGAGACGTTCGCGCAGCCGTGCGAGGTGTTGGTGTAGCCCTGCTCGCCCTCCGACCAGGGGGCCGAGTGGATGAACTCACCACCCCACGTCAGCCGCTGGGCGTCATCGACGTCGACCACGTAGCCGCCGTTCGGCTCACCCCGGGTGTCGAAGGTGGTCCGCTCGTGCTTCTCCATGATCACCATCTTGCCGCTGGAACTGGGCGTGCTCGGCTTGCCCAGGCTCACCGGGATACGACGCACCTGCTTGCCGTCGCGCAGCACCGTCATCTGCTTCGTGGCGTTGTCGATCTCCAGGGAGACCTGTTTTCCGATCTTCGAGGTGGCGTTCCGCTCGGCATCCCCGACCAGGTTCTTACCGATCGGCAAGCCCTCCAGCCCGGCCCGGACACTGATCGTCGTACCCGGCCGCCAGAAATCGGGCGCCCGGTAATAGACCTGGCTTCCGTCGTCCAGCCATGACCAGGCGCCCGGCTGCGGCGGATTCGTCTTCACGAACAACCGCCGCTGCACATCCGCCCTGGCCTCTTTCGGAATTGCCGGGTCGAACGCCACGGTTACCGGCATCGCCGTGCCGTACGTCCGGTTGCCGACGAAATAGAGGGTGCTGGTGATCTGCGGCTTCGTGGACCTGGCCATCGTGGTGAAGGTGGTGGTCCGCGTCGTGGTCGCACCCGAGTCACCGGTCGCGGTCACCTCCGCGGTGTACGTACGCCGAGGTTGCAGCGGAGCGCTCGGCACCCAACCCGAGCCGTCCTCACGCGGTTCCGCCTTGACCTGCACACCCTTGTCGTCGGTGAGCCGGACAGCGGTGACCCGCCCGCCCTTGACCGTCGCGCCGACCTCGGCGCTGACCGGCACGTCGCGGGTCTTGTCCCCCGGTGTCACGCTGAGCTCCGGCGCCGCGGCGTGTCCCTTCGCCGGCCCGGCCGCCGAGTCCCGGTCGGCGGTGCACCCGACCAGCACGAGCGGTGCGGCTGCGATAGTTACCGCCAACAGCGTCAATCGCCGCCTAGACGTCATCTTCAGTCCCCCCGTTTTCGGCTTCCCTCTGCCACATTCTGTCGGCCCCGACAGGAGTATCCAGGGCATTCGGAAATAATCGGCGGCGCATTTATCGGCGCATTTTCCGACGCTGCGCCGTTGACGAGAAAAGCGCACTGGTGCCGCCTCTCGGTAGGCTCCGCACTCCGGCACGGCACCCGACCCGCAACGTCCCGTCCCACCCGAACCCCGCCACGCCCGCACCTATGGCCGCCGTTGCACGAGTTGCGCCCCCGCGCCCCGCGCCCCGCGCCCCGCGCCCCGCGCCCCGCGCCCCGCGCCCAAGATCGTCGCAACATCGGGGATGTTGCTGCCTCCGACGCGCGGGAGACAGCAACATCCCCGATGTTGCGGGGATCTCCGCGAGGACCGCCGCCCTCGGCCCGACCGGCGAACAGGGCGTCGGCACCCGCGGCCCCTCAAGGTCACGCTTGATCCTGGATGTAGTGGCCTCCCCGCCGCGCCGACACCACTACATCCTGGATCGGGCGCGATCACGGGCCCGCGCGGCGGACACGCGGGGATGCGGGCGTGCGCGGGACGTGGGATGCGGGCGCGTGGGCGCGGTCGCGCCGGGCGGGGGCGCGGGCGGCTGCCGCACCTGCTGGGAGGACTTTTGTCATTTGGAGCGAAACTTCTGCTCATCGAGGCCGAGCTTTGCCTTTGTCCAAAGGCAAGGGTAAGGTCGGCTTTCAGATAGAAGGTTGCCCATTCGTCGATCAGCCTGCCTGCCTCCCTTGCCGGGTCGGCCGCGGTCCCCCTGAGGGGCGCCGACCGCAGCCACGCGTCGTCCTCACCGTCCAGCCGGAGCGTTGCCTCCGGCCGGTTCGGCGCGCCCCGGCAACGGCAGCCGGTCGACAGTTGCCGACGGCACACCAGCCGTCAGGAAGGGACCACCACCATGGATCACCAGACCAACCGCTCGGCGCCGACAGCGACCTCCGAGGCGCTCAGTCGGCGCGGGCTGCTCCGGGCCGCGACCGTCTCGGCGGCCGCCGTTGGTGCCGCCGGGCTCCTCGCCGGCCCGGCCAACGCCGCGCCGGCCGGCGAGACGGCCGGTCAGTCCCACGGCCGACGCCGGGTGCCGGTGGACCGCATCAGCATCCAGCTCTACACGCTGCGCGACCAGCTCGCCGCCGATCTGCCGGGCACCCTGACCGCCCTGCGCCGCATCGGCTACCGGCGGGTGGAGCACGCCGGCTTCGTGGGGCGTACGGCCGCGGAGTTCCGGGCCGCACTGGACGCGGCCGGGCTGCGTGCCACCTCCGGGCACACCGCCATCCCACAGCCGTTCGACGCCGCGACCTGGGAACGCGCCCTCGCGGACGCCAACACGGTAGGCAGCAAGAAGATCGTCCACCCGTACTTCGGTCGGGACGCCGAGGGGCGTGCGTACCGGGACCCGGCCGTCTACCGTGCCCTGGCCCGGGATCTCAACCAGGCGGGCCGGTTGGCCGAGCGTGCCGGGCTCGATTTCGGCTACCACAACCACCAGCTGGAGTTCGTGCCGCTGACCGACGGCTCGACCGGCTTCGAGATCCTCACCGGCCAGACCGATCCCCGGCTGGTCCACTTCGAGCTCGACCTGTACTGGACCTGGCGAGGAGCCCACGACCCGGTCGACGTGATCCGGGCGAACCGTGGCCGGATCCGCCAGGTGCACGTCAAGGACCTGGACGTCGAGGGTGGCTTCGCGGACCTCGGCGAGGGCGTCATCGACTTCGGCCGGATCTTCGCCCACGAGCGGGAGGCGGGCATCGAGGAGTACATCGTGGAGCGCGACGACGCGGGCACAACGCCGCGCACTCCCGCCGACGCCCTGGACACCGCCCGTGTCGGCTTCGACTACCTCGCCGCACTGCGGTACTGACCACCCCCGGGGGATTACCTGATGATGAACAGGACCGCTTTCGCGTCCGCACTGCTCCTGGTGTCGGCCGGCCTGGTCGCGCCGACCACGACGGCAGCCGCCGCACCGGCGGCCGCGCCGCCGGACAGCAGCTTCCAGAAGGTGACGCTCAACGATTTTCCCGGCGAGCCGATGAGCCTCGCCGTCCTGCCCGACCTGCGGGTGCTGCACACCTCCCGCACCGGCCAGGTCCGCATCCACGACCCGCGCACCGGGCTGAACACCCTCGCCGCCGACATCGACGTGTACGAGCACGACGAGGAGGGGTTGCAGGGCGTCGCGATCGACCCGAACTTCGCGCAGAACAAGTGGGTCTACCTGTACTACTCGCCGCCGCTGGACACGCCCGTGGACGACCCGGCCACCCCCGGCGTCAACGAGGGTGACGCGCCGGAGACCGGCACCGAAGCCGACTGGCAGCGGTTCAAGGGTGCGCTGCGGCTGTCCCGGTTCAAGCTGGACGGGATGAAGCTCAACCTCGCCAGCGAGCAGCAGATCATCGACGTGCCGACCGACCGGGGCATCTGCTGCCACGTCGGCGGCCAGATCGACTTCGACAGTAAGGGCAACCTGTACCTGTCGACAGGTGACGACACCAACCCGTTCGCCTCCGACGGCTACGTGCCGATCGACGAGCGGGCCGACCGCAACCCGGCGTACGACGCCCAGCGCACCGCTGCCAACACCAACGACCTGCGCGGCAAGCTGCTGCGCATCAAGGTGAAGGCCGGTGGTGGCTACACGGTGCCGGCCGGCAACCTGTTCAAGCCGGGTACGGCGCAGACCCGCCCCGAGATCTACGCGATGGGGCTGCGCAACGCGTTCCGGTTCGCCGTCGACAGGCGTACCGACAACGTGTACCTGGGCGACTACTCCCCCGACGCCTCCACCGCGAACCCGGAGCGCGGGCCGGCCGGACACGGCCGGTGGATCCTCGTCGACAAACCGGCGAACTACGGCTGGCCGTACTGCGTGACGCCGACGATCGCCTACCGCGACCGCGACTTCGCCACCGGCGAGTCCGGCCCGAAGTTCAACTGCAAGCGCCCGGTCAACGACTCACCGCACAACACCGGCAAGCGCGTGCTGCCGCCGGTCGAGCAGCCGCAGGTGTGGTACGCGGCAGCCGCCTCGGCCGAGTTCCCGCAGCTGGGCACCGGCGGCATCGCCCCGATGGGCGGCCCGGCGTACGACTACGACGGGACCAGCACGTCGCGGACCCGGTGGCCGGCGTACTACGACGGGGTGCCGCTGTTCTACGAGTGGAGCCGGGACTACATCAAGGAGTTCCGCCTCGACTCCGACGGGGACGTGACCGACATCCGGCCGGTGGCGCCGTCGCTGGTGGTGGACAACCCGATGGACATGGAGTTCGGGCCGGACGGCGCGCTCTACGTGCTGGAGTACGGGGACGGCTACTTCGCCGAGAACCCGGACGCCCAGCTGTCCCGGATCGACTTCGTCCGGGGCAACCGGACGCCGATCCCGAAGGTCAGCGGTACGCCGACCGTCGGGCAGGCCCCGCTCACCGTCGCGTTCTCCAGCGCCGGCACCACCGACCCGGACGGTGACAGGCTGAGCTACGCGTGGGACTTCGACGCGGACGGCTCGGTGGACAGCACCGACCCCAACCCGACCTGGACGTTCCAGGAGAACGGCTCGTACACGCCGACGTTGAAGGTGACCGACCGCACCGGACGGTCCGCCTCGGCGACCCTGCCGCTGCTTGTCGGCCCGACCGCGCCGGTCATCGAGTTCGTCGCCCCGGTGGCCGGGCAGCCCTTCCAGTTCGGGCAGACGGTCGCGTACGAGGTGAAGGTCACCGACGACCTGCCGGTGGACTGCTCCCGGGTGACTGTCACCTACGTGCTCGGGCACGACGAGCACGGGCACCCGCTCTCCACGGCGACCGGTTGCTCCGGGACGATCCCCACCTTCGTGGACGGTGGGCACAGCGGCGCGGACAATCTGACCGCGGTCTTCGTCGCCGAGTACACCGACGCGCCCACCGAGCCGGGTGTGCCGCCGCAGTCCGCCTCGGCCACGGTCGTGCTGGACCCGACCCCGGTGGCCGGCCTGGCCGGCTGACCGCACACCGGCCTGGCCGGCTGATCCACATGCCGGCCTGGCCGGCTGACCCCACGGCACGATGAGCGGCGGCGACCGGAGAGCATCCGGCCGCCGCCGCTTCGCGTTCCGTCCCGGCCGACTCCGAGCCGCCGCCGTCGACCGCCGATCAGCTTCGAGCCGCCGCCATTGACCGCCAGTCCGGCCGGTCAGCTCCAGTCGCTGTCGACGTGGTTGTCGCGCCAGCGTCCGCCCACCGGCGGGGTGTCCAGGCGCATTCCGTCGTCGGCGTTGCCGGCGAGGTCGTTGTCCTCGACCCGGCAATCCACGCAACTGCCCCGCTCGGTGATCCACAGCCCGTGGGTCTGGGTGCGGTTCTCGTGGTTGTCCCAGATCCGGTTGCCGCGGACGGTGGCGGAGTCGAACGCCGCGTCGATGGTGATGCCGGCCCGGCGCTCGGGCGCCGCGGACAGCTCGTACCCGCAGCCCGGTGGCGGCACGTCCCCGCTCCACGCGCTGATGCCGTCGGGCCGGACCGGCGCCAGGACGAGTTCGTCGCCGGTGTTCGAGGCGACCATGGCCACGGCCCGTCCCACCCGCAGGACCTTGCCCCGGTGTCCGTCGTGCGGCCAGTTCGCGGACCGGTCCACCATGGACCGCTCGGCGTAGCGGACGGTCTCGCCGCCACCGCTGGCGGCCTGCGCGTACTGTCGCCCGTTGTTGCGGATCCGGTTGTTCAGCAGCACGGCGTCGGTCATCTGGTGGTCGATCCGGACGGCGTCCAGCCCGTTTCCCCAGAACTCGTTGCTCTCGATCACCACGTCCCGGACCGGGCCCTGATAGCCGCGCCCGAGGTCGTGCCCGTGGTAGCCGTGCTGGCCGTTACCGCTGATCCGGTTGCCCCGGATGGTGTAGGGGCCCGGGCTGTTGCCGACGCTGACTCCGTCGCGGATGTTGCCGTCGATGACACAGTCGGTGAGCAGCCCACCGCGTCCGGCCACCTCCGCGGTGCCCTGCGCGGAGATGTCGAAGCCGGCCTCCAGGTTGCCTGTCATCGTGCAGGCGGAGACGATGAGACCGTCGGCGCCCCAGTCGGAGATGCCGAACCGGTTGCCCTGGCTGTGGCAGCCGATGATGCGGTAGCCGCAGGGTGGGACCCAGTAGTCCTTCTGCAGCTCCAGGAAGATGCCGTTGGTGCCGTTGGCGAGCGTGGTGCAGTTGGCGATGGTCAACCGCTCCATCGCGCCCCAACCGCCGATGCCCACGCCGATGCCGGCGCCGCCGATCTGCTCGCCGTTGTCGAGGCGGCCACAGCCGACGACCACCACGCCGTCGATCAACGAGTCCTGCAGGAAGTCGCAGCCCAGCCCGGTGGCCGCGGTGTGGTGGATGTAGAGGTTGCGGAAAACGCCGCGCACGACGTACTGCAGGCCCAGGCCCTTGGCGAGGTAGTTGTACTCGGCCATCGCCACCCCGGAGCCGTCGATCTGGAAGTCGGCGAAGGTGCAGTCGGCGATGTGCCGGTCCCGGTCGGCGCCGTGCTGCACGGTGGTCCAGAAGGCGAGCGGGGTCGGGTCGGCGCGGTTGCCCTCGTTGCTGAGCATGAACCGGGTCGCCGCCGGGCCTGCGCCGACAAGCGAGACGCCGCTGCGCCACACCGTTCCGGCGTCGCGGATCGAGTAGATGCCCGGCGGGCAGTAGATGACGCGGGCCCGGCCGTCCGAGGCGTACCCGGCGCCGAGGCGGTCCACGAGGGCGGCCAGCGCCGGTTGGTCGTTTGTCGCGCCGTCACCTGTCAGCCCGTACTCCCGCGCGTCGCAGTAGAGGGGAGCACCGGCAGCGGCGGGCCGCCTGACCCGTATCGAGTTCAACAGCAGCTCGTTCGCCACGGCCACGGGCGGGCTCCCTTCGACGCGTCCGGTGCGCTCCGGCGGGGCCGACTTCCCGAGAACGCGGCCGGGAAACCCCGGACGCACGCCGGCCCCGGCGCCGCGTGGGGGCGGTGCCGGGGCCGGGAGTACGCGTCAGACGGCGGCGATCAGCAGCGCCGGGCGCTCCACGCAGTCGGCGACGTGCCGCAGGAAGCCACCGGCCACCCCACCGTCGCAGACCCGGTGGTCGAACGTGAGGCTCAACTGGGTCACCTTGCGCACGGCCAACTGCCCGTCGACGACCCACGGCTTGTCCACGATCCGCCCCACCCCGAGCAGAGCCGCCTCCGGGTGGTTGATGATCGGCGTGGAGCCGTCCACGCCGAACACCCCGTAGTTGTTCAGGGTGAAGGTGCCGCCGGTGAGTCGGGCCGGCGCGAGCGTCCCGGCCCTCGCCGCGGCGGTGGTCGCCGCCAGCTCGGCGGCCAGCTCGGCAGTGGTGAGTCGCTGGGCGTCGCGCAGCACCGGCACCAGCAGGCCCCGGTCGGTCTGCGCGGCGATGCCCAGGTGCACCCCGGCGGACTGGACGATCCGCTGGCCCTCGGTGTCGACGCGGGAGTTGAGCTGGGGGAACCGGCGCAGACCGCTGAGGCAGATCCGGGCCAGCAGGGCCAGGATGCTCACCGGCGCGTCGGGCGTCGCCGCGTTGATCGCCGCCCGGGTCTCCAGCAGCCCGGTGGCGTCGACGTCGACCCAGATGGTCACCTCGGGGATCTCCCGCCGGCTGCGGGAGAGCTTGTCGGCGATCAGCTTACGCACGCCGGTGAGCGGGACGATCACGTCGCCGTCACCTTCCGGAGTCGGCGCGACCTGCGGGTCCGGCACGGCGGCGAGCCGAGCGACGGGGACGGCCAGCGCCGCCTCGACGTCGGCGCGGCGGATCACCCCGCCGGGCCCGCTGCCCCGGACCGTGCCCAGGTCGACGCCGCGCTCCCGGGCCAGCCGACGCACGATAGGCGAGATGACCAGGGCCGCAGGCCCGGGGGCCGCCACGCTCCCGGCCGCAGCCGGGCCGCCGGCAGCGAGCAGACCGGGGGCCGCAACCGGGCCAGCGCCCGCGAGCAGGTCACCGCCCGCAACCGAACCGCCGGCAGCAGCCGGGCCACCGGTCGCGGTCGGGACGGCGCCGGCGTCAGGCGCGGCGGTTTCGGCCGGTTCGGGGGCCACTGCCAGGCGCGTTCGACGCCGACGGCGCGTCGCGCCGCCGTGCCCGGTGCCGTACCCGATCAGCACGTTGCCGGAGCCGGCCCGCTCCTCCTCGCGGTAGGTGGCGTGCCCGGCGGGCTCGTCGCCGCCGTCCAGGGGCGCGATGGTGATCAACGGCTGGCCGACCGGACGGACCTCACCCGCCGCGCCGTGCAGGGTCACGACCCGGCCGGCGTACGGGCAGGGCACGTCGACGACGGCCTTGGCGGTCTCCACCTCGACCACGCTCTGGTCGACGGTGACGACGTCTCCCACGGCGACCCGCCACTCGACGATCTCGGCCTCGCTCAGCCCTTCGCCCAGATCGGGCAGGAGGAAGACCTGCGTCCGCTCGACGGTGGTCATGCCGCCGCCCAGCGCGCGTCCGGCTGGTCGTCCCACTGCAGGCGGGCCACCGCGTCGAGCACCCGGTCCACCCCGGGCAGGTGGGTGTGCTCCAGCATCGGCGCCGGATACGGGATGTCCAGCCCGGCGACCCGCAGCACCGGGGCGTGCAGCGCGTGGAAGCAGCGCTCCTGCACACGGGCGGCGATCTCGGCGCCGACACCCGCGAACCCCGGTGCCTCCTGGATCACCACGCACCGGCCGGTACGCCGGACCGACGCGGTGATGGTGGCGTCGTCGAACGGCACGATGCTACGTACGTCGACGACCTCCAGGTCCCAGCCCTCCTCGCGGGCGGCCTCGGCGGCCTCCAGCGCGACCGGGACCGCCGGCCCGTACGCCACCAGGGTGGCGTCGCGGCCCCGACGGCGCACGACGGCCCGGCCGAACGGCTCGGTACGCGCCGGCAACTCCGCGTCGGCGCTGCCGAAGTAGAGCTTCTTGGGCTCCATGAAGACCACCGGGTCGGGGTCGTCGATCGCCTCGCGCAGCAGCGAGTACGCGTCCTCGACTGTCGCCGGGGTGACGACCTTCAGGCCGGGCGTGTGCGCGTAGTACGCCTCGGACGAGTCGCAGTGGTGCTCCACCCCGCCGATGCCTCCGGCGTACGGCACGCGGATGACGATCGGCACGCTGAGCTTGCCGCGGGTCCGGTTGCGCAGCTTGGCGACGTGCGAGGCGATCTGCTCGAACGCCGGGTACGCGAACGCGTCGAACTGCATCTCGACGACAGGCCGGAGCCCGGACATGGCCAGGCCGACGGCGAAGCCGACGATGCCGGCCTCGGCGAGGGGGGTGTCGAAGCAGCGCTTCTCGCCGAAGCGGGCCTGCAGGCCGTCGGTGATCCGGAAGACGCCGCCGAGCGCACCGACGTCCTCGCCGAAGACGACCACCCGGTCGTCGGCCGCGAGGGCGTCGGCGAGCGCGGTGTTGAGCGCCTTCGCCATGGTGGTGGCCATCAGACGTCACCCTCCTCGTCGCGCGCGGCGGCCAGCTCGGCGCGGACCTGCTCGCGCTGCTCGACGAGCTGCGGGGTGGGCTCGGCGTAGACGTGGTCGAAGAGGCTCAGCGGGTCGACAGTGGGCTGGGTGTTCATCCGGGCGCGCAGGTCCGCCGCGTACGCCTCGGCCTGCTCGGCGACCTCGGCGACCGCCGCGTCGTCGAGCACGCCACGGGCGCGCAGGTACGTCTCCAGGCGGGCCAGCGGGTCGCGGTCGCGCCAGGCGTCGACCTCGGCGCCGTCGCGGTAGCGGCTGGCGTCGTCGGCGTTGGTGTGCGGCTCCATCCGGTAGGTGTGCGCCTCCACCAGGAAGGGCCCCTTTCCGGCGCGGGCGTGCGCGACCGCGCGGGTCAGCACGGCGAGCACCGCGACCGGGTCGTTGCCGTCGACCTGCTCGCTGGGCACGCCGTAGCCGACGCCCTTGTACGCCAGCGACGGCGCGGCGGTCTGCCGGGACAGCGGGACGCTGATGGCGTACCTGTTGTTCTGGACGAAGTAGACGACAGGCGCTTTGAACACGGCGGCGAAGTTGATGCCCTCGTGGAAGTCGCCCTCGCTCGTCGCGCCGTCACCGATGAAGGCCAGCGCCACTGTGTCACGCCCCTGGTACGCCTCACCGTGCGCCAGACCGGCGGCGTGCACGCACTGGGTGGCGAGCGGGGTGCACTGCGGCGCGGTGTGCACGGCGGTGGGGTCGTAGCCGCAGTGCCAGTCGCCGCGTAGCAGCGTGAGCACCTCGACCGGGTCGATGCCCCGGGCAACCAGCGCCATCGATTCGCGGTAGGTGGGGAACACCCAGTCGGTGTCGCGAACGGCGAGCACGGCGGCCACCTGGCACGCCTCCTGGCCACGCGACGACGGGTAGACGGCCAACCGGCCCTGCTTGGTCAGCGCGGTCGCCTGGGTGTCGAACCGGCGGCCGAGCACCATCCGGCGGTACAGCTCCCGCAGCGCCTCGACGGGCGGCTCCGGGTAGTCGGTGCGGGCCGGCAGCGGCGTACCGGCCGGATCGAGCAGGCGGACCGGTTCGGCGTCCGGCAGCAGCGGGCGCGCCGGGTCGGGCGGGGTGACCGTCCGACGAGCGCGCGGGGATGCCCTGCGGACCGCCTGGGGTGTGGTCGTCACGGCGGGACCTCCTGGGACGTGTGGTGTGCCTATGCTTCCGCCTGAGGGATGATTGACTCAAGATCCACGCACAAGGCGGGACGTCTGGCATGCGGGAGGCGTGTAGGTGAGCCAGGAGACCGGAGACGGAGCGGCCCGGGCGATCGGATCGGGACGATCGGCCCGAGCCATGGACGAGGTCGACAGGCGGATCCTGGACGAGCTGGTCCGCGACGGGCGCACGTCGGTCCGCACCCTGGCCGAGCGGATCCACATCTCGCGCACCAACGCGTACGCCCGTGTGGAGCGCCTGCTGCGCGACGGCGTGATCACGGGCTTCCGGGCGCAGGTGGCGCCCGAGGCGGCCGGGTTGGGCACGTCGGCGTACATGGCGTTGACGATCGAGCAGAACACCTGGCGGGAGGTGTCGGCCGAGCTGGCCCGAGTGCGCTACGTCGAGCACGTCGCGCTCCTCAGCGGCGAGCACGACGTGCTGGCCCTGGTCCGGGCTCCCGACAACGCCACCCTGCGCGACGTGGTGCTGGACCGGGTGCAGCGCATCGCCGGAGTCCTGTCGACGCGGTCGTGGCTGGTCTTCGAGGAGTTCGACGGGACACAGAGCCCGTGGCAGTAGCCCTATAACACGAACCAGTTGACAAATACCCCGATCGGCGGGTTTGGGGAATAAATCCCCGTACGCTCCGCGACGTGGCTATCGCAAACGAGTTGTGGACACAGGCCAGGGTCGTCGCCACCCCGCCCCCACCGCCCGCGCCGAGATCGACGCCCGCCGACCCGCGCTCCTTCCGCGGGGACATCGAAGGCATGCGGGCCGTGGCCGTACTGCTGGTGCTCCTCGGCCACGCCGGAGTGCCGCACCTGCCGGCCGGCTTCGTCGGTGTGGACGTGTTCTTCGTGATCTCCGGTTTCCTCATCACCGGCCTGCTGCTCGAAGAACTCGACAACAGTGGGCGGCTCTCGCTCGCCACCTTCTACGCGCGGCGGGCGAAGCGCCTCCTTCCCGCCGCCGCGACGGTGCTCGTCGCCACGCTGGTGCTCACCTACTTCTTCCTGCCTCGCGGCCGCTGGTCCACGACGGCCTGGGACGTCATCGCCAGCGCCTGCTACGCCATGAACTGGCGCATGGCCGGGCAGTCCGTCGACTACGTCGCCGCCAACAGCGCCCCGAGCATCGCCCAGCACTTCTGGTCCCTCGCCGTCGAGGAGCAGTTCTACCTCGTCTGGCCGCTGCTGCTGCTCGCCCTGGGCTGGTTCGCCCGTCGTCGGGGACGCGGGCACCGCGGCCTCTACCTGCTCGGGCTCGCCCTGATCGCGGTCCCGTCGTTCGCCTGGGCGCTGTACGCCTCGCCGACCGACCCGTCCGCGTACTACGTCACCACCACCCGGATGTGGGAGCTGGCCCTCGGCGGTGCCGTCGCCGTCACGGCGACCCGGTTGAGCCGGTCTCCGCGCCTGGTGGCCGTACCCCTGGCCTGGGCCGGGCTGCTCGCCGTCGGTGCGTCGGCCGTGCTGATCGGCTCGACGGCGGGCTTCCCCGGGTACGCCGCGCTCGGCCCCACAGTCGGCACCGCCGCCGTCATCGCGTTCGGACCGGCGGCCGGCCGCGCCGGGCCCGCCCTCCTGCTGGGCAGACAACCACTGCGCTACGTCGGCGGGATCTCGTACTCGCTCTACCTGTGGCACTGGCCGGTGCTGATCGCCGCGCAGGCGCAGTTCGGCGACCTCGGCGTCGGCGCCGCGCTCGCTGTCGTCGCCGTGTCGGCGATCCCCGCCGCCCTGACGTACCACCTCGTCGAGAATCCGATACGCCGCTCGCCGACCCTCACCGACCAGCCGGCCGTCGCCCTGCGCGTCGGCGCGGTGTGCACCGGCGCCGCCGCGCTGGCCGGCCTCGCGTTCCAACTGGCCATCCCCTCGACGGACAACCCGACCCCCGCCTCGTCGGTCATCATGGGTCAGGTGCCCGGCGCCAGTACGCAGGCGGCGCCACCGGCGGCGCCCGGGGCGGCGGCTCTCGGCTCGTCGCCCCGCACCAGCCCGGCCGGACGACCCGTCGACCGGGTCGACTCGATCACCCCCAACCCGGTGACGGCGGCGCGCGACGCACCGTCGTTCCTGACGACGAAGAGTTGCCACGTGTCGGTGGAATCCTCGACTCCCGAGGTGTGCGTCTACGGCAACAAGAACGCGGCGACCACGATCGCGCTCGTCGGCGACTCCCACGCCGACCACTGGGTTCCGGCGATGCGGCGGGCAGCGGAGACGAACGGCTGGCGCCTCGCCACCTACACCAAGTCCGGCTGCCCGTTCCTCACGGCGGAGATCACCCAGAACGACAGGCCCTACACCTCCTGCACAGAGTGGAACCGGAAGGTACGGGAGGGGATGCTCGGCGGGAACCGGCCCGACCTCCTGGTCGTCACCAACGCCGAGTACCCGGTGCGCGGCGAGCCGGGGCGGCCCGCGATGGCCCGCGAGATGCGCAAGACGTGGAGCGGCATGGTCGCGGAGAAGATTCCGGTGGTGGTGCTGCGGGACACGCCGCTGCACCTCACCGACATCGCCGAGTGCGTGTCCAAGAACCCGAAACGCCTGACCAAGTGCGCCACTCCCCGGGAGGAGGCCCTCGGCCGCGGGGGCGGTCCCGCTCAGGAGGAGGCCGCCGACGGCCTCGACGGCGTCCGTCTGGTCAACCTCAACGACTGGATCTGCCCCGCGGACCGCTGCGCCCCCGTCATCGGAGGCGTCCTCGTCTGGCGCGACGCGCACCACCTGACCGCCACCTACTCGGCGACCCTCGCACCTCGCGTGGGCGCCGCGCTCAAGCCGATAATCGCCGGGCTGTGACAGCTACAACGGGGGGAGGCTCACCGCTCGGGCGGGGCCTCCAGGCCCTCGGAGTCGGCCAGCTCCAACAGGGGCTCCAGCGAGTGCCGGTCACCGTCGAGGCCGGCGTGCGGGTCACCGCGCTCGGCGAACCGGGCCGGCACGGTGAGCACGTCGAAGTCCTCCGGTCGGGCGTCGTCCAGCTCGGCCCAGTCCAACGGCGCCGACACCAGCGCCCGGGGCGTCGGCCGGATCGAGTACGCCGAGGCCATCGTGTGGTCGCGCGACATCTGGTTGTAGTCGACGAAGACCGGCTTGTCCCGCTGCTCCCGCCACCACGTCGTGGTCACCAGCTCCGGCAGCCGGCGCTGCATCTGAAGACCCAGCGCGAGGACCGCCCGGCGACACTCGCCGAAACTCCAC
This sequence comes from Micromonospora sp. NPDC049274, assembly GCF_040678875.1. Taxonomy (NCBI): domain Bacteria; kingdom Bacillati; phylum Actinomycetota; class Actinomycetes; order Micromonosporales; family Micromonosporaceae; genus Micromonospora; species Micromonospora sp. NPDC049274. The sequence goes on from NZ_JBFAQS010000018.1 coordinate 83,091, forward strand.
CTCGGCTCGATCGACAGATAGATGTGCAGGCCCCTACCGCCGGTGGTCTTCGGATAGCCGGTCATGCCCAGCTCGGCGAGGAACGCCCGCACCTCCCGGGCCACCGGCACCACCTGCTCGAAGCCGACGCCGGGCATCGGGTCGAGGTCGATGCGCAGCTGGTCGGGGCGCTCCACGTCGGCGGCCGACACCGGCCACGGGTGGAAGCGCAGGGTGCCCAGGTTGGCCGCCCAGATCACCACGGCCAGCTCGCTCGGCGCGACCTCGTCGGCGGTCCGGCCGCTGGGAAAGGTGATGTGGGCGGTCCGCACCCAGTCGGGCGCGCCCGCCGGCAGCCGCTTCTGGTAGAACGCGTCGCCGCGGTTGGTCTGCCGGGTGGCGATCGTCGCGCCCTCGAAGACGCCGCGCGGCCAGCGTTCCAGCATCGTCGGCCGGTCGCGCAGCGCGCGCAGGATGCCGTCGCCGACCGCCAGGAAGTAGCGGACCACGTCCAGCTTGGTCAGCCCGCGCTCCGGAAAGTACGGCTTGTCGGGGCTGGAGACGCGGACCAGCCGCTCCCCCACCCGGATCTCCTCCGCCGCCGTGGCCACGCCCCAGAGGGTACGGCGTGGGACACCGGCCCGGGGGCTACCGGGCGGACCAGCGTGGCGCAGTGCCGCGGCATCGGCCGGCCCGCAGAGGAGCCGGTGGCCGGGAACCCGGCACCGGCGGGCGGGCGGTCGGTCTCGGTGTGCAGGTCATCGCTCGATACCCAGCCGAGCACGGCGCGGTTACGCGGTGCGGCGCCCGGGTAGGGGGTCGGCATGGCGGAACTGTCGACGCTCTGGATCATCCGGCACGGGGAGAGCACCGCGAACGTGGCGGCCACCCGGGCCGAGGCTGACGGCGCGGAGTTGATCGGGCTCAGCCACCGCGACGCCGACGTGCCGCTCTCCCCCACCGGTGAGGAGCAGGCGCGGGCGACCGGCCGGTGGCTCGCAGGGCTACCCGAGGACCGGCGCCCCGACGTGGCGGTGGTGTCGCCGTACCTGCGGGCGGTGTCCACGGCCGAGCTGGCGCTGCACGGCACCGGGGTGCCGGTGAGCCGGGACGAGCGGCTGCGCGACCGGGAGTTGGGCATCCTCGACGGCCTCACCGGGCACGGGGTGCGCCGTCGGTTTCCGGACGAGGCCGAGCGCCGCGACCGGCTGGGCAAGTTCTACTACCGGCCGCCCGGCGGTGAGGCCTGGACCGACGTGGCGCTGCGGCTGCGGACGCTGCTCGGTGACCTGCGCCGCGACCACGAGGGCCAGCGGGTGCTGCTCTTCGGCCACGACGCGCTTGTCTTCCTGCTTCGCTACCTGGTGGAGGGGCTAACCGAGCCGGAGCTGATGGCGCTGACCCGCGAACACGTGATCGCCAACTGCTCGATCACCGACTGGACCGCCGACGACGACGGCCGACTGACGCTTGGCGGTTTCAACGAGATCGGCCACCTGCACCGGCAGGGCGCCGAGCCGACCAGGGAGGACGAGATCCATGCCGAACCGGTCTGAGGTGAAGGTGATCACGCCGGGACTGTTGCGGGACTGGGCGCTGCCGGTGCCGGCCGGCGGCAAGGAGAGCCGGGGCACCGTGCTCGTGATCGGCGGGTCCCGCTTCACCCCCGGGGCGGTCCTGCTCGCCGGGGTGGCCGCGCTGCGCGCCGGCGCCGGGGTGCTCCAACTCGCCGCCGCCGAGTCCACCGCCGCCACGCTGAGCATCCAGGTGCCCGAGGCACTGGTGGTCGGGCTGCCGGAGACCGCCGACGGCGCGGTCGCCGCCGATCGGGACGGCCAGCTCGGCGAGCTGGTCGCCGCCGCCGACGTGGTGGCGCTGGGCCCCGGCCTGAAGGGCATCGACGAGACCGCTCGGCTGTTGGATCTCGTCCTGGAGGCGGCGGGGCAGCGCACCCCGCTCGTCCTCGACGCGTACGCACTGGGCGCGCTCAGCCACGAGCCGAAGCTGTTGGCCGGCTCGGGCCGCCCGGTGGTGCTCACCCCCAACGTCACCGAGGCCGGGCACCTGCTCGGTCGGGATCCGGGCGACGACCTGGGCGCCGAGGCCGCCGAGCTGGCCGACCGGTACGAGGCCGTCGTCTCGCTCTACGGGCACGTGGCCGCCCCGGACGGGCGCGGCTGGCGGGAGGAGAGCGGGGACGCGGGGCTCGGCACGTCCGGCAGCGGCGACGTGCTCGCCGGCCTGCTGGCCGGGCTGCTCTCCCGGGGCGCCGACCCGGCGCAGGCCGCCTGCTGGGGGGCGTTCGCGCACTCGGTGAGCGGCCAGCGGCTGATCCCCCGCTACGGCCGGATCGGTTTCCTGGCCCGGGAACTGCTCGACGAGATCCCCCGCACCCTGGCGATGGTCTGAGGCGGTTTCATCTGTTTCCCCGTTCGGCGTGGGGGTACCGGATCCCCACCAGCCAAGAATTTTCACGGAGGTCATGCCGGTGTCGACCGATGCCATCGTCCTGCTCAAAGAGGACCACAAGGAGATGCGCCGCCTGTTCAAGGCCTTCCAGGATGCCGAGGAGGGGCCGGCGAGCAAGCGGCAGAAGCTGGTGGACCAGATCCTGGAGGCCCTCACGGTCCACACCTACCTGGAGAACGAGGTGATGTACCCGGAGGTCCGCCGGCTTCTGCCCGACCTGGAGGACGACATCCTCGAGTCGTACGAGGAACACCACGTCGCGGACGTGCTCTGCCTCGAACTGGCCGCCATGAACGCCGACGACGAGCGCTTCAACGCCAAGACGACAGTGCTGATCGAGAACGTCACCCACCACGTCGAGGAGGAAGAGGAGGAGTGGTTCCCCAAGGTCCGCGAGGCGTTGGGCCGTAAGCAGCTCCAGGAGATCGGCGAGAAGATGATCGCGCTGCGTGCGGACGCGCCGCGTACCCCCACCCAGCCGAAGGCGATCAAGAAGGCACGCGATGCGGTGACGGCCTGAGCCCACCACCGTCTGACGAGGGGCCCGGCGCGATGCCGGGCCCCTCGTCGCGTACCGCGGATCAGTCGCCCGAGCCCGGCTCGGCCATCCGACGGTGCTGCTCGGCCTTGAGCTTGTCCGGGATGATCTTCCCTGCGGCCGTCTGCACCTTGTTGACCAGCGAGCCGGCGGTGACGGTCTGGTCACCCTTCATCAGCGCGGCGAAGCCCTGCGCGGCGACCTCGGCCGGGTCGTCCTTCTTTCCGGCGCCCACCCGGGTGTCCTGCATCTCGGCCCGCTCGAAGAACGCGGTGTCGGTCGGCCCGGGCATCAGCGCGGTCACCGTGACGCCGGTGTCCTTCAGCTCGTTGCGCAGCGCCTCGGCGAAGGACTGCACGAACGACTTCGACGCGTTGTAGACCGCCTGGAACGGTCCCGGCATGGTGGAGGCGATCGACGAGGTGAACAGCACCCGGCCCGCGCCCCGCTCGACCATGCCGGGCAGTAGTCGCTTGGCCAGGTGCACGGTCGACCGCACGTTGAGATCGACGATCTCCAACTCGTCGCGCAGGTTGGTGCCGCCCACGAACGCGCCGCCGGCTCCCCGACCGGCGTTGAGCGCCAGCGCGTCCAGGGGGCGTCCGGTTCTGGCGACCGCGCTCACCAGCTCCTCGACGCCCCGCTCGGTGGACAGGTCGACGCGGACCGGCTGGATCTGGGCGCCTCCGTCGCGGCGCAGCTTGTCGGCCGCCGCGGCGATACCGTCGTCCTCGGCGGCGACGACCAGGTCGAAACCGTGCTCGGCGAACTGCACGGCCAACTCGTAGCCGATTCCGCTGGACGCCCCGGTGACCAGTGCGAGCGGCCGGCCGGTGGTCGGTGTGGTCATGGTTGTGGACTCCTCTCCTACGGGTGCGGCAGACCTCATTCGAATGCCCTCCCACGGGCGGTCCAACCACCTCGGCGTGTCACGTCGGTAGGTCGGCCGGGTCCGCCCTGGCCCACCCCGGTAGGATCGGCGCGGGCCGTTACTGGCGCGTGGGGATGGAGAACCATCGGGGAGCGGCCCCGTCACACGGACGTTTGCCGAGCGCCTGGGCCTTCCCGCACGTCTGTTGGAGGTCGCATGTCGCACAACGCCGAATCCACCGCATTCCGGAGCGCCCTCGAGGTGATCCGGGCTGTCGAGCCGCGGGTGGCCGACGCCATCGGCGCCGAGCTGACCGACCAGCGGGAGTCGCTCAAGCTCATCGCCAGCGAGAACTACGCCTCCCCGGCGACGCTGCTGGCCATGGGCAACTGGTTCAGCGACAAGTACGCCGAGGGCACCGTCGGCCGCCGCTTCTACGCCGGCTGCCAGAACGTCGACACCGTCGAGGCGCTCGCCGCCGAGCACGCCCGGGAGCTGTTCGGCGCGGCGCACGCCTACGTGCAGCCGCACTCGGGCATCGACGCCAACCTGGTCGCGTTCTGGGCGGTGCTCGCCGACCGGGTGGAGTCCCCCGCGCTGAAGAAGGCCCAGGTCCGCCAGGTCAACGACCTCACCGAGGCGGACTGGTTCGCGCTGCGCCGCGAGCTGGGCAACCAGCGGATGCTCGGCATGTCGCTGGACGCCGGCGGTCACCTCACCCACGGTTTCCGGCCGAACATCTCCGGCAAGATGTTCGACCAGCGCAGCTACGGCACCGACCCGGCGACCGGCTTGATCGACTACGACCGGGTGGCCGAGGCGGCGCGCGAGTTCAAGCCGCTGATCCTGGTCGGCGGCTACTCGGCGTACCCCCGGAAGGTGAACTTCCGGATCCTGCGGGAGATCGCCGACTCGGTCGGCGCCACCTTCATGGTCGACATGGCGCACTTCGCGGGCCTGGTGGCGGGCAAGGTCTTCACCGGCGACTTCGACCCGGTGCCGCACGCGCACATCGTCACCACCACCACCCACAAGTCGCTGCGCGGCCCGCGTGGCGGCATGGTTCTCTGCCAGCCGGAGCTGGCCGACCAGGTGGACCGGGGCTGCCCGATGGTGCTCGGCGGTCCGCTGCCGCACGTGATGGCCGCCAAGGCCGTCGCCCTCGCCGAGGCCCGCCGGCCCGACTTCGCCGACTACGCCCAGCGGATCGTGGACAACTCGCAGGCCCTCGCCGAGGGGCTGCTGCGCCGGGGCGCGACGCTTGTCACCGGCGGCACCGACAACCACCTGGTGCTGATCGACGTGTCCGGCTACGGGCTCACCGGCCGGCAGGCCGAGCAGGCCCTGCTCGACTCGGGCATCGTCACCAACCGCAACTCGGTCCCGCAGGACCCGAACGGCGCCTGGTACACGTCCGGCATCCGGATCGGCACCCCGGCGCTCACCACCCGCGGGCTGGGCACCGCCGAGATGGACCAGACCGCGGAGCTGATCCACACCGTGCTGACCCAGACCACGGCCGGCGCCAACGCCGACGGCACCCCGTCCAAGGCGAAGTACACGCTCGACGCCGACCTGGCCGACAAGATCGCCCGCCAGGCCACCGACCTGCTGGCCCCGTACCCGCTCTACCCGGCCATCGACCTGGCCTGACGGTCGCGCCGGCCGAGCGGTCGGCGGCACTCGCCCCCACGAGCGGTATACCGCGGCGTCGTAGTTATGACTCCGCGGTATACCGCTCAGCGGTGTACCGCCCCGGCGGGCGGCCGGGGGTCAGTTCAGGGGACGCTTGAGGTGGTAACGGTGGACCTCGGTGCTGCCCTGCACGTTGTTCACGTCCTCGGCGGCCGAGACCAGCTCCCAGCCCTCCCGGCCGGCCCGGTTGAGGTGCGCGATGGCCGTGTCGCCGTAGGCGGTGATGTCCTTACGCGACCCGTCCGGGCCGTACCAGACGAACGAGACGGTGAAATTGCGGCCCTGTCCCTGATAGCGGCGGACGAGCAAGGCGTACTCCCAGGCAACCATGCGGCCCATTATGACCGTCCACGCAGGAGCTCGTCGGTGATGAGGGCGGCGAGCCGGTCCAACCCCGTGTCGATCTGCTCGGGCGTCACCGCGCTCACCGACAACCGCAGCGCGCACACCGGCGCCGTGTCGTCGTAGAAGTGCGCCATCGGCGTCCAGAGCACCCCGTAGTCCCGCGCCGAGCGGTCCAGCAGCGCGTCGTCGACCACGAACGGCACGGTCACCACCACGAAGAACCCGCCGGCCGGCACCGTCCACCGCACCACCGCCGGCTGGCCGGGCCGGTCCGGGAAACGCCGGGCCAGCCCGGCGACGAGATGGCGCAGATTGCGGGCGTACGCGGCCCGCTCCCGGGTGTTCGCGGGCACCAGGCTGCACCCGTGCTCCAGCAGCCGACCGCCGATCACCGCCTGCGCGATCGGCGAGGTGTTCACCGTGACCATGCTCTTGATCATGGCGAGCTGGTCGGCGAGCGGGCCGACCCGACCGTCCGGCCCGGCCACCCGCTGGTCGGCGACCACGTAACCGACCCGCGCGCCGGGCAGCACGGTCTTGGCGAACGAGCCGAGGTAGACCACCCGACGGTCGGTGTCCAGCGCCTTGAGGGTGGGCGGACGCGGCCCGTCCTCGACGGGAAACAGCCCGTACGGGTTGTCCTCCAACAGCAGCAGATCCTCCTCGGCGGCCAGCGCCAACAGCCGCCGTCGGTCGGCGACGTCGATGCTGACCCCGGACGGGTTGGCGAAGTCGGGCAACACGTAGCAGGCGCGCGGCCGGCGGCCCTCCGCCCGGGCCCGACGCACCTGTGCCCGCAGGTCGGCGAGGTCCACCCCGGACGATCCACCCGCGACCGGCCACACCGGCAGGTCCACCAGGCGGGCCGCCCCGGTCAGCCCGACGTAGGTCGGGGCGACGGCCAGCAGCACGTCCGCCGGGCTGGCCCGCAACGCCCGCAGCACCAGGAACATCGCCTCCTGGCAGCCGACGGTCACCACGACGGCCTCCGGGTCGACGGTGATCCCCTCGTCGATCGCGAGGTTGCGGGCGATGAGGTGGTGCACGATGCCCTTGGTCCGGCCGTACTGCAGCAGCAGCCGTCGCGCCTGCTCGGGCGTGTGACCCCGCTCATCGACGAGGTGCCTGTGGAACGTGTCCAGGTGCCGGTGCACCGCCGCGACGTCGAAGAACTCCTCGTACGGGCGTCCGGCCGCGAGCGACACCGCCGCCGGATAGCGTTCGGACACCTCGTTGAGGAAGTTCATCGAGGTCAGCGCCGGGTCACCCAGCGCAGGGTGCAGGTCGGCGACGCGCAGGTCGGCAGGCTCGGTCGCGGCCACCGCTCAGCCCACCCCGAGCGTCCGCAGCTCGGCCGCCCCCGCCGGGTCCGCGCAGCCGGCCAGGGTCAGGGCGTCGCGCACCTCGGCGGCGAGCACCGCCAACGCGTCCTGCGCGCCGCGCCGCCCGCCGACGGCCAGCGCCCAGAGCAGCGGACGACCCACCAGGACACCCGCCGCGCCCAACGCCAGTGCTCGCAGCACGTCGGTGCCCCCACGGATGCCGCTGTCCAGCAGCACCTGCGCACCGTCGCCGACGGCGTCGACCACCTCCGGCAGCATGGTGACGCTTGCCGGCGCTCCGTCCAACTGCCGGCCGCCGTGGTTGGACACCACCACCGCGTCCGCCCCGATGCGTACCGCCTCGACCGCGTCGCGGGGATCCAGCAGCCCCTTGACGACCAGCGGCAGGTCGACGTGCTCCCGCAGCCAGGCCAGATCCGCCCAGCCCAGGGCCGACTCGAACGACGCGTCGGTGTGCGCGGCGATCGCGGACACACCGGGGGCGCCGGCGTGCGCCAACGCGTCCCGGCCGTGCGGCAGGTTCGCGGCGACGACGTCGGCCGGGAGGCGGAACGCGTTGCGCAGGTCACGCGGGCGACGACCGAGCACCGGAACGTCCACGGTGACCACCAGCGCGTGGCAGCCCGCCGCGACGACCCGGTCCAGCAGGTCGCGGACCAGCGCCCGATCCCGCAGCCAGTAGAGCTGGAACCAGACCACCGCGCCGGCCGCGGTGATCTCTTCGATCGGCGTGCTGCTCAACGTGCTCGCCACATACGGCACGCCGGCCGCGCCGGCCGCCGCCGCGAGGCCGACTTCCCCGTCCGGGTGTACGAGCCGCTGGTACGCCATGGGGGCCACCCCGACCGGCATCGCGTACGGGCGGCCGAGCAGTCGGGTGCCGAGATCCACGGCGTACCCCCCGCGCAGCACCCGGGGCAGCACGGCGACCCGGTCCAGCGCGGCTCTGTTGGCCGCCAGGGTCACCTCGGCCGCGCTGCCGCCGGCGACGTAGTCCCACACGTCCGGGGCCAGCACGGCCCGCGCCCGCTGCCCGTAGTCGGCGAACGTCACCGCCGGCACCCCGGTCGGCAGGTCGGCCAGCACCGGCTCAGCCACCCCCCACCCCCGCGTCGGCCGGCGCGCCACCCGGGCCGCCGACCGGACCAGCGTCGGCCGGACCAGCGTCGGCCGGGTCGGCTAACGTTTCCTCCCGCAGCGGCGGCAGCCCGAAGCGTTCCCGCAGGAACGCCGCCGCGCTCGCCTGCGCCCGCCGGCCGTCGGTGAACACGCCGGGCATGGCGAAGAACCCGTGGATCATCTGCGGATAGTGGTCGAGGCGGGTGGGCACACCGGCCGCGTGCAGCCGCTGCGCGTAGCGATGCCCCTCGGCGCACAGCGGGTCCAGCTCGGCGGTCACCACAAGTGCCGGAGGCAGGCCGGACAGGTCGTCGGCGAGCAGTGGCGACGCCAGCGGATCCCGGGAGTGCTCCGGGTCGGCCAGGTAGTGCGTGCGGTACCAGGCCACCGAACGGCGGTTGAAGAGCGCCGGGTCGTCGTCGACCGGGCCGGACGGCTCGGCGCTGACGTCGGTGTTCGGATAGACCAGGAGCTGCGCCACGAGCGCGGGCCCGCCGGAGCGGCAGAGCAGGCTCACCGCCGCCGCGAGGTTTCCGCCCGCGCTGTCCCCGCCCAACGCCAGCCGGGTCGGATCCACGCCGAACCGGTAGGCGTTCCCGGCGATCCACACGGTGGCGGCGTGGCAATCGTGCACCGCGGCCGGGAAGGGGTGCTCCGGGGCCAGCCGGTAGCCGACGGTCACCACCTGACAGCCCACCGCGTTGGCCAGTCGTCGGCAGATACCGTCGGCGGTGTCGATGCTGCCGAGCGTCCACCCGCCGCCGAAGAAGTAGAGCAGGGTGGGCAGCGGCCCCGGCCCGGCCGGCCGGTACACCCGGATCGGTAGGTCCCCGCCGGGGCCGGGGATGCGCTCGTCGCGTACCTCGAAAACCTGCTCGACCGCGCCGCCGCCGGCGCGGATCGCGGCCAGGTCCGCGGCGCGCGCCTCGGTGAGGGTCTGCGTGTACAGCGGCGGCGTGCCGGCCGCGGCGCGGGCGGCGCGGTAGGCCGCCACCTCCGGGTGCAGGGCCATGCGGGTCTCCTATCCGCCGGTGCTGACCAGCAGCTTGTCGATGCCGCGCAGGAAGAGACTGCCGCTGTACGTCGGGGTCTCGGTGACCGCGAGCCGGGGGAACCGGGCGAACAGGCGGGGCAGCGCGAGGCGGCCCTCCAGCCGGGACACCGCCGCGCCGAGGCAGAAGTGCAGGCCCACGCCGAAGGCCAGCGACGGTGGGCCGGGACGGGTGGGGTCGAAGGCGTCCGGGTCGGGAAACCGCGCCGGGTCCCGGTTGGCGGCCCCGACGATGATGAGCACGTTGTCGTCGCGGGCGACAGGCACACCGGCCAGCACGATGTCCTCCGGCGCGGCCCGGGCGAGGAAGTGCACCGGGCTCTGCAGGCGCAGCACCTCGTCGACGCAGCCCCGGGCGAGGTCGTCGTCGGTGGGCAGCGCGGTGACCGCGCCCGGATGTGCCAGCAGCAGGGGCAGGCCGTTGCTGAACATGTAGACGGTGGTGACGAAGCTGGCGTTGAACAGGACGATCAGGTTGCTGATCAGCTCCTCCTCGGTCAGCTCCACCTCGCCCGAGCCGACCGCCTCCACGAGGCCGCTGATCAGATCCTCGCCGGGGGTGCGGCGGCGGTGGGCCAGCAACTCCCGGTAGAACGCCCGCAGCTCCTGCGCTGCGGTGTTCGCGGCGGCCAGCCGCTGCGGCGTCTTCCCGGCCACGTCGAGGAACTCGTCGATGCGCTCCACCCGGTCCCGGTACCAGGGCAGCTCCGCCGCCGGGATGCCGATGAACTCCGCCATCACCAGGGCGGGAATGGGGTACGCGAAGTCGGCCACGAAGTCGACGACAGCGTCCCCGGCGTCGGCCATCCGGTCCAGCAGCTCGTCGACGACCCGCACGATCACCGGCTCCAACGCGCCGAGGCGGCGCGGGGTGAAGGTGCGGGAGAAGACCTGCCGCATGCGGGTGTGGTCGGGCGGGTTGATGAACATCATCGAGGTCTGGAAGGTCCGCAGGATCTCGTGGTCCTCCCAGCCCGGCGGGGGCTGCTTGGTCCACTGCGGATCGCGCAGCAGCCCGTCGATCAGGTCGTAGCCGACCGCCACCGCCGACACCGTACGGTGCTCGGCGCGCGGCGGCACGGCGCTGACCGGCCCGAGCCGGTGCAGCTCGGCGTACCACGGGTACGGATTCTGGCGGCCCTCTTCGCTGTACAGGCCGGTGAGCAGATCCTGCACCGTCACGACGTTCTCCTCCCCAGGATGTCGGCGCCCGGGGACGGCGGGATCGGCCGCCGCCCCCGGGCCGGTGTCACAGGCCGAGCAACCGCAACGGCACGGCGTCGGCCATCGCCTGATTGCCGCCGTCGTTCGGGTGGATGTGGTCCCCCGAGTCGTACGCCGGCAGCAACTGGCTGGGCCGGGCCGGGTCGCGCAGCACCCGGTCGAAGTCGAGCAGCCCGTCGAACTCTCGGCTGCCGCGCAGGTACGCGTTCACGGCCTGCCGGGTCGCCTCCTTCTCCGGCGTCCACACCCCTGGGGCGCCGTGCCCCTCGTACGGGGTCAGCGTGGCCACCAGGCTGGTCAGCCCGCGCTGCTGGAGCTGCTGGTTGATCTGCCGGAGGGTGGCGATGATCGCCTCCGGCGAGTCGTTGGACATCCAGATGTCGTTGATGCCCAGGTGCGTGACGACCGTACGGACCCCGGTCTGACCAAAGACGTCCTCGTTGAGGCGGGCCGCCGCGTTCGGGCCGAGCTGGAAGTAGCCGGGGTAGTCGCCGGCGCCCGGCTCGGTGCCCTCGTGGTTGAGGCGGTTACCGGCCAGGCTCAGGTTGAGCACGCCGGGGGTGCGCCGGTCCGGCCGGTCGGCGAGCAGCCGGTCGGAGAGCAGGTCGGGCCAGCGCCGGTTGGCGTTGACAGTGCTGCCGTTGCCGTCGCCGATGGAGTCGCTGAGCACCACCAGCGCGCCGGGGCTGGCCTTACGCTGCACGTCCACACCGGACAGGAAGAACCAGCAGCAGGCGGGTCGGATGGTGAACCCGGTGCCGTCGGCGGCCCCGGTCAGGTCCCCCGCGCCGATGAAGTTGGTCTGCTGGGACTGCCCGTGGAAGGTGGTCGGCCCGGTCGGTGTCGGGAAGTGCAGGGTGACCACCAGGTCGCTGTCGTCCGCGACGGTGAAGGTCAGCGGGTCGCTGAGCAGCTCGGCGCCCCGATTCATGGTGGCCGAGGCGGCGCCGGTGAACGTCAGCGCCCGCAGCGACGCCGGGTCGATGTCGGAGACGTCGTCGACGGTAGCGGTGTTCGGCCGGGCCACTGTGGCACGGCCCACCCGCACCGCCTGCTCGCCGTAGAGGTTGCTCAGCCGTACGCGCACCGCCGGGCCGCCCACCGAGACGTGCACGACCATCCGGACGCTCTGGTCGTTCAGGCCGGTGTTTGTCAACCCGACCGAGTTCCCCCGGGTCACCGCGGCGGCCCAACTGCCCGCCCACTCGCCCCGATCCGCCCGGGCGGCGACGGTCGGGGATCCGCCGGCGCTGGCGACGACGGCGGGTGTGGCCGTGACCAGCAGCGCCGCGGCCGCGGCGACGACATGCCATCTCTTCGGGGTCGACATTGAACCTCCATCGTGTGGCAGCCCAGGGCCGTCCGCTGACAGCTCCCGCCTGGACGATGGTCCAGAAACCTAGCCGCCGCTGATGACGGGCGTCAATCAACCTGATCGACGCGATCAAATGTCCACCGGGCCTGGCAGATCGCCCTTCTCACCCGGTCCCGCCCCGCCCTCGCCGGCCTAGGCTCGCAGGCGGCGGCGGTGCGGTCGTCTCGTCACCGCCGAAGCGGCCCGGGGCCGCCGCTTTCTCGGATGGGGGCTGCCGAATGACTGACGGACCCGGGCACACGACGACGTACGTGGACAGGGCACTGGATCTCTTCGCCGACTTCGGCGACCGGGAGGCGCTGGTCGGTGGCGACCGCCGCATCACGTACACCGAGGCGGCCGCGCTGGTGCGCGCGATGGCCGCGGCCCTGACCCGACACGGCGTGCGGCCCGGCGCGGCGGTGCTCGTGACAGTGGCGAACGCGGTGGAGGGGCCGCTGCTCCAGCTCGCCCTGCACCTGCTCGGCTGTCGGACGATGTGGGTCGCCCCGGTCACCGCCCGCCGGGAGGTCGACGAGTTCATCCGGCTGGCCCGCCCCGACGCGCTTGTCTACGACGCGCGCGACCCGGCCAGCCTGGGGCCGGAGCTGGCCGCCGCGCTGCCCGGCGTGCCGGTGTGCTGCCTGGGGCCCGACGGCGCCGGACCCGACCTCACCGGCGAGACCGATCTGACGGACCCGCCGGCATCCGCGCCGGCGCCGGAGTCGTTCCTGCAGACCAGCGGCACCACAGGCGCTCCCAAGCTGGTGCACCACACCGAGAGCTTCTACGCCCAGATCCTCACCCTCGCGGCCGACTTCCGGGCCGCCGGGTTCCCGCTGCTGCGACACCTGTCGCACTCGCCGATGTGGCTGGCCAGCGGCCAGATCACCACCCTGTTCAACCTGTTCACCGGCGGGGTGCTGTTCCTGCGCGACGACTGGGACCCGGTCGCGTTCGTGGCCACCGTGCAGCGGGAACGGATCAACTCCACCTTCGTCACCCCGCCGATGCTCTACGAACTGCTGGACCATCCGGCGCTGGTGGGCGCCGACTTCTCGGCCATGTTCATGTTCAACGTGGGCGCCGGTCCCGCCGCGCCCGCCCGGCTGCGCCAGGCCATCGCGCGGTTCGGCCCGGTGCTGCGCATCGTGTACGGCCTCAGCGAGGCCGTGGTCATCACCGCGCTGCCCGGGCTGACCGACGATCCGGAGCACCCGCAGCGGCTGCGCTCCTGCGGGCGGCCCTACGGCGACGTCCGCATCGAGATTCGCGACGACGACGGCACGGTGCTCCCGACGGGCCGCGACGGCGAGGTGTGGGTGCACACCCGGCTCAGCTTCGCCGGCTACCACGGCCAGCCCGAGTTGACCGCGCAGACCCTCGTCGACGGGTGGGTGCGTACCCGCGACATCGGCCACCTCGACGACGACGGTTTCCTCTATCTGGTCGACCGGGCGCACGACATGATCGTCACGACCCGGCGGAACTGGGCGATCTTCTGCCGGCCCATCGAGGATGTGCTGGCCGGGCACCCGCAGGTGCGGGCCGCCGCCGTGATCGGCGTACCGGACGAGACGGTGGGCGAGGTGCCGTACGCGTACGTGGTGACCGCGCCCGGCGCGACGGTCACCGAGGCGGAGCTGATCGACCTGGTGACCGCCGAGCTCAACGAGATGTGGGCGCCGGCCGCTGTGGAGTTCGTCGACAGGTTGCCGGTGAACCGGTCGGTGAAGGTGGACAAGCGGGCGCTGCGCGAGCGGTACGCCGCGCGCCGGGCGGCGGCGGTCGGGGCGTGACGCCCCGCCGGCAGCTGGTCGTCCTGGTCGGCGCGGACCTGGTCTCCAACCTGGGCACCCGCATCTCGGTGGTGACCATCCCCTGGCTGGTGCTGGTCACCACCGGCAGCCCCACCAAGATGGGCCTCGTCGCGTTCGCCGAGACGCTGCCGTACCTGCTGTCCAGTGCTCTGGGCACGCCCTGGGCGGACCGCATCGGCCTGCGCCGCACCTCCATCCTGTGCGACGCGGGCAGCGCGGTGGCCATGGTGGTCGTCGCGTTGACCCCGTGGCTGGGCTTCGCACCCCTGGTGGCGCTCGTCGCGGTGGCCGGTGGGCTGCGCGGCATCTCCGACCGGGTCAAGCACGTCATGTTCCGACCGGTCGCCGAGGCCGCCGGGGTGCCGCTGATCCGCCTGACCTCGGCGTACGACGGGTTGAGTCGGGTGGTGACGCTGTTCGGCGCCGCCGTGGGCGGGCTGTTGATCGCCGCGTTCGGGGTGAGCCAGGCGATCCTCATCGACGCGGCCAGCTTCGCGATCTGCGCGCTGTTGATCGGTCTGCTGGTCCGGCCGCCGGCCGCCCCGGCGCAGCCCACCGCCCCGGTCGGCTACCTGCGCGCGCTGCGCGACGGGTTCGGCTACCTCGGTCGGGACCGGCCGCTGCTGGGCATGCTGGTGGTCGTCTCGGCGCTGAACATGGTCGCCAACGCCAGCGTGGCCGTCTACATCCCGTTCTGGGTCGCCCGGGAACTGCACGGCCCGCGCGGGCTCGGTCTGGTGCTGGCGGCGTTCTCGGCGGGCGCGCTGCTGGGCAACGTGCTGTTCACCGCGCTCGGCCCTCGGCTGCCCGGCCGGCTGACGTTCCTGCTCGGGGCGACTGTCGCCGGCGCTCCGCGGCTGGTAGCCCTGGCGATCAGCGACGAATTGCCTGTCGTGCTCGTGGTGACGTTCCTGTCCGGGATCGGAATCGCGGCGGTCAACCCGCTGCTCGGGGTGGCGCTCTACGAGCGGGTGCCGCCGGATCTGCAGACCCGGGTGCTCGGCATCGCCGGTTCGCTGGCCTTCGTGGGCCTGCCGGTCGGCGCGCTGCTCGGCGGCTGGTCGGTGGACGCGCTCGGGCTCACCCCGGCACTGCTGGCCATGGGCGTGGCATGCCTGCTCGTCACCGCGTTCCCGCTGGTGGCCAGGACGTCCAACCCGAAGACGCCGACACCACCGGCCCCCGTCGCCTACCCGCCGCGCAAATCGGTTGCGGGCGGCTAGCGGTGCCCGCAGGCTCGGCGGATGAGCGCACAGCCCGCACCCGACGTGCCGCACGTCGACGAGGCGACGGCCACTCGCATCGATGTCGAGCTGGTCCGTCGACTGGTCGCCGAGCAGTTCCCCCGGTGGGCCGAGCTGCCGGTGCGCCCGGTCGAGGTCGGCGGTTGGGACAACCGCACCTTCCACCTCGGCGAGGACATGACCGTGCGGCTGCCCAGCGGCGAGGGGTACGCGTTGCAGGTCGCCAAGGAGCAGCGCTGGCTGCCGTGGCTCGGCGCGCGGCTGCCGCTGGAGATCCCCGTTCCGCTGGCCCACGGCCGGCCCGGCGCGGACTATCCGTACCCGTGGTCGATCTATGGCTGGATCGACGGCCGGACCGCCACCGCGGAGCGAATCGAGGACCTTACCCGGTTCGCGACCGACCTCGCTGCCTTCCTGCGCGCCCTGCGCGCCGTCGACGCCACCAACGGTCCGGTGGCCGGCCCGCACAGCGCCTGGCGCGGTGGGCCGCTGTCCACGTACGACCCGGAAACGCGGGCGGCGATCGAGGCGCACCGCGACCGGCTGCCCGTCGACGTGGTCACCGACATCTGGCAGGCCGCCCTCGATGCCACCTGGGAGGGGCCGCCGGTCTGGTTCCACGGCGACGTCGCGGACGGCAACCTGCTGGTCCGCGACGGACGGCTGACCGCCGTCATCGACTTCGGCTGCTGCGGTGTCGGTGACCCCGCCTGCGACACGGTGATCGCCTGGACCCTGCTGCGCGGCGCCTCCCGAGCGGCGTTCCGCGACGCGCTCGACGTCGACGCGGCCACCTGGGCGCGCGGACGCGGCTGGGCGCTGTGGAAGGCGCTCATCACGCTGGACGCCTCGGCGCCGGCTGCGGCGGCCTGGGCCCGGCAGGTGCTCGACGAACTGCTCGCCGAACACGCCGTTCCTCGCTGATCACCGCACGATGCCAATCACTCGCCAATTGAAACGGCTTCCGCCGAATCGCGTTGCCAAGACCACCGGACGTGCCCGCGCGAAGGGCCTCGCCGACCGTGCGGCCGTGGCGTGCCTGCTCGTCACCGCGTCGCCGATCCTGGCCCGCGCCCCCGGATCCCGAACCGCCGTACCAAACCCCCACCCGAGGGTGATCACGAGGAGGCCCCGCCGTCAGTTCGGAGCGGGGCTGACGGCGGGCTGGCCCGCTCCCGGGTCGCACACCGTCCAGCGCTTCTCGTGCTTGCGGAAGTGCAGCGTCACCGGCTCCTGACCGGCCACGGTGACCTGCGCGGTGGCGGTGTCGCCGGTGATGCTGACCGCGGTCGTGGAGACCCGCATCCGGTGCTCGGCGGGCATCTCGATCGGGTCGTTCGCCTCCGGGTGGAGGTCGACCTCGTCGTCATCGAGCGCGGCGGCCTCCTCCGGGCAGAGCAACTCGGCCAGCTTCGGCTGGTCGGCGGTGTCGATGGCGGCGGCGAACTCGGTGACCAGGTTGCTGATCGCGCGTTCGTCGCTGTGCTCGTCGACGCGCTGACGCAGCGTGGTGACGACGACCACCGCGACCACGGCGAGGACGACCACGGCGGCCGCACCAGCGATCAGGATGACCCGACGCCGCGGGCCGCGCGACCGTTCGGTGGGAGGCGGTCCGGCCGGTGCTGGCGGCCCGGCCGGTGCTGGCGGCCCGGTCGGTACTGGCGGCCCGGTCGGTGACGCTTCGCTCGACGCTCGCGGCTCGGGAGTTGGCTCGACGGAGGCGTCCGGATGGTCGGTCATTTCGCCCCTTCGCCTCGCTCGGACCTGCGTCAGGCCCCACCAGCATAGGCGGTTACTGATATCCGGCGTACACCCGCCTATGCTCCGATGGAGACAGACGGGATCCACGGACGTAAGGGCGGTGCGGTGTTGCCGACCACCAGCAGGTTCAAGCCGATAGCTCGCGTCGTCACCGCGCTGACGTTGCTGGTCGCCCTGGTGACGGCAGTGCCCGCGCCGGCGTCGGCGGCGCCCTGGGACAAGGATGCCTGCGCCGGGCAGGAGCGCGCCGTGGAGCGGGTCCTGGCCCAGATCAAGGTGCACAACGCGAAGCCGCACGTGTTCCTCCTGCCGAGGCAGGCCGCCGCCTACAACGCGTACAACGCCGAGGCGGCCGCCCTCGGCGCGGCGCGTACCCAGGCCGCGGCCGCGCTCACCGCCTGCACCTCCGCCATCGCCGCGATGGCGGACCAGCGGCCCGGGTCGCCGACGTTCACGCCGCCGACGGCGCGCGAATTGAGAGACCTGACGGAGGCGCTCAAGAAGATCCCGCCGAATTTCCCACCCCGCACCACCCCGGTCGGGGGTGGGAACACGTGGAGCGTCCCGAGGACCGGCCCCGAACGCCCGCTCTTCGATGTCCTTCGCAACTACTCGCCGGGAGACCCGCGGAACTGGCGTGCCTCCACCCTGCAGGGTCAGCGGATGCCCACGATCGGTGCCACCGACCCGTCGGCCCCCGGCCGGGTCGTCGGCGTCTGGTCGAGGTCCGGAGCACCGGGCGTGTCGCCCGACCACATCGTCCCGCTCTCCCGCATGATCTACATGCCGAACTTCATGAAGCTCACCCCACAGAACATGTTCCGGGTGGCGTCCGCGCCGGTGAATCTCCAGTGGATGTCGAGATGGGCCAACACGAGCAAGGGATCACGGAGCGTGGGAGCGCTGACCAAGTTCGACCCGGCGTGGCAGGCGGCTCAGGTCCGGCTGGAGGCCCGGGTCTTCCGGCAACTTCAGGACATCATCAACAAACTGGTGAAGAGTCAAGGGTGAGCGAGCTGCCCGGCGTCACCGATGACGCGATCCTGGACGCCGCCTTCGCCCCGGCGCTCAGCCTCGTCACCGGCATCCCGGACGACCTGCATCCGGAATGGCTCCCCGTGGTCACGGCGCCCGCCGCCGAAGAGCGGATCGCGGCGGCTCTGGCTCGCTGGACCCCGGACTTCACCGACCTACTGCCGCAGTTCTTCGGCGAGTTCCGCATTCGGCTGCTGGACGTCCGGCTCGGGCGGGCAGCCGGTGAACTGGCGCTGATCTACGTCGTTCGCGGCCGAGACGACGAACTGGTCCTCTGGATGGGTTGGGACCCACGGCGGTTCCGCGAACCACGATTCTGGAACCGGTTCCCCGCCGCCGCACGGACGTTCCTCCAGACCGTGCACGCAGGCTTCAGCCACCCCGATGGCGTCTCCGGCGGGTTGGCGCACGTGGACGAGATGAGCACGTACGCGGAGTGGGCCGAGGAACCCGATGGTCTGGCGGACTGGGACGAGGAGCAGGAGATCGCCTCGACCCGCCTGCTGGTCGTCACCAGCAACGGGACCAACCTGCTCTATTGTCTCTCGCCCGACCTGCCCACCGGCACCATAGCCCTGGTATACGAGGGCGACATCGATCCGCAGCCGTTCGCCGCCAGCATCGACGCCCTCATGGTGCGTCCCCTGGAAAACTGAGGTCGGGTCGCCGTAGGACGCGCGTCAAAGCCCTGTCGACCGAGGACCGTCCGGTGGTTCGTCGGCGCGTGGCCAGTGGCGCGTGGCCAGTGGCGCTGCTGGCCGGCGGCGTGTGGTTCGGTTAGCGTGCCGGGCATGCCATCGACGCTCACCGAATCGGCTGATCCGTACTGCCTTCGTCCCGGGGAAGCCGCCGAGCTGCTGCGCGGGCACCCGTGGCGGCGGTTCGTGGCGATCGGCGACAGTGTCGTGGAGGGCATGTGCGAGCCGACCCCGGGCTACCCGGACGTGCAGTGGGTCGACCGGATCGCCGCCGAGCTGAGCGCCGCCCGCCCCGGGCTGGCGTACCGCAATCTGGGTCGGCGCGGGCTGCGCGCGCACCAGGTGCGGGCCGAGCAGCTCGCCCCGGCGCTGGCCTTCGCGCCGGACCTCGCGCTTGTCGTGTGCGGCGGCAACGACGCCTTCCATCCGAAGTACGACGCCGACGCGGTGGACGCCGAGCTGACCGCAATGATCACCGCGCTGCGCGACGCCGGCGCGGACGTGCTCACGGTGGGCATGTTCGACGTGTCGCACAGCCCGGCGGTGCCCGACGCGCTGCGGCCCGGCCTGGGCGAACGAATGCGCCGCCTGTCAACACACACGGCGAGCCTGGCCCGGCGCCTCACCACCATCCACGTGCACCTGACGGACCACCCGCTGACAGCCGACCCCACCCTCTACAGCACCGACGGCCGCCACGGCAGCGCCCGCAGCGACGCCATAGCGACAACGGAAACCCTCCGCACCCTCTCCCACCACCTCCACCCCTCTACGCCTCCCCCGCCTCCCCCGCCCAGCCCCGTTGATCATGAAGTTATCGCCACGACACGCCGCTGCGGAGGGCAATAACTTCATGATCGACGAGGAAAGGGGTGGGGTGGGCCTGGGGGGTTAGTTGGACAGGAGGATTCCGGTTAGGAGGACTCCGTGGGCCAGGTTGAGGATGCCGTCGCCGCCGGGGTAGCCGACCCTTGCCAGGCCGCCGGAGGCCGTTCGGCCGAACAGGTACGGGGCCAGGGAGTACGGGACGGCGGCCGTCACCGTCTCGCCGGTCTCGATCTGCACGAAGTCCATCGGCACCCGGTCGGCGGGCAGGTACTGCTGCAGGATCGCCCCGCCCCGGTCGACGGCGGCGCGCAGGCCCTCGGCCCAGTCCGTCGGGCTCAGGTCGGGGCCGATCAGCACACCGAGCCCGGCTGAGCCGTCCGCCGGTTTCGCCACCAGCTCGGCCTGCTCGGCGAGCGCCCGGTCGAGCAGCGCGGCGGTCAACGGCACCGTGTACGGCACGTGCCGGCGGATCAGCGTCTGGTCGTCGGCGGGCAGGGCGTCCACGTCCTCCCACAGCCAGGCGAAGGTGGTCTTGTTGCCCAGCAACCAGGCCGCCGCCGACACGTACATCGGCAGCGTGCCGGCGGCCAGCGCGCCGGCCACCGCGTCCAGGCCGGCGGTCGGGGTGACCCGGTTGGGCACGAAGAGCCGGAAGAGCGCGTCGACAGGCGCGCCGTCGACCACGAGCCGGCGCTCGGCGTCCAGGGTGGCCGTGGACAGGGGCGCGATGACCAGGTCGATGCCGAAGTCGCGGGCCCGCACGGCGAGGGGGTCGAGGATCCGGATGAACGTCTCCGGGTCGTCCAGCCCCGGGTAGTCGGCGTCGAAGTCCATCAGCAGCGCCAACCGGGCGCCGTCGGGCAACCCCAGCTCCTCGCGGATCGCCACGAACCGCTGGTCCAGCAGCGACGGCGCGGCGCGTACCGGAAGATTGTCGAGGATGCCGTGCTCGGCGTAGAGCTGCGCGAACCGCTGGATGACGGTGTCGGCGTCGAATCCTCCTCCGAGGCTGCTGTCGATGTTGTACTCGACGAACTTCGGCACGCCCTCGGTGAAGATCACATCGGGCCGGTACGCGGCCAGCAGCGCCTCGGTCAGCGGCTCCGACTCGTCCAGCAGCCGGGTCTCCCCCGCCGGGACGCCGAGCAGCCGGCGCAGCTCACCCGCGGTGGCCACCCGCCGCCGGCAGGCGTCCAGGACGAGTTGGGCGAGCCGGTCGCAGACCTCGTTCAGCTCCCGCCAGGCGTCGGCGGTCAGGACCGGGGGACGGGCCAGCCGCCACTGCTTGTTGTAGGTGGCCCGGCCGTGGAAGACGCGTTCCCAGGCGGCCGCGCCGCTGGCCACCATGGCCCGGCGGGCCGGCTCCGGCAGGTCGGTCCAGGCCCCGTCGGCAGACGGCCACGAGTAGTTCGGGTCAATCATGATGAGTCCTTCATGGTCAGGTGGATGGCGGTGGCGAGCTGCTCCCGGGAGGGCTGCACGGCGCGGTCCAGGGCGGGCGCGAACGGCAGCACCGCGCCGTCCGGGCGGGTGACCCGGCGCGGCGGGGCGAGCAGCCGGACCCGCTCCACCACCGAGGCGATGATCTCGGCGGCGATGCCGCAGGAGCGGTTGCCGTCGTCGAGGACCACGAGCCGCCCGGTGCGGGCCACCGACTCGGTCAACCCGTCGATGTCGAAGGGGTACAGGGTGCGCGGGTCGAACACCTCCACCGAGACCTGGCCGGCCAGCTCCTCGGCCACGGCGAGCGCGTCGTGCACGAGGTGCCCGATCGCGACCACCGTGACGTCGTCGCCGAAGCGGTGGATGCGGCCCCGGCCCAGCGGCACCGGCGCGAGGTCGGCCACGTCGTCGCGGACGTCCATGGCGCCGGCCGGTGCGAACACCACCACCGGGTCGTCGTGGCGGATCGCGGTGACCAGCAGCCCGTACGCGTCGGCCGGGGTGGCCGGCACGACGGTGACCACGCCGACGTGGGCGAAGAGGCTGTACGGGTGGTCGGAGTGCTGCCCGGCCCAGCCGGTACGCGACCCGGAGCCGGGCACCAGGTAGGTGACGGGAACACTGCACTGCCCGCCGGTCATCAGCGGAAACTTGTGCGCGTGGTTGACGATCTGCTCGAAGACCAGGAACAGCAGCGACGGGATCTGGAACTCGATCACCGGCCGCAGCCCGGCCAGCGCCGCCCCGGTGGCGAAGCTGGTGAACGCCTGCTCCGACAGGGGGGTGTCGCGGACCCGGTCGGTCCCGAACCGCTTCGCCAGGCCGGTGGTCACCAGCGACGCCCCGACCTGGACGTCCTCGCCGAGCAGGAACACCGCCTCGTCGCGAGCCAGCTCGTCGGCGAGTGCCCGGGTCAGCGCCCGGCGGTACGACAGTCGGGGCACCTCAGCCACCTCCGGTGCGCGGGGACATCCAGCCACCTCCGGTGCGCAGGGACATTCAGCCACCTCCGGTGCGGGCGGTCAGGCCGCTGGCGTACAGGTAGGTCAACGCGTCGGCCGGGTCGGGTTCCGGGCTGTCCAGGGCGAAGCGCACCGCCGCGTCGAGTGTCGACTCGACCTCGGCGTCCACTGCGACACGGTCGACGTCGGAGAGGCGTTCGCCCTGGATGCGAACCGGGTCCCGGGACCGACCCCGGCGCACCTCGTCGGGTGGGCGGTAGTCGAGGCGTACCGCGTGTTCGAAGGTGTGGTGGGCGTCGAAGCGGTAGGTACGGGCCTCGATCAGCTCGGGGCCGCCGCCGGCGCGCATCCGGCCGACGACGGCGGCCGCCGCGTCGCGTACCGCCTCGGGGTCCTGGCCGTCGACCTGGACGGCCGGGATGCCGAACGCGGCGGCGCGGCCGGCGATGCTGCCGGCCACCGCGCCGGCGACCGGCATGGTGGTGGCGTAGCCGTTGTTCTCGCAGACGAACAGCACCGGCACCCGCCACAGCGCGGCCAGGTTGAACGCCTCCAGCAGCATCCCCTCGTTTACCGCGCCGTCGCCGAAGAAGCTCACCCCGACGGTGTCGTGGCCCTGCCGTCGGCGGGCCCACACAGCGCCGGTGATGATCGCCCCGGAGGCGCCGACGATGGCGTTCGCGCCGAGCACGCCGATGCTGAAGTCGGCGGCGTGCATCGAGCCGCCCCGTCCGGCGTTGAGACCGGTCAGCCGGCCGCACAGCTCGGCGAACATCCGCGCCGGGTCGGCCCCGCGCGCCAGCACGTGCCCGTGGCCACGGTGAGTGCCGGCGAGCACGTCGTCGACGCCCAGGGCGGCGCAGACGCCGGCGGCGATCCCCTCCTGACCGAGGTACGGGTGGATGCCGCCGACGATCTGCCCGCCGTGGACCAGCTCCACCGCACGTTGTTCGAACCGGCGGATGAGCCGGACGGTGCGGTAGAGCCGGACCGGGTCGGCGTCGGTCACGCCGGCCCCTTGACCGCGGCGAGGATGTCGTCCCAGAGCCGGGCGCGGGCGGCGAGGGCGGTGTTGACGGTGTCGGCGCACTCCTGCCACTTGGCGTCGTCGTCGCCGCACAGGTCGGCGAGCATCTGCATGGCCATCGGGGTGTGCTGTTCGCCGTCGACCTCGATGTGCCGTTCCAGGTAGTCGACGAATGTGTGCAGCCGGTTGCTGCGCTCGTTGACCGCGACGACCTGCGTGAACATGTCCGGGATGAGGTCCTCGCGGCCGAACGCGAAGGCCGCCGCCTGGCAGTGCACAGGGGTGGACTCGATGATGTGCCAGGTGGTCGCGGCGAACGTCGCGGACGCGGCCGGCGCCCCCGCCTCGGCGAGCGCGTCGGTCACCGGCCGGCCGGCGCGCAGCAGATCGACGAGGGCGTTCACCGCTGTGGTGTCCGCGCCGGCCTCGACCATGCCCCGCACGTACAGCTCGAAGTGGCTGATGTAGCCCTCGCCCAGCTCGTCGCTCTCCTCCACCATGACGATGTCGTTGATGAGGCGGCGGCTGCCGGTCGGGCCGGTCGGGATCCACGGGACTGTCACGCAGGTCAGCTGCCGCTGCAACGACTTCAGCAGGGACATGAAGTCCCAGACCGCGAACACGTGGTGCTCCATGAAGGTGACAAGCGCCTCGTGGGTGTCCAGGTTGGCGTAGAGCGGGTGCTTCACCACGGCGTCGCGTCGCTCGGTCACCGCCCGTTCCAGCCGTTCGATGCCCGGGTGCGTCCTACCCCAGTCGTAGCGTGACATGTCAGCCTCCCTGCGGGGCGCGGTGGCGCCAGATGACGGGGCAGTAGTCCGGGTCCGCGTAGTCCGGCCGCCCCTCGTGGGTGCGACGGACCAGCACGTCGTGGTTGTACGCGGCGAGCGAGCCGTCGGAGAGCGGGTACTCCCGCCAGGCGTTGTCGCCGTCCTGCAGGTGCAGCGAGATCGCCTGCCGGGGGCGACCGCTGACGTTGGGGCCGCTGCCGTGGTAGGTGCGGCAGTGGTGGAAGCTCACATGTCCTTTGGGGATCACCATCGGGATCTTGCGGATCTCCGCGCCGTTGTACGCGGCGTTCTCGGCCAGCATCTCCTCCAGCTGGCTGCGGTCGCGGTCGGCGAAGTGCCGCACCACCGTGTCGTCCGCGCCGATCTCCTTCCACCGGTGCGAGCCGTCGACCATGGTGATGGTGCCCATCTCCTCCCCGCAGTCGTGGAAGGGGATGAACGCGGTGAGCATCTTCTCCGACGACGACGACGCCCAGTAGTGCTTGTCGAAGTGCCAGGGCACGATGTTGCTCGGCTCGCCGGAGATCGGCGGCTTGTAGATCAGCGTGGACTGGAAGACCCGGATCTCGTCGGCCTCGGCGAGCCGGGCGGCCACCGCGCCGACAAGCGGTTTGCGCAGAATCGCGCCCAGCCCGTCGTGCTCGTGGTGGACGTAGTCGTTGTGCCGCTGCACCGGCCCCCTGGCGGGCTCCCAGTAGGCGAGCTTCGGCGGGCGTACCGGCAGCCGACGGTCGCGTTCGCCGTCGTAGTAGCGCTGCGCGGCGGCGGCGAGGGCGTCCACCTCGTCGTCGGTGAAGACTTTCTTCGACAGGTACCAGCCGTGCTCGGCGTAGTGCCGCACGTCGTCGTCGGAGGGCAGCAGCGCCTGCTCCTCGGGGGTCAGGCTCACGCCCCCACCCCCTGCGGCGTGGCCGCCGCGGCGGCCAGTTCCCGCTCCTTGGCCTCGTAGAGCGCCTTGATGTTGCCGCTGCCGAAGCCGCTCGCCCCGCGCCGCTCGATCAGCTCCAGGAAGAGCGTGCGGCGCACGTGCATCGACTCGGCGAAGATCTGCAACAGCTGGCCGCCGTGGTCGGAGTCGACGAGCACCCCCAGCTCGCGCAGCCGCTCCAGCGGCGCGTCCACCCGGCCGACCCGCGCCTCCAGGGCGTCGTAGTAGCTGGCGGGGGTGCCGGCGAAGCGGACACCGCCTCGGCCCAGCGACTCCACGGCGGCGACGATGTCGTCGGTACGCAGCCCCAGGTGCTGCACTCCCCCACCGGCGTGCTGGTCGAGGAACGCGTCGATCTGCCCCGGCCGGCGGGCCCGATCCGGCTCCAGCAGGACCACTGTGACCTGCCCGGACGGGCTCTGCACCACCTTGGAGTTCATGCCCTGCCCGTCGACCTCGATGTGTTCCTCGAAGATCTGCGCGAAGTCGAACAGCGCCTCGAAGTGCCGGACCGTCTCGTCCAGCTCACCGGACGGCACGCAGACCGCCAGATGGTCGACCTCGGCGAGGACCGGCTTCCCCTCGTCCGCCGCGAACGGCGTCGGTGTGATCACGCCGGGTAGGAAGTCGGCGCGGCTCCCGGTGCGCTGCACCAGGCGGTGCCGCACGTCGGCGAAGCCCTCCACCTCGGCGGTCACCACCTCGGCGTCCGCGCCGGTAAGCGTGGTCGGTGGCGTCACTCCCGTCGCGCCCCGGCCCACCAGCTCGGCGTACGCCTCGGCGACGTCGCCGACCTCGACGGCGACGACCGCGATGCCGTCGCCGTGGCGCTGCACGTACCGGGCGGCCGGATGCTCGGCGCTCAGCCCGGAGGTGAGCAGCAGGCGAATGTCGCCGTGGCAGAGCAGCAGTGAGCGCTGCCCGGTCAGGCCGGTCTCCGGGCCACCCTGGCCGCAGATCTGGAAACCGACGGCGGTGCTGAAGTAGAAGGCCGCCTGCCGGGCGTCGCCTACGTAGAGTTCGATGTGGTCGATCCCACGGATGTCCATCTTCTCAGTGCCCTTCCCCATGCTTCCCCCGTGTTGCCGGCCGGACGCCCCCCGTCCGGGATGCCGCGTCGCTCACCTCCTCGGCTCGGCGACCCGCGCGAGCAGCAGGCTCACGTTCTGGCCGCCGAACCCGAACGAGTTGGTGAGCGCGTACTCCGGGTCGGCCTTACGGGGCGTGCCACGGATGTGGTCCGCCGGGCAGGCCGGGTCCGGGTCGTCGAGGTGGTACGTCGGTGGCAGCAGCCCCCGACCGAGCGCCAGCGCGGTCACCGCCGCCTCCAGCACCCCGGAGGCGCCGAGCAGGTGACCGGTGAGCGCCTTGGTGGAGCTGACCGGCACGCCGCCGTCGCCGAAGACGTCCGCGAGGGCGGTGGTCTCGGCGATGTCGCCGAGCTTCGTGCCGGTGCCGTGCGCGTTGACGTAACCGACCGCCGCCGCGGGCACGCCCGAGCTGCGCAGCGCGCCGCGCATGCACGCGGCCGCGCCGGCGCCGTCGGGGCGCGGGGCGGTCGGGTGGTACGCGTCGGTGGTCGCGCCGTAGCCGGCCACCTCGGCGTACGCGGTGGCGCCGCGTGCGGCGGCGTGCTCGGCGCTCTCCAGCACCAGCAGCGCCGCCCCCTCCGAGAGCACGAACCCGGAGCGGGACGTGTCGAACGGCCGACTCGCCCGGGACGGGTCGTCCCCGGCGCGGGCCAGCGCCCGCGCGTTGCCGAAGGTGTCGGCGAAGGTGGGGAACAGCGGCGCCTCGCTGGCCCCGCAGACGACCACGTCGGCCTCCCCCGTCCGGATCAACCGGACCGCGTCCGCGACCGCCTGCGCGCCGGACGCGCAGGCCGTGCCGACCGACGAGCTGTAGCCCCGGATGCCGTGCGCGATGGCGATCCGCGCCGCCGGCATGTTCGGCAGGATGCCGGTGAGCAGGTACGGGCTGACCGCCGCGCGGCCCCGGGCGGCGCGGGCGAGCACCTGGGTCTCCAGGGTGGCCATCCCGCCGACCCCGCCGACGATCACGCCGATCCGGCCGGGGTCGATGTCGCGGCCCACCTCGATGCCGGCGTCTGCCAGCGCGTCCGCGGCGGCGAGCAGCGCGAGCACCACGATCCGGTCCAGCACGCGGCTCTCCGGGCCGGACACGACACTGCGCGGGTCGATGTCCGGCAGCAGGCCGGCGACGTCCAGCGACGCGTGCGCCGGATGGCCGCCGGGTGGCCGGGCCAGCCCGGACCGGCCGGTGGTCAGCGCGTCGAAGGTCTCCTCGACGCCCCGCCCGACCGGGGTGAACAGGCCCATCCCGGTGATCAGCGCGGTCACGACAACACCCCGGATCGGCCGCTCACGACGACGCCTCGGTCAGGTAGCGCTCGCGCAGCGCCACCTTGCGGACCTTGCCGGTCACGGTGACCGGTATGTCGTCCGAGCGCACCGGCACCACCCGGCGCAGCGTGGCGCCGACGTCGGGGCCGAGCGCGGCACGGACCCGTTCGGTGCGGTCCTCGGCCTCGTCGGCGCCGGCGGCCAACTCCAGCAGCACGTCGGTGACCACGCCGCCGGCCTCGGCGACGATCACCACTGTGCAGTCGGTGACGTCCGGGCAGGTGGCGAGGATCTGCTCCTCGGACAGGGCGGTGAAGAATCGCCTGCCGTCACCGGCGTCGACCGAGTCGATCGCCCGGTCCAGGTGGTAGTAGCGGCCGTCGGCGTCGACGCGGACCAGGTCGCCGGTGAGGTACCAGCCGCGCTGGCGGAACCGGTAGGTGGTGACCGAGTCGTTCCAGTAGCCCCGGAACAGCGACGGCGAATCCACGCCCAGGAAACCCACCTCGCCGACCGGCACCGGTTCGCCCTCGGCGTCGAGCACCGCCACCCGGGCGAACTCGTACGGCCGGCCGATGCAGCGGCCGTACCGGTCGGTGTCGGCGCGGTGGGTGATGTGGAACATGGAGTGCCCCATCTCGCTGGAGCCCAGCCCGTCGATGAAGACCGAGCCGGGCACCCGGGCCACCCCGTCGCGGGTGACCGTGTCCCGCCAGCCGACGGCGACGAGCCGGCGGATGTGCGGCTCGTGCGAACAGTCGCCGGTGTTGAACCACAGCCGCACCGAGTCCAGGTCGTACCCGGACAGGTCGAAGCGGGCCAGCTCGGCCCAGGTGACCGAGAAACCGAACACCCCGTCGGGGCGCCAGCGTTGGATGGCGTCGAGCACCCGATCGCCGCCCTGCTCGGACAGCAGGAACATCTCCGCGCGGTTGCCCAGCGCCTGGTTGACCATCAGCACGGTGGCGGTGTGCGGCGCGGGCAGCGCGTTGAGGATCCGGCGGGTGCCCTGCGCCTGCGGCATGGTGAGCAGGTGCCGGGTGGCGGCGAAGAGGCTGGCGTGCGAGTGCAGCACCGCCTTGGGCACCCCTGTCGTCCCGGAGGTGTGGGTGATCACGATCGGGTCGTCGCTGTGGTGCCGGTAGTGCGCCGGAGCCTGCCCCGGGTCGCCCGTGCCGGCCTGCGCGGGCGTGCCCAGCAGCGGTACGCCGAGGTCGTGCCCGGCCAGCAACGCGGTGTGCGCGTCGTCGGCGAGCACACCGACGCCCCGCAGCCGACGGATGTACTCGGCGGCGATCTCCGGACGGAGCTTGCCGTTCATCAGCGCCGGGATCGCCCCGAGCCGGGCCAGCGCCAGGAAGCTCAACACCATGTCGGCGGCGGCGGTGGCCCAGACGGCCACCGGGTCGCGGGGGCGTACTCCCCGCTTGTGCAGCCAGGCGGCGCGGGCAGCGACCCGCTCGTCGAGCTGGCCCAGCGTCAGTGGCGTCTCGGCCGGGTGCCCGTCGACGGCGGTGTCGAAGGTCAGGCCGGGCCCGTCCGGGTCGGCGCCGTGCGCCAGCACCCGGGCCAGCATGTTGCCCGCGCCCACCTCGGTGTCGGCGGCCAACGCGCCGCGCAGTCCTGGTGTCCTCATGGTCGTGCTCCTCCCCCCAGAAGCACCGCGACCGCCTCGGTGGACGTGTCGGGCGCCTGTTCGATCAGGACCAGCAACACCTCGTCGGCGTCGCCGTCGTCGCACAGCAGGGCCGCCTCCGCGGTGCCGTCGGCGTACGGGTCGCCGGTCGGGCTGAGGCAGACCACCGGGCCGCGCAGCCCCCAGCGGGCCGCGACGTGCCCGGCGACGCTGTTGGGCACGGACTGGTAGAAGAACAGCGGGCCGACCCGCCCGCCGGCCTCGACCGTGGCCCGCACGTGCTCGGCGCTGGCCCGGTCACCGCTGGCGCTGACCAGCACGATCGCCGTCCGCGTGTCGGCGGGCACCGGCCCCGTCCCGTACCGTCGCCGCAGACACCGCTCGGCCACGGCGACCACCAACGGAGCGAACGCGGAGTGCACGAACCCCGGGACCCCCGGCGCGTCCCCGTCTCCGGCCTCGGGCCAGCAGGCCCGCGCGAGCTCCCGCATGGTGGTCTGGGTCGTTGTCTCGGGCGCCTCGCCGGCTCCGTCGGGGTCGACAGCGCACGATCGCGGGGCGGCGGGGTTGGTCACGGGGTGCCGACCAGGAGGGCGGTGTTGGCGCCACCGAAGGCGGCGTTGAGGGTCAGGGCGTGGGTCGCGGTCGTCCGGCGCGGACGGTCCGTGATGACGTCCAGGGGGCACGCCTCGTCCGGGGCCCGCCAACCGGCGTTGACGGGCAGTTCGCCCCGGCGCAGCGCCAGCGCGGTGACCACCAGTTCGAGCAGCCCGGACGCCTCCAACGCGTGTCCGTGCAGCGCCTTCGTGGAGCTGATCGGCACCCGAGCGGCGTACCCGTCGAGGGCCTGTCGCAGCGCCGCCGCCTCGGCGGCGTCGCTCTGCGCGGTGCCTGTGGCGTTGGCGTTGACGTAGCCGACAGCCTGCGGTGGCAGCCCGGCCCGGCGCAGCGCGGCACCCACCGCGTGCGCCAGCCCGGTGCCGGACGGGTCCGGCTGGCAGGGGTGGAACGCGTCCCCGGCCCGGCCCCAACCGACCACTGTGGCCACCGGCTCACCGCCGCGTCGACCGGCCACCGCGCGGGACTCGAGCACCACGGCGGCCACGCCGTCGCCGAGCAGCAAACCACGTCGACCAGCGCTGAACGGGCGGACCGCACCGTCGTCGGCGAGGGCCCTGCCGGCGTCGAAGAGCGCGAACTGGTCCGGCTCGACCAGGTAGCCGGCGGCCACCACCGCCCGGTCCAGGTCACCCCGGACGATCAGGGACGCGGCGTCGGCCACCGCCGTGCTCGCCGACACGCAGGCGCTGGTGTAGACGCGGATCGGACCGGACAGTCCGGCGCCCAGCGCGAGTTTGCCGGCGAGCGCGGCCGGGGTCGGCCCCGCGGCCGGCGCCGGTCCGCCGTGCACGGCGAGCAGCAGGGCGCACCCCGCCCGGCGTACGTCGTCCAGGCCGGCCGCCGCGCAGGCCGCGTCGATCGCGGCGGCCAGCTCGTCGGCGAGGGTGCCCACGTCGGGCAGGGTGGCGGCCACGGCGACGCGGCGGGCGGTGGTGTCGAAGCGGCGTACCGGGCGAAACGCCGGCGCACCGGCCAGGACCCCGGCGAGCTGCGCGTCGGCGCCGCGACCCAGGGCGCTGACCGCGTGCACACCGGTGAGCTGGACGACGGGCGGCTCAGCCATCTGCGGGGGCGGCCAGCGACGCCCGGAAGACCACCAGGGCATCGTCGACGGTACGGATGCCGGCCAGGTCGTCGTCGCTGAGGTCGAGCCGACGCTCGTAGCGCTGCTCGATGAGGTGCACGAGCCACGCGAGTTCCATCGAGCCGATCCGGTCGGGGACCTCGGCGGCGGATTTCGCGGTGAGTTCGGCGAGCATGGTCAGCAGGTCAGCTCGCCCCAGGTCGGACCGACCGGGCATCAGGCGTCGTCGCTCGTCGCCTCGGTGACGCGGTCGGCGACCATTGTGGTGAACTCGCCGACCGTCATCAGGGCCAGCTTCTCCGACTCGTCGTCGGCGAACGTCAGGCCGTAGCGGTCCTCGACACGGACGGACAGGTCGGCCAGGGCCAGCGATTCCAGGTCGACGCCGGACGGGCCGAGCGTGGTGTCGTCGTCGAGCCCCTCGACGTCGTAGTTCATGTCGGCGAGCTGCTCGACGACGAAGGCACGGACCTCGGCTCTCATGGATACCCTCTCTGCGTGGGCCAACTGACGGTGTCCGATCGGGACACCGTCTACGTGTGGGTCGGTCGGGACACCGGCGGTCAGCCGGATCCGGCCAGGGGGCTGCTGCTGCGCGCGGGTGCCGCGCTGCTCGGCCGCTCGGAGGCCGAGCTGGTGCTGACGCACCGGCCCGGTGGGAGCCCGCTCCTTTGGGTGGGTGGGCCGGTCGAGCAGGTCCGGATGGACGGGCCGGTCGAGCGGGGCCGGCAAGCCGAGCCCGCCGACGAGGGTCGGCGCACCGGGCCCGTGGAGTTGCCGGTCAGCGTCAGCCGCACCGACGGTGTCGTGGTGGTCGCGGCCCGTCTCGGCGGTCCGGTCGGGGTGGACGTGGAGCGGGTCCGCCCGCTGCCCGCGCTCGCGCTGGCCCGCCGCTGGTTTCCGCCCGCCGAGTCGTCCTGGCTGGCCGCCCGGCCCGAGGTCGGGTACGCGGTGGACTTCCTGCGGCTGTGGACCGCGAAGGAGGCGGCCGGCAAGGCGCTCGGGCTGGGGCTGCGCGACGGCGGCCTGCGCCGGGAGATGCCGCTGCCGGTCGGGTCCGCGCTGCGGGCGGTGCCCGGTCACACGACCCTGCGGGTCGGCCACCCGGAGGTGGGCCCGGATCTCGTCCTGGCGATCGGGGTGGACGCGGCCACGGGCGTCGACGTCGACGTCGAGGTGGTGCAGCGGGCCGGTCACGGCGTCGCCGCCGAGCGCAGCGCGCCGGTCGAGCGGACCAGCTTGCCCGTGGTGGTGCGGGGCATCTGATCGAGCAGGCGCAGCACCCGGGGTCGCTTGTAGCCGGCCAGCCGCTCGGCGAGGAGCTTGTCCAGCACCTCCTCCGACAGCGGGCCGTCCGGCTGAACGTAGGCGGTGATGCCGTCGTCCCACACCACCACGGCCGCGGCCACGCCGGGCAGCTCGGCGACAGTGGCCTCCACCTCGGTGAGGTCGACCTTCATCCCGCCCACGGAGACCTGCGAGTCGAGCCGGCCACGCACGGTGACCAGGCCGGAGTCGGCGTCGACGGTGCCGGCGTCGCGAGTGTGCAGCCAGCCGTCGGCCCAGCGGGTCGGGTCGCTCAGCCCGACGTACGGCGACGCCGGGCAGGACACCCACAGCTCGCCGTCGGCCTCGCGGACCTCGATGCCGGGCGCCGGGGCGATCGACGGCCGGTGGGATCCGTGCAGGTCGGTGCCGATCACCCCGACCTCGGTCATCCCGTACATGTTGCCCAGCGGCACCCCGTACCGGTCGGTGAACGCCTGGGCCACCGCGGCCGGCACCAGCTCACCGCCTGTGGTCATCCGCCGTAGCTGCGGCAGGGGGCCGGACGGTCGCGTGGAGGCGAGTAGACCGATGTGGAACGGGACGCCCAGCACGGTGGCCGGCGTCGGGTCGGCGGTGATCGCGGCGAGCACGGCGTCGCCGCTGAGCCGCTGCGGCGGCACCAGCTCGACCCCGGCGTGCAGGCCGTAGAGCAGGCCGCCGACGAGCCCGAGCACGTGCACCATGGAGGGCAGCAGGATGATGCGCTCGCCGGGCAGCGGCACGCCGTCGATGCGCGTGTAGCGGCCCACCTCGGCGACCAGGTCGGCCGCGGTTCGGCCGATCACCTTGGACGGGCCAGTGGAGCCGGAGCTGAGCTGGATCACGGCGTGCCCGCTGACCGCCGGCCGGTCGGCGTAGCGGGTGACGCTCTCGGTGACGTCGACGAAGACCTTCAGCGCGCCGCCGGCCGTCCGCAGCGGCGCGACCACCACCTGCGGGGTGAGCCGGGTCAGCGCCCGGTCCACCTCGTGGTCGGTGAGCCGGTGGTCGAGCAGGATCGCCTGCCCCCCGGCGCGCCAGGTGGCCAGCAGGTTGACCACGTACGCCAGCGAGGGCGGCAGCCGCAGCGCGGCGGCGCCACCGGGTCGCAGGCCGGCGGCGGTGAGCCGGTCCTGCGCGGCGGTCACCAGCCGGTGCAGGGTGACCCGGTCGATCGGCTCCGGCAGACGGAGACAAACATCGGTCGGACGGCCGGAGAACAGGACATCGTCCACCCATCCCGGGCCTTCAGCCGTAAGGTTTCCTGTCGATTGATCCATCGCCCTCGCCCGTTCAACCCGCAGCACAAATTAGGGCATAATCCCCGTTTGTGAACATCTTTCGGGGTGCTGACGGAACCCTACGACAGCCGCGAGGAGCATCGCTAGATGCAAATGGCTAGATCAAATCAAGCGCCCGGACCGATTGCCACATACCGCCGCCGACCACCGACCCGGCGGTCCGATCAGGCGGCCGATCAGGCGGCCGATCAGGCGGCCCGGTCATGATCGACTCGGGTTCAGGGAAACCGGGGTGTCCGACCCGAACGGACACCGCAGCTTTCCTGAACCCGAGTCGATCGCCAGGCTAGCCGGGCTTGATGCTGGCGAGTTGGACGAGCAGCTGCACCAGCCGGTAGGCCTCCGCGACGTCGACGGCGTGGAAGGCGACCGTCCGGCCACCGCCGACGCGGGCCACACCCGGCACCAGAAGCGCGAGGTCGACCGTGTACGGGCCCAACAGGTCGACCTCGACGTCCAGCGGCCCGGTCAGCTTCACCGGCGGGATCGAGGCACGGCGGGCGATGGCGTCGGCGGCCGCCTGGCGCAGCCGGTCCCGCGCCTCCTGCGGATGCAGCGCCACCGCGGCGGTCTGGCCCAGAGTCTGCTTGACGGCGACGGTGACCGCCGACGGCACCAACTCGCTGAACTCGGCGCAGGCGGTGTCGTCTCCGCTCAGGAGAACGACTGGCGCGTCCAGGTGCCCCGCCATGGCCACGTTGAGGCCGATCTCCCCCAGCGATCGTCCGGCCACCCGCACGTCCAGGACGGCGTCGCTGATCGTGTGGGCCAGGACGGCGGGCCCGGCGCCGG
Source organism: Micromonospora sp. NPDC049274 (assembly GCF_040678875.1). Taxonomy (NCBI): domain Bacteria; kingdom Bacillati; phylum Actinomycetota; class Actinomycetes; order Micromonosporales; family Micromonosporaceae; genus Micromonospora; species Micromonospora sp. NPDC049274. The sequence goes on from NZ_JBFAQS010000018.1 coordinate 116,724, forward strand.
CCCGGGCGTGATAGCCGACGAACAGAACGGCGTCCGTCTGCTCGTCCAACCCGGAAAGCATGCCCAGCGGGCGGGGTTTGCCCCGCACCAGGTGAGCACGCCTGTCGAGGTCCTCGGGCAGGAGGTTCCGAAACGTTCCGTGCGCGTCGGCGACCCACACCACCGCATCCGGTTCGGCATCGAGGACCCCGGCGATCACCGCGTTCGCCTCGGCGGTCATCAACGCCCGGCCGCGCTCGTAGTCGTACCGATCGGGATTCGTCTCGGCGGAGTGGACGATCCCCGAGATGCCCTCCATGTCCACCGAGATCAGCACCTTCATGGGTCCAGGACCCTACGCGCTCCGGGGCTTCATCGCTGCCGGCGCGGGCGTGGTCAGGCTCTGGAAGCATGGGCGCAGCAGGTACCGCTTTCGACGCGATGGGTGTACTGCCATGTTGATCTACGCGATGAGCGTCTCGGTGGACGGCTACGTCGCCGACCGGCACGGCGAGTTCGGCTGGGGGGCACCCAGCGAGGAGTTGTTCGGCTTCCACCTCGAACGGGTGCGCGGGCTCGGCGGCTATCTGCTGGGCCGTCGGCTCTACGAGGCCATGCTGGGGTGGGAGACGGATCCGTCGATGCGCGACACCGACCTCAAGGCCACCTTCGCCGACGTCTGGTCCGCTCTGCCGAAGGTCGTCTTCAGCCGCACGCTCGACAGGGTGCGGGGCAACGCCCGACTCGCCGAGGCGTCGGTCGCCGAGGAGGTCGCCGCGACACTGGAAGCGACCGACCGGGACGTCGAGATCGGCGGCCCCGGCCTCGCCTCGGCGGCGTTCGAGCTGGGCCTCGTCGACGAGCTGCGCATGTTCCGCCATCCGGTCGTCGTCGGTGGCGGCACGCCCTACCTGCCACCCGTCACCGAGGACGTACGGCTGGACCTGATCGAGACGAGGACGTTCGACTCGCGGGTGATCTACGAGCGTTACCGCCGTGTCCGGGACGACTTGGACCGACAACCATGATCAGCGCGGGCGGTCAGGCCAGCGCCGGCGTCTGCGCGTGGATGTGGAAGCGCAGCGAACGGGCGTCGGTGAAGCACTCCCGCATCGGGCGCACCAGGTCCCGGTGTTCGGGGGTGCGCTCCCAGTTCTCGAAGTCGGCAAGGCTCGCCCACTCGCTGGTGATCAGCCACTGCTCCGGGTCGGTCGACGAACGGCAGACCTGGTCGACAAGATGCCCCGGCACGCCGTCGGCGACCAGGTGCCGCACCTGCTCGTACGCGGCGAGGAACCGCTCGGTGCGCGGCGCCGGCACCCGCACCAGGAAGACCACTCGGGCCCGCTGCTCGCTCATGGCGTCTCTCCCCTCGTCGGCGCGGCCCCCCGCAGGACCAGCGCGCTGTTGAACCCGTCGAAGCCCCGCGCGCAGACCAACGCGAGCCTGCTGCGCGGCCGGCGGTGCTCCCGCAGGAAGTCCAGCTCGCACCCGTCGGCCACCCGGTCCGGGCCGGCGGACGCGGGCAGCGTGTCGTGCGCGAACGCGAGCAGGGCGGTGGCCACGTCCAACGCCGAGCCGCCCTGGTGCGCCCTGCCGGTCAGCGACTTCTGCGTGGTCACCGGGGGCGGCCGGTCGGCGAACACGGCGCGCAGCGCCTCGGCCTCGCTGCGGTCGTAGCGGGGCACACCGAGGGCGTCGGGAAGCACCACGTCGATCCCCGCCGCCGCGACGCCCGCCCGGTCCAGGGCCAGTCGCATCGCGCGGGCGTACTGGGCCGGGTCGCCGGCGCTGTCGGCAGTGGTGTGCGCGGCGTCGTGGGTGGCGCCCCAGCCGCTCACCTCGCCGTAGATCCGGGCGCCCCGTGCCAGGGCGTGCGCCAGGTCCTCCACCACGAACACCGCTCCCCCCTCGGCCGGCAGGTAGCCGCTGGCCGACGCGTCGAACGGCCGGTACGCCCGCTCCGGGTCGGCGACGTCGCTGAGCAGCCCGGAGCGCAGTTGGCAGGCCAGGGCGTACGGGCTCAGTGGACACTCGGTCGCCCCGGCGATCACCACGGGTGTGCCCCGGCGTACCGCGCGGGCGGCGTGCGCGAGGCTGTCCAGCCCGCCTGCCGTCTCCGCGACCAGCACCCCGCTCGGTCCCTTGAACTGGTGGTGGATGGAGAGCTGTCCGACGCTTGCCGCGTAGAACCAGGCGATCGACTGGTACGCGCCGACGGTCCGCGAAGCGCCGCCCCACAGCCGTTGCAGCTCCCGCTGGCCGAACAGGTTGCCCCCGGACGAGCTGGCCAGGGTCATGGCGTAGCCGTACGGGTCGGGTGCCCGCTCGGGCAGGCCGGCGTCGGTGAGCGCCAGCCGGGTGGCGGCGAAGCCGAGGTGCGTCCACCTGTCGGTCTGCACCAGTTGCCGGCTGTCGGCGTACGAGCCGGCCGTGAAGTCGGGGACCTCGCCGCCGAAGCGGGTCGGGTAGCCGGACGGGTCGAACAGGGTGATCGGCCCGGTGCGCCGGGTGCCGGCCAGCACGGTACGCCAGTGCGCGTCCACGCCCACGCCGCTGGGCGCGACCACTCCGATTCCGGTGACGACCGCCCGGGCGGTGCTCACGCCGCCGCCGTCGAGGGCAGCCGGCGGAACACCATGGCCGACTGGAAGCCGCCGAACCCGCTGCCCACCGACAGGGCCACGTTGACGGGCACCTCCCGCGCCTCGTTGGGCACGTAGTCCAGGTCGCACTCCGGGTCGCGGGTGCTCCAGTTCGCCGTTGGCGGCACCACGCCGAATTCGATGGCGAGGGCGCAGGCGGCCATCTCGATCGACCCGATCGCCCCGAGCGAGTGCCCCACCATCGACTTGATCGAGCTGATCGGCACCCGGTACGCGGCCTGGCCCAGCGCCCGTTTGAACGCGGCCGTCTCGTGCCTGTCGTTCTGCCGGGTGCCCGAGCCGTGGGCGCTGATGTAGGAGACCTGTTCGGGGGCGACGCGGCCCTGTCGCAGCGCGTCGGTGACGGCGAGGCCCATCTCCAGCCCGTCCGGGCGCAGCCCGGTCATGTGGTAGCCGTTGCTGCGGCTGGCGTAGCCGGCGACCTCGCAGTAGACGTGGGCGCCGCGCCGTCGGGCGTGCTCGGCCTCCTCCAGCACCAGCACCGCCGCGCCCTCGGCCAGCACGAACCCGTGCCGGTCGACGTCGAAGGGACGGGAGGCGTGCGCGGGGTCGTCGTTGTCGGGGCTGGTCGCCTTGATCGCGTCGAACGAGGCGACGGTGACCGGTGAGATCGGCGAGTCGGCCGCGCCGGCCAGCACGATGTCCGCCTCGCCGTCCACGATGAGCTGGTGGGCGTACCCGATGGCGTCGATGCCCGACGTGCAGCCGGTGGAGACCACCTGCGCCGGGCCGTGCAGCCCGTGCCGGCACGCCACGTCGGCGGCCAGGCTGCTGGGCACCAGCGCCTGGTACAGGTACGGGCCGCCGAGCGCCGCGTCCACAAGCCAGTTCCGGCCGTGGTCGCTGACCCGCACGTACTCCTGTTCCAGGGCCATCGTGCCGCCCACGGCGGTGCCGAGCACCACCCCGGCGCGGTCCCGCTCGGCGTCGCTGAGCACCAGGCCGGCGTCGGCCATCGCCTCGGCGGAGCAGGCAAGCGCGAACTGCACGTACCGGTCGGCGCGGCGCCGTTCGGCGTCGGTGAGTCCGGCGGCGATCGGGTCGAAGTCGCACTCGGCGGCGATCTGCGAGCGGAACGGCGACGGGTCGAAGAAGCTGATCCGCCGGGTGGCCGTCCGCCCCTCGGTGATGGTCTTCCAGAAGCGGTCCCGGCTGGCGCCGCCGGGAGCGACCACCCCGATGCCGGTCACCACCGTGCGCCGCCCGGTCATCGCGCCACCTCTGTTCGCGACTGCGGGGCTCGCAAACCCGGCTCACTCCTCGCGCTCATGACCCGCCCCGTTGCTCGACCAGTTCCGTGTCGACGTGTCCCAGCTCGGGCCGGGGTGCCAGCGGACCCAGGTGGAAGACCACCTCGGCCGGCTCCACGCCGGTGTTGCGCAGCCGGTGCCGCACGTTTACCGGCACGAACAGCGCCTCGCCCGCGGACACCGCCGTGGGCTTGTCGTCCAGGTCGACAGTGATCGCGCCGCGCGCCACGTACAGGAACTCTTCGCTGTACGGGTGGTAGTGCTCGGCGATCCGCTCCCCCGGCGCGAGGGTGGCCACCCCGAGGAAGCCGGACGTGCTGCCGACGGTGCGGGGCCCGAGCAGCACCCGCAGCTCGCCGCCGCGCCGGCGGTCGGCCGGTACGTCCGCGGCGGCGATCGGCCGGGTGCCCAGGTCACTCATCGCCGGCCCCCGTCGACTCGCCGCCGGCCACAGCGCGGTCCTGCGCGCCGCCGGCCACAGCGCGGTCCTGCGCGCCAGCATCCAGGCGGTCCTGCTCCTCGCGCTGCCGGGCGATCCGCTCCACCCGGTCCTTGATCACCGCGAGTTGGATGACGCTGTTGGTGTTGATCCGTTCGGTCATCGCGGTGTTGTCGACGGGCGCGGTGGGCTTCATGGCGAAGTCCTGCGTCCAGGCCATCCGGGTGCCGTCGGCCTCCTCGGTGTAGCGCCAGTGGATCCGCATGTACTCGAACGGCCCGGTCTCCACCCGGTGCGCCCGCACCTGCCGGCTGACCGGGTCGGCGGTGCGTTCGCTGACCCAGCTCCACGCCACCCCGTTCTCGTCGGGGTACATGGTGAGCCGGAACCGTACGGTGTGCCCGTCGCGGTGCAGGATCTCCACCACGGCGTACTCGGTGAACAGCTCGGTCCAGTTCGCCACGTCGTTGGTGACGTCCCAGACCAGTGCGAGAGGGGCGTCGATGACCACGGAGTTCTCGGTGTGTCCGGGCGGGTCGGTGCGGCGGGCGACCAGGCCGGCCACCGCCGGGATGCTCAGTTGCCCGGCCTGCTCGGGGATGTTCACCTGCCACCGGTCGGCGACGACGGCGGAGAGTTCCAGCAGCGCGAGTGAGTCCATGCCCAGTTCCTCGAGTGACGCGGCGGGCGCTCGTGCCGCGGCGTCGGCGTCCAGCCCGCAGTGCGACACCAGGATGTCGGTGATCTCGGCGGTCATCGGGCGGCCATGGGTGACGGTCATCGGGTCCTCCGGTTGGATACGTCGGGCTGCGCGGCGGGCGCGGCGCGGGGTGTGGGGGTGGCCGCGGACCGCTGCGCGGGCGCGGGCGCGGGCGACGACGGCGACGGCGACGGCGACGGCGACGCGGCGAGTAGGCGGTCGACCAGGCCGGTGGTGTAGCGGCCCTTGCGGAACGCGGCGTCGTCGAGCACCCGCCGCACGAACGGGATGGTGGTGTGCACGCCCGGTCCGGCGATGTCGAACTCCTCCAGGGCACGCTCCAGCCGGTTGAGCGCCAGTTCCCGGTCGGGCGCCCAGACGATCACCTTGGCCAGCAGCGAGTCGTACCAGGGGCCGACCAGGTAACCGGCGCTGGCGTGGGTGTCCACGCGGGTGAACGGTCCACCGGGTGGGGTGAACCGCTCCAGGCGGCCGGGTGTGGGCGCGAAGTCGCGTTCGGGGTCCTCGGTGTTGACGCGGCACTCCACGGCGACGCCGTGCAGCCGGATCTCCTCCTGCCGCCATCGCAGCGGCACCCCGGCCGCGATGTGCAGTTGCTCGTGCACCAGGTCGATCCCGGTGACCATCTCGGTGACGGGGTGTTCCACCTGGATCCGACAGTTGATCTCCAGGAAGTGGAAGCGTTCCTCGGCGTCCACCAGGAACTCCAGGGTGCCCGCGCCGACGAAGCCGACCTCCAGGGCGCCCCGCAGCGCGGTCTCGGCGATGGCGTCGAGCGTGGCGGCGGACAGCGCGGGAGCGGGCGCCTCCTCGACGAGTTTCTGGTGCCGGCGCTGCACCGAGCAGTCCCGGGTGCCCAGGTGCACGCCGTTGCCGTGGGAGTCGCAGAGCACCTGCACCTCGACGTGCCGGGCCTCGGTGAGGTACCGCTCGACGTACACCCTGTCGTCGCCGAAGGCGGCCTGCGCGGCGGCCCGCGTCCGCGCGTACGCCCGGGCCAGCTCGGCGGGGTGGTGCACCACTGTCATCCCTCGGCCACCGCCCCCGGCGGCTGCCTTCACGATCACCGGGTAGCCGACGGCGTCGGCTACCTCGGCGGCCGCCGCGGCGGTCGCCACCGGCGCGACGCTGCCCTCGGGCAGCGGCAGGCCGGCGCGGCTCATGAGGGCTCGGGCCGAGGACTTGTCGGCCAGCGCCGCCATCACCGCCGGCGGCGGGCCGATGAACGTCAGGCCGTTGTCGGCGCAGATCTCGGCGAAGTCGGCGTCCTCGGAGAGGAAGCCGTACCCGGGATGCACGGCCTGCGCGCCCACCTGCCGGGCCGCCTCCACGATCGCGGCGGCGTTGAGGTAGCTGCGCCGGCTCGACGCCGGCCCGATCCGGACGGCCTGGTCGGCGAGGCGCACGGCCGCGGAGTCCGCGTCGGCGGCGGAGTAGACGACCGCAGTGCGGATGCCCAGCTCCTTGCAGGCCCGCAGCACCCGCAGCGCGATCTCACCACGGTTGGCGATCAGCACGGTCTCGAACATCTGTCACTCATCCCCGCCGTCAGGCCGGATCCAGCTCGACCAGTGGCTGGTCGTACTCCACTGGCTGGCCGTCGCCGACGAGGATCGCGACCACCCGCCCGGCCCGGTCGGCGGTCACCTCGTTCATCAGCTTCATCGCCTCGACGATCGCGACCGGTTGACCGGGACGGACCAGGTCACCCACCGCGACGAACGGCGGTGCGCCGGGCTCCGGCGCGCGGTAGAAGGTGCCGACGATCGGCGCCCGGACCGCGGCGCGGCCGGGGACCGGCGGCCGGATCAGCGCGGCCGGCGGGCCGGGCGCGGCCGTGGCCGCCGTCGGCGTGGCACCGACCGGCGGCAGCGCCGGGGGTACGGACGACAGGGTGGCCGCCTCGTCCGGATGCCACTGGACCTCCAGCACCGTCGTCCCGCTGCACAACCGGATCCGACGCACCGGCCCGGGCAGCTCGGCGAGCAGGTGCCGCGCCTGTCGACGCAGCCCGACCAGCACCGCCTCACCGTCCGCGGCGGTGCCACCGAGCCCGCCCTCCGGGTACCGCCCGTCCGGGCGGACGTCGGCCGTCTCAGGGCCGGTATGCGCAGCAGGCTGGCACTCGCCGTCGAGGTGGCCGTTCGCGCCGTCGAGCTGGCCGCCGTCGTCGGACCGAACAGCGCCGTCGAGCGGGCCGCCGCCGTCGGGTCGGGCGTTCTGGCCGTCGGCGGTGTCCACTGTGGGTGCGGCGGTCATCGGGCGACCGCCCGGATACCTGTGCGGGTGGCGCCGAACCGGCGGAACCGCTGCCGGCGCAGGCGGACCAGCATCGCGGGCGGCACGTCCAGCAGCGGCAGGAGGTTCGCCAGCAACGCGGCGCGCAACCGTCGGGCCGTCTCGGCGGGGTCGTCGTGGGCGGCCGTCGCCGGCTCGGGGACGATCTCGTCGACGACGCCGAGGCGACACAGGTCGGGTGCGGTCAGCCGGAGCGCGCGGGCGGCCTGCGGCGCGGCCGAGCGGTCCGGCCAGAGGATGGCCGCGCAGCCCTCGGGGCTGATCACCGAATACACGGCGTGCTGCAGCATCAGCACGCGGTCGGCGACGGCGAGGGCCAGCGCGCCGCCACTGCCACCCTCACCGGTGATCACCGCGAGGACGGGGGTGGGCAGCACGGTGAGGGTGAGGATGTTCTCCGCGATGGCGGCCGCCTGGCCCTGCTCCTCGGCGCTGATCCCCGGGTCGGCGCCGGGGGTGTCGACCAGGGTGACCACCGGCAGGCCGAGGCGGGCGGCGAGACGCATCAGGCGCAGCGCCTTGCGGTGCCCGGCGGGGCTGGCCATCCCGAAGTTGCGGGCGACCAGGTCGGCTGTGGTGTGCCCCTTCTGGTGGCCGATGACCATGACGTGCCGGCCGGCCAGCCGCGCGACACCGCCGACAATGGCGGGGCAGTCCCCGCCGAGCCGGTCGCCGTGCAGCTCGACGAACCCGTCGAACACCGAGTCCAGATAGTCCAGGGTGGTGGGCCGGCCCGGGTGGCGGGCCGTGCGAACGGTGTCCCACGCGTCGCGTACCGCCGGTTGCGTGCCGTCGGCGGCTGGGGTCGCGCCGGCCAGGCGCTCGTGGTGTGGCGCCGGCTCCTGCCGGGGTACGGGCGGACGCGCCGGACGGCCGGTGCCGGCCGCCGCGAGCAGCGCGGCCAGTCGACCCCGCAGCGACCGGCGCTGCACCACCATGTCCACCTGACCGTGGCGCAGCAGGAAGTCGGCGGTCTGGAACCCCTCCGGCAACGCTCGGCCGGTGACCTGACGGATCACCCGTGGACCGGCGAAACCCATCCGGGCGCCAGTCTCGGCGAGCACCAGGTCGGTGTTGGTGGCAAACGAGGCCGCCACCCCTCCGTAGGTCGGGTCGGTGAGCACGCTGACGGTGAGCAGACCCGCCTCGCGCAGCGCGGCGATGGCCTGGCTGACCGTGGCCATCTGCATCAGCGACAGGGCGCCCTCCTGCATCCGCGCCCCACCCGACGCGGTGACCAGGATGAGCGGCACCCGGTCGTCCAACGCCCGCTCGGCGGTACGGGTGATCAGCTCACCCACCGCGCAGCCGAGGCTGCCGCCGAGGAAGCGGAAGTCCATCACGGCCAGAGCGGCCGGGTGTCCGCCGATGGTGGCGGTGGCACAGAGGACCGCCTCGGTCAGGCCGGTGCTGACCCGCGCGGCGCTGAGCCGGTGCGAGTACGGCAGCACGTCGACGAAGTTGATCGGATCCGCCTCGGGCAGCCGGTCGGGGAGGAGGCACAGGGAGCCCGGGTCCACGAGCTGACGCAGTCGTTCCGGGGCGCCGAGCCGGGCGTGCTCGCCGCACTCCGGGCAGACGTCCAGGTTGCGGCGCAGCCGCTTGCGATAGAGCAGGCTCGCACAGCCGGCGCAGCGAGACCAGAGCTGCTCCGCTTGCCCGGCGGCGGCGGTCACGAGCGCCCCCCGGCGTCGGGAGCGTCGAACCGGTAGAAGCACTGCGCCATGGCGTCGCGCGGCGAGCGCCAGGTCGGCAGGTACGGCGAGACGTACGGCCGCAGCCGGTCGCTGACCCGGACGAACTCGGGGTGACCACGGGCGGCCTCCACCGCCTCCTGCGCCGGATGCTCGGTGTCGAGCAGGTGCACGTAGAGGTCGTGCAGGCGGTACAGCGAGCGGTGCCGGACGCCGACCAGGCGCGGCAGCTCGGTCGCGTCCGACTCGGCGAAGATCTCGGCTACCCGTTCCTCGGCGGTCGGTACGACCTTCGCGACGATCAGCGATCGGTCCATGGCTGGGCCTCCCCCCACGGCGTCCGGGCCGGCCGGGTGAACCTCCGGACGCGCTGGACGACTGCGGCCACGATGCGGCAGTCGTCGTCACGGCGCCGTCACTGCGGCGGACCAGCCAGCGACGCAGCTTGGTGACGCTGCGTTGACGCAACCTGTGTATGAGCTATGCGTCCCATGTGCACGACCCGATCCGCCAGAATGGCGTTTGAGCAGTTCAGAACCGATCTCATGGTTGGCCCCAGGCAACGGATGGCCGACAGTGGCGTTGACTCACCGTGACCATCATTGATAATCTTCACGGTGGTCAGCCCGACGGCTCCGGCGGGCGGTGCCGCCGCCTGGACAGCCCTGGTCGCATTCCATCGACGGGATCGGCGGTGGCGACGCGGGCAGCCGGTCCGGAACACAGCAGACAGTCGGAACGAGCGTTCCGCAGGGGGTGCCGCCGTGGCCGCTGATCCGTCCGTCCCGACCGCCGTACGTGGCGGCGCGGCCGACCTCGCGCTGCACCTGCTGGGCGGTTTCCGGCTCCTGCACGCCACCGCGCACATCGTGGTGCCGCGCGGCCTGCAACGGGTGATCGCGCTGATCGGGCTGCGCCCCGGCGCCACCCGCAGCCAGTTGGCCGGCCTGCTCTGGCCCGACGTGTCGGAGGAGCGGGCACTGTCGTCGCTGCGGACCGCGCTGTGGCGGCTGCGGCAGGACCCGTGCTGCCCGATGATCGTGGCCGGCGACACCGTCCGGCTGGACCCGGCGGTCCGGCTCGACGTGGACGACCTCGTGCAGACCGCAGCCCGCGTCCGCAACGGCGACGACCCGAGGACCACCGCCGGGGCGCTCGCCGCCGGCCGACACGACCTGCTGCCCGGCTGGTACGACGACTGGGTGCTGCTGGACCGGGAACGGCTGCGGCAACTGCGCCTGCACATGCTGGAGCAGGTGGCCGCGCAGCACCTCGCGGCGGGGCGGCACGGCGAGGCCCTCGAAGCCGCGTTGGAGGCGATGGCCGCCGAGCCGCTGCGCGAGACGCCACACCGCCTGGTGGTACGCATCCATCTCGCCGAGGGCAACGCCTTCGAGGCCGTACACGCCTTCTACGTCTACCGTGACCTGCTGCGCCGAGAGCTGCGTCTGGAACCCAGCCCGGCGATGAGCGCCCTGCTCGACGACACGCTCGCTCCGATCCGGGCGGCCACCCGCCCCGCGGCCCCCGGCCAGCAGACCGCCGCCCGGCCGTCACCGGCCGGACGACGCACGTGACGGTGACGTGACACACCCTGCGGCACGGTGGGCGCAACGAGCACGTGACCACCGGCCCCCGGGCCGGGATCGGCCACCGGCGGAAGGGTTCCCATGAGTCGTCTACTGATCGTCAGCCGGATCATCCCGGGCGCGGAGGAGCGGGTCGCCCAGATCTTCGCCGAGTCCGACGCCACCGAACTGCCCGGTCTCACCGGCGTCACGCACCGGTCCCTGTACTGCCTGCACGACGTGTACGTCCACCTCATCGAGACCTCGGACGTCAACCCGGGCGCCCTCGCCGCCGCCCGCAACCACCCGCTCTTCCAGCAGGTCAACGAGCGGCTCGCGGCCCACACCTCGCCGTACCTGCCGACGTGGCGCTCCCCCCGCGACGCCATCGCCGACTGCTTCTACCGCTGGGACGCCGCCGACGCGGCAGCGCCCCACCCGGCCGGCTGACATGTCCACCACCGGACCGCACGTCCTGATCATCGGCGCCGGCACCGGCGGGCTGTGCCTCGCGCACGGGCTGCGCCGCGCCGGGATCAGCGTCACCGTCTACGAACGCCACCAGCACAGCACCGAAGGGCTGCTCGGCTACCGGGTGGGCATCGGCCCCACCGGCAGCCGGGCGCTGCGCGAATGCCTGTCACCGAAGCTGTTCGCCACGTTCCTGGCCACCTGCGCCCGGCCGCCGAGCTACTTCAACGTCGTCACCCAACGGCTGCGCCAGACCGCGTCGTTCGAGCTGCGGCCCACCGCCGACCCGGTGCACACCGAACACTCGGTGGCCCGGATGGTGCTGCGCCAGGTGCTGCTGACCGACCTGGGCGACGTGGTGCGCTTCGACAAGACCTTCGTCCGGTACGAGCAGCACGACGACGGCACGGTCACCGCGTACTTCGCCGACGGGACCAGCGCCACCGGCGACCTGCTGGTAGCGGCCGACGGCACCCACTCGGCCGTACGTCGCCAGTACCTGCCGCACGCGGTCACCCGCGACGCCGGCACCATCAACATCGCCACCCGCATTCCGCTGACCGCGCAGACCCGCGACCTCGTGCCCGAGCGGGTCCGCAAGGGCATCTCGCTCATCTTCGGCGCCGGCGGCACCATGGGCGTGCTGCATGTGATGGAGTTCAAGTGGGCCGCCGACCGGACGATCAAGCCCGGCGTCAGCGCCGACGACGCCGCTCTCCTGCGCGGCTGGCCCGGCCTGTCGAGGGACACCAGCGCCGACTACATCAACCTGATCATCTGGAGCACGGCCCGCCGGTTCCCGGCCGACGTGCTGCAACGTCGGGGCGAGGACCTGATACGCGTCGCCCTGGACCTCACGCCCAACTGGCATCCGCACCTGCGGGAGCTGTTGCGGATGAGCGATCCGGGCAGCGCCCTACCGATCAAGGTGAGCACGTCCGAGCCGACACCGCCCTGGAAGAGCAGCACCGTCACTCTGCTCGGCGATGCCATCCACACCATGACCCCGGGGCGTGGGGTGGGCGCGAACACCGCGCTACGCGACGCCCGCCTGCTCTGCGCGCACCTCACCCGGGCCGCCGCCGGGGACACGACGCTTGTGCAGGCGGTGGCGGACTACGAGGCCGCCATGGTGCCGTACGGCTTCGCGCGGGTCGCCGAGTCGCTGCACCGCAGCGGCACCAGCGGCGACGACCGGATGTACCGGCCGGTGGTGGGCCGGCTGGCGCTGCTCGGGGCGCGCGGCTACTTCGGAGTGACCAGCCGGGTGCCTCCGCTGCGGCGCCGCTTCGTCGACGACTTCCACACCTACGAGGGTGACCAGGACTGAACACGGCACCAGCTGACCCGGGCACGGCGACAACGCGCCGGCCCGGGTCGCTCCGTGTCCGGCGATCGATCGCATCCCGCCGTGGTCGCGACGCTGTGTCACTCGTCGCGCACCGCATGCGGTGACCGTCCCGGCCACGGCGTCTACGACCGATCCTCTCTGTCGTCGGTAATGCGCGTGTGCGAAGCTGCGGCGAGTTTTTCTCGTGACTTTTTCGACGAGCTGAGAGGGAGGTTCGCCGTGGAGTGGTCTATCGGACACTCGCTGATAGTGCTACTGGCGTTGTTGCTGGGCCTGGCCGCCGGATGGTTGCTGCGCGGCCGGCAGGGCGCAGGGACCAACGGGCGGGGTCAGTCAATCGTGGACGGTGACCCCGTCGCCGGCCTCGCCGTGATCGACGCTCCGGTGCCGCCGGCCGCCTCCGACGAGGCCGCCCCGGTGGCGGCCGTGGACGCTCCCCCGGCAGCGGTCGCCGACGAGCCGACGCCTGTGGACACGGTCAGCGCACCCGCCGCCGTGACCACGCCGGACGACTCCGCCCCGAACGCCGTCGACCCGGGCGACATGGCCCTCACCGAAGCCCCGCCGCCCGTCCCGGCCACCGAGCGGACCGACGCGGTCGACGTACCCGCGTTCGCGGCCGACCCGGAGCCGGTCGCGGCCGACGAACAGCCGGCGACGGTGATCGCCCCGCGCCAGCCGATGGACGACAAGACCGACACCGTGCCGGCCGAGGCAACCCCGGCCGACGTCACGCCGGTCGAGACCACGGACGCCGACGTCACGCCGGCCGAGGCAACGCGCGCCGACGTCACGCCGGTCGAGACCACGGACGCCGAGGTCGCCCCGGTCGAGACCACGGACGCCGACGTCACGCCGGTCGAGACCACGCGCGCCGACGTCACCCCTGCCGAGGTTCCGCAGGCCGACTCCCCGTACGCCGAGGTCACCCCGATCGAGGCGACGCCAGCTGTTGCGGCGGGCGCGACCGCGACGGACGTCGCGGACGCCGAGCCGGTGCGGGCCGCCCCGCCGGTCCGGGCGGCCGACACCACGCCGACGCAGGCGGACACCGAGCCCACGGGCCCGGCGGACGACTTCCGCCGGATCCAGGGGGTCGGGCCGAAGATCGCGGCCGCGTTGCAGGCGGCCGGTGTCCGCACCTACGCCCAGCTCGGCGAGCTGGACGAGCCGGCGCTGCGTGACCTGATCCGGGCCGCCGGTCTGCGTGCGGCACCCGCGTTGGCCACCTGGCCCCAGCAGGCTCGGATCCTGGCCGGCGCCGGTGACCAGGCGGCCGCGGTGTTGCCGGGCGGCAGCCAGGGCTGAGTGTCGACAACGAACCCCCGGGCGCCCGTCTTCTCGACGGCCGGCCGGGGGTTCCGTCGTTCCGGCGGAGCGACCGGGGTCGGGACACTTGATCAACTCGGCATCCATGGAATCGGGCCGTCCGCCCCGCCCGGACACCCCGACCTCAGGGAAACCGAGTCGATCAACCGCCTCCCCGGTCGGGGGACGACCGGCCGAAGCCCGGTGGCACGCCCGGTAGCTGGCTAGCGTCGGTCGAGGTGAGCCGGACGGCCCGCCGCGTCCACCGGCACCGCAGGAGCAATCGTGCACCTCTCCGCGCCGGAGCCCGGGCACCGCAACACCCGACCACCGGTACGCGACCCGGATTCCCCCCGCCGGGTGACGCTGCTCGAACTCTTCTTCGACCTGGTGTACGTGGTCGCCCTCGCCCTCATCTCGCGGGGCATGGTCGACAGGCTCGACTGGCACCGGGCCGGGCAGGCGCTGATCCTGCTGGCCGCCGTCTGGTGGACCTGGGCGATCACCACCCTCGTCACCGACCTGTACGACCCGGAACGCACCGAGATCAAACTGCTGATCAGCGCCGTGATGTTCGGTGCCCTGTTGATGACCACCGCGATCCCGGAGGCGTTCGGCGCACGGGGAATCGTCTTCGCCGCCACGTACGTGGCCATCCACCTCGGGCGTGGGCTGTTCCTGATGCCTGCCGTACGCCGCGAACCGCAGACCCAACGCAGGGCCGTCCGCATCTTCGTCTGGTTCACCGTGTCGGCGATCCCCTGGATCATCGGCGCGTTCGTCAGCGGCGACGCCCGGCTGGCGTGCTGGGCCATCGCGCTCGCCATCGACTACGGCGGTTTCCGGCTCGCGTACCCGGTGCCCGGGTTGGGGGTGGTGCCGGAGCCGCAGCGCAACGTCCAGGCCGAGCACCTCTCCGAGCGGTACCAGCAGTTCTTCATCATCGCCCTCGGCGACGCCATCCTGACCATCGGCACCATGTTCAACCTGGCCCACTCCGAGGCGCAGAACATCGGCGCGTTCGCGGTGGCGTTCGCGACAACGCTTGTGCTCTGGCGGATCTACGTCCACAAGTCCGGCCAACTGCTGCCGACGGCCATCAAGATGTCCGGAGCGCCGGGCAAGTTCCTGTTCACCGCGCCGTACACCCACCTGCTGATGATCGCCGGAGTGGTGGTCACGGCCTCCGGGTTCGACCTGGTGCTGCACGACCACAACGGCCGTACGCCCCCGGCCTGGGTCGCGGTGATCCTCGGCGGCCCGGCGCTGTTCCTGGTCGGCCGGTCCTCGTTCGAGTACGAGGTGTTCAGCCGCGTCTCGTCGTCGCGGGCCGGCGGTCTCCTGGCGTTGCTGACGATCGCGCCGGCGGCCATGTACCTGCCGCCGATCTTCGCGTCCCTCGGCGCCCTGCTGGTGTTGGTAGGCGTCGCGTACGCCGACTATCGCCGCAGTCGCGGCAAACCGCCGGAGGCCCCTGCCCCACCGCACTGAACCGCTGCGCCGGCCAGCAGTCGACCCGCGTCCGGCACGTACGGCTCGACGCCGAGCACGGTCAGCAGCTGGTGCACGGTGGCGGTGGCGGCGGTGAGCACCGGCCGGCCGAGGCGGGCCTCCACCCGCGGCACCGCGGCCAGCGACGGCAGCTGCACGCAGGCGGAGAGGACCACGGCATCCACGTCGGTCACGTCCAGCCGGTCGGCCAGCTCCACCAGCCGCGCCGTCGGGATGCGGCCCACCGCGACGTTGTCCGGCTCGCCGAGACTCACCGCCTCGGTGACCCGCACGCCATACCCGGCGAGGTAGGCGACGACTGTCGCGGTCAACGGCGGCAGGTACGGCGCGATCAGCGCCACCCGACGCGCGCCCAACGCCCGCAGTCCGGCCACCAACGCGCCGGCGCTTGTCACCACGGGCATGTCGTGCCCGGCCCGCACGGCCGCCCGGCCCAACCGCCGCTCGGCCCGCTCGTGCGCGCCGACGCCCTCGCACATCACCGCCACCAGGCAGGCGTACGCGAGCACGTCGCACCGGGCGTCGGCCAGCTCGGCGGCGCAGCGGACCGACGAGCGGTTCATCCGGGCCAGCTCGTCGGCCGTCACCTGGTGCAGCCGCACCCTGCTGGCGTGGGTGGTGAACCGGGTCGTCGGGTCGACGGTCTCCCGCCGACGCAGCATGGCCGGGATCTCGGTCTCCATGGTGGTGTTCGAGCTGGGCACCACCAGGCCGACCCGGTAGTGGCTCACACCAGCGCTCCCGCGTACCCCCGGACCTGCAACCGTCGCCCGGCGGTGTCGCCGAGGCGCACCTGGAGGCCCAGCGGCGTGGCGGCCCGGCGGACGTCGTCCAGGTGCAGCGAACCGTGCCGGTCCACGGTCAGCACCGGCGGCTCCTCCAGCTCGCCCTCCGGAGCGTGGAACGAGAGCAGGGTCACCGAGGTGGTGAGGTAGCCGGGGTAGGCGGCGCGGGCGGCCGCCTCGTCGGGATGGGCGAGCACCACGAGGTCGTCGAGGTGGGCGAAGTCGGCGGCGAGCGCGCCTGCCTTCCAGTGCGCCGGCTCCTCGGCCGCACCGGTGTGGTGTCGGGACCGGTTCGCCGACGTGATGTAGAGGTGATCGGTGCCGGTCTCGGCGAGCGCTCGCTCGAAGAACGCGTTGGACGGGCAGGTGAGACCGGGAGCGATGACCTGCGTGGTACGCAGGCCGCTGTCGATCTGGGTGAGGTGGTCGGGCAACCGGTCGGCGGCGGGGCCCCGGAAGCCGAACGGCCCGGCGCCGTAGAGGGCGTCCATCAGCGCCCGCACCCGGCCGATCGGCAACCGCGGCGAGATGCGGGACCAGTCGAACATGCCCGGGATCCGGCCGACGGCGGTGGTGATGCTGCCGACCTGGTGAACCGGGCGGCCCTTGGCCAGGTTGACCCGGCGTACGGTGGCCGCGTCCGGCCGGGTGACGATGACGTAGAAGTTGGCGAACGCCGCCGCGACGACCGCGCCGCCGGCGAGCGCGCGGGCCGCGACCGCGACGTCCTCGGGGCGGTCGATGTACAGGGATGGGGTGGGGGCGGTCATGGGTCCTCCTCGGCGGGGCCGTGAGGCAGTTCTACGTCCGGTGGCCCGTGCGGCGGCCGGGTCGGTCGGCGATCCGATAGCCGACCGTCGGGACACGATGCGGGCGGCCGATGTCGGTGCGGTACCGACGGCGGACGGCATCGGCCGGACGGAGGATCCGGCGGGGGTGCCGGACGCTCACCGTTAGCCGCGCGACCCGATTGGGTACAACGCCTGCACCTCAGATCCACCACATACCTTCAGGAGGCAGCGATGCGCGGCACCTCGATACTCGGAGTCATCGTCGTGATCTGGCTGGTGATCGGCGCCATCGCCGGCGGTCAGCGGGGTTACTACAGCGGCGATGACACCAACTGCGCCGAGGCCGGCACGATCCTGGTCACGATCGTGGCCGGACCGCTGAACTACATCGGGGCAAACCCCAAGGTCGACTGCAAGCTGCCGGAGCCGTCCAAGTAGGACGAAGACGTTCCAGGAGGCCCGCGCCCGTCCGGGGCGCGGGCCTTTTGCTGCCCGGGGTCGGGGCTGTCGCACCCCGTCCGGCTCTGCGCCGCTGGGCCTCCGGCAGCCGCCACATCGCGTGGGCCGTCCTAGGAGGCTGGTTCGGACCCGTGGGCGGCGTTTGTCGGCGCGAAGGAGGGGAACCGACCGGCGTCGGCGAGTGGACGGAATCGGGAGCGTGCCATGCAGATCGGCTACAAGCTGGCCTCGGAGGGCTTCGGACCGCAGGAGATCATCCGGCAGGCCGTCCGGGCCGAACAGGCCGGTTTCGACTTCGTCGAGATGAGCGACCACTTCCACCCCTGGCTGGACGCGCAGGGCCACTCGTCCTTCACCTGGAGCGTGCTCGGCGCGATCGCGGCGAGAACCACCACGCTGCGCCTGGCCACCGGCGTCACCTGCCCGACCGTGCGCTACCACCCGGCGATCATCGCGCAGGCCGCGGCGACCATGGCACTGATCTCCGACGGCCGCTTCACCCTCGGCGTCGGGGCCGGCGAACGGCTCAACGAACACGTCGTGGGGCAGGGCTTCCCCAGCGTGCAGGGCCGACACGTTCGGCTACGCGAGGCGCTGGAAATCATCCGGCTGCTCTGGCAGGGCGGCTACCAGTCGTACGAGGGGCGACACCTGCACCTGGAGGACGCCCGGGTCTTCGACCTGCCGGACACCCCGCCGGTGATCGCGGTCGCCGCCAGCGGGGAGGCGTCCGCCCGGCTGGCCGCCGAACTGGGCGACGGGCTGTTCGCCACCGACCCGGACGCCTCGATCGTCGAGCACTACCGGCGGGCCGGCGGATCGGGTCCGCGCTACGCCGAGGTGCCACTGGCCTGGGCCACCGACGAGCAGCAGGCGGTGCAGGCGGTGTTGCGGACCAGCCGGTGGATGGTCACCGGCTGGAAGGTGATGAGCGAGCTGCCCAACCCGGTCAACTTCGACGCGGCCAGCGCTCACGTGGAGGAGAAGCACATCCGCGAGCTCTTCGCCGTCGGCCCCGATCCCGAGCCGCACGTGGCGAAGGTCCGCTCGTACGTCGACGCCGGCTTCGACCACGTCGTCCTGCAGAACGCCGGCGGCGACCCCGACGGCTTCCTCGACTTCTTCGCCGCAGACCTGGCTGCCCGGCTGCGCGCCCTCGGCTGACGACGCACGCCCGCCCGGACGACTGTCCGGGCGGGCGGGTGCGCTCAGGATGTGCGCTCGGGACGAGTGCGCGTGTCGACGCCTCAGCGGAAGCAGTGCGCGACCGGCACCACGCTGCCCTCGCAGTTGGTCGGCTCGTTCTCGACGACCACGCTCTCGTCGTCGAGCTTGATCTGGGCGTGCTCGGCGAAGATGCCGCCGGGCTTCACCGTTGCCGCGTTGTGGGTGACCTTGCTCGTGTAGAGCGCCACCGAGCCCGCGGAGGCGTAGATGCCACCGCCCTTGGACGTCGCGCCGACCGCCTCGTTGCCTGTCACGTCGCTGCCGCGCACGAGCAGGTTGGACTTCTCCGCGTAGATGCCGGCCCCGATGCCGTGCGTGGTGTTGCCGTCGACCACGCTGTCGTCGAGGGGCAGCAGGCCCTTGACGGTGGAGATGGCCCCACCGTTGACGGTGGAGGTGTTGCCGCGGATGGTCATCTTGCGCATCACCAGCACCGCGTCGGAGTTGGCGGCGCCACCACCGACCTGGGCCGTGTTGTTCAGCAGTTCGGTGTCGTACACCTTGGTCCGGGCCGAGAAGCTGGCCAGGCCGCCGCCCTGCCCGGCGCTGTTCTCGGCGAGCGTGGTGGTGTCCACGTCCGCCGCGCCCCGGTAGTTGCCGAGCCCGCCGCCGTAGCCGTTGGCGCTGTTGTGGCGGAACTCCGAGCGCTTCAGCGTCAGCACACCGCCGTTGAGCAGGCCCCCGCCCTTGCCCGCGGCGCCGGAGGCGCTGTTGCCGACGAACGTGGAGTCGGTGACCACCATGTTGCCGTCGTTGAAGATCCCACCGCCGCCGCCCTCGGGCGAGAGCGAGGTGCTCTGGGTGACGGTGACCCGCTCCACCACGGCCGTCGCGCCGTGCACGACGTGCACGCTGCCGCCCTCGATGAGCGAACGGCCGTTGTGCAGCTCGACGTCGCGCAGGGTCAGCTCGCCGCCGTCGCGGACGGTGAAGAAGCGGAACGGCGCGGCCTGGGCGTCGCGGGCGATGGTCGCGCCGGCGCCGTCGATGGTGATGCCCTGGTAGATCACCGGCAGGCCGGACGTGTCGTCGGCCGGGTTGTGCGGCGGAGCGTCGGCGTCCCCGGGAGTCTCCGCGGCGTCGGCCTGCTCCCGGGCGTCGCGGATCCCACCGTCGTACTGGTCGGTCTCGTGGAACGCCTCGGTGAGGGTGTACCGGCACCGGGGCGCGAGCCGCAGGTCGCCGCCGCCCTCCGCGTTGGCAGTCACCAACGCGGCCACCAGCTTCGCCGCGTCGCAGGGCACCTCGATCACGCCGTGCCTGCCGGTACCCGGGGTGTGCGGGCGGGCCCTCTCGGCGTCGTCGCCGCCACGCTCCGGCGCGGACCGGTCGTCGGGCTGCCGGTCGTCGTCGCGAGCGGCCGGGGTGGTCAACCTGCCCAGGCCCGGCAGGGACAGGTCACGGTCGGCCGCGGCGGCGGCGCCGGCCGCCCCCACCACCAGGCTCCCGGCCAGGAGCCCACCGGCTAAGAACCATCGGGACCGCCGTCTGGGTCGTGCCGGGCGGTCTCCTCGGTACGTGGACATCAGGTGCCTGCCTTCCTGGGTACGTGACGTAACCGCGCCAATCGGGGCGTGGGGTGACCGACGTGCCGCCGACCACCAAAGGTCACGATAGGACCGCAATCCGGACAGGAAGGTGTGAACGTGAATAGTGCTGCCATTCATCTTTTACGACACCAGACGACGCGCGCTCACCCGCCGACGTGGATGCCCGGCCGACGCAGCGGGTCCTTCTCGGTACGACGAATGATCTCCCGCACCACCGGCGGGGTGTCCCCCCGGCCGAGAATCAGGTAGCGCAGCAGGTGCGCGATCGGGCTGCCCTCGGACCACTCGAAGTGCGCGTGCGGGCGTACCCCGGTGGCGTCGCGCAGCGCCAACAGGATCGCGGCTATCGCGTTCGGCGCGGCGGGGCTGCTGGCCCGCAGCACCCGGAAACCGGCCACCTCGACGCCGTGCACCCGCAGCACCTGGCTGAACTCCGACGGATCCACCACGTCGATCTCCAGGAACAGCACGTCCGCGGCCCCGGGCACCGGGTTCATACCCCGCTGCGCCCGCTCCTTGATCGTGTACTCCTTCACCGAGCCGCTCTGCCGCTTGTTGGCGATGAGGTGCAGCTGCCCGTCGTGCGCCAGCGACTCGGCGACGAACCGACGGGCCGGCTCGTCGAACTCGATCCGCTCGGCGCGCAGCTCGGTGGTCCGGGTGACCCGGGAGATCAGCGACACCACGATGATGGCCAGGATGAACAGCGCCGAGATGGTGATCCCGTCCGGCTGCTCGACGACGTTCTCCAACAGCGCGTACAGCAGCACCACGGTCAGCAGCGTGAAACCGACGCCGGCGACGCGTTGGCGGTGCCGCACCGCGGAGATGGTCACCGCCACCGCGCCGGAGACCATCATCGCCAGGATGCCTGTGGCGTACGCCCCGGCCTGGGCGTTGACGTCGGCCCGGAAGGCGATCGTGATGGCCACGCTGACGACTGTGTAGACGATCACCACCGGACGCACCGCGCGTGCCCACTCCGGGGCCATGCCGTACGAGGGCAGGTAGCGGGGCACGATGTTGATCAGCCCGGCCATGGCCGACGCGCCGGCGAACCAGAGGATGAACACGCTGCTCACGTCGTAGACGGTGCCGAACACCTCGCCCAGATAGGTGTGCGCCAGGAAGGCCAGCGCTCGACCGTTCGCGCGGCCACCCGGGCGGAACTCGGCGGCGGGGATGAGGGCGGTGGTCACGAAGGTCGTCGAGATCAGGTACACCGACATGATCAGCGCGGCGGTGGTGAGCAGCCGGCGGGTGTTGCGGATCCGGGCCGCCAGCCGGGCCGCCCGGTCCGGCCCGTCGGCCGACACCAGCGGCATCATGCTGACGCCGGTCTCGAAGCCGGACAGCCCCAGCACCAGCAGCGGGAACGCCAGCACGGCGGTGACCAGCACGTGGCCCGCCCCGCCGCCGGCGGTCAGCGCGGTGGTCCAGTCCGACACGATGGTGGGGTCCTCGACGAGCCGGGTCACCGCGACCACCACGATCACCGCGTTCAGGACGAGGAAGACCGCCACCAGCGGGATGGCCACCACCACGGCCTCGCGGAAGCCGAGCAGGAACACGCCGCCGAGGACGAGCAGCAGCGCCACGGTGACCGCCACCGGCACCGCCGGGCCGTGCAGGGCGTCCGGCAGGTACGGGTTCTCCAGCAGGTGCACTGTGGCGTCGGCCGAGGAAAGGGTGATCGTGATGATCCACGAGGTGGCCACGAACCCGAGCAGCACGAGCACGAAGATCTTGCCTCGCCAGAACGGCAACAGCCGTTCCAGCATCGCCACCGAGCCCTGCCCGTGCGGGCTCTCCTGGGCCACGCGACGATACATGGGCAACATGCCGAACAGGGTCAGCGCGACGATCAGCAGAGTCGCCAACGGGGACAGCGCACCCGCGGCCACGGCCGCGATGCCCGGCAGGTACGACAGGGTGGAGAAATAGTCCACGCCGGTCAGGCACATCACCTGCCACCAGGCGTGCCTGCGGTTCTGCCCCTCGCTCGTCTCCGGGCCCGGCGGCTGTACCTGGTGCTGGAAGAGCCACCGGCGCAGCGGACTGGCCGGCGGCGCCGACCGTGCCGGGCTGGCGACCCGCTCGGGCACCACCACACCCTGCCGGCCTCCGGAGTGCGGGCGGGCCGGGTCGCGGGCGGCGCGCAGGGCCGGGTCCGGTCCGGTCGGCGTGTGGCGTCGTCCGCTCCAGCGTCGCGGTTTCGCCCGGTGTTCGTCAGCCATCGCCCGTCCCACCCTCGCAGGTCCTGATCCGACGGTAGGTGGTAGCCGGCGGCCCGACCGGCGGAACGGGGCACGCGGATGGTCTGCTCAGGTCAGGTCCTCATCCGGCGAGCAGCCGTGCCAGGGCCGGCGGATCGGCGACGGTGACCGTGGCTGCCGGGTGCCGGGGCCAAGCGCCGGGCGCCAGGGCCGGCACCGGCACGCCGAAGCGCAGGCAGACCCCGCCCGCCGCGCTGCTGCCGAAGCTCACGCCGCGGTCGACCAGCGACAGGTGGGGGCCGATCACCCGCCACCAGCGGTACGGGCCGCCGACCTCGGTGCCGAGCACGTTGTCCCGGCCGGTGCGCAGCCGCCACGGCCCGTACCGGATCAGCAGGTCCTCGTCGGTGACGGCGACCCAGGCCGTCGAAGGCCGCACGCCCAACAGCGCCAGCGCCGGACGGAACGCCGGGTCGAAGCGGAACGGGAACTGGACGCCAGCGGCGGTCATCGCGCACCGGGACGGGCGGCGGGTCGTGGCACCGGGCCACCCGGCCGCAGCGGGCCGGGCCGCGCGGGGCGGGGTCGGGCGGCGGGCCGGCGCCGGGCCAGGACGGTCATGGCGCGGGCGTACCCCGTTCGGGGCGACCGACACCCCTCGGAGGGCACGGCGTCGACGGTCCGCGCACCGCGGCCGGTCCGGGGCCCTGGGAGAGTGAGTGCGGTGGCCCGTCCCGACCCGTGGCCGCTGCGCCGGCCGGCGGTCCGTCCCGTCACCGCCGGCCGGCGCAGCGAGCCCGGCCCGCACCGCTCCCCCGCCGCCGGCCGGCACCCCCCGGGCCGGCCGACGACTGCAGACGGTCGGCACCCCCCTGGGCCGACCGGCTGACTCCCCGCCGCCGCCGGCGAACCGGTCGACCTGCGGGTGGATGGAGCTGGTGGGGTGGACGCGCCCCCGCGCTCCGCCGCCCCCCACGGGGCGGAGCGCGGGGACCCCCCGTCCCGGCTACTGCAGGAACGCCCCGAGGGGCGAGAGCAGCAACCGGCCGAGCGCCGCGGCGTTGTCGTCCAACCGCGTGCGCTCACACTCGCGGGCATCCGGATCGTGCCGGCACCGCCAGATCTTCTGCGCGTTGCGCCAGGCGACATCGCGGGTGTACTCGACCAGTTCCCCCTGGTACCAGTCGTCGATGTCGCCGTTGAGCATGTCGATGAGCAGCTGCCACTGCTCCAGATAGCCTCGGCGCAGGCCGGGGATCTTGTCCGCGAAGATCTTGTTGATCTCGAGGTAGTCGTGATGCTGGTCGGTGCCGTCGACCGGTTCCGACTCCAGATGGTCGAACGTCGTCACCAACGCGAACGGCAGGTCGAAGTTGATGTGCGCGTTCACACCGGCCGCCGCCGACGGCAACGGGCGGGCGTCCGGCCCACGCATCCGCGAGAACAGGCACGACCACGCCTTCGGCGTGCCGGGGCTGGAGTCGCTCCACAACCGCAGGGCGTCGAAGTAGCGGGCCGCGAACTCGACGTCCAGCCGGGAGAGGAACGCCGGGTCGACGAAACGGTCGTCGTACAGGCCGTCCAGCACACTGCTGGTGATCGTCAGGTAGAGCTTGTTGAAGTCGGCGAGCGGGCAGCTCGCCTCCAGCGGCGGGACCCGCACCAGCATGTCCTGGAGCTTGGTGAGGTGATCGACCACCGCCGGCACGTCCGCCGGATGATCGGCGAGCAGGTCGACGATGTCCCGGTGCACGGGCCCCCAGACGGGTTCGGTCATCTCTCCTCCATGGTGGTCGTGACGCCCCCGGGGCGCCGTCGACGGGGCTCAGCCTCTCAGCCGAGAGCCACCGCCGGGATCAGTAGAACGACGTATCCCGGCGCGCACACGCGCCGGGATACGTATCGGGGAGGTCAGCCGCGGGAGTTGCGCAGCATGATCGCGCTGGCCTGGACGCGGGTGCGGACCTGAAGCTTGTCGAAGATGTGCGACACGTGCACGCCGATGGTCCGCTCACTGATGAACAGGCGCTGCCCGATCTCCCGGTTGGTCAGTCCCTCCGCGACGAGCGCGAGCACCTCCCGCTCCCGCGCGGTGAGAGCCGCCAACTCGTCGTCGACCGGCTCGGCCGACGCGGCGGCGCGCGCACCGTCGGCGTCGCGCTCCTCCAGCGACACCCGGGCCCGTCCCGCCAGCTCACGGATCTCCGAGGTCAACGGCACCGCGCCCAACCCCTGCGCCACCCGGTACGCCTCCCGCAGCAGCTTGCCGGCGGTGGCGATCCGACTGCGCCTGGCCAGCAGCGCCTCGGCCTGTCGCAACCGGGAGTACGCCGCCGGATAGGGGTGGTTGCGGCGTTCCCACTCGGCGACCGAGGTGGCCCACAGCTCCGGGTCGCTGCCGTCGAGGCGGCTCACCTCCGCAGCGCACAGGGCCAGGAAGCCCTCCACCACCGACCGCACCGGTCGGGCCGCTCCGGCGCTCTTGCGGGCCATTCGGTCGGCGACGTCCCGCAGCCGGCGTACGGCCGTCGGGTCCACGTCCACGGTGCGGCTGGCGTGCGCCTCCGCCTCGGCGCGCAGCCCGTGCCAGACCAGGGCGGACAGGATCATCACGTCGTCGGAGCGGCTCTCGGTGAGGCCACGCTGGACCGCCAGCCGCGCCACGTCGTGCCGGCCCTCCCACATCGCCAGCCCAGAACGCAGGGTGAGCAGCGGAATCACGTGGCGTGCCCCACCGCCGGCGAGCAGGGTCGCCACCGCGTCGAGGTCCCGACCGGCGGCCTCGATGTCGCCGTAGCCCACCGAGAGTCGGCAGCGAGCCAGTAGCAGCTCGACGGCGTCCGCCCCGGACGGTCGGTGCCGCAGCGCCGCGGCGACCACCTTCTCCGCCTCGGCCCACTGCCCCACCCGGAACAGCCCGTTGATGGCGATGGCCAGCAGTCGTGTGCCCCAGGTGCGGCCAAGCCCCAGCTCGGCCACCCGCTCGGCGCCCCTCCGTGCCACCACCACGCCCTCTTCGAGGATGTTCAGCGGCCCGGTCAGCAGCTCCGCCAGGTGCAGGTAGGCGCAGGCGACGTCCTCGGGCTGGCCGGCACGCTCGGCGGTGTCGAGGGCCTGGCGCATCACGGCCAGCCCGGCGTCGGGGTCCTCCAGAAAGGCGTCGCTGAAGCCCAGCGCCGAGCTGGCCAGCACGACCTCGGTGGCGGAACCCTCCACGTTCTCGGCCAGCGCCAGCGCCTCCCGGGCGCGCCGGCCCGCGTCGGCGTACCGACCCAGGTGCAGCAGCAGCTCGGCGAGCCGCGCGGCGGCGGAGGCCCGGTCCCGCGCGGAGCAGTCCGACGCCTCCAGCGCCCGCTCGTACTCCTCCTCGGCCAGCGCCGAGCGGCCGGCGGCGGCCAGGTACCGTGCCCGGCGGATGTGCAGCGCGCAGCTCGGGGCGCCGCCGCGCACCGCGACCAGCTCCTCCAGCAGGGCCAACGCGCGGACGTGCTCGCCGCAGTGGTGGGCCGCCTCGGCGGCGTTACCGAGCAGCTCGGTGCGGTCCACCTCCACCGACCCCGAGTCGCCGGCCAGCTGCAACGCCACCGACCAGTGCCGGTGCGCCTCGGCGTAACCGTGCAGCCGTTCGGCCTCCTGCGCGGCTGCCACCGCCGCCGGCAACGCCCGCGCCGGGTCGCCGGCCAGCCGCCAGTGATGCGCCAGCCGGGCCTGGTGCAGCTCACCCGGCGCGCCGGTCAGCGCCTCGGCGTAGCGGCGGTGCAGCCCGGAGCGCTCGGCCGGCAACAGTTCGTGCGCCAGCACCTCGGCGACGAGGCGGTGCCGCAGCCGGTAACCGTCGTCGGCGCCGACCAGCAGCCGGTGCGCGACCGCGGCGCGCGCGGCGTCGATCAGCTCGTCCTCCGGCAGCCGTAACACCTCGGCCAGCAGCCAGTGCTGCACGGGTTCGACACCCGCGGCCACCGCGTGCACCACCGCGTGCGCGTGCTGCGGCAGCGCGTCGACCCGGTCGAGGAAGATCTCGCGCAGCGTCTCGGACAGGCCGTCCCGGCCGTCGCGCAGGTCGCGAGCCAACTCCTCGATGACGAACGGGTTGCCGCCGCTGCGCTGCCACACCTGCTCGGCCGCGTCGGGCGGGAGCGCCCGGCCGACCACCGCGGCGGCGAGCTGCTCGGTGTCGGCGCGGTCCAGCGGGGACAGGTCGAGCACCCGGACCGTCCGCAGCCGACGCAGTTCGGTGAGCACCCGACGCAGCGGGTGCGCGCCCTGCAACGACTCGGCCCGCACCGCCGCCAGCACCGAGAGCTGAAGGTCACCGAGCCCGGCCAACAGGTAGAGCAGCAGCTGTCGGGTGCTGCGGTCGACCCACTGGAGGTCGTCCAGGATCAGCACCAGCGGTCGCCCCTCGGCGATCAGGTGCAGCCCTCGGGAGACACGTTCCAGCAGGGCGCCCGCGCCGTCCGGGCCGCCCGTCTCGTCGGCGAACATCTGCAACAGCCCGCGCACCGCCGACGAGGTGCGGGCCTGCGACGCGGACAGGTCCGCGTCGAAACGCCGCAGCGCCTGCAGCAACGGGTGCAGCGGCGAGGCGTCGCCGATGTCCAGGCAACTGCCGGTCAGCACCAATGCGCCCTGGTCGCGCAATCGGGCACCGATCTCGCCGAGCAGGCGGGTCTTGCCCACACCGCTCTCACCGGTCAGGAAGACGGCGGCCGTCTGCCCCTGTGCCACGTCACCGAGCAGCGCCGACCGAACCGTCTGCACCAGCTCGGCCCGGCCCACGAGCGGTGCGGTGTCCACATCGCTGGCCATGGGACGCAGCCTAATCACACGCCCCCGTACCGTTCTACGGCCATCTGCCGCTTGTGGTACTCCTCGCGTCGACATTGCGACTAATGGTGGCGAGTGGCCGACATACGTCGTTCTGCCGATCCCCCGTCAGCCCAGGAATGCCAATCTCCGAGGGTCGTCAGCCACCAGCGGGGGAAGGGCCGGTGCGCAACCCATGATCACTTTTGTCGCCGACACGCAGCGGACCAACCGGCCACACTGGCCGGTGCCCGAGGAGAGACGCACCGTCACCGTGCTCTTCGCCGACATCGTCGGCTCCACCGCGCTCGTCGACCGGCTCGATCCGGAGGACGTCCGCGCGCTGCAACGGGCGTACTTCGACACGGTCGCCGCCGTGCTGCGCCGCTGGCACGGAGTGGTCGAGAAGTACGTCGGCGACGCGGTGATGGCACTGTTCGGCGCGCGGCACTCCGACGGCTTCGACGCGTACCGGGCGGTGCGGGCGGGGCTGGAGATCCAGGCCGCGCTGGATCGCCGGCCGATCCTCGGTGACATCACCCTGCGGGTGCGCGTCGGGATAGCCACCGGCGAGGCGGTGGTCGACCTGGGCGGCGCCGTCAGCGGCGGCCACGGCGTGGCCAGCGGAGCGGTGATCACCACCGCGGCCCGCCTGCAGGAGTACGCCGCTCCCGGCGCCGTCGCGCTGTGCGCCGCCACCGCACGGGCCACCGCCGGTCTCATCACGCAGCGTCAACTGGCGCCGGTGCCGGTCGCCGGTCGGGTGCCGCCGATGCCGGTGTGGCACGCCGCCGGCCTGGCGCGACCGGGCACCGAGCGGCACGACGGTCCACTGATCGGGCGCCGCCGCGAGCTGGCCAGCATCACCGACCAGGTGACCCGGGCGCTGCACGAGCGCGAACCGCGCTGGGTGTCCCTGGTCGGCGCGAGCGGCAGCGGCCGCAGCCGACTGCTGCACGAGCTGGCCCGGGGGCTGCGCACGGTGGACGGGATACCGGTGCGCTGGTGCGTGGTGGGCTGCCCGCCGTACCCCGACCAGGTGCTCGCGCCGGTCGCCGAACTGGTCCGCGGTGTCGCCGGCATCCGCCACGGTGACGGCCCGGCAATGGTCCGCGACCGCCTGACCGACGCTCTGACACCGCTGTACCGGCCGAGCCGGGTCGCGGCGGCGGTGGCGGCGCTGCAGTCGCTGCTGACCACCCCCGACGGTTCGGCCGAGGCGCTGGCCGGCGCGGCGGTCTGCCGGGACGCGCTGCTGCGCATGGCCGCCCACCGGCCGCTCGTCGTCGCCGTGGACGACGTGGACCGCGCCGCGCCGGCCGTGAGCCGCTTCCTGCACGCGCTGTTCACCGCGGCGGCCGTGCGCGGGTTGCCGCTGGCGGTGCTGACCGTGCATCAGCCGCAGTGGGCCGACACCCGACCGGGCCCGGCTCACCGGGTGCCGATCCGTCCCCTGGCCACGGTGCAGTCCGGGCGGCTGCTGCGCCAGCTCCTGACCCGCGCCGGGCAGACGGTGTCCCTGGTCGACAGGCTGCTGCCGCTGGTGGGCGGCCGACCGGGGCACGCCGCCGCGTACGTGGCGTCGATCGTGAGAGGCGCGGACCCGACAGCGCTGCCCGACGCGGTACGCCGCCACACCGTTGCCGAGCTGGACCGGCTCGACGGCGAGCGCCGGGCGGTGCTGATGGCCGCCGGCACCCTCAGCGGCGTGCTGTCCGGCGCGGCCATCGACCGGGCGCTCGGCTGGACGCCGGGGCGGTCCGCTCCGCTGCTGCGCGCCCTCGTCGCCGCCGGGGTGCTGCGCCAGGCCCACGCCCGCGGGTACGCGTTCGTCGCGCCGGCGCTGCGCCAGGTGGCCGCCGAACGGCTTCCGCGCGCGCTGCGCGCCGTGTTCGCCCGACGGGCCGCCGTGTCCCCGCCCGGCATCGCGCACTCCGGTGCCGACCGACGCACCCTGATCCGGCGCAACGCCGGTCGGCCCACCGTCCGCGCGGCCACCAACCGTGCCGCCGCCACGCTCGCAGCGGTCGGCGCCGGTGGCGGCTGGTCGGCGGGGCCGGCCGAGGTGGTCCGCCTCGACGTGGTTCGCGCCCGGGTCGGCGGCCTCGACGCCCGCTTCGCGGCGCCGCCCTCCGGCGCCGCCGACCCGGCCTGGCGACACCGACGCGTCCGTACCCCGACGATGGCGACCCCACCGGCCGCGCCGACGCGCGGTACCGACCGTCCGCCCGTTCCGCGCCGGCTCCGCGCCGTCGCGCCGGCCGGCGACGTCCCGCCGGCCACCGCGAGTGATCGGCCGCCCACCGTCGTCGACCGGCCGGTGCCGTCGATCGTCGCGACCGGCGCGCGTGTCGTGCCCCGTCCACCGTCGAGACACCGGCCGGAGGGCCTGGCCGCCTCGGCCTGAGGGCGAGGCGGCCCGGCGTCGACCACTGACGCGCCGGGCAGCCTCGGCGGAGAGCGGCGTCGGCGTGCGCTACGGCACGGTCGCCGAGGCCAGCAGCGCGGCGGTGGGCAGCGCGAGCAGGCCGTCCGCGTCGCGGTAGGCGGCGGTCAGCTCGTCGTACGCGGCACGGACGCGGGCGATCACCGCCGGCGGCTGGCTCTCCAACAGCAGCCCGGGCCTGCTGATGCCGTTCGCCGGGCCGCTCCACCACGCGTCGGGGTCGGTGCGATGCACCCAGGTGATCGTCTCGCACCGCACGTCGTCGAGGCCGGCGGCGTCGAGCAGGCCGGCCAACCCGTCGACGGTACGGGGGAAGTCCCGCTCCGCGTCCACCGCCGGCACGGCGGTCGAGAATTCGACCCCGGCGGCGGCGAATACCTCACCCCAGAGACGCTGCGCCCGAGGTGGAGGGTGCGGCCACGTCGTCACGGCGATGCGACCGGTGGATTGCACCACCCGTCGGAGCTCGGTGATCGCGGCCGCCGGGTCGCCCACGTGGTTGATGACGAAGTTCGCCACGGCCGCGTCGAACCGCCCGGAGTCGAACGGGAGACGGGGCAGCGCCGCGAGGCGAACCTCCTCGGCGGACGGGAGCCGGCTACCCGCGAGGGCGACCATGCTGGGCTCCGCGTCCACGGCCACCACACGGGCGCCGCGCGCGCACGCCAGCCCGGCCACGGTCCCGGAGCCGGTGCCGACATCGAGCACCCGGGTTCCGGCGTCGACGTCGGCGGCGTCCAGCAGCACCGGGGCGGGATGGGCGCACAGCAGCGCGAAACTGCCGTCGTACGCCATCGCCCGCCCGGCCCAGCGCGACCGCTCGTGGTCGTCGAAGGTCGTGGTGGTCATCGCCGCACCCCCGCGAGGATCATGATGGTGACGCCACGGTATCGCCCCGTCAGGGGTCCGGCGAGATCGCGAAAGCCCCAGACGCCTGTGACTAGGATTGTCGCAGTCATGCTGTTACGGGTGCTCGGGCCGCTCGAGGTCGAGGTCGACACAGGCGGGCCGGTCGACCTCGGTGGCCCCCGCCAACGCGCCGTGCTCGCGCTGCTGCTGGCGGCCCGGGGCGAGGTCGTCTCCGTCGGCCGGATGATCGAGGAGCTGTGGCGGGGGGACGCGCCGCCCCGGGCGATCGTCTCCCTCCAGGCGTACGTCTCGCACCTGCGCCGCGTGGTCGAGCCGGCCCGCGAGCGCCGCGCGCCGGCGCGGGTCCTGGTCACCGTGCCGCCCGGGTACGCGCTCCGGGTGCCCGCCGACGCCCTGGACGCCGGTCGGTTCGAGACGCTGCTGGCCGAGGCCCGAGCGGTGAGCCTCGCCGACCCGGAGCGCGCACGCCCCCTGCTGCGCGCCGCGCTCGACCTGTGGCGCGGTCCCGCGTACGCCGAATTCGCCGCTGAGCCGTGGGCGCAGTCGGAGATGCTGCGGCTGGAGGAGCTGCGCCTCGTCGCCCGGGAGTTGCTGCTCGACGTGACAGTGCGCTGCGGCGACGCTGCCGAGGCGGTGCCCGAGGCGGAGCTGCTGACCCGGCAGGCGCCGCTGCGGGAGGAGACCTGGCGGCTGCTGGCGTTGGCGTTGTGGCGTACCGGTCGGCAGGGGGACGCGCTCGCCGCGCTGCGGCGAGCGCGGGCGACCCTGGCGGACCAGCTCGGCCTGGACCCGGGCCCGGCACTGGTCGAGGTGGAGTCCGCGATCCTGGGTCAGCGCCTCGACCTGCTCCCACCTGTGGTCGCGGCGGCGCGCGTCGATCGACAGGCGCCGGAGGAGGTGTTCGTCGGGCGGGAGGCCGAGCTGGCCGATCTTCGGCAGGCGGCCGCCGAGGCGGAGGTGGACGGGCCGCGCGTGGCGCTGCTCGGCGGGGAGGCCGGCGCCGGCAAGACCAGCCTGCTCGCACGGTTCCGGGAGGAGTTGGACGCCCGCGGCTGGCTGGTCACCCTCGGTCGCTGCCCCGAGGTGGAGGGCGCCCCGCCGGCCTGGGCGTGGGTCGAGGCGCTGCGGCAGCTCGCCGCGCAGACGCCGCCGGGTGATCTCGCGCCGGCGCTCGCCCCGCTGTTGGACGAGGGTGCCGGCGAGGCGGGCGGCGACGTCACCGCCGGCCGGTTCCGGCTGCACCGCGCCGTCGCTGCCTGGTTGACCGCCGCGGCGGTCGACAGACCCGTCGCCGTCGTCCTCGACGACCTGCACGCCGCGGACGCGGAGACGCTGCTGCTGTTGCACAGCGTGACCGAGATGACCACCGGCGCCGTGCTGTTCGTCGCGGCGTTGCGGCCCGCCGACAACCCGGAACGGCTCGCCGACACCATGGCCGTCCTGGCCCGCCGGTCCCCCCACCGGATCCAGCTGGGCGGTCTGACGACGTCCGAGGTCGAACGGCTGCTCGGCGCGCTGGCCCGGACGACAGTCGACCCGCAGACGGTCACCGCGCTCACCGAACGCACCGGCGGCAACCCCTTCTACGTCCGGGAGTCGGCGCGGCTGCTCGCCGCCGAGGGCACCCTCGTCGCCACCTCCGACGTGCCCGAAGGGGTACGCGACGTGCTGCGTCGGCGGCTCTCCCGCCTGCCGTCGTCGGCGGTCTCGGTGCTGCGCCTCACCGCTGCCGTCGGGCGGGAGGCGGAGGTACGGACACTTGTCGACGCCGCCGACACCGACGAGGGCGCCGTCCTGCACGCGCTGGAAGCCGGGCTGAGCGCCGGCCTGCTCACCGAACCGGCGCCGGGGCGGGTGCGGTTCGTGCACGGCCTGGTCTGCGACACCATCTACACCGACCTACCGAAGCTGCGCCGCACCGGCCTGCACGCTCGGATCGCCGCCGCCACCCGTCGGCTGCGCCCCGACGACTACCCGGCCCTGGCCCATCACTACGTCCGCGCCGCGTCGACCGACACCGCGCCGCTCGCCGTCGACTACGCCGTCCGCGCCGCGGAGCTGGCGGAGCGGCGGTACGCGTACGACGCCGCGATCGAGCTGCTCGGCAACGCCGTCGAGGCCGCCGCATCGGTGCCCGGGGACCGTGCCGCGCTGCAGGTCGACCTGCTGGGCCGGCTGCTGCGCGCCCAGGCCCGGGCCGGTGCGGTGGCCGCCGCCCAGCAGACCCGCACCCGGGCCGTCGACATCGCCATCGCGTCGAACCGGGACGAGCTGCTGATCGCCGCGTTCACCGCGTGGACCGTCCCCAGCCCGTGGCTGAGACACGAGTACGGCGCGGTGGACCACACGGTCATCGAACTGCTCACCCGGCTGCTGCGCGCCGACGACCTCGACCCGGTCACCCGCTGCCGACTGCTCGACGCGCTCGCCACCGAGCTGGACGGCGAGGCGGACCCTCGCGGTGCGGCGGCCGGGCGGGAGGCCCTGACGATCTCCCGAGGGCTCGACGATCCCGAGTTGCGCGCCCTCGGGCTGGCGGCCCGGCTGCGCACCATGAGCTACGAGTCGCAGGCGCCGCAGCGCCGGGAGCTGGCACTGGAGCTGCGTGACCTCGCCGACGAACACGGGCTGGTGAGCTACCAGTGGGTCGCCGAGCAGGTGCTCGGCCACGCCGCCGCGGCGCTCAACGAGCCGGCGGAGTTGCGGGCGAGTGTCGCCCGGCAGGGGCGGCTGGCCCAGACGTACCAGCTGAACGAGGCCCAGGTGCTGCACCTGTGCTCACTCGCCGTGCTCGCGCACATCGCCGGCGACTTCGAGGCCGCGCGGCGGCACTACGACGAGGTCGCCGCGCAGATGCGGCGGCAGGGTTCGCTGCACGCCGAGGCGTTCCACTACTTCGCCGTGGGGACGCTGCTGATCAGCCAGGGGCGCTTCGGCGAGCACGTGGAGGCGACCCGGCGGGTCCGCGGGTTGCTGGGGCCGATCGTGGACGACCTGCTGGCGTTGGCGCTGATCAGCAGCGGACGGGTGGACGAGGCGCGGGCGATGCCGATCGGCAGGCACATCTACCGCCCGGACTACTTCGAGTCGGCGCTGCTGAGCGTGCGCGCGATGGTCATCGTGGCGCTGGGTCGACGGGACCTGGCGCAGCCCGTGATCGACGCGTTGCTCCCGGTTCGTGACCAACTGGCCGGTTTCTCCACCACGGCGGCCGTGGTGCGGCCGATCGCGCTGACGCTCGGGGAGCTGTTCCGCCTGGTGGACCGCCCCGAGGAGGCGGCGCGGCACTTCCGGCTGGCGGCCAGCGTGGCGTGCCGGTGGGAGTCGCCGCACTGGCTGGCCGAGGCGAGGGCGGCGCTGGCCGACTGAGCGCCCCTCGGGTTCCAAGCCGGTTCCAAGTGGCGACACACATGATCGACGTGTTTGACCCACTAGGCCCTCGGAAAGGTCACCGTGAACCAGAACCACCAGGAAGCCATGGCCGACGTCCGCGACATGTACATGGTGCACATCCTGTTCCGTCGCGAGTTCGGCCTGCTTCCGCAGCTCGTCCGGGGCGTACGACCGGGCGACGTGAAGCGCGCGGAGGTCGTGGGCGCCCACGCCGCGCTCATGTGCCAGCAACTGCACCTGCACCACGAGGGTGAGGACATCTTCCTGTGGCCGCTGCTCGCCGAGCGCGGAGGGGCCGAGGCTGCCGCCGTCGTGCCCACCATGCAGGCACAGCACCACGCCATCGAGGAGGCGTACGAGGCGGTGGTCGCCCTGCTGCCCGAATGGCGTCGGACCGGGCGTGACGGCGCCGAGGTGGCCGACGCGCTGGAGCGTCTGCGCGCCGCGGCGACTGAGCACATGGCCATGGAGGAGGCCGAGATCCTGCCGCTGGCGCAGCGGTACGTCACCGCTGCGGAGTGGGCGAAGCTCGGCGAGCACGGGTTGCGCGACACCCCGAAGAAGCATCTGCCGCTGACCTTCGGGATGGCGATGTACGAGGGCGACCCCGAGGTGATCAAGGCGGTGCTCGCGCATGCCCCGCTGCCGGCGCGGTTGCTCATGCCGGTCCTGGCGCCCCGGCTGTACGCCACGCACGCCAAGCGCGTCCACGGCACCGCCACTCCCCCGCGCATCGGCGCGAACGCCCGCTGACAGCGGCAGCTCACCAGCCCACGTTGCTGGTGAGCTGCCCCGGTGGCCCACCAGAGTCGCCGGGCGGCGACCCCACCGGGCCGGCTCACCACGGCCGGCGGACGGCGAGATCTTGGACAGTTTCCGTTAGCTGGGCGGGCTCAACTGGTGGTTGCAACACTCAGGAGCTGGGTCATCTTCTCACCTGGGGTGGCCCAGCCCAGGGTCATACGGGGGCGGTCGTTGAG
>NZ_JBFAQS010000019.1:0-149202 GCF_040678875.1 Micromonospora sp. NPDC049274
GGCGAACTGGGGGCTGCTCGCCTGGCCGGCGGACGACACGGTGACGGTGGCCGCCGCCCGGCTACGGGAGGACCGGGCCCCGCTGTACGTGGGGGGGTGAAGTTGGTGACAGTTGGGTTTGCGGGGTGGCCGGTTGGCGTTTTTTGTGGCAATCCTGGGGAGCATGGCCGCCTCTCGCTCGCCGCTGTCGCGGCTGCTCACCGTGTTGCTCGCCGGCGTGCTGGCAGGGCTCGCCCTGGCCGTCGCCGCGCTCCCGGGCAACCTGCTGGTCGGGTTCGCCGCGCGCGCCGCGATCGGGTCGTACGCCGCGTTGCCGGCCTCGCTGAAGACACCGGCCACCCCGCAGCGCTCGTACCTCTACGCCAACGACGGCAAGACGCTGCTCACCACGTTCTACGACGTGAACCGCACCGACGTCGCGCTGGCGGACGTCGCCCCGGTGATGCGGCAGGCGATCGTGGCGGCCGAGGACCGGCGGTTCTACGACCACGGCGGCGCGGACCTGCGGGGCCTGGCCCGGGCGGTGGTCGCCAACGTCAAGGGCGGCGGCACCGAGCAGGGTGGCTCCACGCTGACCATGCAGTACGTCCGCAACGTCCTCAAGACCGACCCCACCCGTACGCCGGAGGAGCGCGCCGCCGCCACCGACCCCACCGTCGGGCGCAAGCTCCAGGAGATCCGGTACGCGGGCGCGCTGGACAAGAGCCTCGGTAAGGACGAGATCCTCAACCGGTACCTGAACATCGCCTACTTCGGCGCGGGGGCGTACGGGATCGCGGCGGCCAGCCAGCGCTACTTCGGCACGGCGCCGGCGAAGCTGACCCTGGCCGAGTCGGCGCTGCTCGCCGGCCTGGTGCAGTCCCCGGACGCGTACAGCCCGATCGGTGGCGACAAGGACGAGGCGCTGGCCCGTCGGTCGTACGTGCTGGACTCGATGGTCGCCACCGGCGCGATCACCGCCGTCCAGGCCACGCAGGCGAAGGCGCAGCCGCTGGCCCTGCACCCGACCGCGCAGCCCAACGGCTGCACCGCCGTCGCCCAGGGCCACGACGACTGGGGCTACTTCTGTGACTATCTGCGCCAGTGGTGGCTGACCCAGCCGGCCTTCGGCGCCACCACCGCCGAGCGCGAGCAGGCCCTGCGCTCGGGCGGCTACACAGTCGTCACGTCGCTGGACCCGAAGGTCCAGGCCACCGCGCAACAGCAGGCCACCAAGGTGTACTCCTACGACAACAAGCGCGCCCTGCCGATCGCGGCCGTGCAGCCGGGCACCGGGCGGGTGCTGGCGATGGCGGTCAACAGGCACTACAGCCTGGCCGACAACCCGACCGGGCAGGCGAACTACCCGAACACCGTCAACCCGTTGATCTCCGGCGGGGCCAGTGTCGACGGGTACCAGGCGGGTTCGACGTTCAAGCTGTTCACCATGCTCGCCGCGCTGGAGTCGGGCCGTACCCTCTCCACCGGCTTCGACGCGCCCGCCAAGCTGCCCACCCGCTACGCCGCCGAGGGCCCGGGCAGTTGCGACGGGCACTGGTGCCCGGCGAACGCCAACCCGGACTGGATGGACGGGTACCGGATGATGTGGGACGGCTTCGGTCGTTCCGTGAACACCTACTTCGTCTGGCTGGCCGAGCAGGTCGGCCAGGACAAGGTGGTGCAGATGGCGCAGCGGCTCGGCATCACCTTCCGCGCCGACTCGGACGCCTCCTTCGCCAAGAACAACGCCGCCAACTGGGGTTCCTTCACTCTCGGCGTGGCGGCCACCACTCCGTTGGACCTGGCGAACGCGTACGCCACGGTGGCTGCCGAAGGCACCTACTGCACGCCGGTGCCGGTGGTCTCGGTGACCGACGCGAACGGCGCGAAGGTGCCGGTCGGGCAGCCGTCCTGCAAGAAGGTCCTCGACCCCGACGTCGCGCGTGCCGCGACCGACGCCGCTCGGTGCCCGGTGGGCCAGCAGTCGGCGTTCGGGCAGTGCAACGGCGGCACCGCCACCGGCGTGAACGACATCCTCGACGGTCGGCCGGTGGCCGGTAAGACGGGTAGCTCGGAGGAGAACGCCACCGAGACGTTCGTCGGCTTCACCCCGCAGGTGGCCGTTGCCGGCATCGCCGCCAACCCGGACGACCCGGCCGACTCGGTGGGCTCGGCGGTGCAGAGCAAGGTGATCGACGCGGTCGCCCGGGTCATCGCCACGGCGGTGAAGGGGCAGCCGGAGAAGGCGTTCGCCGCTCCCAGCAAGGAGTTGGCAGGCGAGCCCCACCGCCCGGTGGAGCGCCCGACCGTCCCCGAGCGTCAGCAGCAGCCCGCTCAGGACCCGCGTTCGGCCCTGCAACGCTGGCTCGACCGTCGGGGCTGACCCCGGACGCAGTGGCGGCCTGGCCCACCTCGGGCCGGGCCGCCGTGCTCTTCCCGCAGGTCCGCTGGCGGGCCTCGGTCACTCCGAGGTCACTGCCGTGCCTGGCGGCGACCTCGGAGTGCGACTCGACCGGGCCCAGCCTCAGCTGTTGGCGGAGGCTGCCGAGATGGCGGCGCGCACCTGCTGGGCGAAACCGGCGACGGTGAAGTCCGGGGCCAGGCTGTCGACCAGGATGATGTCCGAGACCGCGTTGTTCGTCCGCAGTGGCAGGATCGCCCGGTACTCGGGCGAGTTGTACCAGTTCTCGGCGTCGGCGCGGGTGGGGAACTCCATCAGGACGACGGAGCCGGGCCAGGTGCCCTCGACCACGTCCACGTCGCCCTGGGCGAGCCACTTGCCGCCGTACGGGCGCACGGTCGCCTCAACCTGCTCCAGGTACGACAGGCCCGCCTCGTTCGGGATGCCGCCGGGGATGCGCAGGTGGTTGATCAGGTAGGTGCTCATGGGGCTCTCCAAGTCCTCGAGCTTTAGATGACGCCTATAATCTAACGAAGGCTCGCCGTTGCGGCAAGTTTTGGATTAGGAGCATCCTCTATAATCGAGGAGTCGAGTGGTGAGCACGTGAGAGAGGAAGCGCGATGGGCAGGACGTCACGTGCCGAAGCGGCGAGGCACCGCGAGGAAGTGGTGGCCGTCACCTCGCGGCTGCTCCGCGAACGCGGCGCGGCGGGCATGAGCGTGCAGGACCTCATGGGTGCCGCCGGACTGACCCACGGAGGGTTCTACAAGCAATTCAGCTCCAAGGACGAGTTGCTGGGCATTGCCGCCACGACGGCGTTCGGCGAACTCCTGGCCCTGCTGGACCAGTTCTCCGACGACCTGCCCGACCGGTCGGAAGCGCGGAGGGCGTTGCTGCGGCACTACCTGTCACCCGAGCATCGCGACACACCCGGCACGGGATGTGCCAACACCGCGCTGGCCGCCGACGCCGCCCGGGCATCCGCCGACAGCCCGCTCCGCACGTCGTACGCGGTGGGTCTTCAGGAGACCGTCAAGCGAATGACGGACCTCGCGGAGGCGCCCGGCCGAGACGGGACCGAGGCCCGCCGGCGCGCGCTCGTCGACCTCGCCACGATGGTCGGTGCGCTCACGCTGGCCCGCGCGACGGGGCAGACGCCCCTGTCGGAGGAGATCCTCCAGACCGCGCAGGAAGCCCTGTCGAGCCCGGCCAGCGCACGCGGCGACGGGGACGGCAGCTGACGATTCGCCGGCAGCGGTCCACCCGGGACCCAGCGTTCGGCCCCGCGACGCCGGCGCGACCGTCGGGGCTGACCCGCGACGCGACGGCGCCTCCCCACCCGCAGGGTTGGGGAGGCGCCGTCGGGTCGACTACTTCTTGTTCTTCAACTGGTCGAAGTCGACAACCTGGCCCGCCGGCGGCGCCTTCACGTCGTCGAAGGTCGCGCCGAACTCGCTGAACGTGATCTGACCGGGTGAGTCCTGGTTGCCTTCCATCCGCATCGGGTACGGCTCGCCGGTGGTGGCGATGTAGAGCGTGCCGCTCTTGTCGCCGTCGACGAGGCCGATGGTCTTGACGCCGTCGATCTCCTTGCCCTCGCCCTTGGTCATGGTGCCGTCCGGCTTGAGCAGCTCGTCGATGTTGGCGACGTCGAACAGCTGGGAGAAGTCGTCCTTGGCGGACACCTTGGCCCACTTGTCGCCCATCAGCTTCACGATCTGGTCCGACGCCTGGGCGCCGGCGTTCTTGGCCCAGAATTTCTCGTCCGGCCGGATGTACTGCTGCCCGGCGACGGAGAGCAGCTCCACGGTGCCCTCGTTCGTGGACACCTGGCCACCCAGGTCGCTGCCGGTCACCTTGAAGTCGAGCTTCATCTTCTGGCCGTCGTTGTCGACGTCGCCCACCAGGTGGTACGACTTGGCGTTCTGCACGGCCGTCGTGGCGCGCTGCAGAGCCTCGTTCGGCGCGAGCGCGGCGACACCGTTGTCGGCGGGTGCCGTCGACTCCGGCTTCCCGTCGTCACCGCCACCCCCGCAGCCGCTCAGCAGGGCCGCCACCACGAACGCGGCCACACTTGCTCTGACTGTCGTCGATCCCATCGTCAGCTCCCTTGTGCCACCCCCCGTGGGTGAGCGGCAGGCAGGTACCCACGATTGATCTCGGGCAATCCTTCGATCTACCGGCACCGCAGGCGCCGGGCTCCTCTCGCGACCGTCGCGGTCAGCCCTTGCGGCGGCGGGGGCGGTAGCTGGCGATCGTCGCGGGCAGGCCACGGCGGATGATGCCGGCCCAGTCGGTGTCGCCGCGGAGCACCGCCGCGGCGGTCTTGCGGGCCTGCTCCACGGTGAAGTGCGGCGGCAGCATCAGCTCGGCCGGGTCGACAAGCGCGTTGATGACGACCGGCCGGTCGGCGGTCAGCGCCCGCTCCCAGACGCCGGGCACCTGCTCGGGCGCGTCGACCAATTCCCCGTGCAGCCCGAGCACCTCGGCCCACCGGTGGTAGCCGATGTCCGGCAGTTGCTGGCTGTCCGGGAACATCGGCGTGCCCTCGCTGGAGCGCTGTTCCCAGCTGACGAACGCCAGGTCCCTGTTGTTGAGCACCAGCACCACGAACCGCGGGTCGGCCCAGCTGCGCCAGTACTTCGCCACGGTGATCAGCTCGTTGACACCGTTCATCTGCATGGCCCCGTCGCCGATCATCGCGATCAGCGGCCGGTCCGGGTGGGCGAACTTGGCACTCAGCGCGTACGGCATGGCGCCGCCCATCGACAGCAGCGTCCCGGACAGGCTGGCCAGCATTCCGGGTCGGACCTGCACGTGGCGGGCGTACCAGGCGGTCGCGGTGCCGCAGTCCACGGCGAGCATCGCGTCGTCGGGGAGCCGGTCGCTGAGCGTGGTGAACAGCAGTTGCGGGTTCACCGGGTCGGCGGTCTGCGCGGCCAGGTCGCGCTGGGCGCGTCGCCACGCCGAGGTGGCCTCGGCGATCTCCGCCCGCCAGGCGGTCGGACCCGGGCCGGGGCCCAGCTCGTCCAGCAACGCCCGGAGGGTGGGGCGGGCGTCGCCGGTCAGGTTCACCTCGGTCGGATAGCGCAACCCGAGCTGCGTGCCGTCCAGGTCGATCTGCACCGCGCGGGCCTTGCCCGGCGGCGGGTAGAACTCCGAGTACGGCATGTTGCTGCCCACGATCAGCAGCCGGTCGCAGCCGCTCATGAGCTGCCAGCTCGGCCGGGTGCCGAGCAGCCCGATCGCGCCTGTCACCCACGGCTCCCGGTGGTCGACGACCGTGAAGCCGAGCAGCGCGGTGGACACCCCGGCGCCGAGCCGGTGGGCGATCTCGCGGACCTCGTCCTCGGCGCCGAGCGCGCCCTGCCCGACAAGCATGGCCACCCGCTCGCCGCCGCGCAGCACCTCGGCGGCGCGGCGCAGGTCGGCCTGCGGCGGCACGGTCGGCGTGCTGCTCGGCACGTTGCTGGTGTGGTAGTAGCCGTGCGCGTGCGGCGGGTCGGGGATGGCCGGCTCGTCCTGCAGGTCCGACGGGAGGATCAGGGCGGTGACGGTACGCCGAGACAGCGCCGTGCGGCACGCCCGGTCGACGAGGTGACGCACCTGCGCCGGGTGGTCGAGCTGGGCCAGGAACGCCGAGGCCACGTCCTTGTAGAGGGCGAGGAGGTCCACCTCCTGGTAGTAGCCGCCGCCCTCGGCGGTGACAGCGGTGTGCCCGACCAGGGCGACCACCGGTTGGTGGTCGAGTTTGGCGTCGTACAGGCCGTTGAGCAGGTGGATGGCACCGGGACCGCTGGTCACCAGCGCGCAGCCCAGCGGCCCGCCGCCGTACTTGACGTGCGCGGAGGCGGCGAAGCCGGCGGTCTCCTCGTGCCGTACCTGGACGAACTGGGCGCGCTCGTTGGTGCGTTGCAGAGCCGAGGTGATGCCGTTGATGCCGTCGCCGGGATAGCCGAAGTAGCGGCGCACGCCCCAGCTCGCCAGGCGGGAGACGATGTGGTCCGCGACGGTCGGACGTCGGGGCAGCGTGCCCTCTTCGCCCGGTGCCGTGTGGTCTGCGCTCACCTGGCTGGTCCTTCCCGTCGGGTCCGGTACGCCATCGGTCGTTCCCCTTCTCGACCGGACAAAACACCCTGCGGGGCGGGCGTCCGGGGTGGGGGTCGGCGGTCGGGGCAGAATCGTCGGGTGCCCGTCCACCAGATCACCGACCCCGACGACGACCGGATCGCCGACTACCGCGCGCTCACAGACGTCGAGCTGCGCACCCGCTGGGAACCCCCGCACGGCCTGTTCATCGCCGAGGGTGAGCTGGTGCTGCGCCGAGCGCTGCGCGCCGGCTACCCGGCCCGGTCGTACCTGGTCGACGCCAAGCGCGCCGACCAGCTCGCCGACCTGGACACCGGCGACGCGCCCGTCTACGCCGCCACCCAGGACGTGCTGCAGCGGGCCACCGGCTTCCACGTACACCGGGGGGTGCTGGCGTCGTTCCACCGCCGTTCGCTGCCGACGGCGGCCGAGGTGCTCGCCGCCGCGCGCCGGGTGGTGATCCTGGAGGACGTCAACAACCACACGAACCTCGGCGCGATCTTCCGGGGCGCCGCCGCGCTGGGCGTCGATGCCGTGCTGCTGTCGCCGTCCTGCGCCGATCCGCTCTACCGGCGCAGCGTCCGGGTCAGCATGGGCGAGGTCTTCGCGATGCCGTACGCGAAGTTGGAGCGCTGGCCCGCCGGCCTCGACGAGGTGCGGGACGCGGGCTTCACAGTGCTCGCCATGACGCCGGCGCCGGACGCCGTACCCATTCAGCGGTTGACCCCGGCGCAGCGCGCGCGGGCGGCGTTGCTGCTCGGCGCCGAGGGTCCCGGCCTCACCGCCGCGGCGCAGGCGGCCAGCGACGTGCGGGTGGTCGTCCCGATGCGGCGTGGCGTGGACTCGTTGAACGTCGCCGCAGCGGCTGCGGTGGCGTTCTGGGAACTGGGTCGCGACGATCCGCTTGCATGACCATGCGTCTTGTTGAATAATCTTCCCCGTGTCCAAGGTTCTCACCTCCCTGCCCATCGGCGAACGTGTCGGCATCGCCTTCTCCGGCGGCCTCGACACCTCTGTCGCGGTCGCGTGGATGCGCGACAAGGGCGCCGTCCCCTGTGCCTACACCGCCGACATCGGCCAGTACGACGAGCCCGACATCGGCTCGGTGCCCGGCCGTGCGCTCAGCTACGGCGCCGAGGTCGCCCGGCTTGTCGACTGCCGCGCCGCCCTGGTCGAGGAGGGCCTGGCGGCGCTGACCTGCGGCGCCTTCCACATCCGCTCGGGCGGGCGGGCGTACTTCAACACCACCCCGCTGGGCCGGGCGGTGACCGGGACCCTGCTGGTGCGGGCGATGATCTCCGACGACGTCCAGATCTGGGGCGACGGCTCGACCTTCAAGGGCAACGACATCGAGCGGTTCTACCGCTACGGCCTGCTGGCCAACCCGATGCTGCGCATCTACAAGCCGTGGCTCGACACCGACTTCGTCACCGAACTGGGTGGCCGCAAGGAGATGTCGGAGTGGCTGCTGGAGCGCGGCCTGCCGTACCGGGACAGCACCGAGAAGGCATACTCCACCGACGCCAACATCTGGGGCGCGACGCACGAGGCGAAGACGCTGGAGCACCTCGACACCGGCATCGAGACGGTCAGCCCGATCATGGGCGTCCGTTTCTGGGACCCGTCGGTGGAGATCCCGACCGAGGACGTCACCATCGGCTTCGACCAGGGCCGCCCGGTGACGATCAACGGCAAGGAGTTCGGCAGCCCCGTCGACCTGGTGCTGGAGGCCAACGCCATCGGCGGTCGGCACGGCCTGGGCATGTCCGACCAGATCGAGAACCGGATCATCGAGGCCAAGAGCCGGGGCATCTACGAGGCGCCCGGCATGGCGCTGCTGCACGCCGCGTACGAGCGGCTGGTCAACGCCATCCACAACGAGGACACCCTGGCCAACTACCACAGCGAGGGCCGCCGCCTCGGCCGCCTGATGTACGAGGGCCGCTGGCTCGACCCGCAGGCGCTGATGCTGCGCGAGTCGTTGCAGCGCTGGGTCGGCACGGCGGTCACCGGCGAGGTGACGCTGCGGCTGCGCCGGGGCGAGGACTACTCGATCCTGGACACCACCGGCCCCGCGTTCAGCTACCACCCGGACAAGCTGTCGATGGAGCGCACCGAGGACTCGGCGTTCGGCCCGTCCGACCGGATCGGCCAGCTCACCATGCGCAACCTGGACATCGCCGACTCGCGGGCGAAGCTGGAGCAGTACGCCTCCCTCGGCATGGTCGGCGGCGCGGCGCCCCAGCGGATGATCGGCGCCGCGCAGGCGG
Organism: Micromonospora sp. NPDC049274; assembly: GCF_040678875.1. Classification (NCBI taxonomy): domain Bacteria; kingdom Bacillati; phylum Actinomycetota; class Actinomycetes; order Micromonosporales; family Micromonosporaceae; genus Micromonospora; species Micromonospora sp. NPDC049274. The sequence goes on from NZ_JBFAQS010000019.1 coordinate 8,740, forward strand.
CCTCGACCGGGTTGATCGGCGCGATGCCCGAGGGCGGCGCGGAGGCCATCGCCTCCCGGGGCGTCGCCTCCGCCGCCGACGAGGCCCTCGACCGCGCCGCCATGGAGTTCGGCGTCGACTGATCGGCCCCGGCACGTCGAGGTCCGGGGTCACGGACGGTAGCGTGTCGGCCGTGTTCCCTACCGTCCGTGAGGTCCTCGCCCTGGACCCCGTCCGCCACGGCACTCCGCGCGTGGTGGCCGGGGACGCCGGGCTGGACCGACCGGTCCGCTGGGTGCACGTCGCCGAGGTGCCCGACATCGCCACCCTGCTGGGCGGTGGCGAGCTGGTGCTCACCACGGGCATCGGGCTGCCGGCCGACGACGCGGGACTGCGCGCGTTCATCGGCGACCTCGCCGACGTCGGCGTCTCCGGGCTCGTCGTCGAGCTGGGCCGCCGCTACGTCGGCGGCGTACCCCGGGTGATGATCGCCGCCGCCGAGCGACGCGGCCTGCCCCTGGTCGAGCTGCGCCGGGGCACCCCGTTCGTACGGATCACCGAGGCGGTGCACGCGCTGATCGTCGACGCGCAGCTCACCGAGCTGCGGGCCGCCGAGGAGATCCACCAGCGGTTCACCGACCTCTCCGTCGAGGGCGCCGACGCGTCCGAGGTGATCCGGCAGGCCGCCGAGTTGTCCGGGTGCCCCGTCGTGCTGGAGAACCTGTCCCGGCAGGTCCTCGGGTACGACCCGGCGGGGGAGAGCGCCGAGCTGCTGCTGGACGGCTGGGAGCAGCACTCGCGGCGGATCCGGCCGGCCGGGCGTACCGCGTACGACCCGGACAGCGGCTGGCTGGTGACTGTCGTCGGCGCCCGGGGGCAGGACTGGGGGCGACTGCTGCTGCGCTGGCCGGCCAGCGGGGATGCGTCGAGCGCCCGGGCCGGCGAGCCGACAGTCGCCCCGCCGACCCGGCTCACCATCCTCATCGAGCGGGCCGCGTCGACCCTCGCGCTGGGCCGGTTGATCCGCCGCGACGCCGAAGGGCTGGAACGGCAGCTCCACCGCACCCTGCTCACGGCGTTGCTCGACCACTCCCGACCCGTCGACGAGGTGGCGCTGCGGGCCAAGGCGCTCGGAGTGGCACTGGACCGGCGGCACCTCGTCGGCGTGATGGTTCGCCAGCGGGCCGACGACCCCGCCGGAGAGGCCGGCCCGGAGGCCGGCCAGGCCCGGCTGCGGGACCTGTCCGAGGCCGTCGGCCAGGCACTGCGGGAGGCGAAGCTGACCGCGCTGACCAGCGCGGTCGACGACAACTCGGTGGGCGCGCTGCTGGCGCTGCCCGACCCGGCCGCCGAGGACCGCGCGCTGTCCGCGTTCGCCCACGCCCTTCGTCGGGTACGCCTCGACGCCGGCACCGGCCGCGCGGCAGCCGGCGACGGCTCCCGGGGCGGTGTCCCGGGCGCGGTGATCGTGGCCGCCGGGTCCGGGGTGAGCAGTCTGCGCGAGGCGCGGCGGTCGCTCGTCGAGGCGCGGCAGGTCGCCGAGGCGGCCCGGCGGGACCGGCGGGACCTGCCGATCTTCCGGCTGCCGCACGTGGGCCTCGCGGGGCTGCTGCACCTGCTGCGCGACGAGCCCCGGCTGCAGACCTTCGTGGAGCGCGAACTCGGCCCGCTGCTGCAGTACGACGCCCAGCACCCCCGGGAGCGGCTCCTCGACACCCTCCGCGCGTACCTGGAGCAGGGGCGCAACAAGTCCGCCGGCGCCGCGGCCGCCCACCTGTCCCGCCCGGCCTTCTACGAGCGCCTGGCCCGCATCGCCCGCATCCTCGACGTGGACCTCGACTCGGTAGAGGCAAGCCTCTCCCTGCACGTGGCCCTGCTGGCCCTGGAAGCGGTAAGAACCCCCTGACGCGCCTGCCCCACCAACCCACGGTTGGTTGATCATGAAGTTATTGTCATGACACGCCGATGCGAGTGGCAATAACTTCATGATCAACGGGGCGAGGGCGGGGCCGGGCGGGGCCGGGCGGGGCCGGCCGGGCCGGGGTTAGGACAGGGTGGTCAGGGCTTTCGCGTAGGTTTCGGGAATGTGGTTGGGGCCGCCGGGGGTGAAGACGTCCGAATGGGCCACCGCCGACCAGGCCGTCTCCGGTACGGCTTCGACCAGTGCCTTGATCACCGGGGCGTCGCGCCACTGGTCCTGCTCGGCGAGCAGGCCGAGAGCCACCACCGACTCCTCGACCTCGCCCACGCACTCGAACGGCTTGTGCCCGTCCACGCCCAGCAGCTCCCGGTAGCCGGGGATCTGCTCCGGGTCGGCCAGCAGGTCGCCGCCGAAGATGTGGGTGACCCGCTCGCGGGGCATGAACGGCGCCATGGCGAGGAAGACGAACCGGCACTTCGGGCAGTCCCGGCACCAGCGCTCGGACGCGTCGCGCAGCTTGAACGCCTGGTTGCAGCTCGTCACCACGTCGTCGTACCGGGTGAACTCGGCGAACAGCCGGGCGATGTGCAACTCGGACAACGACCGCAGCAGCGAGAAGTACGGTTCGGTCAGGCCGGCGTGCTCGGCCAACGCCCCCCGCAGCAGGCCCTCGGCCTCGACGCCCTTGGACCACTGGTGGTTGATCTCGTGGCCGTTCCAGACCAGGTTCGGGTCGGACGCGGAGCGCTCGTTGGACATCACTACCGGGCCGAGCCCGTGCAGCACCGCCGTCGCGACCGCGATCAGCGAGTTGATGGCGGTGACGGGAATGTGCCCGTTCAGCGCGCCCGCCGCGTTCAGGTCGAACAGCACCGGGTCGATGCGCCGCCGGGCCGAGAGGGGGGTGAGCCCGGACGCCTCGTTGACCGAGACGATGACGTGGTTCGGGTTGACCGAGAACGGCACCGGGTCCAGCTCGGCTCGGCGCAGCGCCTCCAGGCTGACGATCGAGTCCTTGCCGCCGCCGACCGCGGAGAGGGGGCGACGGTTGGAGTCGTCGTACACGCGCGGTGGCTCCGGTGCGCCGCCCGGCACCTCCGGGCGCAACTCGAGCACGTGCGGCAACTGGTTGCGGTACGCGTACTCCGCGAGGCCCTTGCTGTAGACGGCCGTGACGTAGTCGACGGTGGCCGCGCCCAGCGGCGCCGGCAGTACGAGCCGGGGCGGCGCGGCGGTCTTGTAGTAGCTGACCCCGGCGACGAGGTGCAGCACCTCCAGCACCCGGCCGAGGGTAGCCACGGTCTCGTCCGACGGCGGCTGCGCCGGCAGCGGAAGGGTGATCACCTCGGTGAACCGTTGCTCACCGGCCGGGCCGGTCAGCGCGTAGTCGAACAACACCTCGCCGGTGGCGAAGTCGATCGAGTAGGACGGGAAGGTGAAGGCGTCCATCCGCCGGAGCTGCTCGTTGGGCACACGCCATACTAGGCCCTGGTTCGTCCGGCCGTGTCCGGACCGGGCCCCCGCCCTGCCGCCGCCGCGACCCCGAGGAGAGCCCAGTGCGCCTGTCTGACCTGCGCGGACGTACCGTCGCCGTCTGGGGGACCGGCCGGGAGGGCCGGGCCGCTGTGACGGCGATCGCCGCGCACGGCCCCGCCGAGCTGGTCGCCGTCGACGACAGCGCCAACTTCCTGTCCCTGCCCTGGGACGGCCCGCTGGCCGAGGCGGCCCCGCTGGTCACCGGGGAGGCCGGCTTCGCCCGGCTGGCCGCCGCGGACGTGGTGGTCCGCTCGCCCGGCGTGCCGCAGACCCACCCCTGGCTGATCGAGCTGCGCCGACGCGGCGTGCCCGTCACCCAGGGCACGGCGCTGTGGATGGCCGACCACGCCGCGCGCACGGTCGGGGTCACCGGCAGCAAGGGCAAGAGCACCACCTCCAGCCTGATCAGCCACCTGCTCACCGCGATGGGCCGCCCGAACGTCTTCGGCGGCAACATCGGCGTGCCGACCCTCGACCTGCCGGAGGCGGAGCTGTACGTGCTGGAGCTGTCCAGCTACCAGTGCAGCGACCTCACCGACTCGCCCCGGGTGGCAGTGGTCACCGCCCTCTTCCCCGAACACCTGGACGCGCACGGCGGTGAGCGGGAGTACTACCGCGACAAGCTCAATTTGCTCGCCCACGATCCGCAGACGATCGTGGTCAACGGCGCCGACCCACGGCTCGCCGCCGAACTGGGGGAGCTGCCGGCCGTCCGCGCCGGCCGACCCGACACCACCCACGTCGCCACCGGAGCGGACGGCACGCAGTGGTTCCACCTCGGTGACCAGCCGCTCTTCCCCCGCGCCGTGCTGCCGCTGGTCGGCCGGCACAACGAGGGCAACCTGTGCGTGGCCCTGGCCGTGCTCGACGCGCTCGGCGTGGACGTGGTGGCCGGCAAGGACCACCTCGCCGTCGCGGTGGCCGAGTTCCAGGGGCTGGCCCACCGGCTCACCGAGATCACCGACCCGTCCGGCTTGACCTTCGTCGACGACACCCTGGCCACCAGCCCGTACGCGGCCATGCACGCCATCGACGCGTACGAGGGGCGGCCGTTGACCGTGATCGTCGGCGGGACCGACCGAGGGCTGGACTACACGCCCCTGGCCGAGCACCTCGCCGAGCGGGAGCTGACCGTGATCGGCATCCCGGACAGCGGCGCCCGCATCGTCGCGGCCCTCGACGGCCTGCCCAAGGTGCGGACGGAGTTGGTCGACGACCTGGTGGAGGCGGTCCGGCTGTCCCGGGAGGTCACCCCGGCCGGTGGGGTGGTGCTGCTGTCCCCGGCCGCGCCGAGCTACGGCCGGTTCCGCAACTTCGAGCACCGCTCCGAGGTCTTCGCCCAGGCCGTCGCCGACACCGCGAGCTGAGCCCGGGTCACCGCCGGGCGACCTGGTCGTGCAGGGCGCGCATCGAGCGGATGGCTGAGCGGATCTCCTGGAGGTAGCGCCCCGGCGTGAGCGTCTGCTCGGGCAGCACCGCGAGGTCGGCAAGCGTCGGGTCCACCCCGACGGTCTCGATGCGGCACCCGTACGGCACGGCCAGCGTGCGCAGCGCGTCGCAGTGCTGGAACGGCACGTAGATCGGCGCGGTGACCATCAGCACCTCGTCGTCCGGCGCGAGCCGGACGTGCTCGGCCCAGAATCGCTGCGTGTCGGCGGTGTGGGCGCGCCGCCGGTGCGGTTCGCTGGACGGCGCGGCCAGCACCCGTACCGCGGGCAGGCCCCTCGGCCGGTAGGTCCGCGACGACCAGGAGTGGTGGGGGTGGCCGGCGTCGACGCCTGCCTGCTCGGCCGGGGCGGTCACCCCGAACACCTGCCGGACCGCCGTGTCCAGCACGTCCACCTCGGTCTCGTCCGGCGGCAGCCCCGCGTCGGCAAGGGTGGCGCGTTCCCACTCGGACAGTGGTCGGAAGCTGCCCAGCACGGCGACCTCGCCGGTCACCCGCAGGCCGGTGCGCAGCAGGTGCGAGGCGTACGCGACGCGACGCACGCAGGCGTGCGCCAGGCCGCCCAGCACGACCAGGTGGGCGTACGCCGAGCGGGCCGGCGGCGTCGCCCGCGCCATGCCGAGCGCGGTGGCCGCGTCGAGGACCAGCCTGGACGTGAGCGCGTCGAAGGCCGGCTCCCGGGCGTCCGGGCGTTCCCGCCCCTGCCGGAAGTCCCAGTGCCGGGCGGAGAAGTCGTCGAGGAAGCGCAGCACGTCGGCGAGGTCGCCGGCCGGCCAGTCACCGCCGAAGTGCCGGACCAGGCCGCGGAGCGGGGTGGAGTCGACCCAGGCCCGGACGTCCGCCGTGATCTGCTCGGCGACCGTCCCGGTGGACGGAGCCGCGTCCGCGCTCTGCACCTGCCGGATGCTACCGCCCCGGCTCGGCGGCGCTTGCGATTGTGGCCAGCGTCTACCCTGGCGGCACCGGCTGAGGGGAGACGTGCGTTGGCCCGTGACATGCCCCGGAACGTGCCCCGTCCGCGGTTGCGGGGGCGCGGCGGCGCGTCCGACGGTTTCGCGCGTCTGGTGGCGCACACCGACCCCGTGGCGTTGGTCGGCATCACGCTGTCGATCAGCCTCAGCGTCATTCTCGACCTCACCAACGCCGCCTCCGGGGTGGAGTCGCTGCTGGCCGGCCTGATGGGCATCACCATCTCGCTGCTGGTGGACTCGCTGGCCCGCGCGGAGCGCCGGTTCCACCTGCGGACGTTGCTGGACGGCCCGCCGTGGCTCGTCCACACCACCACGGAGCTGGCCGGGGCCATGCGGGAGGCGGCCGAGCAGCACGCCGGTACGCGGGTCGCGGCGGAGGCGCAGCGGCGCTACGAGCAGTTCCGGCTGGAGGCCGAGCAGCTCGCGCAGGGGCGGATCATCCGGCGCGGCGACGAGGACGAGGACCTGGTCGGCGCGACCCGCGACTGCGTGCACCGGCTGGACGCGTTGACAAACGTGATGCCCCGGGTGAGCGGGGAGCTGAGCTGGTGGCGCAGCGAGATCGGCCGGCGCTACTGGGAGGCGAACATCGCTGCCCTGCAGCGGGGTGTCCGGATCACCCGGGTCTTCGTCTACGCCACGCTTACCGACGAGCTGTCCGACCTGGTGCAGCGGCAACGCGCGGCCGGGGCGCGGGTGGGTCTGCTGCCCTTCGGTGTGGTCAGTCCACAGCTCCTCGTCAATCTGACAATCTGGGACGGGTCGAGCTGTTGGGAGGCCCGGATGACCGCGCACGGGGAGATCGGCGAGAACCAGTTCTCGGTCAACCGGGCGGACGTCGAGCGTCTCGGTCGCGTGTTCGACGTCTGCGTGAACGCCGCGACCTTCCAGGACTGACGGCGGAGACGGGGACGCCATGACGTGGAGCGCGGTCCTGCTGGTGACTGTCGTGGTCTGGGCGGTCAGCGTGATCCGCTCGGTCCGGCTCCGGGCGCTTGTCTACAGCCTGCCGTTGCCGATGACGCTCGCCCTGGTCAGCACCCCGTACGGGGTGGGCGGCGCGCAGGTGCTCGGCGTGCTCGGGCTCAACCTCTTCTTCGTCACCGTGGCGGTCACCCACCAGCGGATGCGCTGGCCGATCCTGCTGGCGGACGGCGCGGGGATCGGTGTGTACGTGGCGCTGAGCGCCGGTCTGCTGGCCGTCGACATCCCGTTCGAGGTCGCCCTCGCCGCCACTCTCGTGCTCTGGCTGGCGGCCGTGCTGTTGCTGCGCCGTCGCGCCCGCTTGCGCACCGCAGCCGCTGACGACCCGGTCGCCGTCGCCGAGACGCGTACGGACGGTCTGCCCGCGCTGCTCAAGCTGGTGGTCATCTTCGTGGGGGCGATCCTCACCGCGTTGCTCGGCACGGTGCTGCGCGGCATGGTGGTGACGTTCCCGTACTCGGGGGTCCTGGTCGCCGTCGAGGCTCGCCGTCAGTTGTTCGAGTTCAGCGGGCACTTCGTCCGCAACAGCCTCGCGCTTGTCGGTTTCCTCACCGCGTACCACTACGTGCAGGGTGTCTCGCCGGCCGTCGCGCTGGGTGCCGGCTGGGTGGCCTTCGCGGTGGTCGCCGCCGCCCTGCACCTGCCGCTGCGCTCCCGTGGAGCCGCCGGGGCCAGCCCGCCGAGACGCGTGTCGAGACCGCTGCGGCCGGCGGCCGATCCTCCCACCCCTACCGGCCTGCCCTGACCAGCTCGGCGATCTCGCTGAGCGGTGCGGCGTACGCGGGCCAGTCGAGGCCGTCGACGCTGAGGGTGGGGCGGCGGCGTACCCCGTCCACCGCGCCCGCGCGCACGATCGCGGTCAGCAGGTCGTACGACCACGCGGGCTTCAGGAGCGTCCGAAGCTCGGGCACCTCGGGGCGCAGCAGCGACAGCGCGCCGACGAGGGCGGCGGCGGCCCAGTTGGAGGTGCCGCCGACGAGCAGCGCGTCCGCGCCCACCACGCACCGGATCCGCTCGCCCGAGGCGACCACCCGTCCGATCAGGTCCGCCGGCAGCAGGCCCATGCCGAGTTCGTTGCCGCCGTCGCCGATGCCGATCCGAAAGGCCGACCCGGCGCGGTAGAGCCGGTCCAGGGGCGCGGTGTGCGCGCCGATGTCCTCGCCACGCATGTTGCGGGGGCGCCCGTCCACTCCGGGTCCGGCCCGTTCGCAGGCGATGAGGTGCGTCAGCCGACCGTAGCGGGGCAGGAGGGCTGCGGCCCACTCCTCGTACCCCCGCAGTGGCGCGACGTCCACCGGCAGGCCCGGCGCGGCGGCGGCGACTGCGGCCTCGACGACCGGCGCGCAGGGCTCGTCGGTGACGAGCCGGCACCGGCCGCCGAGCAGGCGCAGCGCGGCGGCGATCTGCACCGCGCCGAGCGGGCCGTCGGTCTCCGCGGCCGGCGGTTCGGCGCCGGGGATGAAGAACCCGGTGAACACCGCGGCGTCCGGCGCGCCGGCGGCGAGCGACCGGGCGGCGGCCGACAGTCCGCCGGCCGCCGGCGCGGCCAGCGCCTCGCTGCCTCGGCCCACCTCGCGGGCGGCGACGCGTTCCAGCGCGGCGATGGTCTCGTCGATACGCATCGCGTGCCTCCCCGGCGAGAGTGGACGGACCCAGGGTAGGAGACCCCGGCCAGCGAGGCTCCCCACCCCGATCTGAACGGTCACCGCAGGCGGTGGTGATAACGGTTCGACCCTCAGGACTTGAAGTCGCGGCCTCGCTGTCGTAGAAATTCTTCAGCAACAACGCGTTAACTGAAGAGAATCGACGTGCCTCGCGCGGCGGACACCTTCCCCCACTTCCGGCGATCCGCCCGACCCGACCCGAGGAGACCTGATGAACAGGCGTGACATCCTGCGGCGCAGTGCCGCTGCCGGCCTGCTGGCCACCCCCGCCGCCGGCCTGTTGGCCGGTTGTGCGACAGGCGGTGGCGGTGACAAGGGCGATGCCGGCACCTACCAGGGCACCAAGAGCGCCGAGAACCCGCTCGGCGTGAAGGAGGACGCCCCGCTCGAGGTGGTGATCTTCGGCGGTGGGTTCGGTGAGGAGTACGCCAAGGCCCACGAGGCCATGTACACCGAGAAGTACCCGAAGGCGAAGATCAAGCACTCCGCCACCCAGGAGATCAGCAAGACCCTCCAGCCGCGCTTCGTCGACGGCACCCCGCCCGACGTGGTCAACAACTCCGGCGCCGGCCAGATCGACTTCAACGGCCTGGTCAGCCAGAACGCCATCGCCGACCTGGGCGACCTGCTCGCCGCGCCGAGCCTCGACGTGCCAGGCAAGACGGTCCGCGAAACCCTGCTGCCCGGCGCGGTCGAGGTCGGCTCGTACGACGGCAAGTTCCTGGTGCTCAACTACACCTACACGGCGTACGGCATCTGGTATTCCAGCAAGCTCTTCGCCGACCGCGGCTGGTCGTACGCCAAGAACTGGGACGAGCACATCGCCCTCTGCCGGCAGATCAAGGCCGCCGGCATCGCCCCCTGGACGTACGCGGGCCTGCACCCGCGCTACATGAGCTGGCCACTGATCGCCACCGCGATCAAGCTCGGCGGACCGTCGGTGGCGACCGCTATCGACAACCTGGAGCCGAACGCCTGGAAGTCCGACTCGATGCGGACCGCCGCCGACGCGTGGCACCAGATCATCAAGGACAAGTTCATCCTGGAGGGCTCGCCCGGCCTGGACCACAAGCAGTCGCAGACCGCCTGGTGCCAGGGCAAGGCCGCCTTCATCTCCTGCGGCTCCTGGCTGGAGAGTGAGCAGAAGGACGTCACGCCTGCCGGGTTCAACATGACCATTGCGCCCACCCCGAGCCTGGGCAGCGGCGACAAGCTGCCGTTCGAGGCGATCCGGGGCACCGCCGGTGAGCCGTTCATGGTGCCCGCGAAGGCCCGCAACCTCGCCGGTGGCCTGGAGTACTTCCGGACCATGCTGTCGCGCAAGGGCGCCCAGGACTTCACGAAGAAGGTCGCCAGCCTCACCGTGGTCGCCGGCGCGAGCGAGGGCGTCGAGCTGCCGTACGGGCTCAACACAGTGGTCAAGGCGCTCGACGCGTCCGGCGCCAACGGCTTCAACTGGGTCTACAACAACTACTACCGCAAGCTGGAGCGCAATCTCGTCGACGCGGCGTGCGGCGAGTTCTTCAGCGGCCGGATCGGCCCGGCGGAGTTCCTTGAGCAGTGCCAGAAGGGCGCCGACTCGATCGCCCAGGACAGCTCGATCAAGAAGTACAAGCGAGCGGCCTGACCGCCCGGCCGGTGGGGGAGAGATCCACCCCCACCGGCCGTACCCAACGGAAGGGGTCCCCTCGTGAGACATGGCAAGTGGCCGCTGATCGTCACGTTCCTGGTGCCACCGGTGCTGCTGTACGTCTTCTTCGTCGTCTCGCCGTACCTGCAGGCGTTCCAGATCTCCACCACCGACTGGCTCGGCTACTCCGCCGACGCCAACCCGGTCGGCCTGGCGAACTTCAAGGCCCTGTGGCACGACGACTACGTCTGGAACGCGCTGACGAACAACGCGATCCTGCTGGCACTGGTGCCCGTGCTGACCATCGGGTTCGGGCTCTTCTTCGCCACCATGCTCGCCCTGGGCGGGCGCCGGGGCCGCGCCGGGGTGACAGGGGTACGCGGCGGCGCTTTCTACCGCACCGTGTACTTCTTTCCCCAGGTGCTCTCCGTGGTGATCATCGCGCTGCTGTTCAAGGAGGTCTACCACCCCAACAAGGGGCTGCTGACCAGCGCGCTGCACGCCGTCGGCCTGCCCGCGCCGACCTGGCTCGGCGACCCCGCGACCGCCTTCTGGTGTGTGCTGGCGGTGATGGTGTGGAGCAACGTCGGCTTCTACGTCGTCCTGTTCGGCGCCGCGATGTCGGCCGTGCCGAAGGAGATCTACGAGGCGGTGCTGCTCGACGGCGCGTCCCGCTTCACCACGCTGCGGCGGATCACCCTGCCGCTGCTCTGGGACACCGTGCAGGTCGCCTGGGTCTACCTGGCGATCTTCGCCCTGGACGGCTTCATCCTCGTCCAGCTGATGACCAACGGCGGGCCGAACTTCTCCACCGACGTGATCGGCGTCCGCATGTACGACACCGCCTTCGGCAGCGAGACCAAGTTCGGCTACGCCTCGGCGATCGGCGTGGTGATGTTCTTCCTGACCCTCTCGGTGGCGGTGCTGTCGCTGCGGGTCGGCCGGCGCGATCGGATCGAGTACTCGTGACCACAATGGACCAGCCCACAGTCACCGCGCCGACGCCGGCCGCCGGTCGGGACCGCCCGGTCCGCCGGGAACTCGGCGTCGCCAACGCTCTCTCGCACGGCTTCCTGCTGCTCTGGGGCCTGCTCACCGTCCTGCCGCTGCTCTGGATGTTCCTCAGCTCGTTCAAGACCAACGGCGAGATCCTGGCCGACCCCTGGGGGCTACCCGAGGCACTGCGCTGGGACAACTGGGCGCGGGCGTGGACCGGGGCGCACATCGGCAGGTACTTCCTCAACAGCCTCGTGGTGGTCACCGGCTCGGTGAGCCTCACCATGCTGATGGGCGCCGCCGCCGCGTACGTCTTCGCCCGCTATGAGTTCCGTGGCCGGCAGATCTTCTACTACCTGTTCGTGGGCGGCCTGATGTTCCCGGTGTTCCTCGCACTGGTGCCGCTGTTCTTCGTGGTCCGCAACGCCGGCCTCTTCGGCACCTGGACCGGCCTGATCCTGGTGTACGCGGCGTACTCGCTCCCGTTCACGGTGTTCTTCCTGACCGCTTTCTTCCGGACCCTGCCGACCTCGGTGGCGGAGGCGGCCATGGTCGACGGCTGCGGTCACTTCCGGCTGTTCTTCCGGGTGATGCTCCCGATGGCACGTCCGGGACTGATCAGCGTGGGGATCTTCAACTTCCTCAGCCACTGGAACCAGTTCCTGCTGCCGCAGGTGCTGATGCAGGGCGACGAGTCCAAGTGGATGCTCGCCCAGGGGTTGTTCGCGCTGTCGGTGAGCCAGGGCTACGCGGGCGACTACGCCCGACTCTTCGCCGGGCTGAGCATCGCGGTGCTGCCGGTGCTGGCGATCTACGTGGCCTTCCAGCGGCAGGTCCAGGCCGGCCTCACCGCCGGCCAACTCAAGTAGGACACAGTCACTACTGACCGATCCCGATCATCCCACCGGCCGCCCGGCCAGCCCTCCAGAGCCGGCCCCGCCCACCCGACCCACCCAAGATCCGCGCAACTTCGGTGAAACTGCTGCTGCACGGCTCGTCGAGGCAGCAATTTCGCGGATCTTGGCTCGAGCGCGATCCTGGGCGGGGCGGCGCGGTGCGGCCCCGGGGCGGCGCGGGGGCGGCCCGGGGCGGTGGGTGGGTGGGTCAGGGGTTGGGGAAGAGTCGGGCGTGTAGGGCCGCTGGGTCGGTGACCTCGGGGAGGTCGCGGGCGGCGAGCCAGGCCGCGGCGGCGGCCCCGTCACCGGCGGTGCGCAGGGGCGCGGACGGCCAGCGTCGGCCGACCTCGGCGCGGACGGCAGTGGCCAGCGGGGTGTCCGCGGTGAGCAGCCCGCCGCCGAGGACCACGGGCGTCGTCGCCCCCGCCGGACGGATCCGGCCGACGCTCTCGGCGAGGTGGGCGGCAGCCTCCGCGATCAGGGCGGTGGCGACCGGTTCGCCGTCGGTCGCGGCGGTGACGACAAGTGGCGTCAGCCGGGCAAGCTCGATCGGCGGCCGGCGGGTGACCGCCTGGATCGTGGCGTCCACTGTGTCGCGAGGGCGGGGAGCGACGTCGGCGCTGCCCAGCAGGTCGGTGAGCACCGCCGCGCCCAGCGTGCCGGGGGCACGGCCGGCGTCCAGGTCGGCGAGGAGCCGGCGGACCGCCTCGCGGCCGAGCCAGAAGCCCGACCCGGTGTCGCCGAGCAGCCAGCCGTGGCCGTCGGCGATCCGGTCGAGTCGCAGGTCGGTGACCTGCGCGGTGATCGCGCCCGTGCCGGCGATGAGCACCGTCCCGTCGGGCTCGGCGGTACCGGAGGCGTAGGCCACCAGGGCGTCGCCGTGCACGGCGTACGGGCAGCGTAGGCCGGCGTCGTGCCAGGCCCGGTCGAAGGCGGCCCGGCCGGCGGGGTCGGCGAGCAGCCGGGGGGCGCCGGCCAGCCCGATGGTGCCGGCGGCCACCCGGGTCGGGTCGACGTCGGCGAGCGCGGCGCGCAGCGCGGTCAGCAGTTCGGCGGCGGCCCGTTCGGCACCGTGGCTGGTGGGGTTGCCACCGCCGGCCCGACCGGTGCCGAGGCGTTCGCCGGTGAGGGTCAGGGCGGTCGCCCGGGTGGACGTACCCCCGACGTCGAGACCGACCACGACGGTGTCGGACATCGGCACGAGCCTCCTTGCGCTGGCGGTACTGGGCCTGTTCATGCTGGTCGGCGCGGCCGCGTAGGGCAACTTCGGGCGGCCGCGAGGGCCAGTGCGCCAGGTAACAGTTTGAAAACTTCGCCCACAGTCTTGACACGGAGGGCCGTTCAGTAAGAACTTTTACCACTAACAGTTAACAGTCTTTTCGGAAAGGTGAGGCGTCCCATGGTTGATCACGAGGTGGACACCGTCGCGGGGACCGCGATGGTCGACGCCCCCGTGACCGACCGACGACACTCGCCCTCCAACGGCGTGCTGGCCCGGGTGCGCAACAGTCTCGGCGAGCTGACCGGAGCGCTGCGCCGGGTCGCCGAGCACGTGCTCAGCGACCCGGAGGCCGCCGCGCGCTCGACAATCGTGGAGCTGGCCGAGCGCAGCGGCACCTCGCCGGCCACCATCACCCGCTTCTGCCGGGCGATGGGCTTCGAGGGGTACGCCGACCTGCGGCTGGGCATCGCCGCCGAGACCGGCCGGGCCCGCTCGGCCGGCTGGACCGTCGACATCGGCCGCGAGATCCAGCCGAACGACCCCCTCGCGCGGGTCCTCGACCAGATCATGGCCGCCGACACCAGGGCCATGCACGACACCGCGGCGCTGCTCGACCTCGGGGAGGTGGAACGCGCCGCCGTGGCGATCGCCGGCGCCAGCCGGGTGAACATCTTCGGCGCCAGCGGCAGCGCCCTCGTCGGCGAGGAGATGCAGTTCAGCCTGCACCGCATCGGCGTGGCCGCCTGGGCCTGGAGTGACGTGCACGAGGGGCTGGCCAGCGCCGCGCTGCTCGGTGTCGGCGACGTCGCGCTCGGCATCTCGCACACCGGGCAGACCAGGGAGACCATCGAGATGCTCGCCGAGGCGGGCAGCCGGGGCGCCACCACTCTCGCCCTCACCGGCTTTCCCCGCTCACCGCTGGCCGAGCTTGCCGACATCGTGCTGCTCACCGCGAGCCAGGCCACCACCTTCCGGCCGGACGCGCTCTCCGCCCGCCACCCGCAACTGGTGGTGCTCGACCTGCTCTACATCGCCGTCGCCCAGCGCACCCACGACCGCGCCCACGCGGCCTTCCGCCGTACCGCGCAGGCCGTCGACGGGCACAAGGCCGCGAAGGGAACCCTCTCATGATCAGTGCCCAGGGGTACGCGGACGCCGTCCGCCCCGTGCTCGACCGGCTGCTCGACTCGGAGGCCGACGGGATCACCCGGGCCGCCGACCTGATCGCCGACAGCCTGCGCTCCGGCGGGGTGCTCCAGGCGTTCGGCGCGGGGCACTCCGAGGCGTTCGCCGCCGAGCTGGTCGCCCGCGCCGGTGGGCTGGTCCCCACCAACCGGCTCTCGGTACGGGATCTGGTGGTGCACGGTGACGCCCCGCGTGACGTGCTCGCCGACCCCAAGCTGGAACGCGATCCCTCCATCGCCCACCAGATCTACGCGCTCGCGGCGCCCCAGCCGCGCGACGTGTTCGTGGTGGCGTCCCAGTCCGGCATCAACGGCTCGGTGGTCGAGCTGGCGGCGCTGGTCACCGAGCGCGGTCACCCGTTGATCGCGGTCACCTCGGTCGAGCACACCGCACGGGTGGCGCCACGGCACCCGTCCGGTCAACGGCTCGCCGACCTCGCCGACGTCGTGCTGGACAACGGCGCGCCGTACGGTGACGCACTGCTGCCGCTCGAGGGCGGCGGCGCGGTCTGTGCGGTCTCCTCGGTCACCACGGCGCTGCTGGCGCAGTTGCTGACCGCCGAGGTCGTACGACGGTTCCACCAGGCCGGGGAGGTACCCCCTATCTACCTCTCCGCCAACGTCCCCGGCGGGGACGAGCACAACAACGCCCTCGAGTCGCGGTACGCCGGACGTCTCCGGCGCACCGCCTGACCCGAATTCCACAAGGAGAGACGACGATGTCGATTACCCCCGAGCACCCGGCCGCACTCGACCGTCGCACGGTGCTGCGTCGCGCCGCCGCCGTGGGCATGCTCGCCACCCCGGCCATCGGCCTGCTCAGCGCCTGCGCCACGAGCAGCGGTGACAAGGAGAACGAGCAGGTCGCCGGCGGCACCAAGAGCGAGAAGAACCCGCTGGGCGTCAAGGAGGACGCGCCCATCGAGGTGATCATCTTCAACGGCGGCTACGGCGAGAAGTACGCCACCGACGTGCACGAGCCGCTGTACAAGACCGCGTTCCCCAAGGCGGAGATCAAGCACCAGTCCACGCAGGCGGTCTCCACCGTCCTGCAGCCGCGATTCGCGTCCGGCAACCCGCCGGAGTTCGTGAACAACTCGGGCGAGAAGCTGATGGACTTCGGCGCGCTTGTCGCCGACGGCCAACTCCAGGACCTCACCGAGCTGTGGGACGCCCCGTCGGTCGACGACCCGGCCAAGAAGGTCCGCGACACCGTCGTGCCGGGCACCGTCGAGGCGGGCTCGTTCAACGGCAAGCCGTACGTGCTGTACTACGTCTCCACCGTCTTCGGCATCTGGTACTCGGCCAAGCTCTTCAAGGACAACGGCTGGGCGCCGGCGAAGACCTGGGACGAGTTCATCACCCTGCTCACCGCCATCAAGGCCAAGGGCATCACCCCGTACGGCTACGCCGGGGCGAACGCGGCGTACTACCAGTGGAACGTCATCCTCACCCAGGCCGCCAAGCTCGGTGGCGTCGAGGTGCTGAAGAACATCGACAACCTGGAGGACGGCGCCTGGAAGCAGGACGCGGTCAAGCAGGCGGCCACGGCGTGGGCCGAGGTCGGGGCGAAGTTCAGCGACAAGAGCTTCGAGGGGCTCAAGCACACCGACGTGCAGCTGCGGCAGAACCAGTACAAGGTGGCCCTGTACCCCAGCGGTGACTGGCTGGAGGGCGAGCAGAAGAAGGACACCCCGGCCGGCTTCGACTACCAGCTCATGCCGGTGCCGAGCCTCACCGCGTCGGACAAGCTGCCGGCGACGGCTCTGCGGGCCACCGCGGGCGAGGGCTACTTCGTCTCGGCGAAGAGCAAGAACCCCAAGGGCGGCCTGGAGTACATGCGCCAGATGCTGTCCAAGGCGGGCGCGAAGGGCTTCACCGAGGTGGTCAAGGCCCCGACCGTGGTCACCGCCGGCTCGGAGGGCTTCGCCTTCCCGCCCGGTGTGGCCAGCTCGCAGGCCGCGCTCAAGGCGGCCGGGCAGGACGTGTTCAACCTGTACTTCGACGGCTGGTACAAGGAGCTCGACACGGAGGCGCGCAGCGCCACCAACGAGCTGATGTTCGGCCGGATCAACGCGGACGCCTTCGTGGAGCGGATCCAGAAGCGCGCCGACGCGATCAAGAAGGACAGCTCGGTCGCCAAGTTCAAGCGCTGATCGATCGGAGCTAGGGTCATGCGGCACGGCAAGTATCCATTCGTGATCGGGTTCCTGTTCGCCCCGGTCGCGCTGTACGTGACATTCGTGATCTGGCCGTACGCGCAGGCGTTCCAGATCTCGATGACCAACTGGCGAGGGCTCTCCGCCCCGCAGTGGGTGGGCTTCGACAACTACCGGAGGCTGCTCGACGACGGCGCCTTCTGGAAGGCGGTCCAGCACCACGGCGTACTGCTGCTTGCCCTGCCGCTGATCACCATCGCCATCGCGTTGTTCTTCGCCTTCCTGCTCAACGTGGGCGGCAAGAGCAGCGGCGGTCAACGCCAGGGGGTCTGGGGGGCGAAGTTCTACCGGGTGGTGTTCTTCTTCCCCCAGGTCCTGGCGGTGGCGATCATCGCGGTGCTGTTCCAGATGGTCTACCGGCCGAACGAGTCGGGTCTGATCAACGGCGTGCTGATGAAGCTCGGCCTGGACCCGATCCTCTTCCTGGTCAAGCCGAACCTGGCCCTCTGGTCGATCCTCGCGGTGCTGGTCTGGCAGGCCGTCGGCTTCTACGTGGTGCTCTTCTCGGCCGGGATGGCCTCCATCCCGGGTGAGATCTACGAGGCCGCGGAGATGGACGGGGCGAGCAGGGTGACGCTGTTCTTCCGGGTCACCCTGCCGCTGCTCTGGGACACCCTCCAGGTCGCGTGGGTGTATCTGGGCATCGCGGCGTTCGACGCGTTCGCCATCGTGGCGGTGCTCTCGGTGGACGGGGGTGGCCCGGACGGCGCCACCACAGTCCTGGCCATGGAGATCTACCGCAACGCGTTCGTCTACTCGAAGTACGGCTACGCCTCGGCGATGGGCGTGGCGCTGTTCTTCCTCACCCTCACGTTCGCGGCGCTGACGCTGCGGCTCACCAAGCGGGAAAGCGTGGAGTACTGATGAACCCGCAGTCGACGCTGCCGCCGACGCCGGCGGCCCTACCGCCGAAGACCGGCGGCCCGTCCGCGCCCGGCGGCCGGCGCGGCAAGGACCCCCGCTCGGAGGTACGGCTCTTCGCCGGCCTGGGGCACGTCGCGCTCGCCGTGTGGGCGGTGATCGTGATCGTGCCGATCCTCTGGACCTTCCTCGCCGCGTTCAAGAACACCAGCGAGATCTTCAGCAGCCCGTGGACGCTCCCGGCTGAGCTGCGGTGGGAGAACTTCGGCCGGGCGTGGACCAAGGCGCACGTCGGCCGGTACTTCCTCAACAGCGTCCTCGTGGTCTCGTGCAGCACGTTCCTCACCATGCTGCTCGGCTCGATGGCGGCCTACGTGCTGGCGCGGTACCGGTTCTGGGGCAACCGGGCGATCTACTACCTGTTCGTCTCGGGGTTGGCGTTCCCGGTCTTCCTGGCCCTGGTGCCGCTCTTCTTCGTGGTGAAGCAGCTGGGCATGCTGGACACCTACCAGGGCGTGATCCTGGTCTACACCGCGTACTCGCTGCCGTTCACGATCTTCTTCCTGGCCGCGTTCTTCAAGACGCTGCCGACGTCGGTGGCCGAGGCCGGGATGATCGACGGCGCTGGGCACACCCGGCTGTTCTTCCAGGTCATGATGCCAATGGCGAAGCCGGGTCTGATCAGCGTGGCGATCTTCAACATCATCGGGCAGTGGGCGCAGTACCAGCTTCCGTTGGTGCTGCTCTCCAACGCCAAGGACAAGTGGGTGCTCACCCAGGGCATCGCCGACATCTCGGTCAACGCCGGCTACGAGGCGGACTGGTCCGGGCTGTTCGCCGCGCTGACGATCGCCATCCTCCCGATGATCATCGTGTACGCGGTCTTCCAGCGTCAGATCCAGGCCGGCCTCACCTCCGGCGCGGTGAAGTAGGCGCTCACCTCGGCCGATCGTCGGCGTGGGCGTGCCACGAGCGCCAGAGCGCGGCGTACGCCCCGCCGGCCGCCACCAGGTCGTCGTGGCTGCCGATCTCGGTGATCCGGCCGTCGGCCAGGACGGCTACCCGGTCGGCGTCGTGCGCGGTGTTGAGCCGGTGCGCGATGGCGATGACGGTCCGCCCGACGAGCACGGCGGCCAGGGCCCGCTCGGTCCGCCGGGCGGTGCTCGGGTCGAGCGCCGCGGTCGCCTCGTCCAGGATCAGCGTGTGCGGGTCGGCGAGCACCAACCGGGCCAGCGCCAGTTGCTGGGCCTCGGCCGCGCCGAGCTGCCGGGCGCCGTCGCCGAGCGCCGTGTCCAGACCCTCGGGCAGCCCGTCGTACCAGTCGGCGCCCACGGTGGCCAGCGCGGCGCGCATCTGCTCGTCCGAGGCGTCCGGCGCGGCGAACGCGAGGTTGTCGCGTACCGAGCCGATGAACACGTGGTGCTCCTGGGTGACCAGGGCGATCCGCCGTCGGCGTTCGGCCGGGTCCAGGTCGGTGACCGGGCAGCCGCCGATGCTGACGACGCCACGGCGGGGCGCGTCGATGCCGGCCAGCAGCCGGGCCAGGGTCGACTTGCCGGCGCCCGACGGGCCGACGACTGCCAGCCGTTCGCCGGGCCGCACCTCCAGGTCGATGCCGTGCAGCACGTCGTGCCCGTCGGCGTAGGAGAACCGCGCCTCGCGGACGACGAGCCGCTCGCCCGGCGACGGGGCCGTGGTGCCGGGCGGCTCCGGTGGGACCAGCCCGACGCCGAGCACCCGGGCGAACGACGCGAAGCCGCGCTGCGCCTGCTCGGTCCACAGCAGGAGCCGGTCCAGCGGGTCGATGGCCTGCTGGAGGTAGAGCGCGGCGGCGACCACCGCGCCGAGCGAGACCCGGTCGGCGGCGAACAGGTAGCCACCGACGAGCAGGATCGTGGCGACGGGCAGCGGATAGCTGGCCTCCACGACCGAGAAGAACACCGTACGCAGCGCGAGGGTCGCCCGCCGGGCCTGCCA
The DNA here is from genome assembly GCF_040678875.1 of Micromonospora sp. NPDC049274. NCBI lineage: Bacteria > Bacillati > Actinomycetota > Actinomycetes > Micromonosporales > Micromonosporaceae > Micromonospora > Micromonospora sp. NPDC049274. The sequence continues at coordinate 28,227 of NZ_JBFAQS010000019.1, forward strand.
CAGCCGGGTGACGCGTGTGGTGCCGTGTCGGATCCGGTCGTCGGCCAGCCGCAGCGCCTCCACCGTGCGAGCGCCCTCGGCGGTGGTGGTCAACGCCTCGGTCAACTCGGCCGCCGCGGCGCCCTCGGCGAGGTACGCGGAGCTGGCCCGACGCAGATACCACCGCGTCACCGCCACGATCGACGGCAGCCCGGCCAGCGCCGCGAGCCCGAGCAGCGGATGCAGCAGGAACACCGCCCCGAACAGCAACGTCAACTGCACCGAGGCGATGACGATGACGGGCACGACGTCCCGCACCGTGGTCCCGACGGTCGCCACGTCGACCGAGCTGCGGGTCGCCAGGTCGCCGGACCCGGCGCGCTCGACGACCGAGACGGGCAGCCCGAGCGTGCGGCCGACGAACTGCTCGCGCAGCTCGGCGACGGCCCGTTCGGCGAAGCGGTGGCCGGCGTACTGGGCGTAGCGGGAGAGCAGGGCGCTGACCAGGACACAGCCGGTGATCGCCAGTGCCAGCCGGTCCACGGTGGCCACGCCGGCGCCGGCGGTGACCCGGTCGACGATGGTGCCCAGCAGCCAGGGTGGGGCCAGCCCGGCGAGCGCGGCGGCGCTGTGCAACGCCAGTACGACGCCGACGGCCCGGCGATGGCGGCTCATCATGTCGCGCAGGGCACGGCGTACGGTGCCCCGGTCGGCGACCGGCAGCCGGCTCACCGGTAGACCTCCTCGGCGTCGGTGGCCTGGTCGAGATCCGCGCTGCCCCGGGCCACCAGGTGCCGGTAGGCCGGCACGTATTCGAGCAGGCCGTCGTGGGTGCCGGTGGCGGTGATTCCGCCCTTGCTCAGGAGCGCTACCACGTCGGCGCGGCCGAGCAGCAGCGGCGACGTGGCGAGCACCACTGTGGTCCGGCCGGCCCGAGCGGTCGTCAGCCGCTCGGCGATCCGTGCCTCGGTGTGCGCGTCCACGGCCGACGTCGGGTCCACGAGGATCAGCACCTCCGGTTCGGCGAGCAGCGCCCGGGCCAGGCGTATCCGTTGGCGTTGACCGCCGGAGAGCGTCCGGGCCCGGGCGTCCAGCGGCGTGGCCAGCCCGGCCGGGAGGGCGTCGACGATGTCGTCGGCCGAGGCGGTCCGCAGGGCGTCGCCGAGCCGTTCGTCGTCGGTTCCGGGGCGCAGGACGTCGCGCAGCGTCCCGGCGAAGAGGTACGAGTCGTGGTCGGCGACCAGGATCCGGGCACGGACCTCGTCCAGGGCGACCTGGGCCAGCGGCACGCCGCCCCAGGTGGTGTCGCTGACGACGTACCGGCCCAGCCGGTCGGCGAGCGCCACGGCCGCCGCCGGGTCGTCGGCCGCCACCGCGGTCAGCTGGCCGGCGCGTACGGTCAGCCCGGTCACCGGGTCGTGCAGGTTGGCGGGGCCGGTCGGCGCGGCCGCCGCGTGCGGGTGACGCGCCTCGGGGACGGCGGACGGCCACCGGCGACCCGGGCCACCGACGTCGTCCGGGGTCACGTTGAGCAGGTCGGCGATGCGTCGGGCGGCGACCCGCCCCCGGATCAACTGGTGGCTGCCCTCCAGCAGAAACCAGACCGGCACGATCAGGGTCGCCACGTAGCCGTAGACGGCGACCAGCTCGCCGATCGTGACGGCGCCGCTCACCGCCATCCGCGCCGTCAGCCAGACCACCGCGGCCAGGAACAACCCGGGGATGGCGACCGTCGCCGCGTCGATCCAGCTGTTGACCGCGCCGACCCGGTACCCCTCGGCGCGCAGCTCCTGGGAGCGGGCCGCGTACCGTCGGGCGAACAGATCCCGGCCACCCACCCCGGCGAGCACGCGCAGCCCGGCCACGATGTCGCCGGAGCGGGCGGTGAGCGCGCCCTGCTGCCGGCGGTAGACGGATTCGGCGCGTTCCAGCCGGCGCAGCAGCGGCCCCACGACCAGACCGACCGCCGGCATCCCCACCAGCACGCAGAGCGCGAGCAGCGGGGAGATCGACCAGAGCACCACGGCGATGACCCCGTACGCGACGATCGCGCCGACGCCCGGCCCGGTCAGTGTCAGCACCTGCGCCGACCAGTCGATGTCGGAACCGCCCACGGTGGCCACCTCACCCGCTGCGGTACGGCGTTGCAGCGCCGCGCCGACCCGGGACAGCTGACGCAGCAGTACCTCCGCCGAGCGGGCCTTGGCGTCCTCCCGGATGAAGGTCATCGTGCGGTGTCGCGAGATGCCCAGGTACGACAACGCCACCCCCGCCACGACGATCGCCGCGACCCACAGGGCCAGGGCGCGGCTGTCGCGGGCGCGCAGGCCGTCGTCGACGGCACGGGAGATCAGGTAGGGCCGGGCCGAGAGCCCGACCATCCAGGCCGTGCCGATCACGCTGCCGCGCAGCACCCGCCACGGCTGGCAGCGGACCAGCCACCACAGGTATCGCATCGGACCGCGGGTGTCGGGGGTGCCGGGATCGGAGTGCGGGATCTGGGGAGGCACCGGACCACGCTATCGAGCACCGGCCCGACCTACCGACCCGTTTTCCTGTCGGAGGGGGAGGGCAGAATCATATTCGTGCTGGTGGCGGTGGTGGCGGGCGAACGCGGTGGGGGAGAGCTGCGTCCGCTCGACGCCGCCGGCCGACCCGTCGGTCCGACGGAGACCGTCAGCGACCTCGCGGCCGCGATGGCCGCACGCGAGGCGGCCGAGCACCCGCGGTGGGTCTGGGCCGCCGCGGGCGCGATCTACCCGGCGCTGCTGCGGGCCGGGGTTCGTGTCGAGCGTTGCCACGACGTGGAGCTGACCGAGGCCCTGTTGCTCGGGCACGCCGGCCGTTGGGGTGAGCCCCGCTCGCTGGCCGCCGCCTGGGCCCGCCTGACCGGTGCTCCGGTGCCGGCCGACCCGCTGCCGCGCGCCGCCGCGCCACCCGGGCACGGCCAGGCCGCGCTCTTCGACACGCTGCCCGGCCCGCCGGGCCCGGGCATCGAGGCACTGACCCGGGTGTACGCCGACCAGCTCGCCCGGGTCGCCACCACCGAGCACCCGGGTCGGTTCCGGCTGCTGGTGGCCGCCGAGTCCGCCGGCGCGTTGATCGCGGTGGAGATGGGCGTCGCCGGGCTGCCCTGGCGGGCCGAGGTGCACGACGCGATCCTCGCCGAGCTGTTGGGGGAGCCGTCCCCGGTCGGCGGGCCGCCGCGCCGGTTGGCCGAGTTGGCGGCCCGGATCGCCGAGGCGTTCGGCGTCCGCCAGCTGCACGCCGACTCCCCGGCCGAGCTGTTGCGGGCGTTCGCCCGGGCCGGGGTGGAGCTGCCCAACACCCGGGCCTGGGTGTTGCGCGGGGTGGACCATCCGGCGGTGCCTCTGCTGCTGGAATACAAGGAGCTGTACCGGATCTGGACGGCGCACGGCTGGTCCTGGCGTGAGCAGTGGGTGCGCGACGGTCGGTTCCAGCCGGAGTACGTGCCGGGCGGGGTGGTCTCCGGCCGCTGGGCGACCCGGGGCGGTGGCGCGTTGCAGATCCCCAAGGTGATCCGCCGGGCGGTGGTGGCCGACCCGGGCTGGCGGCTGGTGGTCGCCGACGCCGGCCAGTTGGAGCCCCGCGTCCTGGCGGCGGTCTCCGGGGACGAGCGGCTGGCGGCGGCGGGCGGCGCCGGCGACCTCTACGCCGCGCTCGCCCGGGACTCGTTCGGCGGTGACCGTCCCCGTGCCAAGGTGGCCCTGCTCGGCGCGATGTACGGGCAGACCGGCGGCGCGGCGGTGCCCGCGCTGGCGGTGCTGAAGCGCAGCTATCCGACGGCGTTCGGCTACGTCGAGGCGGCCGCGCGCACCGGCGAGGCGGGCGGGTTGGTCCGCTCGTGGCTGGGGCGCACCTGCCCACCCGGCTCGGTCGGGCACGGTGACCCCGACGAGGGGCCGACAGACCCGGACGCCGTGGCCGACCGGCAGAGCCCTCGGGCGCGAGCCGCCCGGTCCCGGGGGCGGTTCACCCGCAACTTCGTCATCCAGGCCACCGCCGCGGAGTGGGCCTCGACGCTGCTGGCCACGCTGCGCACCGAGCTGGCCGACACCAGCGCCGAGCTGGTCTTCTTCCAGCACGACGAGGTGCTGGCGCACTGTCCGGCCGAGCAGGCCGAGACCGTGGCGGCGACTGTGCGCCGGGCGGGTGAGCGGGCCACCGCCCTGCTGTTCGGCGACACTCCGGTGCGCTTCCCCCTGGATCTGTCCATCGTCGACTGCTACGCCGACGCGGCCTGACCGACGGCCTCGCTCTGCCGTTGTCCATTGACGGCAAGGAGGTCGACGACCCGAAGACCTCCGCTACCCGGAGAGCGCTCGTTGCTCAGTTGATCCACGGACGCGGCCGTCTGGTGCGTAACGATTGCACTTTTTCTCCTATTCGCCCCGCCACTCGTGCGCGGCCCTCCTCGTTGCAGTGTCCGTAGGAGGGGGCGCCCGGTCACGGGTGGTCCCGTGCTTGAGGGGGCGCAGCTGAACCGGATCGCAGGAATGATCATCGCCGCGGGCGGGGGACGCCGCATCGGCGGTCCCGAGGCGCTGCTGCACCAGGGTGAGAAGCCCCTGGTCAACCAGATGATCGACACGATGACCGAGGCGGGCTGCGAGCAGATCGTGGTCGTGCTGGGGGCCGCCGCGGAGCAGGTTCGGGAAACTGCCGACCTGGGCAGGGCGACCGTTGTGATCAACAAGGCGTGGGGCACCGGGGTCGGCTCGTCCATCCGCGCCGGGCTGGCCGCCATGGACGACGCGGGGATCGAGGCGGTGGTGGTGGTGCCCGTCGACATGCCGGGCCTGACCGCCGCTGCGGTCCGCCGGGTGGCGGCGTTGCCGTACCCGGATGTGCTGGTCTGCGCCACCTACGACGGGCTGCGCGGTTACCCGATGCTGTTCGGCCGCCGGCACTGGCCCGGCATCGCGACCCTGGCCAGCGCCGACGTGGGCGCCCGGCCGTACCTGCTGGCACACAAGGACCAGATCGTCGACATCGCTTGCGACACGGTGGCCGACGGCAGTCGCGTCGACACCCCCGAGCTGATGGCGCTCTACGGGCTCACGGTTCCGCCCCAGCGCGTCGGGGTGTAGGCCGTCAGCCGTCGACGACCGGGAAGCGCGGCAATCGAGCGGGCGGTGCCGGCGTCACTGTGGACGGCGGGTGGTCGACCGAGTCACCACGTGCCACTCGTGCCGCGCCGAAGCGCCGGTGGGATGCCCGAGCGCCACGCGTGCGCAGTGGGCCCCCTGCTCGCGCAGTGACTGGGCCAGGGTGGTCAGGTCGGCGTCCACGGCGGCGTCCGCGTCGTCCCAGCCGGTCAGCGTCAGATCGTCGGGAACGCGCAGGCCGACTCGCGCGGCGGCGCGCAGGGCACCGAGGGCGAGTTCGTCACTCATCGCGGCGATGGCGTCCGGTGGCTCTTCGCCCTGAAGCAACTCCAGGGCGAAGGTCTCCCCTTCGGCGCTGCGGTTGACAGGGCAGACGGCCAGTCGCAGCTGCGCGGCCGGGCGGCCCGCGTCCGTCCAGGCGTCCCGGAAGCCCTCCCACCGGTGGCGGGTGACCGGGAACGTCGCGTCGACCAGGGCGTCGCCGGTGAGCAGTTGGCGGGCGCGCCCGCGGTCCAGCGGAAAGCCGAGCACGAGTGGGCGGCGGGCTTCGGTGAACGCGATCCGCCCGATCGCGGCGGCGGCGGCCCGGTCGTCGATGCCGATCACCGGCATCCCCCGCCGGTGCGGGCCGGCGTGGACCACCGCGGGCAGGCCGGTGTCGGCTACGGCGTCCAGGACCGGGTCGTCGTCGCTGGTGGTCCAGACGACGAAGCCGTCCACTGCCGCCTGCGCGACGCGCTCGGCGTCGGTGCCCGCGCCGGTGATCGGGACCAGGGTGAGCCCGACGCCCTCGGCGGCACACACGTCGGAGACCCCCGCGAGAAAGCGCGCCGCCTGGGGATCGTCGAAGGCGTAGCTCAACCGCTCGCCGAGCACGACACCGAGCGTGCCGACCCGCCCGCGACGCAGTCCACGAGCGGCCGGGTGCGGCCCGGGATAGCCCAGTTCCCGCGCCGCCGCGCGTACCTTCGCCGCAGCCTCGGCGGACACCCTGCCCGGCTGGGAGTAGGTGTAGGACACCGTCATCGGCGAGACGCCGGCGGCGCTCGCGACCTCGCGCAGGGTCGGCCGCTTCGGGTTGTCCGCGGGGTGGTTCATGGGTCACACTCTATCTGTGTATCGATACACAACGCGGCGGCGGCCGGTCCGGCCGTCGCCCCGGACCGAGACCGACATGTTCGTGCGGGACGCGCCGACAGTGCTCTCGTACACCGCGCTGGGCTGCTGGACGTTCTGGCTGTACGCCTTCGGGCCGGCGCTGACCCTTCTGCGCGACGAGTTGGATTTCTCGTACACGCTGCTCGGCGTCTACCAGCTGCTGTTGGCGGCGGGCGCGGCCCTGGCCGCGGTCGGGTTCGTATGGGCGGCCCGTCGCCTGGCGCGGGGTGCCCTGCTGTGGTGCTCGGCTCTCGCCACCGTCTCCGGCGCCGCCCTGTTCACCCTCGGCGGGAGCGTGCCGGTGACCCTGCTCGGGGCCATGGGGCTCGGTCTGGTCGGCACCATGATGCTCACCGTGCTCCAGGCGATCCTGTCCGACCGGCACGGCGACCGGCGGGACCGGGCGTTGACCGAGGCCAACGTCGCTGCCGGCGCGTCCGCGGTGTTCGCCCCGCTGGTGCTCGGCGCGTTGGCGGCCAGCGCGGTGGGCTGGCGGGCCACGTTCGCGCTGCCGGCCGTCGTCCTCGTGGCGCTGTACCTGCGCTATCGCCGCCACCCGCTACCGGCGGCGCCGCGGCCCTCCGCCGCCAGGGGAACCGGCGGCCTGCCGCTGGCCTGCTGGCTGTTCGCCGTGCTGACCGCGGTCAGCTCGGCGATCGAGTTCTGCCTGGTGTACTTCGGCCCCCAACTGCTCGTCCACGCCGGCCTGTCCGCCGCGGCCGCCAGCACCGCGCTGAGCGGCAACTACCTCGGTATCCTGCTCGGACGCCTGCTCGGTGCGCGGCTCACCCGCCGTCGGGGCCGCGCCGTCGCCCTGCTGTACGGCTCATTGGCGATCACCGGCCCCAGCTTCGTCCTGTTCTGGCTGACCGAGCGGCCGGTGCTCGCCATCGTCGGACTGTTCCTGTGCGGAGTGGGCATCGCGAACCTCTATCCGCTGTCGCTCGCACTCACCCTCGGCGCGGCCGGCGGCCGGGAGGATCAGGCCAACGCCCGGTCGCAGCTGGTCCTCGGCGTGGTCGCCGGCGTGTCCCCGTTCCTGCTCGGCAGCCTGGCGGACCGGCACGGGCTGGTCACCGCCTTCGCCCTCGAACCGGTGCTGATCGGCATCTGCGCCCTCATGCTGTGGGGCGGGCTTCGTGCCCGCCGCAGCGGAACCTGAGACCACGCGGCCGGCACCCGCCGGCCCGACAGGTCAGGTGGCCACTCGGGCCGCGCTCTCGTACGCCGCCGCTCGTGCGATCACCTCGTCGGTGGCGCGAGAGGGGTGGCCGCTGTCGAAGGGCGGTTGTGGGTCGTACTCCATCCAGAGCTGGACGGCCTCCGCGGTCGTCCGGTCCGTCAGGAGTTCGACGAGTCGCAGACCCATGTCGATGCCGCTCGACACGCCGGCGGCGGTGATGATCCGCGCGTCCAGCTCTTCGACGACCCGCTGGTCCGTCGGGTCGGCGCCGAAGCGGGTCAGTTCCTGCCGCACCCGGTAGTGGCTGGTGCCCCGCCGTCCCCGAAGCAGACCGGCCGCTCCCAGGAGAAACGAGCCGGAACAGACGGAGGCGGTGAACGACGTCGTCTCGTGGATCCGCCTGATCCAGCCCGGCAGGGGGCCGGCGAGGGCCTGGATGGTCCCGGGTCCTCCCGGGACGACGAGAACGTCGGCCGCCTCCACGTCGTCGAACGCCTGCCCGGCCACGAGGGACACCGCCCCGCAGTCGTCGCGGACGGGCCCCGGGCGCTCGGCGACCAGGACCACCTCGATGCCCGGGGCGAGGGCCAGCGGCTGGTAGACGCCTATGACGTCCAACGCGGTGAAACGCTCGTACAGCGGGATGACGACGTGGATCACCGGAAGCTCCTGTCGACGACGTGGCTACGGTCAGAGGGTCGAGAAGCGTGCGCGGAATGCGCCGGGAGTCGTGCCGAGCCGTTCACCGAAGACGCGTCGCAGCGACTCGGCGGACCCGAACCCCGCCCTCGTCGCCACCGTGTCGAGGGCGAGGTCGGACTGCACCAGGAGGCGTTTGGCCGTCTCCAGGCGTAGCTCGGTGAGGTAACGCCCGACGGTGAGCCCGGTCTCCCGCGCGAAGAGACGCTGAAAGTGCCGGGGCGACATGGCGTACGCGGCGGCAAGGTCGTCGACCCGGTGTGGGGCGGCCGGATCGGCGTCGATGACGCGCTGCGCGGCCGCCACCCGCTTCTCGGTGGCGCGTTCCAACCACACCGGGCCGGCGAACTGACCCTGCTGTCCGGGCCGGTGCAGAAACATCACGAGCCAGCGGGCGATCTGCTGGGCGACCCGTGGTCCGTGGTCGGCCGCGACGACCGCCAGGGCCAGATCGATTCCGGCCGTGACGCCACCCGACGTCCACACCGGGCCGTCATGCACGTAGAGGGCGTCGTGGTCGACGGTGAGATCGGGGAAACGCCTGCCGAGATCGCTGGACAGCGACCAGTGGGTGGCCACCCGGCGACCGCTGAGCAATCCGGCCCGTGCGCACAGGAACGCGCCGGAACAGATCGACAACAGCCGCGTGGGGCGACACCGCCGCAACCAGGCCACGAGGTCGGCGTGCTCATCCGTGGCGGCCGCCGAACGGCCGCCGGGCACGACGAGGGTGCCGGCCCGGACGGGCTCCCCGAGCGCGCCGGCCACCATGGTCAGGCCGCTCTCGGACACCACCTCGGCCTGGGTTCCGGCCAGCCTCAGGTCGTACGCGGGGCGGTCACCACGTGCCGTCCGGTACCGGTTCGTCCCGGCGAGGACCTCCCACGGTCCGCTGACGTCGAGAGACTGCACGCCCGCGAAGCCGACAACGGTGACCCGCTCAACCATGCCCCGAGTCTGCCGGCGGGAGCGCCGTGTCGCCATGACGCGGTACCCACGGATGATGACACCGCGCAGGTCCGGTGCCGCCGACGTCCCCATCCCGTCGAGGGAGGCCGGCGCTGGACGACCGCCGACGCGGTGACCATCGACAACCCGGATGCGCTCGGGCTCAGGCCGAGCGCATCCAGCGCGTCGCGGGCGCCCGGGTCAGTCCCGCGCCTGGTCCAGTTCGCCGGTGGCGGCGAGCCGCCGGTACCAGTGCGCGCTGTCCTTCCAGACGCGTTCCTGGGTGTCGTAGTCCACGCGGATGATCCCGAACCGGCGGTCGTAGCCGTAGCCCCACTCGAAGTTGTCGAGCAGCGACCAGACGAAGTAGCCCCGGACGTCCACGCCCTGCTCGCGGGCGTCGGCCACGGCGGAGATGTGCCGACGCAGGTAGTCGATCCGCCGATCGTCGTGGATCCGGCCGTCGGCCGACACGGCGTCGTCGAAGGCCGCGCCGTTCTCGGTGATCATCAGCGGCTGGCCCGGGTACTCCCGGCCCAGCCGCAGCAGCAGCTCGGTCAGCGCCGGCGGGTCGATGTTCCACCCCATGGCCGTGTACGGGCCGGGCTGCGGCAGGAAGTCGACGTCGTCGGCGCCGACCCACGGCGAGTGCGCCGACGCGCCGTGCCCGTCGGCGTCCGAGCGGGCCGAGTGCCCGTCCCAGGCGCGTACCAGCGTGCTCGAGTAGTAGTTGACGCCGAGCACGTCCAGCGGGACAGCGGCGACCTTCTCGTCGCCCTGGCGCACGAACGACCAGTCGGTGACCCCCGCCGTGTCGGCCAGCAGGTCGGCCGGGTACGCCCCGGTGAGCATCGGCCCGAGGAACGCCCGGTTCGCCAGCGCGTCGATGCGGCGGGCCGCGTCGACGTCCGCCGCCGAGTCGGACGCCGGGCGGATCACGTGCAGGTTCAGCGTCACCGACAGCTCGGCGGTCGGGGCCAACTCCCGGACCACCCGGCCGGCCAGGCCGTGCGCCAGGTTCAGGTGGTGCACCGCCGCCAGCGCCGCCGCCGGCTCGGTCCGCCCCGGCGCGTGCACGCCGGAGCCGTAACCCAGGTACGCCGAGCACCACGGCTCGTTGAGCGTCGTCCAGGTGTGCACCCGGTCACCGAGTGCGGCGACGATCCCCGACGCGTACTCCTCGAAGCGCAGCGCGGTGTCCCGCACCGGCCACCCGCCGTCGTCCTCCAGCTCCTGCGGCAGGTCCCAGTGGTACATGGTGGCCACCGGGCGGACGCCGCGCTCCAGCAGCCCGTCGACCAGCCGCGAGTAGAAGTCCAGGCCGGCCTGGTTGAACCGCCCGGAACCGCCCGGCTGCACCCGCGGCCAGGAGATCGAGAAGCGGTACGCGCCCAGGCCCAGCTCGGCGATGTGGTCGAGGTCCTGCGGCCAGCGGTGGTAGTGGTCGGCGGCCACGTCACCGGTGTCGCCGTTCAGCGTCCGCCCGGGGGTGTGGCTGTAGGTGTCCCAGATGGACGGCCCCCGCCCGTCCTCGCTGGCCGCGCCCTCGATCTGGTACGCCGCCGTGGCCGAACCCCAGAGGAAACTCTCCGGAAAGGTACGTGCCGTCATCGTCCTGCCACCTCCGTGCCGGCGACCACGCAGTGGTACGCCGACGAGTCGCCCGTCACCAGCTCCGCGGTGGCCACGCCGCCGCGGAAACTCACCTCGAACTCCGCGCCCGGCCCGTCGCCGGGCGACGGGATCCGTACCCGTTGCCGCTGTCCCTCCGCCGGGGCGTAGAGACGCAGTTGCACGCCGTCCGCCCAGTCGTAGTCGGGCCGGTCGGAGCGCGCCCCGAACGGGATGACCGCGCCCGGCCGGGCGAGCACCGGAAGGCTGTCGAACTCGTGCTTCTCGGTCACCCAGGCCGGGCCGGTGAGCTGAGCGCCGGTCACCAGGTGTGTCCACGTGCCGGCGGGCACATAGTAGGTGACCTGGCCGTCGGCGCTGAGCACCGGTGCGACAAGTACGTCGGAGCCGAGCATGTACTGACGGTCCAGGTGCGCCGCGGCCGGGTCGTCCGGGAACTCCACGATCATCGGGCGCATCATCGGGATGCCGTCGCGGTGCGCCTCCTGCGCGGCGGCGGCCAGGTACGGCATCAGGCTGAGCTTGAGCCGGGTGAAGTGCCGCAGCACGTCGACGGCCTCCTCGTCGTACGCCCACGGCACCCGGTACGAGCCGGAGCCGTGCAGCCGGGAGTGCGAGGAGAGCAGGCCGAACGCGATCCACCGCTTGAAGACGGCCGGGTCCGGGTTGCCCTCGAAGCCGCCGATGTCGTGGCTCCAGTAGCCGAAACCGGACGACGCCAGGGACAGCCCGCCGCGCAGCGACTCGGCCATCGCGACGAACGTCGACTCGCAGTCACCGCCCCAGTGCACCGGAAACTGCTGCCCGCCGGTGGTGGCCGAGCGGGCGAACACGACCGCCTCGCCCTCGCCCCGCTCGGTCTCCAGCAGCTCGAAGACGGCCTTGTTGTAGAGGTACGAGTAGTAGTTGTGCATCCGCTTCGGGTCCGAGCCGTCGTGCCAGACCACGTCGGTCGGGATGCGCTCGCCGAAATCGGTCTTGAAGCAGTCGACGCCCATGTCCAGCAGAACCTTGAGCTTGCCGGTGAACCAGCGGACGGCGTCCGGGTTGGTGAAGTCGACAAGCGCCATGCCGGCCTGCCACATGTCCCACTGCCAGACCGACCCGTCCGGGTTGCGGACCAGGTATCCGGCCTGGCGGCCCTCCTCGAAGAGGTACGAGCGCTGCGCGATGTACGGGTTGATCCAGACGCACACCTTCAGGTCGCGCTCGTGCAGCCGGCGCAGCATCCCCTCGGGGTCGGGGAAGGTCGCCGGGTCCCAGACGAAGTCGACCCAGTGGAACTGGCGCATCCAGAAGCAGTCGAAGTGGAACACCGACAGCGGCAGGTCCCGCTCGGCCATCCCGTCGACGAACTCGGTCACCGTCTTCTCGTCGTACGACGTGGTGAACGACGTGGACAGCCACAGCCCGTACGACCAGGCGGGCACCCGGGCCGGACGGCCGGTCAGCGCCGTGTAGCGGCGCAGCACGTCCTTCGGAGTGGGCCCGTCGATGACGTGGTAGGTCAGGGACTGACCCTCGACGCTGAACTGGTTCTGCGCCACGACCTCCGAGCCGACCTCGAACGACACGTGCTCCGGATGGTCCACGAAGACCCCGTAGCCGGCGCTGCTCAGATAGAACGGCACGTTCTTGTACGCCTGCTCGCTGGCGGTGCCGCCGTCGGCATTCCAGATGTCGACGGTCTGGCCGTTCTTCACGAACGGGCCGAAGCGCTCGCCCAGCCCGTACACCGTCTCGCCGACGCCGAGGGCGAGTCGTTCGTGCACGTACCGGCGGCCCTCGCCGTCGGTGGCGATGCCGACGCTGCGCGCGGTGGACGCGGTGATCAGCCGGTCGCCGTGCAGGAACTCCACCCGCCAGCCGTCGATGAGCGCGACCCGGACGGTCAGCTCGCCGGTGGTCAGCGACGCGGTGATGCCTGTGATCTCGACGGTGACCGGGTGCTCCTCGTCGGTGCTCAGGCCGAAGTGCGGCTCGCGGGGCAGCCCGCCGCTGTGGTGACCGATGGTCACCCCGACGACGCCGGGGGCGGGGGAGAAGAACCGGGCGGTGACGACGGGCCGGTTGAGGGTGTCGCGCCGCCCGGTGATCTGACCGGCCGGCGCGAAGACGGTGAAGCCGCGGTCGTCCGGCTCGACCGATTCCACTGTGCCGGGGCGCAGCACGCTGATCCCCGGGCGCAGTTGCCAGTACCCGTCGGTGAACTTCACTTCTCGGCTCCTGCCGTGATGCCGCGCGCCAGAGTGCGCTGGAAGATGAGGAAGAAGAGGATGGCCGGCACCAGGCTGATCAACGCGCCGGCGTTTGTCGTCGGGGCGTCCATCAGCCGGTCGCCCTGCAGGGACGCCAGCGCTACCGGGATCGTCTGCGTCTGGTTGTCGATGAGCATGACCAGCGGGATGAGGAACTCGTTCCAGGTCCAGATGAAGAAGAAGATGAGCAGCACGGCGAGGGTGGGCCGCAGGTTGGGAAAGACCACCCGCCACAGCACCGTCCACTTGCCGGCGCCGTCGAGCGCGGCGGCCTCCAGCAGCGAACGGGGGAACGTGCCCAGCACCGAGGCCAGCAGGTACGTGCCGAACGCGCTCTGGATCACCGTGAAGATGATGATCACCGCGAGTCGGGTGTTGTAGAGCCCGACCTCCTTGGCCACGTAGTAGAGCGGGTAGATCAGCGCCTCCTGCGGCAGCATGTTGGCCAGCAGGAACAACCCGACGATCCACAGCCGGCCGCGGACCCGGCCGATGCCCAGGGCGTACGCGTTGAGCAGGGACACGACCACGCCGAGCACCGCCACCGAGCCGGCGATGAGCGCCGAGTTCCACAGCTTGAGGGGGAAGTTGACCTCGGTCCAGTACGTCCGCAGACCCTTGCTGTAGAACTCCGTCGGCCAGCTCAGCGGCCCGCCCGACGAGTAGTCACCTGGCGACTTGAAGGCGTTGAGCAGCATGAACGCGAACGGCACCAGCATGACGAGCGCACCGAGGGTGACCAGGACGAGCACGACCCAGCGGCTGACGCCGCGGTGGTGCCTGTCGGGTACGGGGCGGCGAACCGGCACCGGCGTGAGCGTGACGGCCATGTCAGAACCCCCGGTCCCGGCGCTCGCTGCGCGCCTGCATCCAGATGAAGACCCCGGCCACCACGACGATGATCAGCGTGAGCACCGTGGAGATCGCCGAGCCGTAGCCGACCTGGAGCTTCTTGAAGAACGTGTAGTAAGCGAAGTACGACGGAACGTTCGTGGCGTTCTCCGGGCCACCCCGGGTCAGCGCGAAGATCGGGCCGAACACCTTCAGCGCCGCGATGGTGCAGGTCAGGGCCACCACGAACGTCTCCGGCCGGATCTGCGGGAGGGTGATCGCCCGGAACCGGTGCAACCAGTTCGCGCCGTCGACCTCGGCCGCCTCGTACAGCTCCGGGTCGACGCGCTGCAACGCGGCCATGAAGACCACCACCGGATAGCCGATCTGTACCCAGATCATCACCGCCATGACGGCCGGCAGGGCCGTGCCCGGGTCGCCGAGCCAGTCGTGACGCAGCGCGCCGAGGCCGACCGCGTCGAGCAGGCTGTTGAACGCGCCGTCGGGGCGCAGGATCCAACCCCAGACGATGCCGGCCACCACCACGGGCAGCACCTGCGGCAGGTAGAACGCGGCCCGCAGCGCGGCGGCGGTACGTGGCTTGAACCGACGCCCGATGACGTCGAACAGCACCGAGGCGAGCAGCAACCCGAGCACTGTGGGCACCACCACCATCGCGACGATCATCGCCACGGTGTTGCGGAACGACGCCCAGAACACGTCGTCGTCAAGCAGGCGCTGGTAGTTGTCGAAGCCCACGAAGGTGGGGTCGCCGATCCCGGACCACTTCGTCAGCGACAGGTAGACGGTGCCGACCAGCGGAGCGCCGATGACCAGGACGAACAGGACCGCTCCGGGGAGCAGGTAGAGCCAGTACGCCGCCTTGCGGCCGCGAGGTGCGCGGCGGGTCTCGCGCGGAGTGGGTGTCGTCGCCGTCGGGGATGTGGCGGCGACGGTCTCGGAGGCTGCCATGGAAGATCCTTCCCGGTGGAGCGGGCGGGCACGCCTGTGGTGCCTGTCGTGCCCGCCGCTCGCCGTGTCACTTGCCGGTGATCTCCTTGACGCCGTCGGCGTACGGCTTGGCGATCGTGTCGAGCACCTGGTCCGGGGACTTCGACCCGTTGATCAGGGCCTGGAAGCCACCGACCAGCACGTCGTAGTAGCCGGGCACCGGCCAGTCCGGGTAGAAGGCCAGGCCGTCGGACTTGCTGACCGTGTTGAAGTCCTCGATCAGCTTGCGGTCCTTCGGGTCGCTGATCTTCGACGCGTCAGCGGCGACCGGTACGCCACCGTTGTTGCCGATCAGGTCCTGGATTTCCGGACGCAGGGTGATGTCGATGAAGTCGTACGCCAGGCTCTTGGCCTTGCTGTTCTCCGGGACCACCCAGATGTTGCCCGACGAGCCGGCGTTGAGGGTGTTGCCGGGGAAGAGGAAGGTGTCCCAGTTGGCCTTCATCTCGGTCTTGAACCGGCCGTACCACCAGCTGCCCGAGACGATCATCGGGGTCTTGCCGGCGATGAACGCCGTGCCCATGTCCTCGGCCTTGAGGCTCGCCGAGTTCTTGGCCACGTAGCCCTTGCGCACCCACTCGGCGAAGGTGTCCGCGCCGTACTTCAGCGGGTCCGCCGTGAAGTCGACCGGGTTCTTGTAGAGCTGGTAGTTGTCGACGAACTGCCGATCGGCCTTGGACAGCGCCAACTGGTAGAAGAGCTGCCCGGCCGGGTACTCGGCGCCGGCCATGCCCAGCGGCGTGACGCCCTTGCCGACGAACGTGTCCATCGCGGCGGTCATCTCGGCCATGCTGGTCGGCACCTTGACGCCGTTGCGCTCGAACAGGTCCTTGTTGTAGTAGACCGTGACGTACTCGCCGTAGTTCGGCACGCCGAACCACTTGCCCGACCCCATCACGCCCTTGTCGCTGTACCGGGCGGTGGTCTGCAGGCTGGGGCTGAGCTTGCCGGCCCAGCCGCGCTTGTCGGCCTCGGCGCTCAGGTCGGTGAGCAGACCCTGCGACGACAGCAGGCCGGCCGTCGCGTTGCCCTTGTTGTACTCCATGATGTCCGGGCCCTCGGACGAGTTGATGATCATGCCGGCGTTCTGCTGGATCTGCTCGAACGCCTTGCGCTCGAAGCGCACCTCGACGCCCGGGTGCTCGGCCTTGAAGATCTCGATCGCCCGGTTCCAGCCGACCCCCATCGCGCTGTTCTCGCTCTCGTAGTGCCAGAGCTTGAGGGTCTTGGCCCCGGTGTCGTCCTCGCTCTCGCCGCCGCCGCACGCGGCCACGGTGGTCGTCGCGGTCGCCGCCAGGGCGATCGCCGCGACGATCCGGCGAAATCGCTGCATTGCTATCCTCCTCGTGAGTATCGAGCCCGGTACTTCACTGGGTCCGTCGTCGCGTTGCCGCGCGGCGGCGGGCCGTTTCGGCTGGTCAGCCCCCGCTCGTCGGAGACGGTTCGGCGTTGACCAGGGCCGGCCGTCGTGGCTCGGCGGTCGATCCCCGGATCTCCAGCGCGCACGGCAGCAGTTGCTGGTGGCGCTCGTTGCCGGGTCCGTTCAGGTGGCGCACCAGCGCCTCGATCGCGATCCGGCCCAGGGCCGACCCGGGCGACGTCATCGCGGTCAGCGCCGGGGTGGCCAGCTCGGCGACCTGTGGTGAGGTGACCATCGAGACGACCGAGACGTCGTCGGGCACCGACAGCCCTCGGCCGGTCAGCTCGCCGAGGATGCCGAAGATCGCCGTCTCGTTCATCGCCAGCACGGCGGTCAGCTCCGGCGTCCGCGCGAACGCGGCGGCCAGGGCCGCCCGCCCACCGGCGGCGCTGTCCTCGGCCGGGATCATGACCGGCTCCAGGCCGTGCCCGCTCATCGCCGTGACGAACGCGTCCCGGGTACGCAACGCGGGGCCGTAGCCGCTGGCCAGTGTGGCGGCCGAGTGGTTGACGTAGACGATCCGACGGTGCCCCAGGCCGACCAGGTGCGCGACGGCCTCCCGCACGGTCTGTTCGAAGTCGATGTCGACGTAGGAGAGCCCGGTGGTGTCGCCGGTGCGCCCGATCAGCACCAGCGGCACGCCCGCCTCCTGGAGCACGGTGACCCGCTCGTCGGCGAGCTGCACCTCCATCAGCACGACGCCGTCGAGCATCCGCTGGCTGGCCAGCCGCCGCAGGTCGTCGAGGTTGCCGCCGCCGACCGGCGAGAGCACCAGGTGGTAGCCGACGGCGCTGGCCGCGGCGGCGGCGCCGGTGACGAACGCGGTCTCGGTCGCGCCCAGGCCGCGCTCGTCCATCGGCATCAGCAGACCCAGGATGCGGCTGCGGCGGCTGGCCAGCCCACGGGCCATCGCGTTGGGCTGGTAGTCGAGCTGGGCCATCGCGGCGAGGACCTTGTCCCGGGTGGCCTGGGAGATCGGCCGGGCGCCGGTGAGCACGTACGACACCGTGCTGACCGAGACCCCCGCGAGGCGGGCGACGTCGTGCATGGTGGCCACCGCGCACCTCCTCCGGCCCGGGAGCACGGGATCGCTCCCGAACGTCGAAGCGTTTCGACAAAGCGTTTCGACAGACGCTAGGCCACCTGTTACGGAGTCGTCAATTGCCGATGTCGAAAAGAAGTCGGGCCCCTCGCCCCGGTCGCGCGCCCCGGCCCCTCGCCCGGTCGCGCGCCCCGGTCGCGCGCCCCGGTCGCCGCCGGTGGGAGCCCTCCGGGCGGGCCGCCGAAAACTAGCCCCGCCCGCCGTCGCAGGGCGCGCTCGCTCGCTCCCGCAGGCCAAGATCGTGCTCGATCCAGGATCCAGTCCCCTCGAACCGCGGGGAGGCCACTACATCCAGGATCGAGCACGACCTGGCGGCGGAAGGGGTCGCAGGGTGAACGCGAACAGCGAGCGGCGCATGACCGGCGTGGGTGCTCGAAACCCCGCGCCCAGTCGGCCGCGCTTGGTGTTCCTGGTCAAGATCCGCGCAACATCAGGGATGTTGCTGTCTCCCGCGCGCCGGAGGCAGCAATATCCGGGATGTTGCGACGATCTTGGCGCGGGGGCGCGGGGGCGCGGGGGCGCGGGGGCGCGGGGGCGCGGGGGCGCGGGGGCGCGGGGGCGGGCGCGGGGGCGCGGGGCGTCAGGTGAGGTCGAACAGGGTGGCGGCGTTGTTCCAGCACACCGCGCGTAGCCAGTCATCCCCCAGGTCCAGTCGGGCGAGCCCGGTCAGCTGGTCGGCGTACGGGTAGGGGATGTTGGGGAAGTCGCTGCCGAGCAGCACCTTGCCGGCGAGGCCCAGGTCGCGCAGTCGGGGCAGCTCGTCGGCGGGGAAGGGCACGAACCGGTCGAAGAACGGGGTGAACGCCATAGTGGTGTCCAGCCGGACCCGCTCGTACGCCTCGGCGAGGTCGAGGAACGCCCGGTAGTCGGGGGCGCCGAGGTGCGCCACCACGGCGGCCAGCCGGGGGTGGCGGGCGAGCAGGTCGGCGAACGGGGCGGGCCCGGTGTGGGTCGTCCCCACCGGGGCGTGCCCGGCGTGCACGACCACCGGCACGCCCGCGTCGGCAAGCGTCCCCCACACCTCGTCCAGCGCCGGGTCGGTGGGGGAGAAGCCGCCGACCTGCACGTGCACCTTGAACAGGCGTGCCCCGCCGGTCAGCGCGGCGTCGACGTACGCGGCGACACCGGGTTCGGGGAAGAAGGTGGCCGAGGGCAGACAGCCCGGGGTGTCCCGGGCGAACCGCAGCGTCCAGCGGTTCAGGTCCGCCGCCATGCCCGGTCGGTGGGGGTACGCCAGCGCGCTGAACGCCCGTACGCCGAGGTGGCGCAGGTGGGCGACGCGGTCCGCGTCGCTCCACCGGTAGCGGATCGGCCACTCGGTGCCCACCAGCGGCCCGGCGGCGTCGAAGTACTCCCAGACGCGGCGCAGCAGTCTCGGCGGCAGGAAGTGCACGTGCACGTCCGCCAGCCCGGGGAGCCCGAGCGCGCGCCAGAACTCCGGCACCCGCGCGTCCGCGGCCGGAGGCGACGGCTGCGCGGGGGCGGTCATATGTCGATGTTGAACCGCTGCAGCACCGACGGGGCGATCAGGCCGACGGTGGAGAGCGCCACCACGACGGTCAGGACGGCGCGCAGCACGACGACCTCGGTCTTACTGCCGGTACGCAGTGCGATGCTGTTGGGCAGGCCGATCATCGTCCACATGCGGCGGCGGATCGGGATCGGCCAGAGGATCGGCACCCCCGCTCTGGTGATCATGTCACCGAGGATGTGCACGAAGCAGCCCACCCCGACGGCCGTGCCGATCAGCGGATAGCCCCGCCCGCCCGGCAGGTTGGCGAAGGTGAACCAGGCCGCCCCGGCTGACGCGAGCGTCACGATCACCCAGCCGGCCCGCTCGGCCCACTCGTCGAAGAGCCCGCGCAGGGCCAGACCGAACATGAAGAACAGGATCGTGATCACCGCCCACTTGCCGTACGCGGCGCAGAGCGCGGTGGTGCCCCACCCGACCAGCAGCGTGAACGGAAGCGTGTGGGTGAGGGTGCGGTGCCCGTTGTTGCGGCGCGGATCCTTGCTGAGCTTCGTCGCGTAGTAGACACCGAGGGAGATCTTCTCCATCACCTCGGCGACGAACAGCGAGAAGACCCCGAACGTGCGGGCGACGGTGGCGCCACCCTGGTTGCGTGTCACCTTGCCGGACAGGTCCAGGTCGGGAAAGAGCGCCCCACCCGCGCAGACCGCCGTGCCCACCGCCAGCGCCAGAGGCGACTGGTGATAGTCGGCGAACTGGTCCAGCGCCCAGGACCCGGCCAGCCATACCGCCGCGCCGGACAGCGCGTGCGACGGTCCCATCATCTCGGCTCACCCTCCCCAGGGATCTTGAGCGCCCAAAACTACGCCACTGTAGCCAGCGCCCGTGTCACAGGGGCGTCGGTCGTGTCGTCCACACTGGACAGCGTCAGAGGGTGGGCGTGAAGCTCTGCCGGATCATCACGAAGTATGCCGCGTTGACCTGCCAGTCGAACTCTTTTGTCAACCACGAGACGGTGTAGGCGCGCCCGGCCGAGGTGTTGGTGAGCAGCCGGATGCTGTGCACCTGCTCACCGGCGGCGTTCTCCCAACCGCACTCCCAGAGTGCCCCGCCGTCGAAGATGTCCAGCGCCGAGATGTCCACCTTGCGGTAGCCCGGCAGCGCGCCACCGCCGACGAGCCGCTTCTCCTCGGCCTTCCAGTGCGCCACCGGATCGACCCGCGGCGGCCCCGCCTCGACGCTGAGCACCCGGGTCCCATTCGGCTCCCGGAAGCAGGTCACCGCGCCCTCGGTCCAGCGTGCCCAGGCCACCGGCGCCGCGATACGGAAGCCGGTCGGGTCCACGTGCCAGGTCCAACCCTCCAGCAGCCCGTACCGCGCATCGCGGGGCGGCGACACCGACGGCACCGGGGTGGCCGTCGGCGGTGGAGGCGCCGCGCAGGCGAACGCGGCCGGTCGGGAGGCGGTCGCGCCACCTCCGGCGCCGGACGGCGGCGTCCGCTCGTCGTGACGGCTGAGCAGCACCGCCGTGACACCCCCGGCGACGAGCAGGGCGGCGGCGGTCGCCGCGCCACCCAGCGCGATCAACCGGCCGCGTCGGCCGACCGGGCGAGCCACCGGTGGGCGGGCCGTTGAAGGCGCGTCGGCCGGTGGGCGGGTCATCAGCGGGCGGGCCGCCGGTGGGCGGGTCGGTGGCGGCGCGTCGTCCGGCGAGCCGCCCTGGGCCGCCAGCGCGGAACGGCCCGCGCTGCGGACCGCCGCCACTGCCGAGGAGCGGGCCGGGCCGGCCGGCCCGTCGTGACCGGCGGCCGCGGCGCGCAGCAGCGGCTCGGCCTCGATGGCTGTCAACCGCCGCCGGGGATCGCGCTGCAACAAACCGGTGATCACCGGCCGCATCGGGCCGGCCCGGCGCATCGGATCCGGCGGTTCCGTGGCCAGCGCGCTGAGCGTCGCCATCGCGCTGGACCGGGCGTACGGGGACTGCCCCTCGACCGTCGCGTAGAGGGTGGCGCCCAGCGACCACAGGTCGGTACGCGGATCCGACACGCCGTCGCGGGCACGCTCCGGCGCGACGAACTGCGGCGAGCCGAGCACCAGGCCCGGGCCTGTCATCGCCCCGTCGCCGCCGTCGAAGGTCGCCAGGCCGAAGTCGGTGAGCACCACCCGCCCGTCGTCGGCGACCAGCACATTGTGCGGCTTCACGTCGCGGTGCAGCACGCCTGCGGTGTGTGCCGCCCGCAACGCGGCGAGCACCGCCAGCCCGATCCGGGCCGTACGTTGTGGACTCACCGGGCCTTCAGCGCTGATGATCTGCTGCACCGACCGGGACGCCACGTACTCCATCACGATCCACGGGTTCTCCCGGTCGTGCACCACGTCGTAGAGGCGTACGACGTTGGGGTGGTTGAGCCGCGCGGCGGTGCGCGCCTCGCGTAGCGTCCGCAGTCGTAGCTCGGCGCGGTCGGCCTCGGCCAGCCAGGCCGGTGGCACGACCTCCTTCACCGCCACGTCCCGGTGCAGCATCTCGTCACGGGCCAGCCACACCCGGCCCATCCCGCCGGTGCCGACCAGGTCGAGCAGCCGGTACCGACCCGCGATCAGCAACTGCTGCACCGCCGCTCCCCCTCGGTCACCCCGAGTTACACGATAGCCACCACTGTGGGTTTTCTCATCCGCTGAGCGGCCTCGATCCACGCCGGACGGAGGGCCGAGCAGGGCCATACGGCGCAGGTCAGCGGGGTGGTCGGAAACTGTTTCGCACTGCGGTCCAGTCCGCGCCGGCGGCCGTCCAGTCCCTGTCGTCGGTGATCCACCCCAGTGTCCAGCGCTGGTCCGCGAGGATCTGCCGCCGGGCGTGCAGGACGGGCCCGTACGGCGCCGTCCACCGGCACTCCCACTCCGCGCCGCCGCCGCCCGCGGCGAGCCGGATCTCGTCGTAGCTCGGCAGCGCCCCGGCGCCGGCCGCCTCGTCGCGGGCCGACCGCAGTCGGATGAGCGGGTCGGCCGCGCCGCCCGGCGCGACGCTCAACGCCCGCCCGGTGGCCGGGTCCTGGAAGCACGCCACCCCGCCCTCGCGCGAGTAGTGCCAGGTCGCCGGCACGGAGACCCGGAAGCCGGTGCTGTCGGCATGCCAGACCCAACCCGGCGGCGGCCGGAACCGCTCGTCCGGCCCGGGGGATCCGGCCGAGACCGGCGGGCCCGCGACGTCCGGATGGACGCACGGGAACGGCGGCGGAGGAACGTCGCGGCCATTCGGCGGCGGGCCGGGCCGGTCGGGGCCACCACCGCCGTACGGACCGCCGGGACTGCCACCGCCGTACGGACCGCCCCGGTCGTCGCCGTAGCCCCCGTTCGGGCCGCCGCCGTCGTTCGGACGGTTCGTCGATGGCGCGGTGGACCGCCCGGCGGTGTCGGTCGGGGCGTCACCGGCGACGGCCAGCGCGGTGCCCACGCCGGCCGCGGCGGCCACGAGCAGCGCGGTGACGGCGAGCGCCACCCGCCGCGCCGTGGGTCGTCGGCCCAGTCGCCCGGCCGGTCGCTCGGACGCCGGTGGAGTGGAGGCTGTGGCCTCCGTCGGGTCCCGGACGCCCGGTTCGGCGCTCGGGTGGGCGCCGGTCGAAGCGTTCCCAGGTGGAACGGCGCCACCGCCCTTGGTGGCGGCGGTCCGGCCGGGCTCGGACAGCGCGATGGTGGCGTCCTGGTCGGCCGGCTCCCCGGAAGCGGACGCCCCCGAGACGGCGGAGCAGGTCGGGCCCACAGGGCCGGTCGAGCCGGTCGAGCCCGCCGAGCCTGCGGAGCGGGTCGGGGCGCCGGGTGCGGCTTCCGGCTGGTGCTCCGGCGGGCCGGGGTGGCCGGTCGCGGCGGCGGTGAGCAGCCGGCGGGCACCGTCGTGGTCGAGGCGGTCTTCCGGGTCGCGGCGCAGCAGCCCGGAGAGCACCGGCGCGAGCGGTCCGGCGTGCGGGGCCGGGTCCGGTGGGCCCGCTGCCAGCGCGCTGAGCGTGGCCATGGCGTTGCTGCGGGCGTACGGGGAGCGGCCCTCGACGGCGGCGTGCAGGGTGGCCCCGAGCGACCACAGGTCGGCAGCGATCGTGGACACCCCCTCGGCGGCGCGCTCCGGGGCGACGTACTGCGGGGAGCCGAGCACCATCCCGGGGCGGGTCATCGCCCCGTCCCCGCCGTCGAAGGTGGCCAGCCCGAAGTCGGCGAGCATCACCCGACCGTCGTGGGCGACGAGCACGTTCTGCGGTTTGACGTCGCGGTGCAGCACTCCTGCCGTGTGCGCGGCCTCCAGCGCGCCGAGCAGGGCCAGGCCGATCCCCGCGGCGCGGACCGGCGCCAGCGGCCCCTCGGCGTCGATGACGTCCTGCAGGGTGCGTGACGGGACGTACTCCATCACGATCCACGGGCTGCCCTCGACCGGGACGACGTCGTAGAGCCGGACCACGGCGGGGTGGTTGAGCCGGGCCGCGGCGCGCGCCTCGCGCAGCGTGCGCGAGCGCAGCTCGGCCCGCTCGTGGTCGGCCAACCAACTCGGCGGTACGACCTCCTTGACCGCGACCTCGCGGTGCAGCATCTCGTCGCGGGCTCGCCACACCCGACCCATGCCCCCACGACCCACCAGGTCGAGCAGCCGGTACCGACCGGCGATCAGCACCTGCGCACGCTCCTCCTCAGCCGCTGTCCGGGGTACACCCTAACCAGCGGATCGGAAGTCACCTATCGGTCGACCGACCTGGCTCAGCAGGCGGCGTGGTCGGCGGCGGCGAGCAGATTGCCCTCCGGGATGGCGATCCGGTCACGCCCCCCGGCCAGTCGGGCGGCGGCCCGGCGGGCCTGGAGCGGGCCGTACTCACGACGGGCGGTGGCGTAGCTGGCGGCGGTGCGGGCCGCGATGGTGGCCCAGCCGTACCGCTCGCCGACCATGGTGCGAGCCCGTCGGGCCACCCGCCGGGCGAAGACCTCGTCGCCGAGCAGTTGGTCGACCGCGCCCGCCAGGGCGGCCGGGTCGCTGTGCGGGAACGTCACGCCTGTCACGCCGGGTTCGACGATCTCGGCGAGGCCGCCGGTGCGGGCCACGGCGAGGGGTGCCCCGGCAGCGGCCGCTTCCAGGGCCACCATGCCGAACGGCTCGTAGAGGCTGGGGACCACAGTCGCGTCGGTGGCGCCGAGCACCGCCGGCAGTTGGGTGGCGTCGAGGAAGCCCGTGAAGCGGACTGTCGACCCGAGCGCCAGGCGGCGGGCCTGCGCCTCCAACTCGGGGCGGTACGGGCCGTCGCCGGCGATCACCACGCGCAGCCCGGGGTGCCGCTCCCGCAGCCGGGGCACGGCGTGCACGAGGTGCTGCACGCCCTTCTCGTAGACCAGGCGTCCCGCGTACCCGACGAGGGGGCCGTCCGCGGCGAACCGCGCGCGGGCCGACGCGACAGCGCGTGGGCGGGCCCGCCAGGCCCGGTCGTCGACCCCGTTGGGGACCACGTCGACAAGCCCGGCCGGCACGTCGAAGAGCGCGCTGACCTGGTCGCGCATGTAACCCGAACAGGTGATCACCCGGGTGGATGACCCGCTGAGCCAGTGCTCGACGCCGTGGATGGTGCGGTTCATCTCCTCGGGCAGCCAGCCCTGGTGCCGGCCCGCCTCGGTCGCGTGGATGGTGGTGACCAGCGGCAGGTCGAGGTGTTCGGCGACTGTGGTCGCGGTGTGGGCGACGAGCCAGTCGTGGGCGTGGATGACGTCGTAGCTGCCGGCCTGGGTGGCGCGCAGGGCGGTGCGGGTGAGGGTGTGGTTGAAGGCCATCGTCCAGGCCAGGAGGGAGCCGGTGGCGAGGGGGAAGGTGACCGGGTCTTCGGGTGCGCGCAGGATGCGCACGCCGTCGGCGTACTCCTCGAGGGGTGCGCCCTCGGCGTGGCGGGTGACGACTGTGACGTCGTGGCCGGCGGCGGCGAGGGCGACGGAGAGGGCGTGCACGTGTCGACCGAGGCCGCCGACGAGCACCGGCGGATATTCCCAGGACAGCATCAGCACCCGCAGCTGACGAGCGGGGTGGATGTCGATCACGTGGGCGTCGGGTGACATGCGGCCCCCTTTGAGTTGTCCCCGGGCGCGCGCCGACCGACACCGGAAGTCGATGTCGCCGTCGCGTCTGGATCGGGGCCAATCCTGCCCGGGCCTAGATAACCAGCGGAGACACCGCCGTTGCGGTCGTGTAAAGCGCTACTGGCCTTTTCGGCGCACCCGCAGCAACTCGGCCACCGACCACGCCTGGAACGGGCAGCCGGTCGCGGAGTGCGGCGCGACGCCGTCGGCCGTCTCACTTACCGATCCTAGCCCATATTCGGTCAGATGGGACTCTATGCCGATCAATGCGTCATCGACCGACATCTTGCCCCGGCGGCAGGCGTCCACGTACGGCCCGAGCAGCCACGGCCACACCGTCCCCTGGTGGTAGCCGCCATCCCGCTCGGCCGGTCCACCCCGGTGCCGACCGACGAACTCGGGAGAATCCGGGGCGAGACTGCGCGGCCCGAGCGGGGTGAGCAGCCCGGTCGCGATCCGGCGCAGCGTCGGCTCGTCCGGCTCCAACGGCGCGAACGGCAACGACCAGGCCAGCAACTGGTTGGGGCGCAGCGCGTCGTCGTCGTGCAATGCCGCCCCACCCAGCGGGTACGCCGGCGCGGGCGCGTCCAGCACGTCGTGCAGCCAGCCGGTCGGGGCCGGGTAGCGGTCCCGGAACGACGCGGTCGCCTGGGCGTGCCGTCGCCGCAGCTCGGCCGCGTCCTGCCCGGCCAGCTCGGTCAGCTCGGCGAGACCGGCCAGCCCGTTGATCCACAGCGCGTTGACCTCGACCGGCTTGCCCGTACGCGGGGTGACCGGCACCCCGTACACGCGGGCGTCCATCCAGGTGAGCGCGCTGCCGGGGGCGCCCTGGGTGAGCAGCCCGTCGGCCGGGTCGACGGCGATCCCGTACCGGGTGCCGGCCACGTGCGCGTCGACGACAGTGCCCAGCGCCGGCAGCAGCTCGTCGCCGAGGTCGGTGTCGCCGGTGACCGTCACGTGTCGGCTCACCGCGTGCAGGAACCACAGCGTGCCGTCGACGGTGTTGTACTCCACCCGGCCGGTGTCGGCCGTGTTGGCGAGCATCCCCTCGGACAGCGTCGCCGCGTACGCCCGCAGCAGCTCGCGCCCCTCGGCGGCCCGGCCGGTGCAGAGGAACAACCCCTCGTACGAGATCATCGTGTCCCGCGACCAGGCGCCGAACCACGGGTACCCGGCCACCACGTCGACCGCCGCGCCACCGGGACGGACCACGAACGCGTCGGCGGCCAGCGCCAGCGTCGCGTCCACCCCATCGGCCGGCTTCGCCGTGGCCACCACCTGCCGGTTGCGTCGCCGGGCAGTCGCCACGATCTCGGCGGCCGGCGGCGGCTCCTCGTCCAGCCGACCCGCCCAGGCCCGCACCGACACCGTGTCGCCGGGGCGCTCCAGCTCGCCGGCGAAGCGGCCCGCGTACCAGACGTCCTCGTTCGGGTGCAGACCCCGGACGGCCTCCTCGCGGTGGTGCACGCCCAGCCACCACTGCCCGTCCGGCGTCCAGCCGGGGCCGGCGAGCCGGTACGCGCCCTCGACCACCGCGCCGTCGGCGACTGCCTCGACCTGCGGCGTCGGGCCGTCGGCCCGCCGCTCGCCGTGCGCGTCGCGCCAGGTGCACGCGGCGGACAGCTCCAGCCGGACCGGACCGCCGGCGACCAGCCGGTGCACGACCGCCACGCAGGAGCGGCCGGGCAGCATGGCCAGCTCCCGCTCGATCACCACCGCGCCGATCCGCCACCGCCACCGGGGCAGCCCGTCGACCAGGTCGAAGCGCTCCAGCAGCTCGAAGCCGCGCGGGTCGACGTCGCCGGAGGACCACTCGTGGGCGCCGAGCCGGACCCGCGCGCCGGACGGCAGGGTGACAGTCGGGTCGAGGCTCACGAGTCCCACGTGGCGGGAGGCGGGAGTTTCACCCGGCACCACAAGCAGACCGTGGTAGCGGCGGGTCCGCAGCCCGCCGACGGTGCCCATCGCGTATCCGCCGAGGCCGTCGGGCACCAGCCACTCCCGGCTGGACGCGCTGGTCAGGTCGCCGCAGACCTGTGGGCCGAAGTGAATGTCGATCAACTTTCCTCCACCGCCGCCGAGGTGTAACACACCACGACGAGAATGGCCGCTGTGGTCAAGCACCGCGGCGGCGTCAAAGATGTGCACGTGATCAATGACCGCTCGTCCTCCGACGCCTCGCCACCCGACGCTGAGCGGCTCCGGCTCGCCCAGGCCGACTCGGGGGAGCAGGACTGGCGCGCATGGGGTCCCTATCTGTCCGAGCGGGCGTGGGGGACGGTACGGGAGGACTACAGCGAGCACGGTACGGCGTGGGACTACTTCCCACACGACCATGCGCGGTCCAGAGCCTACCGCTGGAACGAAGACGGGATGGCAGGCGTCTGCGACGACCGTCAGACCTTCGCCTTCGCCCTGGCGCTGTGGAACGGCAGGGACCCGATCCTCAAGGAGCGGATGTTCGGCCTCGGCGGCGACAGCGGCAACCACGGGGAGGACGCCAAGGAGTACTGGTGGTACGAGGACTCCACGCCCACCCACTCCTGGATGCGCTGGCGCTACCACTACCCGCAGGCCGCCTTCCCGTACGACGAACTCGTCGCGGTCAACGCGCTGCGCGGCCGGGACGACACCGAGTACGAGCTGGTCGACACCGGGATCTTCGACGACGACAGGTACTGGGCGGTGACCGTCGACTACGCCAAGGCGTCACCGACCGACCTGTGCATCGTGGTGACAGTGGCCAACCGGGGCGACCGGGCGGCGACCCTGCACGTGCTGCCCACCCTGTGGTTCCGCAACACCTGGGCCTGGGGGCTGCCCGGCGGCGACCGGATCCCCCGGCTGACCGGGGAGGGCACCCGGTTGGTCGGTGAGCACCGGGTGCTCGGCCAACTGCTGCTGGAGGGCGACGGCGGCCCGGTGCCGCTGCTCTGCGACAACGACACAAACGCCGAGCGGCTGTGGGGGCTGCCCGGCCGCTCCCCGTACCCCAAGGACGGCATCAACGACCACGTGGTCAACGGCGCCCCCACTGTCAACCCGGCCCGCGAGGGCACCAAGGGCGCGTTGCACTACGTGCTCGACGTGCCGGCCGGCGGGCAGCGCCAGATCCGGTTGCGGCTGACCCGTACCGCGTCCCCGCCGGCCGCCGCCCCGCCGCCCCCGGCCGACCTCCGCGACGGCTTCGAGGCCGTGGTGTGGGCCCGGCGGGCCGAGGCGAACCGCTTCTTCGCCGGGGTGATCCCGGCGGCCGCGACCGCGGACGAGGCGCTTGTCGCGCGGCAGGCCATCGCCGGGCTGATGTGGGGCAAGCAGTTCTACCACTTCGACGTCAAGCGCTGGCTGGACGGCGACCCGGGCTCGTCGCCCCCGCCGGCCGGGCGTCGGCACGGGCGCAACAGCGCCTGGTGGCACATGACCAGCTTCGACGTCATCTCCATGCCCGACCCCTGGGAGTACCCCTGGTACGCGGCCTGGGACCTGGCCTTCCACTGCGTGAGCATCGCCCGGGTCGACCCGGGCTTCGCCAAGGAGCAGATCCTGCTCCTGCTGCGCGAGTGGTATCTGCATCCCAACGGGCAGATCCCGGCGTACGAGTGGGCGTTCGGCGACGTGAACCCGCCGGTGCACGCCTGGGCGGCGCTCAAGGTGTTCGAGATCGACGGCGGCCGGGACTTCGAGTTCCTGGGCCGGGTGATGCACAAGCTGCTGCTCAACTTCACCTGGTGGGTCAACCGCAAGGACACCGGCGGCAACAACGTCTTCGAGGGCGGCTTCCTCGGGCTGGACAACGTCGGGCCGTTCGACCGCTCGGCGGCGCTGCCCGTGGCCGGTGTGCTGGAGCAGTCCGACGGCACCGGCTGGATGGCCATGTACGCCCTCAACCTGCTCGACATGGCCATCGTGCTGGCCGAGCACGACCGGACGTGGGTGGACACCGCCACGAAGTTCTTCGAGCACTTCCTCTACATCGCGGCCGCCGCGTACGAGCAGGGGCTGTGGGACGACGAGGACGCCTTCTTCTACGACGTGCTGCGCCTCGCCGACGGCACGAAGGTGCCGCTGAAGGTCCGCTCGGTGGTCGGGCTGCTGCCGCTGGCCGCCACCACCCGCATCACTGCCACGACCCTGCACCGGCTGCCGGAGCTGGGCGCCCGGCTGCGCTGGTTCCTGACCAACCGCCCGGAGTACGCCCAGGTGATCGGCACCCGCCGGCTCGGCCCGGACGGCCGCCAGCAGCGGCTGCTGTCCATGGTCGGCCAGGAGCAGGTGGTCCGGCTGCTCGCCCGGATGCTCGACCCCGACGAGTTCCTCTCCGACTTCGGCCTGCGGACGCTGTCTCGCGCGCACCTGGACAAGCCGTTCTCGGTAACGCTCGGCGGGCAGGAGTTCTCCGTCGGCTACGAACCGGCCGAGTCGACGAGCGGCCTGTTCGGTGGCAACTCGAACTGGCGCGGGCCGATCTGGATGCCGACGAACTTCCTGCTGATCAGCGCACTGCGCGACTACGCGGCGTTCTTCGGCGACGACCTGCAGGTGGAGTATCCGACCCGCTCCGGCGTGAAGCTCTCGCTGGACGAGATCGCCGACGACCTGTCCGCCCGGCTGATCTCGCTGTTCACCCAGGACGACTGGGGTCGTCGACCGATCTACGGCGCTGCGCAGCTGTTCCAGACCCACCCGGACTGGCGCGACCTGATCTCGTTCCCGGAGTACTTCCACGGCGACAACGGCGCCGGCCTGGGCGCCTGGCACCAGACCGGCTGGACGGCCCTGATCGCCGACCTGATCCTGACGCTGCGCCGCTGACGGGCCGGGCGGCCGCGCTGGTCCGCGCCGGTCCGCAAGATCCGCGCAACATCACCGATGTTGCTGCCTCAGGGCCGCCGGAGGCAGCAACATCACCGAAACTGCGCGGATCTTGCGGGCAGCAGCGGGCGGGGCGGGGCAGGTGCCGCGCCATGATCGTGCTCGATCCAGGTTGTAGTGGTCTCCCGGACGTTACGAGGCCACTCGATCCCGGATGAAGCGCGATCATGCGGTCTGCAGCAGCGGCAAACCCGCCCGGTGAGCGCGGACCCGCAGCGGCGGTGGTCTCGGCGTTCATGCCAGTGTTGAATCACCGGCATGGAGTGGACCGCGCCCTTCGCTGTCGTGTTGTCACTTGTGCTCGTGTACCTGGTCGTCACGAGCGGCCGCCGTTCCCAAGCGGATCAGCAGGCTCGCAGGCTGGCCGTGGTGGAGCGCAAGCTCGATCTGATCATGGCCCACCTCGGCATTCGTGAGCCCGAACCGGAAGCCCCTGCCGAGGTTCTGCAGGAGTTGCTCGCCGGCCGCAAGATCCAGGCCATCAAGGTTTACCGCGAGGTGACCGGCGCGGGTCTGCGAGAGGCGAAGGACGCCGTTGAGTTGCTCGCCAGACAGCGCGGCCTGGGTTGACGGTCTTCGCGCGCCGCCGCACCGCTGACGAGCCGCGGCCGCGCTGGTCCGCAAGATCCGCGCAACATCCCTGATGGTGCTGCCTCAGAGCCGGCGGAGGCAGCACCATCACCGAAACTGCGCGGATCTTGCGGCAGCAGCGGGCCGTGTGGGCAGCGCAGACAGGCGGTCAGGCGGTGATCAGGCCGAGTTTGATCAGGCTGTCGGCGGTGTCGGTGATGGTCGTCTGCACCGGACGTGGCTGCCAGCCGAGGACGTTGCGCGCCTTGTCGTTGCTGATCACCGGCACCTGGCCGCGCAGGGCGGCCGCGTCGCGTAGCGCCGGCTCGGTCTTCGCGGCCTCGCGGACCTCGTCGTCGGTGAGTTCCCGAGCCGGCACCCTGTCCGCCAGGCTGGGCAGGTGCCGGGCCAGCATTCCCGCCAGGTCGAGGAAGCTGATCGAGGGGCCGCCGACGCCGATGAACCGTTCGCCGGCGGCTGCCGGATTCAGCATCGCGCGTAGGTGCAGGTCGACGACGTCCCGGACGTCGACGACCCCGAAGTACATCCGGGGTACGACAGGCATCGCGCCCTGGAGGAACGCCTGCACCAGCCCGGTCGACGCGGACATCCGCGCGCCCAGCAGCGGCCCGAAGATGCCTGTCGGGTTGACCACGCTCAGCTCAACCCCGCCGTTGTCCCGGACGTAGTCCCAGGCGGCCCGCTCGGCGAGCGTCTTCGACCGGTGATACGCCGGGATGTCGTCGTCCACGTTCGTCCAGTCCGCCTCGCTGTACCGGCCGTCGGGCTTCACCGTGTAGCCCACCGCGGCGTACGACGAGGTCAGCACGACACGCCGTACCCCGGCCTCGCGGGCGGCCCGCAGGACCCGCAGCGCTCCGTCGCGGGCTGGGCGGACCACCTCGTCGTCGTTCGCGGGCGGGGTGAACGGGAAGGGCGACGCGTGGTGCAGCACGTACCGCGCCCCCTCGACCGCCTCGGCCCAGCCCTGGTCGGCGGAGAGGGCCGCGGTCCGGAACTCGACCCGGCCGTCCGGGTTGGTGCCGGTCTGCCGTACCCGGTCGAGCACCTCGTCCTGCTGGCCCGGCGCGCGGACCGTCACCCGCACCCGGTAGCCCTCGTCGAGCAGTCTGGCCACGGAGTACCCGCCGACGTGCCCGGTGCCGCCGGTCACCAGCACGAGCGCGTCGTCAGTGGCGCGGAGTTGAACGTCGTTCGACATTGATTGTGTCCTCGTTTCTCAGAAATCCTGAAGAGCGCGCTCGACCTGCTCGATCGCGCGGGTCTCGGCGGCGGCGTCACCTCGGTGTCGGGCGTCCCACATGTCCGCCTTGCCACGCATGTACGCCTGGCGTACCCGTAGGCGCTCGATCTCGGCGGACAGCCGTTCGGCGTGCCGGGCGAACAGGTCGCGCTGCGCGGCGGCCGCCGCGCGGTCGCCTCGGGCGAGCAACGTCAGGTAGCGGCGCATATCCGCCACGCTCATCCCGGATGACCGCAGGCAGGCCAGGGCATCGACGCGCTCGGCGAGTCGGGTGTCGTAGCGGCGGTGCCCGCTGCTGTCGTCGCGTGGCACCACGCCGAGCAGGCCGATCTTCTCGTAGTACCGCAGCGTGGGCTCGCTGAAGCCCGACCGCTGGGCCATCTCCTGGATGGTCAGGGGAAATTCGGTTCGCCCCGCTGCCGTCGCTGCCACGGGTGAAGCGTCCCCAACTTGAAGCGCTTCAAGTCAAACGATGTGACGCGACGTACGCGTCAGCGACCCGCCAGCTCGGGGACGAGAATGTGTGACCCATTCACTATCGTGAACGGCTATGGGGGAGTCGGTGCGGCCGGTGGGTGAGGTGCAGGTCCTCGGCGAGTCCCGGGCCTGGCCCGCGATCGTGATACCCGTCGCGGTCGTGGTCGTGGTGATCGTTGTCGGGCTGGTCTTCGACCTGTTCGGGTGGAACGTCCTGGCGGCTGCCGCCGCTTCGATCATCGTGGCCGTCCTCGTCCGGCGAAACGCGGTGCTCGCCGACGATGTGGGGCTGCTGGTCCGCGGTCGCGGTGGCCTGCGACGCTCGTACGCCTGGGCCGAGATCGTGCGCCTGGGTTGGGTGGATGCGGGGCTGTGGGGGAGCACCCTCACGGTCTACCCCCGGGGCGGTCCCTACGACGTGCCGGGGCCGAACACGCCGACCACAGTGGGACGCATCTGGCGGCCCCGGCGGCGGCGCCTCGCGGACCCGCTGCCCGCGTTGCTCGAGAAACACGACATCAAGACGCTTACCGACCTCTGAGCGCTCCGGGAGTCGGGCTCTCACTCGTAGCCGACGTGCACGATCAGCTTGCCCTCGGCGACGCGGGCCCCCACGGAGACGGACCCGGGGTCGAACAACGTCGGCGGCAGGCTCTGCTCCTCGGTGAGGCCCATCTCGCGTGCCAGGTCCTCCGGGGTCTGCCCAGCCGCCGGTGCCACGGTGAGCTGCCGCCAGCACCCACCGGACGCGCATTCCGTGCTTTCGTCGACGACGCTCGCCCCGGCCGGCACCTCGGGCAGTCGCGACTTCGGGGGTAGGGCTCCCTCGTCGCCGAACACGCGCAACGACAGGAACCACAGGACCCACAGGCACGACAGCAGGCCCACCGTGACGGAGACGCCCACGAGGACGCGCTTCGTCCGTCGTCTCCTCGGCGCGGTCTCCGGCGTCATGCCGGCAGGGTAGTTGGTCAGCCGCTGAAGGGCTCGGCCCGAGTCGGCTGGGCGCAGCCGGCGGCCGGCGGTGACCGTCGGCCACCCCCGTGGGGGCGGACGCGGCCGTGAGCGGTATACCGGAGAGTCATATTCATACCTCTGAGGTATACCGCTCACCAGCACACCGGCACGGCGCGCAGCCAAAGGTGAGGGCCAGCAGCCGCAGCCCCAGCCCTCGTCTTGAGTGAGGGAGCGTCTTACTCGTCTAGAACGGAGGTCGGGGTGTCTCCGCCGGCCGCTGACGGGAGCGTCGCGCGTCCCCGACGGCGACGGCGACCAGGACGACGGCGGCGGTGGCGCCGGCGGTGAGCGGTTCGAGGTGAACTGTCACCGGCACCAGCAGGCCGAGGGCCAGCAGGCCCGCCAGCCGGGAGCGGGAGACCCGGGCGAAGACCTGGTATTCGAGGGCCGACCGTCCGGCGAGGAAGAGTGCGGGGCCGCCGAGGATGGCGATGAGCCAGGCCGCCGGGAGGTGCCCGCGCGGCTCGGTGATGAACAGTTCGAAGCCGACGCCGGTCAGCACGATTCCCGCGATCATGACCAGGTGGGCGAACGCCATCTCGGTGGCGAGTCGGGGAGCGTTGTGGGAGTGGCTGACGGCGGCGTCCTGCACCCTGCCCGCGACATGGAAGTAGATCCGCCACAGCAGCACGGTGGTCGTCAGCGCCAGGACGTAGCCGCCCGTCTGGTCGGCGTGGAACCCGCTGCCGCTGAACGCCAGCCCGAGCACGAAGATCGCCTCCCCGATCGCGATGAGGAGGAACTGCTGGTACCGCTCGGCCAGGTGCTCGGCCGCGATCATCCGGCCGCCGATCCGCTGTGCGCCGATGCGGGGGGTCGGCCATCCGAGGTAGAGCCCGGTGTAGTCGACCAGGACGGCTACTGTCCACAGTGGCCCGCGGATCGTACCGTCGTCGACCAGCCCACCGATGATCCAGAGCGGCGCGTTCACGCCGAACCAGAGCAGGACCCGGAGGGTCTGGCGCGGATCCGGTCGGCCGTGCCCGGCGACGTGGAAGTAGACCACGCGGCCGATCTGCAGACTTACGTAGGTGATGGCGAAGAGGGCAGCCCGCGCGCCGAAGGCGTCGGGCACCGCGACGGCCATCGTCATGGCGCCGACCATCGTCAGGACGATCACGGTCTGGACTATCGGCGCCTCCGGGTCCAGCCAACTGGTCGACCAGACGGTCAGCGACCAGACCGCCCACAGGGCCAGGAACAGCAGGAGGGCCTGACCGAGACCGGCGAGCGCCCCGCGCTGGCCGTCGGTGAAGTCGGCGATCACCCGTGCCGAGATCCGGGTGAGGGCGAAGACGAAGACCAGGTCGAGGAAGAGCTCCAGGAAGGTGGCCCGCTGGAGGCTGGCCGCGCCGCGCACCAGCGGTACGCCCGGCTTCCCGCTCATCGGCCTGCCACGGGCCGGCGCCGCCCAACGGCCATGTGCCCTCCCGTCGTGGTGATCTCCTCGCCTAACGAGCGAGCGATCGCCTGTGGCACGCGGAGGCGGGGACCGGCGCAGGCCTCGGCGCGGCGTCCGTCAGGAGAGCGGCGTCAGGCGCTTGCCCATGCTGATGTCGTCGACGTAGGCGCCGTCGATCAGGAACTCGTCGAGGTGTCGGCCCTCGACGGCGTAGCCGTGCCGTTCGTAGAGGCGTAGGGCGCCGATGTTGGTCGCCAGGACGCGCAGGCCGACCTTCTTCGCGCCCTCTGCGGCAGCACGGCGTTCGGCGGCCGCGAGCAGGGCTGAGGCGATGTTCCTGCGGCGTGCCTGCTCGGCCACCACCAGGTTCCACAGGCCGAAGACGTGAGCCGCTTCCGGAAAGGGTGTCGTCCGATGGGTGCTCACGGCGCCGACGATCTGGTCGCCGAGAGCGGCGACCAGGTGGGTTTCGGGCCTGCGCCGTTCGGAGAAGTACGCCGTCCGCTCCTCGCCCTCGGCGGAGGCGAGCCCCGACCCGGCGGTCCACGCCGCACGGTCGAGCGCGAGAAGAGCGGCGTCGTCGTCGCTGGTGGCCTGTCGCACCAGGGGCCGCCAGTCGACGGGGCGCTCGTCCCCGGTCGCGGATCGCAGGAGGTGCTGGGTGATGGTGTCCTCCACCGCCGCGACGGCGTCCACGTCGCCGGCTCTGACGATCATGTCGAAGTGGGTCGCCGACGCCACGAGCAGGCAGTCGCCGCCACTGAACCTGATGGACCAGCGTTCCTCGTCGAGGTCGGTGGGCGCATCGTGCCCCAGGTGGGAGACGAGGTGCGTGATGTGGCGGCGGGGGCGGTCGGTGCTGACGCGTGCGGTCGAGTAGAACATCTGGTGCCTTTCCGGCAGTCGTGACGTCGGAGCGGGTAAGTGCGTCGAATCAGGCGGAGATCAGTGCGTCGGTGCGGCTGTCCTCCGCCGGACTCTCCCGTTCGGAAGCACCACGTAGCGCCGCCTCGACCCGACGGTTGCTGGTCATGATCGCCGTTACGGCGGTCATGGCGAGGAGGAGACCCGCGGCGGCGTAGAGCGGGGCGCGCACGTCGTAGGCGGTGGCCAGCCAGCCGCCGAGGAAGGCGCCGAGCGGGGCGGCGCACATGGCGAGCATGCGGGACGTGGAGGCGACCCGGCCCATCAGATGGGCGGGAACGATCGTCTGCCGCAGGGACGGGCCGAGCACCATCGTGGCGCCCATGCCCGCTCCGCAGACGGCGAGCGCGAGACCGGCGACGTACGGGTTCGGGGCGGCGGCCAGACCGAGGATGGCGAGCCCTTCGAGGGCGGCTGTGCAGGTCAGTGCGGTGCCGGTGCCGAGTCGTCGGCCGAGCTGCGAGGCGATGCCCGCCCCGAGCAGACCGCCGGTGGCCTCCGCGGTAAGGAGCAGGCCGAAGCCGTAGGTGTCGATGCCGAGGCGGTCGTGTGCGAACAGGGCGAGGACGGTCTCCACGGCGAGGAAGGCGACGTTCCCGACCGCCGGGCGCAGCGCGAGGCCGAGCAGCAGCCGATCCCGGAAGACGTACGACGCGCCGGCCCGCGCCTGCCGCAGCAGCGACTCACGGACCTGCGGCACGGGCCGGGGCGCGGCGGGCAGCGACCGTACGAGCAGCGCGGAGATCGCGAACGACACCGCGTCGGCGAGCAGGGGTACCGACCGTCCGAGGGCGAGCAGGGCACTGCCCGCGGGCGGTCCCGCGAAGCCGGACATGGCGGTCTGGGCGCCGCGCAGGCGGGCGTTGGCGCGCTCCAGGAGTGCGGGGTGACGGCCGAGCAGGTCCGGCAGGTAGGCCGTGGCGGCCGTGTCGAAGAAGAGCCCGCCGAGGCCGAGCAGGAAGGCGACGATCGCGAGCAGCGGAATACTCAGCACGTCGAGCATGGCCGCCCCCGCGGGTATCCCGAGCAGAACCGCACGCGCCGCGTCCGTGATCCACATCGTGCGACGGCGGTCCCAGCGGTCCACCAGCGCGCCGCCGAGCACTCCGAAGAGCAGCCACGGCAGCGTCCCCGCGGCCGCGACGACGGCGAGCGCCATCGGGTCCCGCGTCAACGTCAACGCGAGCAGCGGCAGCGCGGCACGCGACACCCCGTCGCCGAGCGAGGAGACCGTCTGCGCGGTCCACAGTCGTCCGAATCCGGTCGGCAACTTCTGCGCGTCTGAGGTCACTTGGCATCCCCTCCGGACTGCTGGCGGCGGGCCGGGTGGAACAGCGCGAAGACGAGTGACGCGTCCGGCAGCGACGGATCCGACAGCTCCCGGTACTCGTCCGCCAGCGCCTGCAGCCGTGCCCCCAACTCCGCGAACTGCTCCTCGGTGAGCCGCAGGTGCGCCATCCGCACGTGTCGCTCGCTCTGCGCCGGCGCCGCCTCCAGGTCGGCCACCGCATGCCGCATGAGCATGTCCGGCCCTCCCTCACCCGGATCCGGCAGCACTATCGACCGCGCGGCCATGGCGTAGTACCGCTCGGTGACCCCCCGGACCTTCCGCGTCCGCACCACGGTGATGAGGCCGGCCCGCTCCAGCAGGCGTACGTGGTAGCTGGAACTCCCCTTCGCCAGGCCCACCCGCTCGGCGATCTGCGTGATCGTCGCGGGCTCGAAGCGGAGCATGGCCATGATCCGGTGCCGGGTGAGGTTGGAGACGGCACGGAGTTGGTCGTCGGTGGTGACGTGGAACGTCTCGGGAAGATCGTCGGTAGGCATGCGAGCAATGGTCAACGTTTCTTGACCATTGCGCAAGGGTTTTCGGAAGTCTCGCCACTAAGTCACCAATCCGTCAGCCGGTGACCACCCACTGTGTTCGCCTCTACGCTCGTGGACGTGCCCGGACCCGCCGAGAAGGCCACCGAACAGGACCGGCGCGATCTGATCGTCACGGTCGCCCGAGAGCTGGCCGAGGCGGAGGGCTGGGCCGGGATGACCACCCGACGGTTGGCCGAGCGGGCCGAGGTCGACGTCGGCGACCTCTACCGGCACTTCGCGGATCTGGAGGCGTTGCTCGCCGCCGTCGCGGTGTGCGCCTTCGCCGACCTGGCCGCCGCTCTCGCGCTGGCGCAGAGTCAGGCAGTCGGCAACCCCGAGGGTGTGTGGCCGGCGGTCGCGACCGCGTACCTCGACTTCGCGTACACGAATCCCGAGGTCTATGACGCGATGCTCGCGCTGACCCCCGACCTGGCCCTCGGCGTCGATGGCGTGCCCGCCGCGCCGCGGGCGGTCTTCGCCGAGCTGCGCGCGGCGCTGACCCCGCTGGCGGCGGGCCGGGACCCGGACACCCTCGCCGAGGTGGGCTGGAGCCTGCTGCACGGCGTGGTGATGCTCACCCGGGGTGGTCGACTGCGACCCGAGGGGCAGGAGGACCGGGAGGCGTTGATCGCACGACGGTTACTGCGGTGGCCGTGACCACATCCTGCTCAGTCGAGGGGCTCGCGGTTGGCCGGACCACTGCCGCCGCACGCCACCAGTGCGCCGACGCACGCCAGCATCGCCGCGCCGGCGACTCGATTCACCGTGGACATGGCGTACTCCTCGAAAAGGTCCCGGACTCTCGCCCGCCTATTCTGGGCCCTCGGCCTTCGGGCACCGTCGGTGCGGGGGAGGGACAGATGACGGCCAGCGGGACGGCACGGCGGCAGGCGAGGGTGCTGATCTTCGATGCGGACGACACCCTGTGGGAGAACAACGTCGTCTTCGAGCGGGTGATCGACGACTTTCTGGCCTGGCTCGACCACCCCACCCTGGACCGGGCCCAGACCCGGGCGATCCTCGACGACATCGAGCGGGCCAACGCGGTGGCGCACGGGTACGGCAGCAAGGTCTTCCTCCGCAGCCTCGCCGAGTGCCTGGAGCGGTTGCGCGAACGGCCGGCCACCGACGCCGAGCGCCAGGAGATCGACCGGTTGGCCCTGGCGCTCGTGGAGCACCGGGTGGAGCTGATGCCCGGTGTCGCCGAGGCGCTCGACGAGTTGGCCGGCCGGCACGAACTGCTGCTGCTGACCAAGGGTGATCGGGACGAGCAGCAGCGCAAGCTGGATGCCAGCGGGCTGCTGCACCACTTCGGGGCCGCGCACATCGTCGCCGAGAAGAACGTCGACACCTACCGGTGGCTCATCCGCGAGCACGGGTTCGCACCGGACGACGCGTGGATGATCGGCAATTCCCCGAAGTCCGACATCCTCCCGGCGCGGGCGGCCGGGCTGAACGCGGTGTTCATTCCGAACGAGAACACCTGGGTGTTGGAGGACGACGAGTTGGATCCGACCGACGGTGGCGTGCTGCGCCTGGCCGCCTTCCGGGACCTGCTCCGACACTTCTGACCGTCGAACCCGAACAGCGTCGACGATCAAGGTCTCGTTACGCGCACATGCCGCTTTTCGCCCTTGAGATCAGTCACGTCGCAGACGGCCCGGCAACGCTTGTCCGACGCTCGGCGATCGGCCTAACCTGGCCCGGCGCTCACGGCCTTTCGGGGTGTGCCGGGGGTGCACCGGAGTCCGGCAGGTGGGCACCGTGGAGCTGAGTGCAGGGCGGCCGGACCTCCCCGCCGCGCCGCGTGGCGCCGTGCCGCGCCCACGCGCGGTGGGTGCCGGCCTGTCCGCTCCCCCGTCGGACGGCCGGGGGTCAGGACCGGGTAGTTGCGGACCCGGTCCTGACCCGGCCACCGCGATCGGTGTCGGCCCGCTAAGCGGGATATCGGCCCGCTAAGCGCGGTGCCGGCCGTCGCCTGTGTGGTGGGCGTCCGACTCGTCGGAACCGCCGCGGACGATCGAGATCGCCACCCGGCAGAACTCGTCCATGTCCGGGTTGAACCCGGCCGCGATGTCGGGATGCAACCCGGATCGGGTCTCGTCCAACAGCCGCTGGCACACCAGCTCGACCGGCTCACCGGCGTAGCCGGCCCGAATTCGGTCGGTGGCTGCCTGGAGAGCCGAGGTCAGCTGCTCCTCCAGCGGCCCGCGCAGCTTCTGCTGCACGGGATCGAGCCCGCGTGGGTCGAGCGTGACATGTGGCTCCGACATCGGTGCTCCCTTCGTCGGCGTCCGCGATACCCCACCGCGGCCGTCGGTCAAACGCCTGTCGGCACGGCGGCGACCCGCACCTGGTACGAGAAGTCCTCCGCCGGCTCTTCGTGGTACGACAAGCGGCGGATCTGCCGGTCGTCGTCGTAGAGCGCGACGTCCACCAGGACGCCGAGGTGCGTCAGGCCGATGGTGGAGACCCGCTTCTTGTCCTGTAGCACCGCGCAGACGCCGCCGAGCAGGGTGCTGGCGTCGGACGTACGGTGCCCGGGCGGGCAGCGCAGAACCAGGTCCACCTCGATCGGCCCGGGCAACGGCGTCCAGCCGGTGCGCTGGGCCGCGCCGAGGGCGGCCTGGAGCAGGGTGCGGACCCTCGTCGCCTGCCGATGCCCGGCGGCGAAGATGGACAACGCTTCGGTCTTGACCG
Source organism: Micromonospora sp. NPDC049274 (assembly GCF_040678875.1). Taxonomy (NCBI): domain Bacteria; kingdom Bacillati; phylum Actinomycetota; class Actinomycetes; order Micromonosporales; family Micromonosporaceae; genus Micromonospora; species Micromonospora sp. NPDC049274. The sequence goes on from NZ_JBFAQS010000019.1 coordinate 68,233, forward strand.
GTGGCAGGCCGCTCACCTCGAACGTCAGGGCGAGAGCGCGGGTGTCCTGCACGACGGCACCTCCCTCATTGGGACGATCCTGCCGAACCGGTGCAGCGGCGGTGGGACGTTCCCGCGATAACCAACCGATCGGGCAGGCTGGGCCGGCCGGAGGCGTGTCGACGTCGGCGGCGAACGCGCTGGCTGCGGCGCTACGGAAACGCTAGCCGACGCCGCCCGCGCTGGGTAGTCGGCCGTTCACCCGGTGGGGCGCAGCGCGAAGGCGCAGAACTCGTTGCCCTCCGGGTCGGCCAGCACCCACCACCGCGCCTCGTCGATCGGCTCGCGTACCAGCGTCGCGCCCGCGTCGAGCAACGCGGTCGGCTCCGGGGCAACCATCTCGACGTCCCAGTGCATGCGGTTCTTGACGGCCCTGGGTTCGGGTACCACCTGGAAGACCCAGTATTCCCAGGGGAACCCGGCCGCGCCGACCACCGACGTGGTGGACGACTCGTACTCGACCCGGCCACCGAGCACACCGGCCCACCAGGTGGCCTGCGCGGCCGGGTCGGCCGAGTCGACGACCAGCTCGAAGGGCCCCGGTCGGGTGCCCTCCCGGGCTCCGAACGCGCAGAACTCGTTGCCCTCCGGATCGGCAAGCACCCACCAGGTGACGTCACCGGCCGGTTCGCGAACCAGTTGGGCGCCGTCCCCGAGCAACGCCGCCGGGTCCGCGTCGCCCAGCCGCAGATCCAGGTGTACGCGTGTCTTGCCGACCCGCGGCTCGGGCACCCGGTTCACCCAGATCGACTCGGCGTCGGAACGTGCGGAGCGGGGATCGACGCGGGTGTCGTCGCCGCCGGCGTCGGCCAACTCCCCGTCGAGGATCCTGGCCCAGAAGGCACCCAGCAGGCGCGCGTCCGAAGCGTCCAGGCAGAGGTCCTTGAAGCGTGCGATCACGCCCCCAGGATGCCCGATCAGTGCCGCCCGGGCGGTCGCGGGAGCATTCAGCGTAGATCTTGGACAGTTTCCGTTCCGCGTGGACGGAAACTGTCCAAGATCTTCAGGAGGCCACGCTCAGTGTTGCTTGGCGTACGTGACGAACGCCCTCCAGGCCGCCGGGGTGACGTGCAGGGTGCCGCCGTCGCGGTCCTTGGTGTCGCGCACCAGCACGACGTGCGGCATGTTGTCGGCGACCTCGACACAGGATCCGCCGTTGCCGCCGGACCTGGTCGACTTGCGCCACTGTGGAGTCAGCATGTCCATGACTTCGCCACTCTCTCGATCAGCTCGATGCTCTGCCGGCGGGGGAGCGCCTCGCTGCGCACGATCTCCCACGTCTTCGCCAGCTTAGCCACGTCGGTCGGGGCATCGACGAACTGCGCGATGAGCTGGTTGTCCGCGTGGGCCACTCGCGCGCCGTCCGGCATCTCGGCGATGATGAACTGCCCCGCCAGGCCCAGATACATGCCCGCATCCGCCGGCACGACGTGCACCTGGACATGCTCCGCCGTCGCCAGCTCGGCCAGGTGCTCGCACTGTTCGACCATGAGGCCCGGCTGGTCGAGCACCGGCCGGCGCAACACCGCCTCGTCCAGAACGGCGATGAGCTGCGGCGGACGCGGGCGCTGGAGAATCGCCTGGCGCTCCAGCCGGGAGGTCACGATCCGGTCCACGTCCTCGGCGTCGAACCGACCACCGGCCAGTGTGGCCCGCGCGTACCGCTCGGTCTGGAGCAGGCCCGGCACGTACGCCAACTCGAACCACCGCAGCGTCGTCGCCTCGCGCTCGAACTCGATCCACTCGCGCAGCCAGGCCGGCTCGGCGTCGAGTCGGCCCAACCTCTCCAGCATGCGCTGGAAGCGTCCGCCGGTCTCGTGGTGGGCGTCGACCGCCCGCATGTACTCCTTCGTGGGCGGTCGCCCGCCGGTCTCCACCGAGCTGACGTGTGAGCCGGAATAGCCGATGCCCCGGCCGAAGTCGTCCTGACTGAGCCCGAGCGTCGTGCGGAACAACCGCAGTTCCTCCAACACGTAGTCGGTGACGTTGCCCATCGAATCCCCAATCCCTGCCCAACATGCACCGGCGTGTCCTTCGTGGCTGCTCGACCGGGCCGTTGAGCTGCACGGATGGCGCGAGCATGTATCGACCGTAGTCGGGTCCTCGCAAACTGTCACCAGTGGCGGGCTCGCTGGTGGCCGGACAGGCGGCGGCGGGCTCTGCCCGGGGTCGCTCCCGTCTCCCCTTGCGGGAGCGACCCCCTCCCACGTCTCCGAGGAGGTCAGTGTGCCGAGCCCGACAGACCACCACGACGAAACGCGGTGGCGGTGATGGTGGTCCGTCCGCCCGTCCCGCACGTCGCCATGCGCCCGCTGTGGCGGTGCCGGAGCTGTGGCAGGCAGTGGCCCTGCCAGCCGGCCAAGCTGGCCCTGCTGACGGAGTACCGGACCAACCGGATCGAGCTGCTGATCTATCTCGGCACGCTGATGAACGAGGCGACGGCTCAGCTCACCCAGCTCCACCCCAACCACCCGCCGGCGAAGATGACCGAGCGCTTCCTCTCCTGGGCGAGAGCCCGGGGCTGACATTGCCACGGTTGGCCCCGGCGCGAGCGGCCGAACTGATCGACTCGGCTTTCTGGAAACGGGGGCATCCCGGCGCGGCGATCGCCCGACTTCCGTGAACCCGAGTCGATCATTCGCGCGGGCGCAGCGGGGCAGGGGCGGCGTCAGCTGCCCGGACTTCCGCTGTGACCGGCAGGTTTCGTGACGTGGCAGGTGGGGCAGTGTAGCCGCCAGGAGCATCCGGGCCGCGGTGTTTCCGCAGCTCACCGGCCCGGAAAGGTCTCGCCGTGCACCGGGGCACGGATGCCCCTCCCCGGTTTCTCGCCGAAGAGAGGGGGAGGGCGATGACGGACCCCGAAACGGCTCGACGCCGGCGTCGACCGGTTGCCCGGCTCGGCGCCGCTGCCGCCGCGCTGGCGCTTGTCGCGCCGCTGGCCGCGTGCGGCGCCGACGACGGTGGCGGCGGTACGCCGACGATCAACCTGTACTACCCGCCGGAGCAGAACCTGCAGAAGGTGGTCGACGACTGCAACGCGCAGGCCCAGGGACGATACAAGATCGTCTACCGGGTGCTGCCCCGCCAGGCCGACGACCAGCGCGTACAGATGGTGCGTCGGCTGGCCGCCGAGGACAGCGGGATGGACGTCCTCGGTCTGGACGTCACCTGGACCCAGGAGTTCGCCAGCGCCGACTGGATCCGCGAGTGGACCGGCCAGGACCGCTCCGACGTGGAGCAGGGCACCCTCGCCGGGCCGCTGGACACCGCCCGCTACGAGGACAAGCTCTACGCCGCGCCGAAGAACACGAACGTGCAACTGCTCTGGTACCGCAAGGACCTGGTGCCGCAGCCGCCGACCACCTGGGACCAGATGATCGCCGCTGCCCAGCAGCTCAAGGACCAGGGCAAGCCGTACCAGGTGCTCACCATGGGCGCCCAGTACGAGGGTCTGGTCGTCCTCTACAACACGCTGGCCGAGAGCGCCGGCGGAAAGGTCCTCTCCGACGACGGCAAGAAGGCCGTGATGGACGAGGGCACGGTCCGGGCGCTGGAGCAACTGAAGACGTTCGCCACGTCGGGCGTTACGTCGCCGTCGTTCAGCAACGCCACCGAGGACCCGGTCCGGTTGGAGTTCCAGTCCGGCTCGGGCGCGTTCCAGGTGAACTGGCCGTTCGTCTACCCGGCGTTGCAGGAGGCGAACCCGGAGCTGGCCAAGCAGGTCGGCTGGGCCCGGGTGCCCGGCATCGACGGGAACACCCCCGGCAAGGTCACCATCGGCGGCGTGAACCTGGCGGTCAGCTCCTATTCCAAGCACCCGGAGCAGTCGTTCGAGGCGGCCCGGTGTCTGCGCAGCCCCGAGCACCAGAAGTTCTCCGCCATCAACGACGGTGTGCCACCGACCATCGAGGCGGTCTTCGACGAGCCGGAGATGGCCGAGGCGTACCCCATGAAGGACACCATCCTCGAAGAGCTGAAGGATCCGGCGACCCGTCCGTTGACCCCTGCCTACCAGAGCATCTCCACAGTCATGTCGGCGATCCTGTCGCCGCCGTCGGCGATCCGTCCGCAGCAGACGGCCGATGAGCTGCGCGGCGCCATCTCCGACGCCCTCCAGTCGAAGGGGGTGCTGCCATGAGCATCAGCGCCACGCCAACCGGCGCCAACACCGCCGTCGAGGAGACGAAGCGACGCACTGCCGTGCCGACCCAGCGGGGCGGCCGTCGCAAGGCGCCGCTGAGTGAGAACAAGAAGGCCGAACGCCGGCTCGGCTGGCTGCTCTGCGCCCCCGCCGCGCTGGTGATGGTCGCGGTGACCGCGTACCCGATCATCTACTCGGTCTGGCTGTCGTTGCAGCGCTACGACCTGCGCTTTCCCGACCAGCGCGAGTTCATCGGGCTGGAGAACTACGTCACGGTGCTCACCAACGAGTTCTGGTGGACCGCGTTCGGGGTGACCACGCTGATCACGGTGGTCACCGTGGCCGTCGAGCTGGTGCTCGGCATGGGGCTGGCGCTGATCATGCACCGCACGCTCGTCGGCCGCGGCCTGGTCCGCACCTCGGCGCTCATCCCGTACGGGATCGTCACGGTGGTCGCAGCGTTCTCCTGGCGGTACGCCTGGACGCCCGGCACCGGCTACCTGGCCGACCTGTTCAGCGACGGCGCGCCGCTCACCGAGCGGGCCAGCTCACTGGCGATCATCATGCTCGCCGAGATCTGGAAGACCACCCCGTTCATGGCGCTGCTGCTGATGGCCGGGCTGGCGCTGGTGCCGGAGGACCTGCTCAAGGCCGCCTCCACCGACGGGGCGACCGGCTGGCAGAAGTTCACCAAGGTGATGCTGCCGGTGATGAAGCCGGCGATCCTGGTCGCGCTGCTGTTCCGCACCCTTGACGCGTTCCGCGTCTTCGACAACATCTTCGTGTTGACCGCCGGCGGCAACGAGACCTCGTCGGTGTCGATGCTCGCCTACAACAACCTGATCCGGGGTCTCAACCTCGGCATCGGCTCGACGATGTCGGTGCTCATCTTCATCACCGTGGCGATCATCGCCTTCGTCTTCGTGAAGCTGTTCGGCACCGCTGCCCCCGGCAGCGACGACGGGGAGAGGCGCTGACATGGCTGTCGAAACCACCACCCGGGCGAAGCTGCGCTGGGGTCTGCTCGACGTCCTCGTGATCGTCTTCGCGATGGTCCCGGTGCTGTGGATCGCCTCGCTGTCGTTCAAGACGCCTGCCACGCTCACCGACGGGAAGTTCTTTCCCCGGGAGTGGACGCTTGACAACTACCGGACGATCTTCGACACCGACCAGTTCGTCCGCGCGCTGATCAACTCGATAGGCATCGCGCTGATCGCCACGCTCATCGCTGTGGTGCTCGGCGCGATGGCCGCGTACGCGATCAGCCGGCTGGACTTTCCCGGCAAGGGGCTGCTGGTCGGCGTCTCGCTGCTGATCGCGATGTTCCCGCAGGTGTCACTCGTGTCGCCGCTCTTCGAGATCGAGCGTCAGCTCAAGATCTTCGACACCTGGCCCGGGCTGATCCTGCCGTACATCACCTTCGCGCTGCCGCTGGCGATCTACACGCTGTCGGCGTTCTTCAAGCAGATCCCCTGGGACCTGGAGAAGGCGGCGAAGATGGACGGCGCCACCCAGGCACAGGCGTTCCGGCGGGTGATCGCGCCGCTGGCCGCCCCCGGCCTGTTCACCACGGCGATCCTGGTCTTCATCTTCTGCTGGAACGACTTCCTGTTCGCCATCTCGCTGACCTCCACCGAGCGGTCCCGCACGGTGCCGGCCGCGCTGTCGTTCTTCACCGGCGCGTCGCAGTTCGAGGACCCCACCGGGGCGATCTGCGCCGCCGCCGTGGTGATCACCGTACCGATCATCCTGTTCGTCCTCTTCTTCCAGCGCCGCATCGTGTCCGGCCTGACCTCCGGCGCAGTCAAGGGATAGGTGAGTAGTCATGGCTGACATCGTGCTCGACAAGGTGAGCAAGAGTTTCCCGGACGGGACCGTCGCCGTGCAGGACGTCGACCTGGAGATCGCCGACGGCGAGTTCGTCATCCTGGTCGGCCCGTCGGGCTGCGGGAAGTCCACCACCCTCAACATGATCGCGGGCCTGGAGGACATCACCTCCGGGGAGCTGCGCATCGCCGGCCAGCGGGTCAACGACAAGGCCCCCCGGGACCGGGACATCGCCATGGTGTTCCAGTCGTACGCGCTGTACCCGAACATGACCGTGCGGGAGAACATGGCGTTCCCGCTGCGGCTGGCGAAGCTGGACAAGGAGACCATCGACGCCAAGGTCGACGAGGCGGCCAAGGTGCTGGAGCTGGGGCCGCTGCTGGACCGTAAGCCGGCCAACCTCTCCGGCGGCCAGCGTCAGCGGGTGGCGATGGGCCGGGCGATCGTCCGCCAGCCCAAGGCGTTCCTCATGGACGAGCCGCTGTCCAACCTGGACGCGAAGCTGCGGGTGCAGATGCGGACCGTGGTGTCCCGGTTGCAGAAACAGCTCGGCACCACCACCGTCTACGTCACCCATGACCAGACCGAGGCGATGACCCTCGGCGACCGGGTGGTCATCATGCGGGGTGGCGCGATCCAGCAGGTCGGGCCCCCGCAGGAGCTGTACGACCACCCCCGCAACCTCTTCGTGGCCGGCTTCATCGGCTCGCCGTCGATGAACTTCCTGCACGCGGCCGTGCAGGACGGCAGCCTGCGTACCGCGCTGGGCGAGGTGCCGCTGGGCGACCGGATCCGCCGCGAGCTGGAGGCGGCCGACGCGCCCCGCGAGCTGATCCTCGGCGTACGCCCCGAGCACTTCGAGGACGCCGAGCTGGTCGACGAGGACACCCGCCGCCGAGGGCTGGAGTTCGAGGCCCCGGTGGAGATCGTCGAGTCGATGGGCTCGGACAAGTACGTCTACTTCACCGTGGAGGGGGAGCGGGCCAGCGCGGCGGAGCTGGAGGAGCTGGCGGCCGACGCGGGCGCGGGTGACTTCGCCGGCACGGGCGGCAACCTGGTCACCCGGTTGTCGGCCGAGTCGCCGGTCGTCGAAGGGCAGTCCCGCCGGGTGTGGTTCAACCTGGAGAAGATCCACCTTTTCGACCCGACCAACGGCCGCAACCTCACCCTGCGCGAGGGCCGTGCCGCCGGCGCGCTCGCCGAGTGAGGGCGTTCACCGCTCGGGGCCGGCGGATCGCCCGCCGGCCCCGTTCGTGCCCTGCGCCGTGCCGCCCGTCGTGGCAAGGTGGTCGAAGGGTCGCATCGTGAGGCGGGGGGCGGGATGGACCGACGACTGACCGCGCTGGCAAAGGCGCACGGCGTGTCCACCTGGTACGAGGACTGGCGACACCGTCGCGTCGAGGTCGCGCCGGAGACCGTCGTGGGCGTGCTCGGCCTGCTCGGCGTGGACGCCACCAGCCCGGCCGCCGTGGCCGACGCGCTCGCCGCCGCCCGTGCTGTCGACCGGGCCGCGTTGCCGGCGACTGTGGTGCTCACCCACGGCACGACCCGGGCGCTGCCCGGCCCCGGTGTGGTGACCCTGGAGGACGGCGGCCGCCGCGACGTCGATGGCGAGCTGCCGGGGGACCTGCCGCTGGGCTGGCACCGGCTGGGCTGCGCCGGGCGTGAGGTGACGCTCGTGGTGGTGCCCCGTCGGCTGCCCGTGCCGCCACGCACCTGGGGGTGGATGCTCCAGCTCTACGCTCTCACCTCGGAACGCTCCTGGGGCATGGGCGACCTCGGGGACCTCGCCGAGTTCACCGGCTGGGCCGGTTCCACAGGCGCGGGGCTGGTGCTGCTCAACCCGCTGCACGCGGTGGGGCCCGCGCATCCGGTGGCAGCCTCACCGTATTCCCCGGCAAGTCGGCGCTTCGTCAACCCGCTCTACCTGCGCGTGAGCGACACGGGCGCGTACGCCGCGGCGGACCCGGCGACCCGAGCGGTGGTGGACGCGCTGCGCCCCGACCGCGGCGACCTGATCGACTACGACCAGGTGTGGACCGCCAAGCGGCGCGCCCTGGAGCTGCTGCACCCGTACGCCCAGCCGGTCGACCCGAACGCGGACCCGGCGCTGACCAGCTTCGCCACCTGGTGCGCGTTGGCGGAGCGGCACGGCAACGACTGGCGTGCCTGGCCCGCGGAGCTGCACCACCCGGACGCCCCGGCGGTCGCCGAGCAGCGCCGGCAGCTCGCCGACCGGGTGGCCTTCCACGCCTGGCTGCAACACCTGTGCGACGAGCAGCTCGACGCCGTCACGGCGGCGGCCCGGGCGGCCGGGATGCCGGTCGGCGTGGTGCACGACCTGGCCGTCGGCATCGACCCGGGCGGCGCGGACGGTTGGCAACTCGCCGACGTCCTGGCCCAGGGGGTCCGCGTCGGTGCCCCACCGGACGACTTCAACCAGCTCGGGCAGGACTGGGGGCTCGCCGCGTGGCGGCCGGACCGGCTCGCCGAGACCGGGTACGCGGCGTACCGGGACATGCTGCGGCGGACCCTGCGGCACGCGGGCGGCCTCCGGGTCGACCACGTCGCGGGGCTGTGGCGCCTGTGGTGGGTGCCGCCGGGCGCCGGCGCGGCCGAGGGCACCTACGTCCGGTACGACGCCGAGGCGATGCTCGGCATCCTCGCGCTGGAGGCCCACCGGGCCGGCGCGGTGGTGGTGGGCGAGGATCTCGGCACGGTCCAACCCGCCGTGACCCGGGGTCTGCGGGGGCGCAACATGCTCGGCTCGACAGTGCTGTGGTTCGCCCGGGACGACGAGGGCGACTTCGTGCCGCCGGCCCGCTGGCCGCGTAACGCGCTGGCCACCATCTCCACCCACGACCTGCCCACCGCGCCGGGCTTCCTGACCGGCGAGCACGTCCGCGTCCGCGACGAGTTGAAGTTGCTCGGCACCGACGTGGCGGTCGAGCGCGCCCGGGCCGCCGATGATCGCGAGCGGCTGCTGGCGATGCTGCGCGACGAGGGGTTGCTGCCCGAGCCGGCCGACGCGGAGTCGCTGGCGGCAGGCGCGCCGGCCCCACCGGGCGACGACGTGGTGGTGGCGATGCACGCCGCCCTCGCGGCCAGCCCCACCCGGCTGCTCGGCGTCTCCCTCTACGACGTGCTCGGTGAGGTGCGCCAACCCAACATGCCGGGCACGGTCGACGAGTACCCGAACTGGCGGCTGCCGCTGCCGGCGACGGTGGCGCAGATCCGCGCCGACGAGCGGGTGACCCGGATCGTCGACCTGCTCACCGCCGCCCGCCCCCGAGCGGCCGCGCCGCCTGCGGGTGGCACGCGTCGGCCGACGGCGAGCGGCGGTCAGGCCGACCAGTCGTAGCGGGCCGGCAGCCCGACGAAATCGGCGTACCGGCCCAGCGCCTGCTCCACCCGACCCCGTTGCTTGACGCCGAGCGTCGTCAGCGGGCGGATCGTCACGGTGACGGCCGTCCGGCCGAGCGTGCGCTTCCAGACACCCACCACCCGGCCGGCCCGGACCACAGTCGCCTGGAAGATGCCGTTGTTGCCCGGCACCACGGCCGCCTGGTGCGCGGGGTCGAGCATCAGCGTGCGATCCCGGTAGCCGAGCAGGTACTCGTCGAAGCCGGGCAGCGCCAGCACGTCATCGGGCGGAGTGCGTGGCGCATCGGCCAGCGCCGCGTCGACGTGCATCGGCTCGCCCTCGACGCGTACCGTGCTCAGCAGGTCGCCGGCGGCGGCCAGGCCGCGCCGCGCGTCGGTCAGGGTGAGGCCGCTCCAGCCGGCCAACTCGCGGGCCGTGACCGGCCCGTGCCCCCGGACGTAGCGGTGGGCGAGCACGGCCAACGCCTCGTCCCGCTCCAGCCGACGCTGCTCCGGCGCCCACTCGTCGAGCAGCGCGAAGGTCTGCTCCGTGCCGACGTTCGGCGCCACGCAGGTCACCCCGCGCACACTCGCGTACCAGAGCAGGTGGTAGCCACGCTGGTCGTCAGTCGACAGACCCGCCGCGCGAAGGGCCGCCAGGCACTGCGCCCGGGTCATTCGGCCCCCGCCCGCCAGCGCGGCGCCGAGCACGTCCAGCGCCCGGTCCGCGTCGACCTCGGTGAGCCCGAGCTGCGCCCGGCGGGTCGCCGCGCCGGCCAGCGAGCGGACGCCTGTCAGCTCCAGCATCCAGCGGGTGTCGGCGGGGGGTACGAGGTGCACGGTGCCCCGCATCGGCCACGTGCGCAGAGCCTCGCGCCGCTCCAGCGCCGCCTGCACGTCGGACCTGGTCCACCCCGGAAGTCGGGCGCCCAGCGACCACAGGCCGCTCGCCAGATCCTGCGCCTGCATCGCGCCGAACCACTCGACCACGTCGGCCACACCACCTGGCCGGATGGTCGGGTGCGGGCGCAGCAGCAGGCTCGTCATCCGCAGGTCGAGCGCCTCGGATGCGGTGAGCTCCCCGGTCATCGGGTCAGGCTAGGCCACCCGTCCGACATCATCGCCTACGCATAACGACCGGAGCAGCGGGAAGGCGGGCGACCGGAAGTACGCGCGCCGCGCGTACGGAAGGGAGTCCCATGACTGCCGCAAGCGAGCCGGCCCGGGGTGCCGGAGTACCGGCCGATTCTCGGGCCCATCGGGCGTCCACCGGCGCCAAGACCAGCGCGGCCGCCACCTTCGCCCTGGTCTTCGGGGTGGCCGGCCTGTTCAGTGTGTTGACCGCGATCCTCGCCTGGCTGGGGCTGGTGCTCGGCATCATCGGAATCATCCTCGGCATCGTCGGGCTCAAGATGGCCCGCCGACCGGGGGTGACCGGCCGAGGCGTGTCGATCGGCGGCCTGGTGTTGAGCATCCTGGCGGTGCTGATCGGCCTCGGCCTCGCGGCGGGCATCACCACCTTCGTCAACAACGAGAACGCGGTGGACCGCCTCCAGACCCAGGTCGACAAGCTGCGCGACAAGCTCGACTGACCGCCGGGGCGGGTCGCGCAGGGCCACGGCCGGCTCGGGCCAGTCCTTGAGCCGGCGGTTCACGCTCGGTCACGTCGGCAGGTGGTCCCGCGTGCCCTGCGAGTCCTTTGCTCTGCTTCAACCCACGCAACAGTTACCCAGAGCGCTGCATGCCGGACGCGGCCGGTTCGACCGCAGTTAGGTTCGCGCTGCTCAGTGCTGGTGTTGCGTCCGTTGAAGCAGAGCAAAGGCTCGTAGTCGGCATGGCGGGTCAGGCGGGGATGTCACCGAGTGTCACTCGCCTTCGGTGCGACGGCTCCGGCAGGTTGTGGTGACGGAGCGTGCAACCGACTCGCTGAGGCCGGTGCGGGTGCCGGCCGCAACCCAGTAGGGTGGGCGGCGTGCTCCGCCAGGTCACCGCGATCCGTTACGTCACCCCGCTGCGCGAGGGCGGCTCGCTCCCCGGCGTGGTGGAGGCGGACGACCTCGGCACGTACGTGGCGAAGTTCTCCGGCGCCGGGCAGGGGCCCAAGGCGCTGGTCGCCGAGGTGATCTGCGGTGAGCTGGCCCGTCGGCTGGAGCTGCGGGTGCCACCACTGGTGGTCCTCGACATCGACCCGGTCATCGGGCGGGCCGAACCCGACCAGGAAGTGCAGGAGCTGCTGCGCAACAGCGGCGGCGCCAACCTGGGGATGGATTTCCTCCCGGGCGCGCTCGGCTTCGACCCGGTCGCGCACCCCGTCGACCCGACGCTGGCCTCGCGGGTGCTCTGGTTCGACGCGTACGTGGAGAACGTTGACCGGAGCTGGCGCAATCCGAATCTGCTGGTGTGGCACCGGGAGCTGTGGCTCATCGACCACGGCGCGGCGCTGTACTTCCACCACAACTGGCCGCGCGCCGACGCCGCCGTGCACCGCGCCTACCGCGCGGACGATCACGTGCTGGAGCCGTACGCGTCGCGGCTGGCCGAGGCCGACGCCGAGCTGGCGTCCCGGGTCACCCCGGATCTCCTGCGGGAGGTGCTGGCGCTGGTACCGGCCCAGTGGCTGACCGCCGCCGACTTCGACACGGCCGACGCGGCGCGTGAGGCGTACGTGGCGCACCTGTCGCGGCGGGTCGCCAGCCGGGCGGACTGGCTACCGGCGGGGAGCGTGGCGTGAGGCATCCGTTCGAGTACGCCCTCATCCGGCTGGTGCCCCGCATCGAGCGCGGCGAGCAGATCAACGTCGGGGTGCTGCTCTACTGCCAGCAGCGCGACTTCCTGGCGGCGCGGACGCACCTGGACGCCGATCGGGTTCGGGCGCTCGCGCCCGATGTCGATCTTCCGGAGGTGGCCGCGGTGCTCGACTCCCTGGACCGGACCTGCTCCGGCGACGGGCCGGCGACCAGGATGCGGCTCGGTGAGCGGTTCCACTGGCTTGTCGCGCCCCGCAGCACGATGATTCAGGCCAGCCCGGTGCACACCGGCCTCACGGCCGACCCGGCGGTCGAGCTGGACCGGCTGATGGCAGCGCTGGTGCGCTGAGCGGACCGGCGGCCAGCGACCCCTGATCGCGCTACGCCAGCGCCGTTGCCGGCGGAGCGCGATCCCCCGTTCAGGCGGCCGGCGTCAGGGGGGCGCAGGAGCGCGCCGACACCGGATGGCATCAGGATCGCCGCCCGCGCGGGCGGTCGGGCCGGAACGACCGGGAACTTGCGGAAAACTTGAGCCGGACTCCCGGAAGCCCGCCGCCCGTCGTTTGTCCCAGCGTCCCAGGGGTAGTCGCGGGAGCTGACCCGAGACGAGAAGGGGACACATCTGATGGCTGCCCAGACCAAGGTCGCGGTGATCTACTACAGCGCCACCGGCATCACGTACCAGATGGCGCAGGCCGTGTGCGAGGCCGCCGGGGAAGCCGGCGCCGAGGTGCGTCTGCGCAAGGTGCGGGAGCTGGCGCCGGACGAGGCGATCCGCTCCAACTCCGGTTGGCAGGCACACCACCTGGAGACCCAGGACGTGCCCGAGGCGATGATCGACGACCTGGCCTGGGCCGACGTGGTGATCCTCGGATCGCCCACCCGGTACGGCATGATCGCCGCCCAGCTCAAGCAGTTCATCGACACCACCGGGCCGCTGTGGGCGCAGGGCGCGCTGGCCAACAAGGTCTACGCGGGCTTCACCTCGACGGCGACCTCGCACGGCGGGCAGGAGACGACCCTGACCTCGCTCTTCAACGTCTTCTACCACTGGGGCGGTGTCGTGGTGCCCCCGGGCTACACCGACTCCAGCCAGTTCATCGCCGGCAACCCGTACGGCCCCTCGCACACCAGCAACAACGGGGAGATCGCCCCGGACGCGGTGGCGCTGGGCGCGTGCGCCCTCACCGCCCGCCGGGCAGTGTTGATCGGCGCCGCGCTCAAGCAGGGCATGGGCGGCTGACCGGTGGGGGTGACCGGTGGCGCGGGCGGGGGCTCTCGGCCCGCTCGCGCCACCGGTCGCACCAGCCCTACCCCGAGTCGGCGGTGACCACACCGGGTGGGCTCGGCCGCTCGGCTACGCCTGCCGGGCCGGGCGCGACGCCGGCAGCAGGTCGGCCAGCAGCTCGGCCAGCACTGTCACGCCGTCCGGGCTGAGCACCGACTCCGGGTGAAACTGCACCCCCGCGAAGCCCTGCCCGCGCAGGGCATGCACGGACCCGTCGCGGACGTCTCGGGCCAGCTCCACCGTCCCGTACGCGGTGTCCAGCCGGTCCGTCTCGGCCCGCGCGGTGAACGAGGAGTAGAAGCCGACCCTGCGGACCCCGCCGAACAGGTCGACCTCCCGTTGCAACCCCTGATAGGGCGCGTCCCGCCGGTGCAGGGGCAGCCCCAGCAACCCGGCCAGCACCTGATGCCCGAGGCAGACCGCGAGGGTGGGTCGGCCGGTCGCCAGCAGCCCGTTCAGCAGCTCCCGCAACGCGGCCATCTTCGGGTCGTTCGGGCTGCCCGGGTCGCCCGGTCCGGGACCGGCCACCACCAGGTCGTACTCGTCGACCGGGCCGCCGGCGTGCCAGGGCCGCAGCGTGACCGCGAGACCCAACGCGCCCAGTTGGTGCGCCAACATGCCGGTGAAGGTGTCCTCGGCGTCCACGATCAGTGCCCGCAGACCGACCAAGCCGGGCAGCCCCGGCGCGTCCGGCGCCCGCTGGTCGAGCCAGAACCGGGCCAGCGGCGTGTTCCGCGCGGCGAGCGCGTCGCGTACCGCCGGGTCGTCGGCCAGCCGCACGACCGGCCCGCGGTCGCCGGCGGGCGCCGCCGGGCCGAGACCCAACGCGGCCAGCACCCCGGCCGCCTTGGCGTGCGTCTCGGCCACCTCGCCGGCCGCCGTCGAATGCCGGACCAGGGTGGCGCCGACCGGCACCCGCAGCCGGCCGGTGGGGGAGATCTCGGCGGTACGGATCAGGATCGGCGCGTCGAGCGTCTGGCGGCCGGCGTCGTCGTGACCGAGCAGGGCCAGCACGCCCGCGTAGTAGCCCCGGCCCCGGCGCTCGTGCCGGGCGATCACCCGGCAGGCGTTCTCCATCGGACTGCCCGTCACGGTGGGCGCGAACATCGTCTCCCGCAGCACCTCCCGCACGTCACGGGTGCCCCGCCCGGCGAGCAGGTACTCGGTGTGCGCCAGGTGCGACATCTCCTTCAGGTACGGGCCGATGACCTGGCCGCCGTGCTCGGCGACAGTGGCCATCATCTTCAGCTCCTCGTCGAGCACCATGTACAGCTCTTCGATCTCCTTCGGGTCGGCGAGGAACCGCAGCAGCGCCTCCCGGGTCGGGGTGTCGCCGCCGGGCCGGAAGGTGCCGCTGATCGGGTTCATCATCACGAGGCCATCGTCGACGCTGACGTGTCGTTCCGGGCTGGCGCCGACCAGGGTCCGGGTGTCGGTGTGCACCACGAACGTCCAGTAGGCGCCGCGCTCGGCGACCAGCAGCCGGCGCAGCGCGGCCATCGCTGCCACCAGCGGGGCGCCCTGCACGGTGGCGTGCAGGGTGCGGTGGATGACGAAGTTGGCGCCCTCGCCGCGGCCGATCTCCTCGGTGAGCACCCGCTGCACGATCCGCGCGTACTCCTCGTCGCTGACGTCGAACCCGGCGTCGCGGGTGCGGACGGGCTGGTCGGGCAGCGCGGCCAGGGCCTCGGCCAGCGGGATCCGCAGGTGCTCGCGGACCTGGAGACACTCCAGCGGGGCGTCGTCGTCGACGCAGGCGAAGCCGCGCTCGGCGATCTGCCGGTACGGCACCAGGGCCAACGTGCGAGCCCCGGGCGCACCGGGCGACAGCGGGATGTCCGCCAGCCGGTCGACGGTGGTGACGAGGCCGGTGAACAGTTCCAGCTCGTCGGCGCCCTCGCGGCGCAGCAGCGCGAACGGGCCCGGATCCTCGCCACGGGCGATGGCGGCGAGCAGGTTGGTCAGGTGGGTCAGGCTGGTCATCGTGGTCTCCGTGGGCCGGGCGCCGCCAGCGGTGGCGGCCATCCGGGCCGGAGATCCGGCGGCCGCCTCGGTGGCGGCCGCGTGGATGGAGCTACGCGCGGGGGGTGGCCGCCGGGTCGACGGGCCACCAGGAGGTTGGGTGCGCGAGCATGCGGTCCACCTTACGCGGCCGCGGCCCGGCTCGGGACCCCTTCGGGCGTACCGGTGTGCCCGGCCGGACCTCCGTTCCCGCGCGGCCGGCAGCGGGTAACTTGACCGGCGATGAACATTCTCGCGCTCGACCTGGGCACCTCGTCCGTACGCGGCCTGGTGCTGGACGGGGAGACCCAGCCACTGCCCGGCGCTCTCGCCCGGCGGAAGGTCAACCTCGCCATCGGTGACGACGGCACCGGCACGCTGTCCGGCCCCGACTATCTCGCCTGCCTCATCGAGTGTCTGGACGAGCTGGCCGAGGCGGGGCACCTGCACGACGTCGACCTGGTGGCGACCTCCGCGCAGTGGCACTCGGTGCTTCCGCTGGATCGCGACGGCACCCCGCTGGGCCCGGTCGTCACCTGGCTGGACACCCGACCCACGCCCGTCGGCGACCCGCCCGGCCCGACCGACCCGGACGGCTTCCACCAGCGCACCGGCTGCTGGTGGCACCGCTCCTACTGGTCGATGCGCCTGCCCTGGCTGCGGGAACAGTCCGGCACGCCGATCGCCCGGTTCGTCGGCCTGCCGGAGTACGTGCTGGGCGAGCTGCTGCAGGCGGCGCCCATGTCGGTCTCCCAGGCCTCCGGCACCGGCCTGCTGGACATCAGCAGCCTGCGGTGGGACGAGGAGGCGCTGACGCTTGCCGGCGCGCGACCGCGTGACCTTCCGTCGCTGGGCGAGCTGGACTGGCACGGCCGGCTCCGGCCCGACCGCGCCCGCCGCTGGCCGCAGCTGGCCGAGGCCCGGTGGGCGCCCCCGGTGGGTGACGGCGGAGCGTCGAACGTCGGCTCGGGCTGCGCCGACCCGAGCCGGGCCGCGGTCACGGTGGGCACCTCCGCGGCCGTACGCCTGATGCAGCGGATCCCGGCCGGAGAGCCGTTGCCGCGGCTGCCGGAACGACTCTGGCGCTACCGGGTCGATCACGACCATGTGGTGACCGGCGCGGCGTACTCCAGCGGTGGCAATCTGTTCGCCTGGGCCAACCGGGAGCTGCGACTGCCCAGCGGGGACGAGCTGGACGCGGCGCTGGCGTTGGTGCCGGCGGGCGGGGGCCGGCCGGCCGACCCCCGGTTCGGGGGTGATCGCCCCCCCGGTCTGGCGCCGGCGGGCTCGGGCGAGCTGCGGGGTCTGAGCTTCAGCACCACTGCCGTGGACATCCTGGCCGGGCTGATGCAGGGGCTGTGTCAGCTCGTCGCCGACGATCTCGCGGTGCTGGAGTCCACTGTCGACAAACCGGTGGGGGTGGTGCTGGGTGGCGGCGCGGTGGCCGCCTCGGTGTGGTGGCGGCAGGCGTTCGCCGCCGCGCTCGCGCCGCGACCGGTGTCGCACCAACGCAACCCGGAGATCGGCGCCACCGGCGCCGCGTTGGTCGCGCTGGGCCGCTTCGGTGTGGCGGCCGAGCTCGCCGACATCGGCCGGA
The DNA here is from genome assembly GCF_040678875.1 of Micromonospora sp. NPDC049274. NCBI lineage: Bacteria > Bacillati > Actinomycetota > Actinomycetes > Micromonosporales > Micromonosporaceae > Micromonospora > Micromonospora sp. NPDC049274. Next base: position 85,236 of record NZ_JBFAQS010000019.1, read on the forward strand.
CGGATGAGCTGGTCTTACCGACGACGACAGGACGTTCCCACCCGCAGTATCCTTCCTGAACTTTCGCCCTGCCCGGGCCGTTGACAGCGCTACCGAGCCTGGTTGGATGGACTGCGCTCCCCGGGTCGCGGTGGACGCGGCAGGAGGAGGAGGCAGGGTGGCGGCAGGTCCCGACCCGGCGACCGGCGGGGTGTCGAACCACCGCAGGCGACGCTTCGACGTCCGCGTCGTTCCGCATCGACGCCGCTCGCCGTTCCGCCTGCGCGACTGGCGGATGAGCACCAAGCTGGCCACCGTGCTGGTGGTGCCGTCGTTGGCGTTCCTGGTGCTCGCGGGCGTGCAGACGAGCGCCCTGGTCGGACGGACGACCGCGCTCAACGACTTCTCCCGGCAGGTCGACATCGGTCGACAGATCACCGCTGTGGTGAACCAGCTCCAGCAGGAGCGGGACCGCTCGGCCGGTGAGCTGGGCGAGCTGCGCCGCGGCGGCGACCGGCAGGCCGCCGCGAGCGTTCTGCGGCCGTTGCAGGTGGCCTCCGACCGGGCGATGGCCGACCTGAGTCGGGCGGCCCGGCCGCTGGCCGACGCCGACGCGTCCTGGCGGGTGGCCTTCTCCGAGGCGCAGGAGGCGTACGACCAGGTGATCGACATCCGTCCGGCGATCCCGCCGGCGGTGCTCAGCAACGACACCATCCTGAGCAACTACCACCGGGTCGTGGGCGCGCTGCTGGATCTGCTCGCCGAGCCGACGCCGGGTCAGGACCGGGCGGCGCTGAGCGACTCGGTGCTGCGTTACGTGCAGATGGCCCGGGTCAAGGAGCTGTCCTCCCGCGTCCGCGCCCAGCTCTACGCCGCCGCTCGGGCCGGCCGGTACGGCACGGAGGACCGGGTGGTCCTCAGCGATCTGCGCGCCCAGCAGTTGACCGCCCTCGGCGCGTTCCGAGTGGCCGCCACCACGGACCAGATCCGCCGGTACGACGAGACGTCGGTGAACCCGCTGTTTGTGGTCGCCACCGAGCTGGAGGAGCGCAGCCTGCCGGTCGGGAACGCCCCGCCCGAGGTGCTGCCCTCGGAGCAGTGGTGGTCGGCCAGCCAACAGCGCCAGGAGTTGCTGCGGCAGGTCGAGGCGGGGGTGCTTGACGACGCGGTGCGCCAGGCCGACGACGCGAGCAGCGGCCAGTTGCGGACCACTCTGCTGGTCGTCGGTGGTGTCGTGGCGGTGTTGCTGGTCGCGCTGCTCATCTCACTGCTGGTCGGGCGGTCGGTCGCCCGGTCGATGCGGCTGCTGCGCAGCCAGGCGTTGCGCATAGCGCAGGTGGAGCTGCCGGACGCGCTGGATCGACTGCGAACCGTCACCGGCGGGGTGCCGGGCATCGAGGTGGCGCCGGCGGTGGTCCGTTCGCTCGACGAGATCGGGGAGCTTGCGGAGGCGTTCGTCGCGGTGCACCGCAGCGCCGTGACCGTCGCCGTCGAGCAGGCGTTGATGCGTCGCAACGTCAACGCGATGTTCGTCAACCTCGCCCGCCGCAGCCAGGTGCTGGTGGAGCGCCAGTTGGAGCTGCTCGACGATCTGGAGCGGGAGGAGAGCGACCCGGACCAGCTCGACAACCTGTTCAAGCTCGACCATTTGGCCGCCCGGATGCGCCGTAACGACGAGAGTCTGCTGGTGCTTGCCGGCACGGACTCCACCCGCCGGTGGAACCGTCCGGTGGGTCTCGGCACCGTGCTGCTGGCCGCCGCCGCCGAGATCGAGCAGTACCAGCGGGTCCGGCTGGATGCGGTCAGCGAGGTCAACGTGGTGGGTCACGCCGTCGGGGAACTGGTGCACATGCTGGCCGAGCTGCTGGAGAACGCGACCGCGTTCTCCCGCCCGGACACTGTGGTGCTGGTGACCGCCCGGGCCGAGGCGTCAGCCGCGTTGATCGAGATCGTGGACGACGGCCTGGGCATGAGTACGGCCGCGCTGGCCGAGGCGAACGCCGTGCTGGCCACCCCGCCGGCCGCGGACGTCGCGGCGGTCGAGCGGATGGGCCTGTTCGTGGTCAGCCACCTGGCGAGCCGGCTGGGCGTGCGGGTGCGGCTCGACGCGGGCCAGAGCGGCCTGGTCGCGCGACTGGTGGTGCCGGCCGCCCTGCTGGCCCCGGCCGGTGCGGTGGAGCTGGATCCACCGGCGCCGGCCCGGATGCTGGCGGCCAGTGCCGCGCGGAGTGCCGCGGCGCAGCGGTCGCCGGGCGCGTCCCGGTCGACCGGCGCACATGGGCCGGCCGCCGCGCCGCTGGACCTGCCGGTGGCCGGTCGCCCGCCGGCAGCGGCCGTGCCGCACCAGACCCGCCCCGTGCCGGTGCGCGCCGAGGACGTGCTGGCCCCGGCTACCGCCGCCTCCGCCGTCGACGGCGGCGGCGGCGGATGGTGGTCCCGGCAGGGACCGACCGGGCCGGCGGCCCCCGGCCCGGCCGTGCCGCCCGCAACGCCCGTGACGGCCGGCACGAACGAACGGGGCCTGCCGGTACGCGTGCCGATGGCGCAACTATCCGCGGTCACCCGCCCGGCCCAGCCGCAGTCGGCGCCGACACGCGCCGAGCTGGACCCGGAGGCGGTCGGCGGCATGCTCTCCCGGCTCTACAGCGGGGTACGGCGGGCCGAGGCCGAGGACACCACCGAGATACCGGTGCCACCCTCGTGGGGGCACGACGAAGGAGGACGACGACAGTGACGACGTTGAGCCAGGAGGCACGTGACCTGAGCTGGCTGGTGAGCGCGTTCGCCGAGCGGGTGCCCGGCGTGGCGCACGCGGTGGTGGTCTCGTCCGACGGGCTGCTGGTGGCGATCTCCGACCATCTGCCCCGCGACCACGCGGACAAGCTCGCCGCGGTGACGTCCGGGCTGATGAGCATCACGGCGGGCGCGGCGCAGATGTTCGACGGCGACATCGTCAAGCAGACGGTGGTCGAGATGGGCCGTGGCTACTTCCTGGTCATGCAGGTACGCGACGGGTCGATCCTGGCCACGCTCGCGGCCGGGGACGCGGACATCGGCGTGGTGGGTTACGAGATGGCCCGGTTGGCGAAGCAGGCGGGAGAGATGCTCACCCCCGCGCTGCGGGCGGAGTTGCAACAGGCGCTTCCCCGCTGAGCGTTCCGGCCGTGACCCGGACGGTCATCGGCTCACCCGCAGCCGAGCCGTCCGGGCCCGGCCGTCCGGGCGGCCCGCTCAGAAACCGCCCTCGGCGATGACGGAGCGGTACCAGTGGGCGCTGCGCTTGAGCACCCGACGCTGGGTGGCGTAGTCCACGTAGACCAGGCCCCAGCGCTGTTCGTACCCCTCGTCCCACTCGAAGTTGTCGAGCATCGACCACACGTGGAAGCTCTCCAGCGGCACCCCGGCGCTGATGGCGCGGTGCGCGGCGGCCAGGTGGTCGCGAAGGAAGGTGATCCGGCCGCTGTCGTCGACGGTGTCGTCCGCGGTCAGGGTGTCGGGGGTGGGCAGGCCGTTCTCGGTGACGGTGAGCGGGATCGGGCCGTAGTCACGGGTGACCCGGGTCAGGATGTCGTACATCCCGTCGGGGTAGATCTGTTGCCAACCGGCCTCGGAGGTCGGCCAGCGGTGTTCGGTGCTGCCGTCGGCGTTCACGTAGATGGGCGTGTAGTACTGCACGGCCAGCAGGTCGACCGGGGACGAGATCACCGCCAGGTCGCCGTCGCGGATGCCGCGAACCATTCGGCTCTGCGGGCCCAGGTCGGCCAGCACGTCCTGCGGGTAGCTGCCCTTGAGCAGCGAGTCGAGGTAGAGGCGGTTCTCGTAGCCGTCGTAGAGATGGGCGGCGGCGGCGGCCTCGGGAGAGTTGTCGGTGGGGTAGCAGGGGTGCAGGTTGAACGCGGGGCCGATCCGGCCGGTGCCGTTGCCGGCGCGCAGCGCCCGGACCGCGAGGCCGTGGGCCAGTTGCAGGTGGTGGGCGACGAGGTAGGCGGCGTCCGGGTCCTGCCGGCCGGGTGCGTGGTGGCCGATGAGGTAGCCGTTCTGCACGACGGTCTTGGGCTCGTTGATGGTGAGCCAGACCGGCACCGAGTCGCCGAGGGCGGTGAAGACCGCGTCGGCGTAGTCGGCGAAACGGTGGGCGGTGTCGCGTGACTCCCAGCCACCGGCGTCCTGCAACGCCTGCGGCAGGTCCCAGTGGAACAGGGTGGCCATCGGGGCGATGCCCCGCTCGTGCAGGCCGTCCACGAGTCGGCGGTAGAAGTCGAGTCCGCGCTGGTTGGGCGCGCCGGTGCCGTCGGGCTGGACGCGGGGCCAGGAGATGGAGAAGCGGTAGCTGCGCAGACCCAGCTCGCGCATCAGGTCAAGGTCTTCGGCGTACCGGTGGTAGTGGTCGGCGGCCACGTCGCCGGTGTCGCCGTTGCGGGTACGCCCGGGGACACGGCTGAAGGTGTCCCAGACCGACTCGCCGCGGCCGTCCTCCTTGGCGGCGCCCTCGATCTGGTAGGCGGAGGTGGCCGCGCCCCAGCCGAAGTCGCGGGGAAAGCGCAGCGGGCCGGCGGGCCCGGTAGGTATCGACATGGATTCTCCTCGTGGATACGGGGCCGCCGCCGAGATTCGGGAGCGCTCCCAGAATAGGTCAGGAGCGGCCGGCCCCGTGAGCCGGCCGTCACGGCGGCCGGACATGGCGGGTCGAGGCGGGTGAGGGCCCCGGACAGCGAACGAGGCCGACCGGGCGGCGCTTGGCGCCTGTCCCGTCGGCCTCTTTTCCCATCGTGTACGGGGGTTTAGTGTGGGGACGGGGGAGGGCAACCCCCGTCCCCACCGTAACTGCACACACACGGGCGGAATTTGGGTCCTGCCGTGCGTGTCGCGCGGGAGCCGGGCCACGCGAGTGGCTCTGGTTCCACCTCCCTCCCTGTGGCGGGATGATGGCTGACGGCGGCGTCCGGGCTGGCCCGCCGTCGGCCTTCGGGTTGGTTCCCCGGGCCCGCCACGAGGACGGTCCCGGTGATCTTCCAGTTGGAACCTTTGTCGATGGAAGCGCTCCCATCGACCGATGTTGCGACTGTAACGCCCGTCACGCCTTTGTGAAAGACCCAAAACGAGATCGAAACAACTGGGTGATCCAGCCCCCTGTGCGCTTGTTGTGGGAGCGCTTCCATGGCACACTGTCGATTCAACGCGACAGGAGCCAGTTCGCGTGGGCACGGGTCCGCCGAGGGCAGCCGGCAGCACGACTTCCGGTCACGGCACCCAAGCGCAGCCGGCGGGACCCCCTCCCGCGCGGGCCGCACCGCCGCACCCCGGCCGGGCCCGGGGCGACCACCTTCCCGGCGCCTCGAATCCCCCGCGTACCACCACACCCCGCGGGCAGGCGCCACGCCGGGGACCACCCCGGCCTGGTCCGAGGAGACACCGCGCACATGAGACAACTGGCACGACGCCGCCGAGTGGCGATAATCGCCGCCGCCGCGCTCGTCATCGGCGGGGTGACCCTGCCCGCCGGCGCCGCGCAGGCCGCACCCGCCTGCGACGTGGTCTACGCGACCAATGACTGGAACAACGGCTTCACCGCCAACGTGACCATCAAGAACCTGGGCGACGCGGTCAGCAACTGGACGCTCAAGTGGACCTTCCCGAACAGCAGCCAGCGGGTCACGCAGGGCTGGTCGGCCAGGTTCAGCCAGACCGGCAGTGAGGTCACCGCGACAAACGAGTCGTACAACGGCAACCTCGGCACCGGGGCCTCCACCACCATCGGCTTCAACGGCTCCTACTCGGGCAGCAACCCGAAGCCCACCTCGTTCACCCTGAACGGCACCTCCTGCAACGGCACCCCGGCCAACCAGCCGCCGACGGTCTCCCTCAGCCTGCCGACCGGGCCGTTCACCGCGCCCGCCGACGTGCCGCTGACCGCCACCGCCAGCGACCCGGACGGCACGATCAGCAAGGTCGAGTTCTACCGCAACGGCCTGCTGATCAACACCGACACCAGCGCGCCGTACGCGTACACCCAGGAGGACCTGCCGGCCGGCAACTACACCGTGCAGGCCAAGGCGTACGACAACGCCAACGGCATCGGTGTCGCCGAGAAGGCGTTCACCGTCGGCGCCGCCAGCGGCCCGACGCTGATCGCCACGCCGTCCGCGGTGAGCGTCAACGAGGGTGGCACCACCACCTTCAACCTCAAGCTCAGCGCCGCGCCGAGCGCCAGCGTGCCGGTCACCCTCACTCCCAGCGGGGACACCGACGTCACTGTCTCGCCGACCAGCGCCACGCTGACACCTACCAACTGGAACACCGGGGTCACCGTCACGGTCGCCGCGGCGGAGGACACCGACACCGTCGGTGGCGCCGCCACCATCACCGCGTCCGCGACAGGTCTCGCGTCCCTGGCGGTCAGCGCCACCGAGATCGACAACGACACCCCCGGCGGTGACAACGCCTACATCAAGAAGTTCCTCGACCAGTACGGCAAGATCAAGAACTCGGGCTACTTCAGCCCCGAGGGCGTGCCGTACCACTCGGTCGAGACGCTCATCGTCGAGGCGCCCGACCACGGCCACGAGACCACCTCGGAGGCGTTCAGCTTCTGGATCTGGCTGGAGGCCCAGTACGGCCGCGTCACCCAGAACTGGGCGCCGTTCAACAACGCCTGGACGGTGATGGAGAAGTACATCATCCCGTCGCACGCCGACCAGCCCACCGCGGGCTCCGCCGGCACGCCGCAGTACGCCGCGGAGTACAACCTGCCCAGCCAGTACCCGTCGGCGCTGAACCCGAACATCTCCGTCGGGCAGGACCCGCTCCGCTCGGAGCTCCAGTCCACCTACGGCACCGGCGACATCTACGGCATGCACTGGCTGATGGACGTCGACAACACCTACGGCTTCGGCCACTGCGGTGACGGCACCACCAAGCCGGCGTACATCAACACCTTCCAGCGGGGCACCCAGGAGTCGGTGTGGGAGACCATCCCGCAGCCGTCCTGCGACACCTTCAAGCACGGCGGTCAGTACGGCTACCTCGACCTGTTCGTCAAGGACACCGGCGCTCCCGCCAAGCAGTGGAAGTACACGAACGCCCCGGACGCCGACGCCCGCGCCGTGCAGGCCGCGTACTGGGCGCTGACCTGGGCCAAGGCGCAGGGCAAGCAGGCCGACGTCGCCGCCACCGTGGCCAAGGCCGCCAAGATGGGCGACTACCTGCGGTACGCGATGTTCGACAAGTACTTCAAGAAGATCGGCAACTGCGTCGGGGCCAGCACCTGCCCCGCCGGCAGCGGCAAGGACTCGGCGCACTACCTGCTGTCCTGGTACTACGCCTGGGGCGGCGCGTACGACGCCAGCCAGAACTGGTCCTGGCGGATCGGCTCCAGCCACAACCACTTCGGCTACCAGAACCCGTTCGCGGCCTGGGCGCTGACCAACACCCCGGAGCTCAAGCCGCAGTCGTCGACCGCGGTCGCCGACTGGACCAAGAGCTTCGACAGGCAGCTGGAGTTCTACACCTGGCTGCAGTCCGCCGAGGGCGGCATCGCCGGCGGCGCGACCAACAGCTGGGACGGCAGCTACGCCCAGCCGCCGTCGGGCACCAGCACCTTCTACGGCATGTTCTACGACGTCGACCCGGTCTACAACGACCCGCCGTCGAACCAGTGGTTCGGTATGCAGGCGTGGTCGATGCAGCGCATCGCCGAGCTGTACCTGCAGACCGGCAACGCGAAGGCCAAGGCGTTGCTGGACAAGTGGGTGCCGTGGGCGATCGCCAACACGACCGTCGGCACCAACTGGTCGATCCCGTCGGACATGAAGTGGACCGGTCAGCCGACCACCTGGAACCCGTCCAGCCCGCAGCCCAACAGCAACCTGCACGTCGAGGTGATCAGCAAGGGCCAGGACGTCGGCGTCGCCGCCTCCTACGCCCGGATCCTGATCGCGTACGCGGCCAAGTCGGGCAACGCGGCCGCGAAGACCACCGCCAAGGGTCTGCTCGACGCGCTCGACGCCGCCAGTGACGCGAAGGGCGTCTCCACCACCGAGACGCGTGGCGACTACAAGCGCTTCGACGACACCTACGACGCGTCCACCGGGCAGGGCCTCTACGTCCCGCCGGGCTGGACCGGGAAGATGCCCAACGGCGACGCCATCGCCGCGGGCAAGAGCTTCCTCGACATCCGGTCGTTCTACAAGAACGACCCGGACTGGCCCAAGGTGCAGGCATACCTGAACGGTGGCCCGGAGCCGACGTTCAACTACCACCGCTTCTGGGCGCAGGCCGACGTGGCAATGGCGTACGCCGACTACGGAAGCCTGTTCCCGAACGGCTGAGAGCGACCCGGGGTGGGTGGAGTGCCCCACCCACCCCGGGGTTCGGCCGGGTCCGGGGGAACGATGGGACCCGGCCGGCGGACGGCCTGACACCCACGGTCAGGCCGGGGTGGGCCGGTCATCTGGCCAACGCAGCGGGTCGACCGGCCCACCCCACCGCCCGGACTGGAGACTGCCGCGAAAAAGCCCAGAAATTCGGGCTGGCACGGGATCACACCGATGAGGATGACGGAGTAACGTACGTCACCGGAGAGGCCGCTCCCCCCGTGGCGGCCTCTCCACTTTTATGCCCGTCGGGGCCTCTTCCCGGCCGGCTCGTCGGGCCGGCCGTCCGGGCCGCCGACGACCGGGTGACGCAGCCCCGGATGCCCGGCCGGCAACGACCGGCGCAGCACCACCCAACTCACGGCCAGCGCCGCCGCGACCAGCGGCCAGGTCAACGCGACCCGGGCCACCACGAGCGCGAGCACCTGCCCACTCAGGTAGAGCGGTACGAACACCGCCAGCCGCACCAGGTAGGTCGCCGTCCACACCCAACTGCCCCGGCCGTACCCCCGCAGCAGCGCCGGATCCCGTCGCCAGCGCGTCCGCTGGCCCAGCGCGGCACCGACCAGCACCCCGAGCAGCGGCCAGCGCACCACGATGCTGACGGCCCAGGCCAGCGCGCTCGCGGCGTTCGACAGCAACTGGATGAGAAAGAAGTTCTCGGCCCGGCCGGTCCGCACCGCGATCAGCGCCGCGACGCAGACGGCGAGCAGCCCGATCAGCACCGAGCGCGGCCGGTCACCCCGCCGCAGCCGTACGCCGGCCACCGCGACGCCCACGGCGAGCGCCGCGCCCACCCCGGCCCACAGCGACTCGCCGCCGAGCAGCCACCCCAGGGCGAACGCCACCGGCGGCAGGGTGGCGTCCACCGCGCCACGCCGCCCGCCCAGGAGGTCCGCCAGGGACTCGGTCCGTGCCGCCCGGTCGGCGTCCGGACCGGCCGTCGTCGCGCCGTCCGGGCCGGGCTCGACCTGGCCGGACTCCCGCTCCGGTGTGCCGCCCACCGCCACCTCCTCGCCTCCGCCTCAACCTAACCGCCGGGAGCCGGTGGGCCACCGGCCGACCGGCCGGCACCTGCCGCTACGGTGTGCGGATGCGCGCGACGGCACGGGGTTGGACCGCGGTCTGGTTGGTCGTACTGGCCCTCGTCCAGGCGGCCGCCTTCCTCGCCGTCTGGCGGGTGGCCGTGCACACCGAGATCGGCCAGTGGGTCGACACGGTCGCCCTGACCGGCAACCAGATCGGCCACGATCGCATCGACGGGCCGGTGGACCGGATCCTCAACGCGATGTCGGTCGTCTCCCTGCTCGCCGCCACCGCGATGATCGGCTTCATCGCGCTCATCCGCGGGCGGATCGCCCTGGCCGTCACCGCGACCCTGCTCATCGCCGGGGCGAACGTCTCCACCCAACTGCTCAAGTACGGTCTGAGCCGGCCCGACCTCGGCCTCGACCCGGAGCGCGTCGCTGTGGGTAACAGCCTCCCCAGTGGGCACACCGCCGTGGCCGCGTCGGTGGCGGTCGCGCTGATGCTCGTCCTGCCCCCCAAGGTGCGGGCCGTCGGCGCCTTCGTCGGCGCGAGTTACGCAGCCATCGCCGGGGTGGCGACCCTCTCCGCCGGGTGGCACCGACCCAGCGACGCGGTCGCCGCCTACCTGGTGGTGGGCGTCTGGGCGGCACTGGCCGGCCTGGTCCTGCTGATCACCCAGCGCGAGCAGGCCCAGATCGCGCCCGGTGACGCGCACCGCCTCGCCGCGATCCTGCTCGGCGTGGCCGGTGTGCTCGCCCTGATCGCCTCCGGCCTGGCCCTCACCTGGCTGGTGGACCTGCGCGGGACGGGCCCGGAGGCGTTGAGCCGCCGCGCCCTCTTCGTCGGGTACGCGGGCAGCGCCGCGGGCATCGCCGGCACGATGGCGCTGGTGATGGCGCTGGTGCTGACCGTCGTGCACCGGCTGGTGCCCCGGGTCAAGGGCTGAGTCGGCGGATGGACCCGGTCCGTACGGCGTTTCGTGCCGAGTGCCTACGGCTCACCGACGTCCTGTCCGAGCTGGACGACGCCGACCTCGACCGGCCGACCCCCTGCCCGCCCTGGAACGTGCGGGAGTTGATCGCGCACGTCCGCACCGGCGCCGGACGGTTGGCCGACATGCTGGCCGCACCAGCCCCGCCGCGCGCCGAGGTGGACGCCGCCGGCTACTTCGGCGCGGCGAAGTTCACCCCGCAGGTGGACGCCGCCCGGATCGAAGCCGCGCGGTCCGAGGCTGCGCGGTCAGGCGTGGCGCGGTCCGAGGCTGCGCGGTCCGAGGCTGCGCGGTCAGGCGTGGCGCGGTCCGAGGCTGCGCGGTCGGACGTCGCGCGCTCGGACGTCACGCGGTCGGATGTCACGCGGTCGGATGTCGCGCGGTCCGAGGCCGCGCGGATCGGTGCCGGCGGGCGGCTGGCGGGGCAGGTCCGACGGGCGGCGCTGTCGGTCGAGTTCGAACGCGCCTGGCAGGCTGCCGACGCGGCGGTCGCTGACGCCCCACCCGGGCGGGTGCTCCGGACCCGGCACGGTGACGCGATGAGCCTCACCGAGTTCCTGCGGACGCGCGTGGTCGAGGTGGGAGTGCATGGCCTGGACCTGGCCGCCGCGCTGGGTCGACCGCCATGGCTCACCCCGCAGGCGGAGGCGGTGATCGCCGACCTGCTCACCGGCGGGCGACCGGCGCCGGCCGGGTTGGGTTGGGATCGGTTGACAGTGATCCGCAAGACCACAGGGCGGGCGACGCTGACAGTCCCGGAACAGGCCGCGATCGATGCCGCCGGCTTCCGCTGGCTCGTCTTCGGTCGCTGACCCACCCGCCGGACCGGTCGCCCACCGGGCGCGCGAGGCGGCCCAAGATTCACGCAACTTCGGGGAAACTGCTGCCTCGCCGGCCCTGGATGCAGCAGTTTCCCCGAAACTGTGCGGATCTTGAACGGCCTCGCCCCGGCGTCAGCCAGCCTCGGCTGGTCAGCTCGCCGGGCGCGGGGCGGGCACGTGGGGGGCGACGCCCCGCAGGTGCGTGAGCACCACCGGGTCGATCCGCCCCGGCACCAGCCGCTCCTCCAGGTTCTCCAGCCCCGCCCAGGAGATCAGCGCCGCCTCCGTCCCGGCGTGACCCACCTGGTGGCCCAGCGCGCTGAGCAACGCCGCCACCTCGTCGGCGACCGCGCCGCTCAGGTCGAGCAGGGTCGCCGGGTCGGGTCGGCTGAACAGCATCGTGTGCACGGCCAGCAGTCGACCCAACTCGGTGACCGGGTCGGGGTGGTCGTCCACCCGCAGGTCGATCAGCACGTCGCTGGTGCCGCCGTACCCTCCGCCGCGCTCGACCACCAGCAGGCCGGCGCTCTGCCGGCCGCGTCGGTCCCCGCCGGCCTCGTCACCGGCGCGCAGCGCGGCGACCAGCCGCTCGGCGAACGGCAGCGCCGCAGAGGCCAGCCACGCGTCTCCCAGCGCGTCGACGACCTCCGGGCCGGTGAGCACGTTGCCCTGCGCGGCCCAGCCGTCGCCCGTCCGTCCACCGGCCCACGGGTGGCAGGCCGGGCCGGTCCAGCTCGCGCCCCGGCCGTCGGCCCCCACCACACCGAGCTGCCGGTGCTCGCGCTCGGCGTCGGCGGCGACCAGCCCGGCCACCACGTCGGCGGCGGCCACCCCGGTGCGGAGCAGCGTCAGCCCCTGCGGGCGGTAGGCGAGGTTGACGTGCGCCTGGGTGGCCAGCGCGCCGACCTCGGCCTCCGCCGCCGGCACCAACGCCCCGGCGGCGAGGAACTTGCTGGCCACGACGACGCCGTGGCGGCGGCCGTCGGCGGAACGCGCGACGAGGGAGAAGGTCACCCGCCGAGACTAACCGGCCTGCGGGCGTACGCCGACGGGTCAGAACGGCGTCGCGGCGGCCTCCGGCGGCGCGCCGCGCGCCCGACGGGCGTCGGCGACCGCGACGCCGCCCAGCACGACCACGCCGGTGGCCGACGCGAACAACCCCGGCAGGAACAGCAGCGGTACGGCGGCGGCCGCCAGCACCAGGATCGCGATCCACCGCGACGGCGAGACCCGCCCGAACACCTCGTACTCGAAACGGGCCCGGCCGGCCAGGAACAGCGCGGGCCCACCGAGAACCATGACCAGCCACGACCCCGTGGGGTGACCCAACGGATGCTCGATGATCAGCTCGTAGCCGATCGCCGTGGCGGCCAGGCCGACCACCATGACCAGGTGGGTGTCGGCCGCCGAACGGCCGATGTTGGCGGGGTGACGGGCCTCCATGACCGCCTCGCCCAGGATCTGCCCCGCACGCTGAACGTAGATCCGCCACAGCATGATCGACGTGGCCACCGCCAGCGTGATCGCCCAGACCTGCCCCGACTCGCCCGACCCCCGGGTGTACGCGAAGCCGGCAACCAGGATCGTCTCGCCCAGCGCGACGAGGAAGAACTGCTGGTAGCGCTCGGCCAGGTGCTCACCGGCGATCTCCCACTTCGAGATCGTCGACCGGCCCAGCCCCGGCACCGGCCAGCCGCAGCGGGCCTCCAGATACTCGACGAGCAGGGCCACCGTCCAGAGGATCACCTGCGTGTTGGTGGGCAGCAGCGCCCCGACGATCCAGAGCACCCCGGTGGTGGCGAACACCGCCGTCATGCGCAGCTTCAACCGACGGTACGGGTGCGGTCCCAGCGCGATCGCCAGGATCAGCGGCCGGGACACCTGCGCGACCACGTACGCCACCGCGAACGTCAACCCGGTCTGGCTGAACGCCCGGGGGATCGCCACCCCCATCACCATGCTGCACACCAGCGCGATCAACACCACGGCCTGCAGGGCCAGCCGGTACGGGTCGTAGCGGCTGGTCGTCCACGCGGTGCCCTGCCAGACCGCCCAGAGCGCGAGCAGCAACAGCAACGTCTTGCCCCCGCCGGTGACCGCTGCCCAGCCGTGCTCGGCCCCCGGCGGGTTGGTCAGGTCCTCGAACGCGCGCGTGGAGATCCGGGTGAGCGCGAAGACGTACACCAGGTCGAAGAAGAGTTCCAGGAACGTGGCCCGGCCGGGCGCGGCCGCCGAGGCGACAGGCTCCAGGTGTCCCGTTCCCCTGAAACCCATGGTCAGCGGCCTGCGCCGGTGCTCCGGTCCACCTCGAAGTCGTAACACCTCGCCCGGCACGGGCGGCCGGAAACCGGCGATTCTGCCCACTTCGGGGATCTTGCTCACGGGCCCCGTCAACGGGCACGATCGACCGGTGACGAATCGATGGGGCATGACGGTGCCGTTGGGCGGGATCCCGCTGGCCGATCACGAGGCGGTCTACGCGACCCTCGATCGCGCCGGGTTCACCGACGTCTGGTCGTCCGAGGTCGCCGGGACCGACGCGTTCACCCCGCTGGCCCTCGCCGCGGCGTGGCAGCCACGGCTGCGGCTGGGCACCGCCATCACCCCGGTCTTCACCCGCGGCCCCGGGCTGCTGGCGATGAGCGCGGCGGCGCTGGCCGAGGCCGCCCCGGGCCGGTTCGCGCTCGGGATCGGCGCGTCCTCGCCGGTGCTCGTCCGCGACTGGAACGCGGTGCGGTTCGACGAGCCGTTCCGGCGTACCCGTGACGTCCTGCGGTTCCTGCGCGCGGCGCTGCGCGGTGAGACGGTGGACGAGGTCTACGACACCTTCACCGTGCGCCGGTTCACCCTCGAACGGCCACCGGCGGTGCCGCCGCCCATCCTGCTCGCCGCGCTGCGCCCGGGCATGCTGCGGCTGGCCGGCGCCGAGGCCGACGGGGTCATCCTCAACTGGCTCAGCGCCGACGACGTGCCGCGGGCCCTCGCCGAGCTGGGGGAGCGTCGGGCCGGCTTCGAGATCGCCGCCCGGATCTTCGTCTGCCCCACCGAGGACGCCGCGTACGCCCGAGCGCTGGGCCGCCGGCTGATCACCAGCTACCTCACCGTCCCGGCATACGCCGAGTTCCACCGCTGGCTCGGCCGCGACGAGGTCCTCGCGCCCATGTGGCAGGCGTGGGCCGCCGGGGACCGGCGTGCCGCCAGCGCGGCCGTGCCCGACGAGGTGGTCGACGCCCTGGTGCTGCACGGCTCGCCGGAGCGGTGCCGAGCCCAGGTCCGCCGCTACGCCGACGCCGGCGTCGGCGTGCCGGTCCTCGCGCTGCTGCCCACCCCGGAGGTGACCGCCGGCAGCGTCGCCGCGCTGATGACCCTCATCGCGCAGTTGGGCACCGAGCCCGTGGGAGCGTCCGCGTGAACCTCACCGACCGGATCGCGGTGGTCACCGGCGGCGCCGGCGGCATCGGGGCGGCACTGTCGCGGCGCTTCGCCGCCGAGGGCGCGGCCGCGGTGGTCGTCGCCGACCTGGACGCCGAGGCGGCCCGAGCGGTGGCCGAGGGCATCGGCCCGGTGGCCCACGCCGCCGCCCTCGACGTCACCGACGAGGCCCAGGTCCGCGCGCTCGTCGACGACACCGAACGACGCTTCGGCCGCATCGACCTGTTCTGCGCCAACGCGGGGGTGACCACCGGCGGGGGAGTGGAGGTCGACGACGCGGCCTGGGACCGCGCATGGCGGGTCAACGTGCTCGCCCACGTCTACTCGACACGGGCGGTGCTGCCCGGCATGCTCGCGCGCGGTGGTGGTCACCTGCTGCACACCTGCTCCGCGGCGGGGGTGCTGACCGCGGTGGGCGACGCCGCCTACACCGCGACGAAGCACGCCTCGGTGGGTTTCGCCGAGTGGCTCGCCGTCACCTACCGCGACCGGGGCATCCGGGTCAGCGCCCTCTGCCCGCAGGGAGTGGACACTCCGATGCTCGCCGACGGCATCGCCGAGGGGCACCTGGGCGCACGGGTGATCGTCGCCTCCGGAGCGGTGCTCACCCCCGACCAGGTCGCCGACGCGACCATCGCCGGGCTGGCCGAGGAGCGGTTCCTGATCCTGCCGCACCCGGAGGTCGCCGACTACGCGCGCCGCCGCGCCGAAGACCCGGACGGCTGGCAGGCCGGTCTCCGCAAGCTGGTCCGCCGGCTGACCGCCTGACCGCCGCTACCGCGCGGGCACGCGCCCGATGGCGAGGAGATGCACGCTCGACGCGACAAGCGCCGGCTCGCTGGAGTACACCCGGGCGAGGTCCAGCGCGCCACCGAAGACCCTCTCCTCCGTCGCGCCGCCGATCGCCGCCTCCGCTGCCGTCCACGCCGGACCCTCGACCCCGTGCACGACCACCTCGGTCAACCCGGCGGCCCGGCACTCGTCGGTGATCTCCTCGACCCGGTGGAAGTAGGCGTGGGTGAAACCGATCCGTGGGTCGTTGGTGCCGTCGGTGAGCAGCGTCCGTGCCTCCGCGAGGGTCCGCTCGTCCAGTCGGCCCGTGGCCGCGAAGTCCAGCGCCCCGGCGAACCGCGAGATGACCGCCGCCACGACCCGGCCACCGGGGCCTGTGACGCGGACGGCCTCCCGCAGGGCCCGTAACCGATCCACGCGTCGCACCAGGTGGTAGAGGGGGCCCAGCAGCAGCGCGGCGTCGAAGGCGTCGTCGGCGTACGGGAGGGCACGCGCGTCGGCGACCTGCGCGTCGATGGACGGCTGGCCAGCACGGGCGTGCGCCACGTGACCCGGCACCAGGTCCACGAGGCGCACCTGGTGACCGGCGGAGACGAGCGCGCGAGCGTACGCGCCGGTGCCGCCGCCGACATCCAGGACCCGGGCGCCGGGCTCCGGCAGGAGGTCCCGCAGGAGTTCCAGCGTCCGGATCCACTCCAGACGCGCCTGGGGTCGGCCGGTCAGACGCTGGTCCTCACGGTAGTGCTGCGTGTAGTAGTCGACGATGTCGCTGGAATGCTGATCCACACGCTGATCGTCATCGCCGTGCCGCGGGCGCGCCAACGCATTTCACCCGTCCGCACGAGCCGGGCGGGTGGCGGTGGGAACGGAAAATCCCCCAGCGACGGGAGCTGCTTCCCCTCCGCCGGGGGAGGACCAACGCGTCCATCGGCGCAGATCATCGGTGCATGACTGTCACCGCCCGTCGTCACCCATCCGCAGCGTCCGGCCCGACCAGAGCGTGGGCGGTGGCGTGCGTCGTCTTCCTCGTCGGTGAGGTGGCTCTGCGTCTGTACTGGATCACGGGTGGCCGGTGGGGGTACACCGCCTGCGACCGCACCGATCTGGTCGACCCCGGGGGTGGGTGCGGCGCGGACCGCGTCGAGTCGCTGCCCTTCTGGGCGGGATGGGGTGCGGTGACAGGCGGCATCGTCCTCTTGGCGGTGGTCCTCTACGCCTTCCGGTCCTCCGGCCGCCTCGCGTCGGCGAGTAGTTGGGCCGCGGCGGCCCTGCTGACGGTCCTCGCCTTCCCGCTGCACCTGATCTTCGAGCTGCCGGCGGCGTTGTCCGGGCGTCCCTCGGACTGGCGTGACCTGGGCGCCCGGCTCGCGCTGTTGGCCGGTGGCATCCTGTTCGCCGGGCTCGCGAACGCCTCCGGTCCCCGCCGTACGCCGGTGGCCGCCGGCTACCGTCCGGTGCCACGGTGGGTACGCCGTTGGGCCTACGCGGCCGTCGCGCTGCCGGTCGTGGGCTGGGCCGTACCGCACGGGCTGTGGGCGCTCGGCGTTCCGTTCGGCATTCCCGAGCGGGAGTTGGACGACATCCACCGAGGCCTCTCGACGTGGACAGGCGTGGCGATCACGCTCGTCCCGCCGCTCGCCGGCCTGCTCGTACTCGGGTTGGTGCAGCGGTGGGGGCAGCAGTTCCCGGGCTGGGTGCCGGGGCTGCGCGGTCGACCGGTTCCCCGGCTGCTGGCGCTGATCCCGGCCGGGGCGGTGGCCCTCACGCTTGTCACCTACGGCGTGTTGAGCGCCGGGGTCGTCGTCGGTCGACTGGTGACGGGTGAACTGCCCTGGTCGGACGTGGTGCGGGAGTGGGCGGTGGCCGCCACGCTGCTGGTGTTCCTCGGCTGGGGAGTCGCGCTGGGCGTCACGACCACCGGCTACGCCCGCACCACCCGAGCACGCCAGGAGCGGACGACCGCCATCGGTGTGTCGTCGTGAGTCTGTCGGTCCCTCCACAATCGCCGGGGCCTCCGCGGCTCCGGCCCACACCGATCGGAGCAACTGTGAGCCATACCGACGTCGACAGCGCCTGGGCTGCCGATCCGAGACCCTGGGCCGTCTGGGCCGCCTACGCCGTCCCGCTCTGCGTCCTACCGTCCGCGCTGTGGCGACTGTCGCTCGTGTTCACCGACGACGCCGTCACGATCTGGTACATGGTCTTTCTGTCCGTCCTGTCGATGGGGCTGGCGCTGCTGACACTCGGGCTGGTGCAGCGCTGGGGACAACGGGTTCCGGGCTGGTCGCCGGTGCTCGGCGGTCGGGGGATCCCGGCGCGCGCGGTGGTGCTCGTCGCGCTGATCGGCGGATCGTTGCTCGTCGCCATCTGCGCGTACTTCGTCCTGAACCACAGGTTCCATTTCGTGCAGCGCACCTGGGTCGGGGTCGGAGAAGACGAACCGGTGCATACGCCTCCCGGCTGGGAGGTGCTCCGGTACTACGCCCCGATGCTGGCCTGGGGACCGCTCGTCATAGCCGTGGCCGTCGACTACGGTCGTCGGGCGGCCCTGGTTCGATCACCGGCGCGATGACGGCCCTCGGCGCGAGAGCACCCCGCCCCACCGGTGGTGGCGCCGGGCTCCTGATCACCGCGGAGAGCGGCGGGCTCGGCGCAGGGGACCGGGGTGGAGCGACCAGAGCAGGCGGCGCCACCGGGGGCGCGCGGAGCGCAGGGTGGCCACGTAGGCGGTGGCCACCTCGGCGGCCCGGGTCGCCTGATCCGGCGTCGCGGCACCAGGGGCGAAGCCCACCTGATTGAGCAGGGCCGCCAACTCGTCGACGGTCGGCCCGTCGCCGGTGGCCGGCTCGTCTCGGGGGACGCCGCTGCTGGTTGCGCCGCTGCTGGTTGCGCCGTCGCCGCTGCTGCCCGCTCGCGCGTCGGCGAGGGCCTGCCGGGCCCGTCCGGCCACCTCGGTCGCTGCCAGATCGTCACCGACCGGTCGACCGGCGAGCCGCAGCGCGTCGGTGACCTCCCGCCAGGCGCCGGCGATGCGCTGGCCGGGGTCACCCCGCACCAGCCGGTTGCGGGTGAGGGAGCGACGCATCGCCAACAGGGTCAGCAGCAGCGCCCCCACCACCAGCAGCAGACCACCGCTGCCGCCCGCGACCAGCACCGGCGTGGACACGCCACCTCGTGCGGGTGGGCCATCGGGGGCGGCCACCGGCTCCGACGACGCCGTCGGCTCCACTGTGGGCGGCGGCGCCTCCGACGGCGGAGGGTCCTCCGGGGTCGGACGGAAGTCCTCCTCCACAGGCCTCGGCTCGTTCTCCGGGCGGGGCAGCGGGTCGAACGCCACCCAACCCAACCCGTCGAAGAGCACCTCCGGCCAGGCGTACGCGTCACCGGCCCGCACCGGCCCCTGCCCGCCGGAGGAGAAGCCGACCACCACCCGTGTCGGCAGCCCGGAGAGCCGGCCCAGCACCGCGAACGCCGCCGCGAACTGCTCCGACGTGCCCCGCTGCCCGCCGCCGTTGCGCGGGCCGTAGAGGAAGAAGGCCAGGTTCGGGTACGCGTGCCCGCTCGGCGCGTCGGCCACCACCCGGTAGTGCTCGGCCAGGAACTGCTCGATCGCCGCCGCCCGCGCGTACGGAGCGCCGTTCTCCTCGGCGAGTTGGGCCGCCAACCGGCGCAGCGGGTCGGGCACCCCGTCGGCGACCCGCAGCACCCGGGCCACCTCCTCGCCGGCCGGCACGTTCGCGGTGGCCAGCAGATTGTTGTCCGGTCGCTCCCGGGCCGACGTCACCGTGTACCGCAGCCCCGGTGTCAGCCCCTCCGGCCGGATCAGCGTCCCCGTCGCCGGGTCGTACGCCACCCGCGCCCCGCTGACCTCGCGGGGCGTCGCCACGGCCGGGAGCAGCCGACCGCTCAGCTCCGCCACTGTGATGTCCTGCCGAACGGTCTCCACCGTGCTGTCCCGGGCCGGCTCGGTGGCCGGCAGGATCCGTCCCGCGTTGCGGTACGTCGCACCGACCCGCCAGGTGATCCCGTCATAGTCGCTGAGCACCGCCAACCGGATCCGTACGCTGCGGGCCGCCTTCGGGTCGTCCGTGTTGCCTGCGGGCGGGGCCGCGCCCACCGTGCTCACGTCGAGGAGCTTCTGCTCCGGGTGCAGCGCCCAGCCGGAGATCCGGATCAGCGGGTTCTCGTCGAGCGTCTGCACCTGCGGTGGCTCCACGTACCGGCGCGGGTCCACCGGCCGCCCGTCGACCTGACCGGCGACCACCGGGCCGAGCACCGCGACCAGGCCGATCACCAGGACCACGCCGAGCGCCGCCGAGGCAGCCAGCCGAAGCCGCACCGCCGCGCGCACCCCCGGGGCGAGACCCACCGTCGGATCCCCGCCGGCCGGCACACCCGACGGCGCGGCGAGCCCGACCGCCGCGACCGCTACGAAGGCCACAGTCGCCCCGATCGCAGGCTCGGCGTTCGGGCCGACCACGTAGAGGGCCGCGACGTAGAGCCCCGCGGCCGGAAGGTAGCCGAGCAGCACCCGGCCGGCGCGCAGCGCCACCTCCGCCCCGGCCAGACCGGCCAGCCACGCCGCCACCACCGGGACCAGCACCGTGTCCGGTGTGGGCTCCACCGGAATCATCGCCGTGAGCAGCCGCGGAATGCCGTTGCGCGCCGCGTCCGCGCTCACCTCCAGCAGGCTCCCCGGCAGGTCGGCGCGGGCGGCGGCCAGTCGCAGCGACCACAGCGTCCACCCGACCAACGCCGCCATCGACACCGGAGCGACCAGCCAGGACGGCAGCCGTCGGGCCGCCACGCTGACCAGCACCGAGCCCACCGCCGCGCCGAGCACCAGCCGGGTCAGCAGGTCGCCCGCGTACACCCGGCCGAGCACCACCCCGGCGAGCCCGGTGAGCGCGATCAACGCCAGCGGCACGACGGCCGCCCGCAGCAGGCGTACCACCCGCCCGGTCGCGCGGCCGGCTGTCGAGGGCACCCGCCGCGGGTCCGCCGCCACGTCAGGTTCGACGCCCGTCACCACCGGCGCACCCCGTCCCACTCGGCGGCGAACTGCGCGCCGTCCACCGCGTCGACCACCACCAGGCCGGCCGTGCCCGCGGGCGTCGGCTCGGCCGCGCCGAAAACCCCGACCACCACCGACGGGTACGCGCCGCGCAGCGCGCCGACGTGCCCCAACCCGTCCCGCCCACCGGGGCCGGTCAGGAAGATCAGCGTGTCGCCGAGCCGGTCCTGGCGCAGCCGGCTGGTGACCGCGCGCAACGCGTCGGCCTCGTCGGACAGGTCGGCGGCGGCGAGCCGGTCCAGTGGCGCCATCTCGGCGTCCCCCGGCCCACGCTCGATCAGCTCCGTGCCGACCAGCAGCATCAGCACCGGCAGGTCCGCTCGGTGCGCGGCGGTGACAACCGACGCCGCCGCCTCGCACGCGGACTCGAACGACTCGGCCACCCCGTCCACCCGATCCGGGTGCGCGGCGGCGCGGTTGTCCAGGAGGACGACCAGGCGGGGCAGGCTGGTGTCCACGTTCTCGCGCACCATCAGCTCGCCGACCCGGGCGCTCGTGCGCCAGTGCACCCGACGCAGGTCGTCACCCACCACGTACTCTCGCAACGAATTGAACGTGATCGACCCGTTCGGCACCCCGTCCACCCGGCCGTCGAGGCTGCGCCCCGCACCGGTGGGAACCGCCGTCAGCGGATGGATCCGAGGGTGCACCCAGACTGGCGTCGTCTCCCCGTACGGGCGGGCCAGCGCCACCAGGCCCAGCGGGTCGCGCCGGGTCACCCGCAGCGGACCGACCGGCACCACCCCCCGACGGACGGTCGGCACGTCGTAGCGGACCTCGGTGTCCCGCCCCGGCCGCAGGCGCAGCAGCGGCACCGGCACCGCACGGCTCCCACACCGGTCCTCGGCCAGCAGGTTCGCCGACCGCAGCCGGCCGGCGTTACGCACGGTGAGCGTCATGCTCGCCGGCTCCCCCCGCGCCACCCGGTCCGGGTCCGCCCGGCGGCCGACCAGCAGGCGGGGCCGCCAGGCCGCGGTCAGCGCCGCGTAGCCGACGGCCGCGCCGGCCGCCGCACCGAGCAGCGTCAACTCGGGGTACGCGAAACGGAACCCCAGGCCGAGCAGGACGACAGCGGCGACGAGCAGCCCGACTCCGCGGGCGGTGATCCCCATGGCGCTGCTGCCGGTCAGCCCTGCACCGGGGCGGGCTGCCCCGACGGCAGCGGCACCGGGACCGAGGCGATCGCCTGGCGCAGCACCTCCGCAGGGGTCACCCCGCGCACCTGCGCGTCCGGGGTGAGCAGCAGCCGGTGCGCGAACACCGGTTCGGCGAGCGCCTTCAGGTCCTCCGGCATGATCCAGCCCCGGCCGTCGATAAGCGCGTACGAGCACGCCGCCCGCGTCAACGCGATCACACCCCGGGGGCTGACCCCGACGCGTACCTGCGGATGGGTGCGGGTGGCGGCGGCCAGCCGGACCGCATACGCGTAGAGCGGCTCGGCGATGTGCACCCGGCGGGCCATCCGGACCATCTCCCCGACGGTCGCGGTGTCGGTGACCGGGGCGAGCGCCTCGGGGGAGCGGACCGTCGCACCGCGCAGCACCTCCACCTCGACCGCCTCGTCCGGGTAGCCGACGGACAGCTTCACCAGGAAACGGTCGAGCTGCGCCTCGGGCAGCCGGTAGGTGCCGTCCATCTCCACCGGGTTCTGCGTGGCGACGACCAGGAACGGCGACGGCACCGGGTGCCGCACCCCGTCCACGGTGACCGTGTGCTCCTCCATCACCTCCAGCAGCGCCGACTGGGTCTTCGGCGACGCCCGGTTGATCTCGTCAGCGATCACGATGTTGGCGAACACCGGCCCCGGATGGAACTCGAAGTCCCTGCTCGCCTGGTTGAAGATGGTCACACCGGACACGTCCGACGGCAGCAGGTCGGGCGTGAACTGGATGCGCCGCCACTGACCCTTCACCGTCGCGGCGATGGCCCGCGCCAGGGTCGTCTTACCGACCCCCGGCACGTCCTCCAGCAGCACGTGACCCTGGGCGAAGAGCGCGGTCAGCGCCAACCGGACCACCTGCGGCTTGCCGAGCACCACCGCGTTGACGTTCTCGGCCAGCCGGGCGGCCAGGGCGGCGAAGCCCTGCACCTCCGGCTGGGTGAGCGGCTCGTGGATGTTCACGGTCGGCGGTGCTCCTCGGCTGGTGGTTCAGCAGGTCGGCAGGACGTTGATGTTGTCGCCGCCCTCCAGGTTGAGCCAGGCCCACGGGATGTAGTTCTTCCCGTTGAATTCGACCTGCACCCACCAGGTGCTGCGCTTCTGGTTGTTGTAGATCCAGGAGTCGACGTCCTCGCCGGACTTCTTGCAGTACGCCTTCAACCGCCGGCCGGGCTTCGCCCAGCCGGCCTGCTGGTCGTTGTCCTGCCGGGTGACCTTGAAGATCTCGTTGCCGTTGCGGCCGTCGACTTCCTTGTCGCAGTAGGTCCGCTGGTCGCCGTCCGGCCCGTTGTTGCAGGTGGCGATGCCGTAGAGCGCCAGCGTGGCCTGCGCCCTCGTTGCCGTGTTCTTACCGGCAGCATTGCTGGCGGTCACCGTGAACGAGTACGACGTGCCCGGCGTCAGCCCCGTCATCGTGATGCTGGAGCAGGCCCCGGCCTTCGCCGGCTCACCCGACGTGCTCAGCGAGCAGGTGGCCCTGCCGCCGCCCGCATCCACTGTGAACGTGACAGTCGCCGACGTGGCCGTCGACGACGAGCCGGTGACCGTGACCTGCGGCGCCGCGACCGTACGGGCCGTGGCGGTCGCCTCCGGGCCCGCCCCGGCCTCGTTTACCGCCTTCACCTTCACCGTGACGTTCTGGCCGTTGCCCAGACCGGTGACGGTGGTGCGGGTCTCGGTCACCTCGCTGGTCCTGCCACCGACGTCCACCTGGTACTTCGTCACCGGCCGCCCGTTCGCCTCGGCCGGCGACCACTGCACGGTGACCGCGCCCGGTTGGTCGGCGACAGTCCCGGCCTGCAGGTCGAGCGGCCGGCCGGGCGCCGCGTACGGCACCACGGTGTTGCTGACCGGCGACGCCGCCGAGCCGGCCCCCTTGTCGTTGACCGCCACGACCGTGAACACGTACTGGGTGCCGAACTCCAGCTCACCGGCCGGCACCACCAGTTCGGTCTTCGTCGACTCTCCGGCCGGCGCGTTCGTCCCCGCCGAGGTGGCCGTCACCGCGTACTTGGCGATCTTGTTGCCCTGCCCGTTCGCGGCCGGCCACTTCACCACCACCGTGCCGTCCGGCCGCTCCTGCGCCGTGACGCTTGTTGGCGCATCGGGCACCGCCGCGGTCGGGGTCACCGGGTTGCTGCTGCGCGCCGGGCCATCACCCTTGGCGTTGACGGCGTGCACCGCGAAACGGTACGTCTCGCCGTTGGTCAGCCCCTTGACCTCCACCGAACGCTGGTTGGCGCCCACCTCCAGGCGTTTGTCGGCGCCCTGCACCACGTACTTGATGATCTCGGCGCCGTTCGCGGCGGCAGGCCGCCAGCTCACCCGGGCCTGGGCGTTGCCGGCGGCGGCGGTGACGCTGCGCGGCGCGCTCGGCTTGCCCACCCGGGGCTTCTTCGGCGGAGGCGGCGGCGGGGGAGCAGGCGGCGGGTCACCGCCCAGCACGTCGTTGGCGTACTTGTCGACCTCGCGCACCTGGTGCTTGTCGTCCACCACGCGGGCCGTCGCCGAGTCGGGCGAGTTGATGAAGAGGTGGTTCTCCCGCACCTCCATCTCCAGCGGGCCGTTCGCCCGGCCCTTGATGGTGTCGACCAACTGGCCGCCCGCGTCGAAGGAGTAGATGGTGCCGGTCGCCTCGTCGGCGCAGTAGAACCGGTCGGCCCACGCCACCGCCGGGCTCAGCCGGTCGCCGCTGCCCGGCACCGTGAACGCCCGCTCCTCACCGGCGTCACCCACCACCAACACCCGCCGCTCCGCCGGCACCGTCACGGGCACCCGCGGCCCGGAGGTGCGGGTCGGCATCGCCGCCGGGCCGGGCAGCGTCAACGGCGTCGGACGGACCTCACCGTGCTGCACCCGCACCAGCCGGCCGGCCGTGCGGTCGAGCACCGCCACCCCGTCGTCCAGGGTGGAGACCACCAGCTCGTGGCTGGCGTCCGCCACGTCGTACGTCTCGACCCGCTCCGGGCTGAGCCCGCTCCCGGCCGGCGCGGCCGAGGCCGGCGCGGACGGCAGCTTCGCGGCGGTGACCGCCGAGACGGTGCCCTCGCTGGGCACCGCGATCCAGAGCCGGCCCTCACCGTCGAAAGTGCCGCCGGTGATGCCCGGGGGATAACGCACCGGCTCACCGATGGGGCTCAACGACCGCGGATCGAGCTGCCGCACGATGCCCTGCACGGCGTCGACGACGAACGCCGCGTCCTCGTGCAGGGCGACGCTCACACCCAGGCCGGGTGTGGTCGGCGTCGTAGCGGTGAGCTGCAGGGTGGCCAGGTCCAGTGAGCTGATCTGCCCGGTCTGCAGATCACGCAGGATCAGCAGCCGATCGGTCTGTGCGACCTGCATCGGGTGTCGGCGGGCGCCCGGAACCTCGGTCCGGGTGTCCACCCGCGCGGTGACCCCGTTGACCCGGGCCAGTTCGCTGCGCGCCGCGCTCCACAGCCAGGAACTCGCGTCGTAGTTGGCCACCGCGTTGTCCGCCGCGCCCAGCCCCAGGACGGTCAGCCCCATGGCGGCCAGCAGCGCGGTGACCGTGCCGACCGTCACCAGCCCGCCGCGCAGTCGGGACCGGGAACGGGGGGCGTCGGTCCGCTCGGCGTCGTCGATGCTGGCCACAGCCGGCTGCCTTCCCTGAGTCGTGGCAGGTGGCGTACGCCTCGCGGCGACCCCTCCCCTGAGCCGGGTGCCATCATATGGCCCGACCGGGAACGGGGGAACCCGCACCGTCACCCCTGTGGATACCGAGCGTGCGCAGTGGACGCCCAGCTCAACTCGAGGATCGCGAACCCGACTCTGTCCGTCGGGCGGCGTGGACCGATCGCGGGTCAGCTCGGCAGCATGCACCGTTGCGGGTCAGCTCGGCGGCGTGGACCGTTCGCGGTTCGTGCAGACCTGGCCGGAGGTGGCGAAACTGTCCGTGGAGTAGACCGCCAGCACCGTGAAGCAGTAGTCCACCCGGGAGCTGAGCCCGTTGACCGTGTGGCTGGTCCGCCCCGGCTCCACGGTGGCCATCACCCCGAGCGCGAGACCGGCCCGTCCGCCGGCGACCATGAACGGCACCGCACCCCCCGACGGGTCCGTCCAGGTCAGGGTGATCGTCGCAACGTCGTCACGGAGCTTCAGATCACCGGGAGGGGGGCCGGCAGCCGACGACGTCGCCGTCACGGCGGCGCCGGGCGGCGGTGGCGCGTCGTCACGGTTCAGCACCACCACACCCAGGCCGGCGACCGCGACCAGGGCAACCCCTGCCGCCACCGCCGCACCGATGAGCGTCGCCCGGTTGCGGCCCGTCGAACCACCCTCGTCGGCGTACGGACCGGAGTAGGCGTCCTGCTGGTAGTGCTGCCCCGGGTACACCTCGTGGCTGTGCTGATAGGGCTGCCCCGGGTACTGCTGACTGGCCGGGTACTGCGCGGCGGGCGGATGCGTGGGGGCGACCGGCGGGTAGGTCACAGGCGCGACGAACCCCGCCGTCGTGTCCCGCGGTGGGGTCGGCGTTGGTCCGACGGCCGGGAACACCTCCGTCGACGCGGACGCGAGCCCCGACCGCTCGCCCTGCACGGTCGACAGTGCCGAGCCGGCGATCGGCAGGCTCTCGCCGCCCGCGGCGGACCGGTCACCCACGATGGCCGCACTGTTCGAAGTGGTCTCCCCGATCGGTGTGGTTTCACCGTGCGGTGTGGTTTCACCGTCCGGGGTGGGCTCCCCGATGTCCGTCCGGCTCGGATCCGGGGGGTGGCCGCCAGCCGTGGGCAGCGGATGCGGGGGCGCACTGCTGCTCCAGGGCGGGGCGGTCAGTCCCCAGGGCGGCGCGCTCACCGGCGGCGCGGAGACGGGCTGGCTGTGACCGGGTGGTCCGGACACGGGGTAGTGGTGGGCGGGTGGTCCGGACACCGGGAACGTCGGCGCTGGTGGTCCGGACACGGAGTAGGGGTGGCCGGGTGGTCCGGAGATGGGCTGGCCGTGGGCGGGTGGTCCGGACACCGGAAACGTCGGCGCTGGTGGCCCCGACACGGGATACGTGTGCAGGGGTGGCGCGGATACGGGCGGGCCATAGCCGGGCGGTCCGGCCACCGGCGGGGTGGGGACCGCCGGTGACACGGAATCAGAATGCGACCGGTCGGGTGGTCCGGAGACGGGTTGGCCGTGATCGGGCGGGGCCGACACCGGACGGGAAGGACGCCCGGCCGGTGCGGAGGTTGGTCCGGCTTGCGTCGGCGGCGCGGAGACCGGCTGCGGCGCGGCGGGCGTCGTGCCGACCGCGTGGTGCAGCGGTGGCCCGCTCACCGGGCGGGTGGGCGCCGCGCCCGGAGTCGTCGGGATAACCCCGGAAGGCCCCGGCCGACCTGTCGTGCGGGTTGGTCCGCCCGGTCCGGCCGCTGCGATCCGCGCGGCCTCCTCGGCCAGCAGGGGCTCGATCTGCCGTACCTGAATGGTCGGGTCTGCCCACCGCGGCGCCGGAACCGACGGTGGGGATGCCGACGGCACGGCGGAGGGCTGCGTGGCGGCCGGCGGGGCCGGGTTCGCGGCCGCCGGCGCCGAGGGCTGCGCCTTGACGACCGGCTGGATCGGTTGATCACCCGTTCGCTGACGCGGCGGTACGGGTGGCGGCTGCTGCCGGACGGGCGCCGGCTCGCCGGCGGCCCGAGGCGGCGGCGCGACCGGTGGCCGGGGCGACGCCGCCGGCTGCTGCTCGGCCCGCTGGCGCGGCGGCGCCGGACGGTCGAGGGTGGCTGGCCCCGGCGACATGGCGGACGCGGTCGGCACCGGACGGGCGGGGGTGGCCGGTGCCGGTGACGGGGCGGACGCGGTCGGTGCCGGACGGGTGGGTGCCGAGGGAGGCGGCGGGGCCCAGGGCGACGCGGGTGCCGAAGGGTCGCCCGCCATCGGCCGCATCGCGGCAAGGGTCGCCAGGGACAGCGTCGGGCCGGTCAACGCTCCGGAGTTCGCCGTCGGGGCAGCGGAGGTGGACGTCGACGACCCGACGTCCGGCCGCTTTGGGTCAGGGCTGGCCTCGCCGAGGTAGTCACGGGCGGCGCGTACCACCGGGTGGTGCTCACCGAGCACGGCGGGCCCGGCGCTGGCCACGCGCGTGTAGTTGCGGCGGGCCTCGTGCCTGTTGCCCAACTCCTCGGCGACCTCCGCCAGTTCGAAGGCGAGCGCGAGCATCATCGGCGCGGAGTGGTCCCAGCGCCGCTCGCCCGCAGCGAAGGCCTCCTCCAGCACCCGGCGGGCGGCAAGCGGGTCGTCCGCCTCGCGATGCAGGCGGGCCAGCAGGTGCGCCGTGTGCAGCACCTCGGGATGGTCCTCGCCGTACGGCGGACGGGCGGACCCGACAGCGTCCGCGAGCAGCTGCCGGGCACCGCCGAGGTCGCCTGCGGTGCGCAGTGCGAGGGCCTGCTGCTGGACGGCGGCCAGAGGAGAGGGATGGGACACAGGGCAATGCTGCCGTTACCGAGCCGCCGACGCTACCCGGGCCCACGCGCGATCCCGCTTCGGTGACCTTCGGTGACGGGTGAGCAGCGGCGGGAGGGCGGGTCGGCGGGGGCTCGGTAGGCGATGTGCATGATCCACGAGTGCCGTGTACAGTAACTCCCCGTGCGGCTCGCCGTGCCGACCTCGGATGGAAAGATCATCTGAGCGGCAAGGTAGGCTGAACGAGCAGGTCCGGGTGGCGGAATGGCAGACGCGCTAGCTTGAGGTGCTAGTGCCCGTATAGGGCGTGGGGGTTCAAGTCCCCCCTCGGACACCAAATTGCAGCATCCATGCTGTGTATCGCGTACTGGTGGTCAAGCGCGCTTGATCACGCAAATCTGACCTCAGCGACACCCTCGACCGAGCCTGTCTCGATCGAGGGCGGTTGTCGTGGCTGAGCGTTCCGTGGCTCCCGTCATTCCGGCCGTGAGGCTGTCGGACCGTGAGCAGAGCCCGCATCGACCGCGTGGTGGAGCCACTCGTCGTCCGCCGTTGCCCCTGCCGGTGCTACCCACGTCACGTACCGGCACGATGTTGTACGGCCTGGCTGCCATCGACAGCAGTGGCCGGATCGCCGACCGTGCGGTCATCCGGGCCCTCGGATGGGGGCCAGGCACGCGGCTGCATATCCGCGAGGCCTCCGGTGTCATTGTCGTCCGGCTGGACCGGCAGGGCGTCTTCACCGTCACCGGCCAAGGCCACCTCCACCTGCCGGCGGCCGTCCGGCACTGGTGCGGGCTGACCGCCGGTGACCGCGTGCTCCTGGCCGCCAACCCGGCTGACGGCCTCCTGGTGGTGCATCCTCCCGCCGCCCTGGACGCGATGGTCGTGGCGGTACACGCAGACCTGCTGGGCGGTGGTCAGGCATGAGCGACACCACCGTGGGCCGGGCCGAGCTGGACGCCGCGCGGCTACTGCTGGCGCGGATGGGGATCTCGCCGGCTGACCTCGTTGAGGCGGCGTCGGACCGTCCACCCGCGCCGACGTTCGCCGAGTACGTGCCGGTGGTAGCGGCGGCGGTCAGCGACGGCACCCGGCGGGCGTACGGCTCGTACTGGAAGCGGGTCCTGGAGCAGTGGGGGCAACGGCGGCTCGATGAGCC
Organism: Micromonospora sp. NPDC049274; assembly: GCF_040678875.1. Lineage (NCBI taxonomy): Bacteria > Bacillati > Actinomycetota > Actinomycetes > Micromonosporales > Micromonosporaceae > Micromonospora > Micromonospora sp. NPDC049274. Next base: position 114,461 of record NZ_JBFAQS010000019.1, read on the forward strand.
GACACCTTCGGAGATTGAGCAGCTCGCTGAGTACACCAAGACGCATGTGGTGGCCCGACGCAACGCGCGAGGCGGGCGTAGCGCGGCGGAGCACTTGATTTCCGCGCTGCGGTGCCTGTACAAGCGGGCCGTTGCCGACGGGTACGTCACCGCGGCGGACAACCCCGCCCTCAAGGTGGCCAAGCCGCGGCGCCTGCCCAGCACCAGGCGAGCGGTGGCCGACAACCGGTTGGCGGAGATCAACGCCGTTGCTGCCAGCACGGGCGATGACCCGGCGCTGGACAGCCTGCTGCTGCGACTGCACACCGAGACGGCGTGCCGCCGGGGCGGTGCGCTGGCGCTGCGGCCCGTCGACCTGGACCCGGACCAGTGCCTCATCCTGCTGCGGGAGAAGGGCGACACGGTGCGGTGGCAGCCGGTGTCACCGACGCTGATGAGGCACCTGCAGCAGCATGCCGAGGAGCGCCAGGCGTCGGGAACGGGGCAGCTGCTGCGTTACCGCAACGGGCAGCCGATCACCTATCGGCGCTACGACCACCTGTGGGTGCGCATCGGTGAGCACCTGCCGTGGGTGTACGTGCAGCAGATCAGCACCCACTGGTTGCGGCACACGACGTTGACGTGGGTTGAGCGGAACTTTGGCTACGCCGTAGCCCGTGCGTACGCCGGGCACTCCGACAGCGGTAGCGACGTCGGCACCACCAGTACGTACGTTCGGGCGAGTCTGCAGGAGGTCGCCGCCGCTCTGGCGGCGCTGACCAACGAAGCCCATTCTCTGGCCTGAGAACGCTGTCAGCGGGTGGACTTGGCCGCAGGGTCTGGTCCACCCGCGCGAGCTGGTTGGAAGATCGGTGGCCAGCGTTTCCGGCGTTCGGTCGAGCCGAGGAGGGCAGGGCGTGGGCAGGAGGCCGTGCTGCGGATGGCCGAGGCTTGTCGCAGCACTATGCCAGGATGGGCGACTGTGACGGCACCCCGACGTTCATGGACCTGGCGCGACTGGGCGCAGGCGGAAGCCGATGTCGCGTCCGGCGAAGTGCATGAGCACCATCAGTTCGAGCTGAAGCGTGACAACTACGGCACGAGCGACAGCGCCAAGAAGGAACTGGCGAAGGACGTTGCTGCGCTAGCCATCGACGGGGGGACGCTCGTCATCGGGGTCGAGGAGGACAGGAACACCGGGCGGGCGACCACCCTCGCCCCGGTCGAGCTGGCCGGCCACGTCGAGCGCATCCAGAGCGTGTGCTTCGCTCGGATCGACCCGCCCCTGGCGATCACCGTCACGGACGTGGTCAACCCGAACGATCCCCGGACCGGCCTGATCATCGTTGACGTACCGTCGAGCCCGTTCGCGCCACACCAGGTCGATGGCCGGTACCTCGGCCGCGCGGACCGGGTTGTGAGGCCGCTGTCCGATTCCGAGGTGTTCCGCCTACACCGGCTGCGCGACGTGTCCGAGGACAGCATCCTGCCTGACCTGGAGCGCGCAGGGCGTTCGGCGGCCGTCCACGACATGGGGTCGTGCACTCTGACCATGGCGGTGGCACCACTCCAGGCGCACCGACCAGAGCTGCTGCGCGACGAGGTGGCCTCCGGCCGCTCGTGGCTCGCCTCCGTCACCGACGCTGCTCAAGACCGTCTTCGAGCCGTCAATGATGGCCCTCTCGCGAACCTGCTCATGTCGGATCCGAGCTTTCCGTTCAGCAGTCGCAACGGCGTCGACACTCCCAGTGGCTTCGCCTTTGGGTACTACACGCGCGAAGTGTGCAACGTGTACTTGGAGGTTGCGGAATCCGGCACGCTCACGCTCGCGGCCCGCGATGTCACCGACTGGGGCGCGGACCAAAGGGGCCACCCTCAATACCAGAAGCTCATCCTCCCGCACCTGGCGGCCACATACGCTGCCCTGGCTCTCGCGACCTTCTCCGAGATCGCGGAGCGCAGCGGCTTCGGCGGGATCGTCGGGATCGCACTCCGCCTGGACGGCACACGCGACGTCACGCCGGTGCGCCAGGGGATGGGCCGACGCTGGGACCCGTCGGTCCCGTACCCCGACGAGCAATACCAGCGCCTCACGAGCGCCACCACCGTCGAACTCCGGTGCGACCTGACGCCCGTCATGGACCGGCTGTGCGGGCGGTTTTTCCGAGCCCTGGGTCTCGGTGACTCGTTGCGTCAGCGCCCCTCCGGGTCTTGACCAGCCGGTAGCCACGGGGGCGTTGCGGACGACGGGTAACGACCTCGCCCCCGGCCGCCGCGTCACCTAAGGTTTCCGCGTCACAGCGCCACGGCCGGCGCCAGAGAAATGGGTGAGCCATGAACGCAGTCATAGAACTCGGCAACGGAGATTCCCTCCAGTTGGAGCCGGCCCGGCGCGCCCTGAGCCTGTATGCGGGCGCCGGAGGCGCGAAGGTCGAGGTGACGCTGAGGATCAACAAGTTGCAGGACCTGGCTCCGGGTATCGCGTACCGGGTGAGCGCCGAGATGCACGTCGAGGACAGCAGGCGCAGCCAGCGGATGCTGTGCGCCCTCAACGCCGCGAACCTGGTCACGCCGCTCGTCCAGGCAAGCCAGGTGCAGCTGTCGGGCTTCGTCACCGACGAGCAGCTGCGCGCCGTCGAGCAGCTGCGCGCAGGCGGGGACCTGTGGGTGAACCTGAAGCTGTCGGTGTTGTCGCTGGAGTGGGCGGACGACTCGGAGCCGATCACCGCGGCCCGGCAGCGGAGCGCCGCACAGCTGGGCTGGGTGCTGAAGGATGGAGAGAGCAAGGCGACCCTGTTGCCGCCGGCGGGAACAAGGTTGGAGCACCAGCGCCCGTTGCAGAAGGTGCGGACCTCGGACTTGAGGTTCGACATCAACGCCGGGGAGTGGGCGGGGCAGATGGTCAAGGTGGACGCCGGGGCCTTCGTCGAACTGCTGGTGCCGCTGGTCAGAGGCGCGGACTACACCGGCGCGGTGGCGGCGCTGCGGGAGGCGCGTGAGCTGCTCCGGCAGGGCAACATCGATCCGGCGATCGTGGAGGCGCGCAAGGCCGTGGAGCAGGTCCGTGACGCGTACGGAACGCTGAAGCTGTTCAACGCGGCGAGGACGAAGGCCCCGCGGGAGCGGACCTACGACGAGCGGTGGGCGTTCATGGTCGAGGACTTGTTCTCGACGATGAGCGGCGCGGGCCACGCGGACCCGGTGACGCAGGACTTCGAGTTCACCCGCGAGGACGCCGAGATGCTGATCGTCGCGACCGCCGGGATGCTCAAGCGGCTGTCCGTCGACAGCTCGCTATAGCCGTCCGGGTCTGGACAAACCCGGCGCCTTCTGTCCAGACATAGGTTGCGGATTTTCGGCAAGGAGGCGCTTCGCCGGCTGCTCGGTTGAAGTCGGTGCCGGGCGGTCTGCCCGGTAATCCGGCTGCGGCTGAGTGGGCTGGAAGGCAGCATGACGGGATGCCGGATCTTGTGTGGGACGAGGTCAAGAACTTCTTCGATCCCGAACTGATGGGTGCGCTGCCGGACCTGTCCGTGCCGGGCGCCTCCGTGGCGGACTGGCAGATCATGTTCGACCTGGTCCGGTCAAATGGATGGCGGTGGGAGTACTTGGAAGGCGGCGTTCCGGGGCCGCTGCCGTCAGCGGCCGAGGTGCTGTCACGGCCGGCTGACGCGGAGACCGTTGATCTCCGTGCCTGGCCCATCCCTTCCGTTCTGGTGATCTTCCGGCCAATGTCCTCCGAGGAGATCGACTTCGATGTTGACCTCCGCGAGCTTCAAGGCCAGCAGGGCGTGGACGTGCTGTGCGAGCTCATGTGCGCCATCGGTCGTGCGCTCGGCAAGACGGTATTCATGGACGCTGAGGGTGACCGGAACCATCCGGTGCTCGGCTTCAAGCCGGACCTCGACCGGGTGGTTCTGCTAGCGGATCCCGAGCGGATCTGATGGAGGCGGGTGTGGAGGCGACCCACTGCGCCTGGGTTGGCAGGTTCCCCTCCAGCAGCCGGTGCGAGATAGCCGACTTCGCTTCTGCCTGCAGGGTTTCCGGCAACTGCTCGAACGACGGTGGCCAGACATCCAGCAGGGAGAAGACCTCTTGATCGTCATGAAGCTTCAGGAGCAGGGCGCAACGCCAGTGAGGCGTGAACTCAGGCCGCCGTCCGGCCTGGTGAACGACCACCGGGTGCAGATAGTGGATCGCTGACGGTGCCGCGTTCGTGGCCAACCATCCGGCTCCGTGGTAGCGGTTGAAACCGCGTGCCCGTGCCTCGTCGTCCAGGCGCAGTAGCTCGTTGGTTTCGATCGCCTTGACGGTGCGCGGAACGGTTGAGGACATCCGAATAGTCTTCCATGACCAGCACAAGGCTGATCAAGTTGTCCGGCGGCGCTCGTGACCGGTCCAGGCGTCGTGAACGCGTGCTTGGATGATCAGGTGAATGAGTGGCATGGGTCTGCGCCGGCCTGGCGAGCAGGCGTGGATCTCGATGGAGTTCGGTTGGCGGTGGAGGAGCTGGACTCGTTGCTGCGCGCAGTGGCGGCGACCGGCGCGTCGATGCTGATCAAGGTGGACGGAGAGCGGACCGACGGCGTCAACCCGAAGATATTCACTGTGGTGATCTCGGGCGTTGGTGACGAGGCCGGACCGATTCGGCTCGATGGTGCTGACCTTGGTCGAACTGTTCAGCGGGCGGTTGAGGCGTTCGATACCCGTCAGTGAGGTCGATGCCAGGGCAGCCCGTCATGGGCGATGCCTGAGCGGGTTGCGCCTCGGATGCCGAAACGCTCGTCGCCGACCGTGACTTGTTGCCCCGGTCAGCTTCCCGGTGTGGCGAAGAGCTTGCGTTCGCGTCCGAGTAGCGGTCGTCCTCCTCGTGGTCCTGGTGGTGCGTCGCGGCTGGGCCAGGGTGCAGGGCTGGTAACGGTGTCGAGGTAGCCAGATTCCGCTGGGGTGGGTCTGACGTAGTCGGCGATGACGAGTTCGGCGTTGTCGTTCGAGGTGGCTGCAGGGGTGCTTGGATCGAGGTGCGTGGTCGCCTGGGCGCTGGCGTCGACGGTGCCGAGGAACAGGTCCATGCGGACTGACCGTCGGCCAGGGGAGACATGCTGGCGATGACGAGCGGACATATCCTGTGGCCGTGCGGGAAGATCGACAGTCACGCCGAAATTGTGCACCCCTCAGCGCGGAGGTCCAGGTTCGGCCCCCGCAACCTATCTCTGGACGCCGCAACGACCTCCGTAAAGTAGGTCTGGACTCCGCAACGTTCGCTTGGACCGGACACTAGCGATCGCCTATTCGCATCTGATCGGACAGGCGGCGGTTGGAGCAAGATATGGCCATTGCTTATCAATCTTCGACCGGGCGCGGTCGCAGATCGGCAATGGGGAGCGGGCGGCCGCCCGCTTCGTCGGCCAAGTCGACCCCGGTAGCCGCTCGCGCTGACGCCGCCGGCAACGCCCTGGGCGCACAGTGGCGTCAATGGACCGTGAGCAGCCTGCCCCGCGCCGTAAGGCCCGCCATCGTGCCCACAATCGGCCGGGTCGCCCGCACGCGGTGTTGCTCAGGCTGTCTGACGAGGAGAAGGCCGCGATCGACGCGGCTGCGGCGGTCGCGCAGCTGACCGCGACGGGGTACGCGGCGAAGGCCGCGGTCGCCGCTGCGTCTGCGGCGCAGGCACCCGTTGGCGCGACCGGCGATCTACGCGACCTGCAGCACGAGTTGTTCGCCGCCCGCCGGGCCGTGGTGATCTTCGGCAACAACGTCAACCAGGCCGCCGCAGCGTTCAACGCCACCGGCCAACTGCCCGACTGGGCCGCCGAGGCCGTCCGACTTTGCGCGGCGGCGGTGGCCCGCGTCGATGAGGTGATCTCCCGGATCGACAGGAAGTTGCGGTGATCACGCGAGTGCACCGGCGCGGTTCGCGGGTTGGCGGCCTGCTGCGCTACCTATGGGGCCCAGGCAAGGCCGAAGAACACGTCAACCCGCACCTCGTTGCCGCCTGGGACGGCGCAGGCCCCCTTATTCATCTCGAACCGAAAGTCACCGCCAGCGACAAGAGGGATCTCCGGGCGCTGACGGCGATGCTGGAGCAGCCGGTCCGCGCCGGCTACCGCCCACCGACCAAGTTCGTCTGGCACGCCAGCATGCGACTCGCCCCCGAAGATCGGCATCGCAGCATCACTGACACGACCTGGGCGAACATGGCGGTGCAGATGCTGACTGAGGTCGGCGTCGCCACCACCGCCACTGACCCGGGCCTGCGCTGGATCGCCATGCGCCACGCCGACGACCACGTACACATCGTTGCCACGCTGGTGCGCGAGGACGGCCGCACCAACTGGCTGCGCAACGACTACCTGCGCTGCGTTAAGGCCACCTACAACGTTGCCCGCCGCTACAACCTGCACCGCCGGGTCGCGCCGGCTGACCGCACCGCCCACCGCCGCCCCCACCCCGCCGAGGTCAGCAAGGCCCGCCGCGCCGGCCGCGCCCAGACCCCCCGGGACGAATTGCGCCGGCGGTTACGCACGGCCGTAGCTGCGGCCGGCGCCGAGGAGGAGTTCTTCGCCTGGCTACGCGCTGCGGGCATCCTGGTCCGGCTCCGGCACAGCAGCACAGATCCCCGCCAGATCACCGGCTACGCGGTGGCCCTCCCAGGCGCACGCACCGCCGGTGGACAGCCGGTGTACTTCAGCGGAGGCCGGCTGGCACCCGACATGACCCTGCCGAAGCTGCGGCTGCGGTGGGGCACTCCGACGCCCCTGCCAGCAGCGCCGCCGGTCGGCCGGACCGAACGGGTCCACGCGATGCGCCAGGCCGCAAAGGTGGTCACCGCTGCCGCCGACGACATCCGCCGCGACGCTCACGCCGCGCCCGCACGGGCACAGGCCACCGCGCTCGCCGCAGCGGACGTGCTCACCAGCCTGGCCTACACCGTGGAGGGCGACCGGCGCGGGCCACTTCACCGGGCAGCCGAAGTGTTCGATCGAGCGGCCCGGGACCTATACGGGTGGGTCCAGAAATCCACCAGCCGTTCCCAGGAGATGCGCGCCATGTCGCGCCTGGTAGCGCTCCTGGGCCGCCTCTCCGGCGACGACGACACCATCGCCGCCCTCGCGCTGATCATGGATCTCGCCCGACTCGCCGACACCCTCGAGCACCTGCGAAATGCCCAGCAACGCCTGCACCAGGCCGAAGCGGCCCGGACCGCAGCCGACGCGCTGCGTGTGGTAGCGGGTGGCCGGCAATGGGCAGTAACGCTGCCGCTAACTCCAACGTCAACACCTCAACTGACAGTGGGAGGCGGCCGGCGTACCTCGCGCGGTCGCTGAGCAGGCAAGGGAGGGGCACGTGTCGCATCCGCAGCAACACGAGGACCCGATGGCCGAGACCCGCCAACAGTTCCTGCAAGGGCTGGCGACGATGGCGACCGTCGGCGAGGCAGGCGCCCGCTGGGCCGCCGTCGGCATCCAGAACAAGGCCGCCGAACGCGAACGCGAGGCCCACCGCGAACAGGCCGCCGCGAAGGCCCGCCGCGAAGCCGACCGGCTGGCAGCGAAGGTACGAGTAGACCGCGAGCGGATGGCGTCTTCGCTGGACGGCGATTGGCTGGTCAACAAGGCCACCTTCGCTGAGGCCGCCGCCGTCTGGCGTACCGCGACGATCCACGCCAGCAGCGACCCGGTAGCCCAGCGGGCGGCCGAGTTCGCCGAGCAACGGCTGCGGCAGATCCGCCCGGACCTCATGGCCGCCTACGACCGCAACCGGCAGGCGGGAGCACCAATCCCTGAGGCCATGCGTACCGCTGCTCGAGAGGTGTGGGAGCGCGACGCGCGCTCAGGTCGCCGACAGTATGGCGGAGCTCGCGCGCACGGCGGCACACCCGACCGGCGGGGTATCACCCCGGACGGTCCAGCAGCACTGCCACCAGGTGGTCGTGCGGTGGTCGACGGCTTCGATGCCGTCGTTAGGCAGGAGGCGATGAAGCTGGCCGAGCACGTCCGGCCTGAGGCCCTCGACGAGTTGCAGCGCCAATGGCGTGCCACCGGGAAGCTTCCCGCCGGCGAACCGGTACAACTACTCCGCGACCTCGCCGCAGAGATGAACCAGGCGATCAGGGCGGGCGACGCTGACAGGCAGCCGGTCGAGGCGATCCGCCTCGCGCAGAGACACGTCGAGGAGGCCCTGGCCCGCGACCTACAGAGCCGAGCTGCTGCCGAGCGCGACGAAGGAGTCCGCGACGGCGGGACGGTCGACAATCCCCGTACCTCGGCTAACGAGTACGCAGCCGGGCAGACGGCGAGCGGTCTCCACGATGACAACGCCGATCACCTCGTCGCCTCCGCGGCTGCCGCCCACCGCGCTGACACACTCGCGACGCCGGCATGGGTGCAGGCTTTCCCAAAGCTTCGCGTAGCCCAGGTCAACCCTGCAGTCGCCGGGAAGCAACCTGCGGCAGCGGTCACTTCGGTGCCGATGCGGGGCAGGACACGATGACGGCCATCGCGTCTCCACGGCCCCGCACTGACGGGGCTACCCGACTCGACGAGCTCGCTATTGAGGTGGCGAGGCTGGCAGCGCAGGTTGCCGACCTGCAGCAGGCCCGAGCCGAACGCGCCGACGCTGGCGATGGTGACGATCAGCCGCCTCTGTACTCGACTGTCGAGCAATGGGTGACCACCTATCTGCTGCCGACCTTCCCGCGCCCGATCGGCGAGGTCGGCATGACCCGGTGGCACTGGTGCGAGCAATGGTGGCGCCACGACGAAGCGGTCACACGGCTAACGGCCCTGTGGTACGGCTGGGAACAGGCCCGCCTGCAGATGACCGGGATGCTGCCCTGGCTGAGAGAGCTGGACCACCAGTTGCCCATTCTGTACGGCGACGACGGACCATTCCGCAATTGTGCTGCCTCCGGCGCCCTTGGAGAGACGCGGCACCAACCGTCCCCGGAGATGCCTGCTGAGTCCGCGCCCGAAGACTGGTGGAGTTGGTGGGACTGACACCGTAGCGGAGATGGCTAGAGAGCGTAGGCATCTTCATGTGCTCTTGTCGATCAACGTGCCTAGCAAGGCCTTGTGGCCGAGAAATTGACCAGTAAGGCAGCCGTCGGAGTGAGCAGCGGCCGAGGCCCTGGTTGCGTGCACCTCGGAACGCCGTGTACTGATCAGGCCTCTGTCACGCGCCCGTTACGGTCGCCTGAGGCGAAGTGTAGAGGACGGCGATTACCTGTGTCTGTCAACACCTGCGGTTCTCTGTAGAAGGAGCTTAAGGCTCTCGTAAGCGCTATCCAATTCGCTTTCCTCTTTAAACTGAACATTGCTGACATTGAAATCCTCGAGGCGGGCCGCCAGTTCCGGGAATTGCTCGGCATCGCGAAGAATCTGGCCCACAAGCATCGGCTGTAGAAGATCAGCTGGTAAGGCTGACTGAGATTCTTTCGAAAGCTCCTCCAGCTTCGCGTCGAGGATCTTTTGGTCGAGTCTCCCTTGGATGGTGATGCGGAGGCAGTTGCTCTCGTACTCCTTGATCAACGGTTTTAGGTACTTGCGCATTCTTTGAACTTGCAGCCTTAGATCGCCGGGGCGGGCGTAGGCCTCGGGCAGGGCGATTATCCGCCGCAGCATGGCGCGCATCTCACGGCACTTTTCGATCACGTCCGTGTACGTCTCGGCGTTTGCGTTCGAGATCATCCGCATGAACGCGCCCTCCAGAGCGTCCTGGGCGACGACTAGGTCTTGAAGCATCCTCGTCCAGGCCTCACGCTTCGCTCGAGTAACCTCGACTTGGCGGAAGACAGCCGCGATGACACCGGTGCCGGTGAAGACTGTGGCGAGTTGCAGCAGCCATGTACCGATCTGAAACGCGGGCCCTGACGAAGTGGGTGTGCTGCGGAGGATGACGAAGCCGGCGACCGCAGAAGTCAGGGCAAGTAGAAAAAGTGCAGACCCAAGGGCCATCAAGTCGCGAGGGCGCCGAGCATCAGAACTCATGGTGCGACCATGCCACCTTCGGCGGCTCCAACCAAGAGGCAAACCTTACTGCGGAACCTCACGCCCGGCTTGCAGCGCCCACACGACCTGACCTATTGACACGCTCGGGTGAGTTAGCTGCACCTCTGCGTGTAACCGGTATGCATCAACCTGCCCGTTCTCCGACTCGCGGGCGATCGCCTCCGCAATGGCGGAGATCGCCGCACAGATCTCACGTGAGGGCGGTTCGTTGACCGAACTGGCCAACGCCCGCACGTCGGGCTGCGGCAGGCTCAGGTGGACCTGCCCTCCGGTTTCGCCGTAGACCATGATGACCCCCTACCGCACACGGTAGGAACGCCGGGCGGCGCCGGTCCATGACGGATAGTACGACAGGATCCTGACAAGTTGAGTCCTGATCGTGTCGTCGTTCGCTTGGTGCCGGGTCGGTACGGAATGATCCTCGGTCTGACGGCCCATGAGAAGAAGGGACCATGCCACGGCACGTGTCGCTGTCGTCGACCCCCTGCCACTGTTTCGGGAGGGGATCGCAATGGTGCTCAGTGCTGCTGGCCATCAGGCAGAGACTCCGCCGGACCTCGTTCGTTGGGCGCACCGGCGTACATCGGCACTTGTGCTCTTGACGCTGATGGACGACTCCGACTGGCGGCTCTTGGCCCGACTTCACGATGCCCACGTCAAGGTGCCAATCATGGTGCTCATCGAGGCCGACTCCATTGACCACGGGGTGCGGGCAGCCCGGGCCGGTGCGCGATCGGTGCTGCCACGCGGCATCACCGGGGCCGTGCTCCAGCAGACCATCAGCACTACTATGGACGGCTATGCGGTCCTGCCTCCAGAGGTCGCGGCGCGTCTCGCCGCAGGCGTCCCGGGGGAACAGTTGCAGGCAGCCACGCAAGATCGAATCGTTTGGTTGCGGCAGCTGGCGTCGGGCGTGACGGTCGCCCAACTTGCCGACCAGGTCGGGTACTCCGAACGCGCGATGTTCCGGCTGCTGACCGCTCTCTATAAAGACATAGGCGCGCGGAACCGCATCGAGGCAATCGTGCTGGCCCGAGACAGAGGCTGGATCTAGGCACCCCGGAGGGCGTCAATCACTGGTTGCAGGGCCTGTGGCCTGGGCGCGGTCCTGTCTAGACGCTCGAGCATGAATGCCATCCGGTCGACCAGACCGGGGGCGCGCGGTGGACTGGCGACTTCCGGCATCTGGAACGCCTTGATTGCAGATGCCAAGGTAGCGCGGCCGGCCAGGTATAGGCCGCACAGTGCGAAGCCCTGGAGGTGTCGGGCACCGAAGTCGCCCCGTCCGATCTCGATGAGCTGGCCAGGGGCGATTCTGACGCCAGTGTCTTTGGCGATGCGTTCCTCAGCCTCCCTTCGTAGTTCATTGAAGAGGTCGCCCGCTGCTTGGGAATCGTCTGTCATACGTCTGGTGAGGGCCTGGAGGCCCAGCACCACGAGGTGTCTGCCGCGTGGACGATGCCAGCCCGCACGCGTGATTGACGTCGCAGCCTCGGCCGATCGCTCCGCGCGCAGGTGCGCGACGCACAGCGTTGTACGGGCCTGCAACAGCGTCGCTCGATCCTGGACCCTGAAGGCAAGGTCCACCGCACGTCCTGCGGTCTCGATCGCATCATCGACCGCGCCTGTTTGAAGCCCTTCGAAGAGCTGGAGGTCTGCCAGCGCGTCCAAGTAGGTAGCGCGATACCAGGCACCGCCGTGCTCGGCAATGGCACGGATCTCATCCAGCCACATGTGCGATTGGGTGAGCTCCGCCTGCTCGGCATGCCAGCGGCACAACCTGACGGCTAAGCTGACCGCAAGTGACCGGGCCTCCACCTCCGCTCCAGGTGAGTCGGCGAAGTCAGACGAACGGGAGATCTGGAAGGCACTGGTAGCCATCCTGATCGCCTCGGGATACTCACCCCTGCGGCGGTGGCAGTCGGCCAGGCCATGCATAGCGCCCATCCTCGCGATTACGTCACCCGCTTCGGTAGCCTGTGCCAGCGCTTCCGTGTGACCGAAGCGCGCCTTCTCGATGTTGTTCGACTCCCAGTTCACCGTGGCCAAATTCGTCTGCAATCTGGCCAGCACGTGGGGTTCTGCGTCCGCTCTGGCCAGGGTCAGTGCGGACTCGTAAGCGTCGTTCGCCTCTTTCAATTCGCCAATTGATCGGTAGATGCCGCCGAGCGCGTTCTCGTTGAGCTTCTCTAGCTCAGGGTTGCCGAGGCGGCCGCGGACCGCGATCCGCTGGGGCAACAAGACGTGGGTACAGTTCCATTGCCGCAGGAGTGTGTCGACATCTTCCATCACTCGTAGCGCTAGTGGAAATGCTCCGGCGGCCACGAGAGCCCGCACCTGGGCGAGCTGGTAACGCAGGTCCGCCAGGGTGCGGGGTGCTGACACCGCGCACCGTTCTAGAGCCTTCGCAGCTTCGTAGAATAACCGTCGACGATCCGGATCCGGCGTCTGGTCCAGAACGGTCCGCGCGTCTACGCCAGGAAGGAAGAACAGCTCTGACTCGAGGCGCAGCAGACGGTCATCGTGCAGGTTCCACAGTGATTGCTGCACACGGTCCGGTTGGATGTCGCTAAGCATGTCGTGCATCACCTGTACCGGGACCGGTGTTCCAGCTGCAGCCAGTGCGCGGATCACGCGCCGCAAGAGTGGGTGCATCCCGTCGGTAAGTACGTGGACGAGGTAGGTCCTCGGTTCGTGCCGATGTTCTCGCAATCCCTGAACCAAAGCCTGCAACGGCAAGCATGCATGGCGTACCGTCCCATAGACCAGCTCACCGACCCGTGGAACGCCGTCGGCGCACTCCCATAAATCACGACGTTCGTCTGAGGACAGACGGTCTAGTCCGAGAGACTTGCCCTGATCGATGCCCTGGAGCAGCTTGAAGAAGTCCTCGAGCCCCAGGCCGGGTAGGTTGACCATGTCCTCGTCAGCCCCGAGCGCTGCAAGCCCTTCGTCGGGCGTTTCGAGGACTACCGTCACTTGGTGATTCTCGTCGGTGTTGAGCAGGGTGAACGCCTCGTCAAGTCCGAGATCTACCAGCCGGGGTGTGTCCGGGTCGACGAGTTGTTCCGCGGAATCGACTGCGATGACGATCGGGTCGCGCGCGTTTCTCAGCACCGCTTCGAGCCGCACCAGTGCCGCGCCCGTTCCGCCGGTGATGCTCGCTGGCTCGCCGCTGATCAGCTCGATAAGTGTGGGGACGTCGAACCGGTAGTCTGGCGTGGCATGTCGCCGTATCGACCTCACCTTCGGTTCGAGCGTCGTGATGACTGTGTCGACCAGCTTGCTCTTGCCAACGCCGCTTCGTCCTTGGATCGAGAGCACCCCGTGCGGACCATTAACCAGGCGGTCGGTGAGTGCCTCCTGCTCGAAGTACCGGTCGATAATCCCAGGATGTCCGGCCGTTAGGGGGACTTCAGACGACGCCGTACCGCCGAACTGTTCGCAGTAGCGTTCGGCTGCTGCCGCTGCGAGGTCGTAGCACCAGCGCCTGGCCCGCTCGGAGTCTGCTGTCGTGATGGTGCGACCGACGCGAAGCAGCGCGACGCCAACGAGCGCCAGCAGGCACTGAGGTGCCCAAAAATCGCCAAGGCCCGACTTCGTCGGGAAACTGCTGACACATGCCTCATGGATGGCACGGCTGATCCGTTGGAAGTAGGCCACCCTGCCCGACATGCTTGCCTGATGAGGGTCCACAATGACCCTGATGAGCTCCGGACCCGCGGCTTGCAGACGACTGAAGTCGTCGAGCGCGAGGGACACCAAAAGGTGCATTGGGTCGCGGGCCAGCGGTGCGTCGTCGGAGTAGTGGTCGTAGTCGATGAGCTCGAAGCTGTCACTCTGTACGTCTGGCTTCGAACGAATCAGAATGTTCCGGCCAGATAGGTCCCCGTGCGCCTTCCCGACTAGCAGGTTCTTGACCATCCATCGGCCATGCGCTCCGGTCAGAAAGTCGAGTGGTGCCCGACTGCCGAGGTCGTGCGCCCTGCGGGCCCATCGGATGACGTTGCCTCGGCGGCGCCCCACAATGCCGGAGACGATCTTTCGAACACTACGCCCCACATGTTTCTGGTCGCCGTCGTTCCACTCGCCTATCACCGACTTGACGATTGAGCCGTAGTCGATGTCAAGTCTGGCCGGATCTTCTCCGCGTAGCTTTGTCAATGATCGATAGTCCTCCAAATTTCCGCCGGCAACTCGCATGAACGTGGCGTATGTGTCGTCCTCGCCGAGGTTGAACACCTCTCCGTCGAGTTGGGCCAGATGTCGCGCAACGAAGTCGTTATTCCGAGGGGTCAGCGCACGGCTCAGCTGCTCGGCGCGCTTACTCGAGGCGCAGAACTTTAGAATCAGCTGTTCGGTAGGTGAATGACGTAGAACCCGAGCCACTGGGCTGCCGCTACGCCCTTCGCTGAACCATGCGATGAAGTCTAGGTCGTACCGCTGGGGGGCGAGATGCCTCTCCAGGCCGTCCAGCAGGTGACCGTGACTCAAGCATGAATCTTCTTCCCATTCCGGCCGGTTGGTCAGTTGCCCCATGCCGGACAACGTAGGCGCTGATCAACATCAATAATATGGTCCGTACCGTCTGGATCTACCACCCCAATCGGGCAGGGCCTAGGATTTTCCGGGGCTTGCTCGCTGCCCTGCCTGCGGCAATCAAGCCGACGTCATTAAGTAGCACTTTTCAGACCTGACCGGCTCTGCAGCAGCCTCAAGAGTCGGATAGCGGACCGTGCAGCACGTCTTCAAGGCGTGCTATTGCGGTGATCGCGACGGTGTCGACCCCAGCCCCAGTGCGGGTGACGATGCGACGAGCCACTCTGGTCGCCTCATCTGGGTTTGTCGCCTCGAACAGCAGCGGCACCAGGACGCGTACCGCGGCGCACCTGCCGTCGATGTCCTCCAGCAGCCGGGGGTGGCGTTCGATGAGCTGGGCCAGGCGGTGGTCGAGCACCGTGTCGAGCATTGGCTGTGCCTGTCGCTGTAGGGCCGCGCGCAGCTGAGCTTTGCCGTACGGCCGGCGCAGCAGTTCTGCCGGGTCGGCGCCGGCGCGGAACTCGGCCGCCAGTAGCGGGCCTGGATATCGTGGGTGTCGGAGTAGTTGCCACGCCCGGTCCACCGCCGCGCGGCCCGCCGGGTCCGCATCGAATGCGGCGACCAGGCCCTGCGCGGCACCGGGCAGCTCCCGCAGGATTGTGGCCTGCGTGTCGGTCAGGGTGGTGCCGCATGGTGCAAGGGCCACCGCTCCGGTCCGGCCAGACCGGGAGTAGGAAAGCCACACTGCGAGGACATCTGCGGGCCCTTCGACGAGAACCGGAGTCCACCCTGCGGCGACGCGGTCCTGCTGCTCCGCGAGGCCGAACAGCAGCTGTCTCTTGTTGTAGATCGCTGTCTGCGGGTTGTTGATGTACTTCGGGACGTCCTTTCCGGCGTCGGGGCCGGACCGGCCAAGGAATGCCACGGTGGTTCCGGCTGGGTCGCGTATTGGGAACATGACGCGGTCCCTGAATACGTCGATGAGTCGGTGCGGGTCCGTCCGTGTGCGGGTTGACAGGCCCGCGCCGACCAACTCCTCCGGCGCGAAGCCGGCGGCGCGCAAGTGACTGGTCAGCGAACTCCAGCTGGATGGGGCATACCCGACCCGCCATGGCCACTCCCGCTGCACGAGGACACCAAGACCGCGTTCGGTGAGATAGGTACGGGGGCCGTCGGCGTGCTCGAGCTGGGCACGGTAGTACGTCACCGCGGCCTCGACGGCCGCCAGCAGCCGTCCGGTCTCGAGCCCGGTGCCGCGTACCGGAGACGTCGGTTGGTTCAATCGAGGTGCGCCCATGGCCTACCTCCGATATCCAAGCTAGCTTCAGCCGGTCGGTCCTCGCCAGGAGCGCTGCGCCATCCGGTCCCGGCGGGCGGCACGGGTGTGCTGCGCCTGACGGGTCATTTCAGCGGTGGATGCGACGACGGCCGCGGTCAGTCGGTCGGCGCTTGGCTCGTCGTACCAGGGCAGCAGGTTGAGCATGGCCACCTTGACGCCGGTAGCGAACAACAGCGCCGAGCCCTTCGGCAGCGCCCTGATCCGCGCCGGGTCGAGGATGCGCTGCCGGCGCACCGACGTCTGGTACGAGGTGTGGCCCTTCCCGTCCCGAGTACGGGAGGCGACGGTGACATCGTGCTCACCGACGAGCCGGGACAGGTCCTCAGCGAACCGGGCGTCGTCGATGCCGGCGCCGACCAGCTTGACGGTGGCGGCCGACCACAGCGCGTCCATGCCCCGATCACCCCACACCCTGGTCCCTTGCCGGTAGGACTGGAGGATGGTCAGCGGGATGATGCCTCTGCTGCCGAAATGGCTGTACAGCTCGGGCAGATCCGCGATCTTGCAGATGTTCGCGGCCTCGTCCAGGCAAGCGACCAGCGGCGGATCGAGCCGGCCGCCGTGCGCCTCGGCAAGCGCCACCGCAGCGCGCAGCACCTGGTCGGTGAGGCCTGCAACGAGCGGTGCAGCCGCTCCCGCACCGTCTTTCGACAGCAGGTACAGCGTGTCCGAGCTCTCGACGAACGCCTCGACGTCCAGTGCCGGCAGCGGTAGGTCCGGTGGGGTGACCCAGGCCATGATGGTCGGATTGGCAAGGCACGCCGCGGCCGTCCGGGCGGTCTCGTAGAGCCCTTCGCGGGTCTCCGGTGCGCCGGCCTGCCGGCCGGACATGGCCCGCGCGGAGGCACCAAACCCGTGGCTCTTGAGGATCGTCGCGGGCTCCCGTGAGGTGGAGTCCGACAGCCACGCCTGCACCGAGGTGAGCGTGCGGCCTTCCAGCGCGGCGGCGAGGATGAGCGAGGTAAGCAGGTCCAGCGCGCCCTGGATCCAGAAGTCGTCGTTGCCTTGGGAGTTGCGGACCTGCTGGACGAAGTGGTTGGCCAGCCGGTGTGCGTCCTCGACGTCCTCCACCGCGCCGAGCGGGTTCCACCACCAGCGCTGCGGCACGTGGGCGATGGACTGCGGGTCGAACACCCACACGGTGCCACGGTCGGAGCGAACGGCTGCCGTCGTTGCCCACAGATCGGGCTTGTTACTGGTGGCGAGGGCCGCCCCCGGCGCGTTGAGGATCGACTGTACGGCCAGCGCGGTCGTCTTACCGGCGCGAGGCGCCATCACCGCGAGCACCACGTCCTCCCAGGAGGAGTAAAGCCGAGGCCCTGAGCCGCGGCGCCGCCGATGCGCCCCGAGCACGATTCCAGCGGCCTCAGCAGAGATCTCCTTCACCGCCGCATCCGCCAGGCCGTGCCGTAGACGCCGTGTCTTGGCGGCCACTGCCGGCAGCGTCATCGCCCGCACCTCAGTCGGGCCGGCCAGCGCCGGCAGCGGGTCCTCGGCGTCGGACTTACGCCCCTGCCACCACACCGCCGTGAGAATGGACAGGCCGACCAGCACCAGCAGCAGCACCGCGTAGACCAGACCGACGACGGTGGGAGACACCCCAGGCCACAACACCGACCATTCGGTACGCACCAGGTGTTCCAGGTACGCCGATCCGAAGCCGGGCCCAGTGGCTGGCCGCCCGGTCACGGCAGCGGCGAGTCGTCCGGCCAGCCAGGACAACCACATCAGGGCGATCACCGCCCACACCAGCCCGAGCACCAAGAACGGGGTGAGCGGTCCGCTGGCGGTGCCGCGCGGCTCGACGGGCCGGGTGTTCATGGCTGCGCCTGCCGGATCGCGGCGTCGGTGTCGTAGAGCTCCCACTCGTCGCCGACCAGGGTGAGCGATACCGGCAGTCCGTTGCGCTCACCGGTCTTGATCAGGTACTTGCCCCGGCCTGGGTGCACCGAGCCGGCGAACCATGCTTCCGGCGCGGCCCACGATGCCACCAGCTCGCGTTCGGGCCCGGACAGCTTGATCACCTCATTGACCCGGTTCAGTTCGCGGGGCGGCAGCCCGGCGAGGATCTTGATGGCGGACCGTTCGATGAAGCCTTGCGCTTTCGCCCGGTCCTCTGGAGTCGGTAGTGCGTCGAGGTCGGCGAGGGAGTGGGTGACCATCACGCTGGCCATTCCTCGCTGCCGGTTGAGCCGGGTGAGTGCATCGGCATGCTCGACGAGGCCGGATGCCCCGCGCAGTGCTCGCCACAGCTCGTCCATCACGCCGAGGTACTGCCGGCGCGGTGCCAGGCCCTGGTCGGCCAGGACCGAGGCCGCGTCGACCATCCCGAAGCCGTACGCCCAGGTGCACAACATTGCCGCGGCTACTAGTTGATCCCCGGCGGCGGCGACCTGGGAGATGTCAACGCTGACGGCCGGCGCGTTCAGATCCAAGGGCTTGGTGGTCGGGCCGTCGAACACCCCGCGAAGGCTGCCCTCGCAGAGCAGCGCCAAGGTGGGTACCAGCTGGTCGACGCGGCGGCGGTATTCGCCGTCGGTCCGGGCCCGGGCCGCGGTGAGCAGCTCGTCGGCGCCGGCTTCGACCAGGCTCAGCACGTCGGGCACCGTGGGGTCGTGGTCGAGGCGTTCAGCGAGTACGTCGATCGCCCGTCCCAGGATGATCTCTTCGGTGTTGTTGAGCGCCTGCCCTCGCACCAGGGCGCACAGCGCCAGTAGCAGCGACATGCGGCGGCCCCGGATCTCGAGGCGCAGTTGCCTAGCGTCAGCCCTGCCCATCCGGGCCAGCGCACTACCGAGAGGGCCGGAGTCGAGTGGGTTGAGCCGGTCCAGACCGCGTCCGACCCTGATGACCTGCCCGCCGAGGTGCTCGACGAGCCGGGTGTAGTCCGGCTTGGTATCGCCGAGGATCAGAGCGCTGGTGCCGAACCCGGTCATGCCGGTGATGAGTCGTTTGACCACTGTGGATTTGCCGACGCCGGGTTGGCCGAGGACGAACACGCCGGGGTTGGTGATGAGGCCTTCGCGGAGCCACTCGAGGGGGTCGAGGCAGACGACCTCGCCCCAGAGCATGTGTCGTCCGATTGGTACGCCAATGGTGGGTGCCCCGGATCCGGCGACGAAGGGGAACAGTCCGCAGAGCTGGACGGTGGTTCCCTGGTACTCCATGCCGGGGGAGATGTGGCTGGATCGGCCGGCGCCGGGTGCCCGTACACCCCATGCTGGCGCCGGCGCGACCGCATCTGCGGTGGCGGTGCTCTTCATTGATTTCTCCTGGTCATGCGGTCAGCGAGGCCAGTGGCGGGCCAGCTGCGGCGGGCATACTCCGCAGGGCAGAGTGGTGGCGAAGCCGGCGGCTTGGCTGGCGCGCAGCTGCCGTAGCCGGATCTTGGCTACGTCGGCGCGGGACTCCACGTCGGCGATGGCCCGGCCGAGGTCGTCGGCGGAGACGACGGTGGTGGTGACGAACAGCGACATCAGGCCCACCCCGGACCCGGTCGCTTCTTCCCGCGCGGTCTGCAGGGCGCGCTCCCGGTCGGCGTGGTCCCGCGCGGACTCGTCGCGCTTCTGCGCCCGGTTGTATGCCGCCCGGAAGGCTGCGGCGTTGACCTCGCTTTCCACGATCCGCGCGGCCTCCCCGGCGGGGAACGGCCGGTAGAGCAGCGAAACCCTCTTCGGGTACGGCCCGGGTGCCAGCAGCCGAGCGAGGACGTCGGCATGCACGTGCTGGCGAGGTGCCTCATGCCACGCCCACGACACCGACGTGCCGGAGTCGTGCACGTACCGGTCGAGGTGCTCCTCGGCCATCACGGGCCCGGCGGTGTCCCAGTCGAGCCAACGGGTCAGATCCAGGCCGGGAGTCGCCGCCAGGCGGGCCACCTCCCCACGGCTGGCGGGGTCGAACGCCGTCCGCACGATGGCCGAGATGGTCTGCGCGCTGGCCCGGCCGAGGACGGTGAGCCCGCAGCTGCCCAGGGAATCCTGCAGACCCGGCAAGGTCCGGCTGATCTCCTCCAGGGCCTCGTCGTGGTTCTTCGGCTTGCTGGGGGAGGCACCGGGCTTGAAGGTCACCGACACCCGGGTCTCCACGTCGGCAGCGGCCGCCGGAGATACCTCCACCAGCCGTTGTAGCACGCGCCGAGCTGATGCTGGCCCGTGCGGCACGATCCTCCGGCCGACGTGGTCGGCCAACCGTGAACCAGGGTCCGGCGCGGTGTCCACGGTGACGGTGACGTGGTCGACGATCGGTAGGTAGCCGAGGTTCGCCAACCAGCCGCCCCAGTTGGCCACCCACGCCGCGCTCGCGTCTGCGTCGGCCAGCCATGTCGACGTGGCCGCGCAGCGCAGCGTCACCGTCATGGTGCCCAACCGGCGGTTGTAGACCACGCCGTACTCGCCGGCACCCTCGTCCTCGACGGTCAGCAGGGTGGTCGGGGCGAGGACGCCCGGCAGTTGCCAAGCGTGCTCGCCGGCCACCATCACCCCGGAGCGGTACGAGGTGTAGCCGCGGCCGCTGCCGATCAGCCATCGCACACGTTGTGCGATTCCGGCTGACAGCGGCACCCAGTCCCATCGCAGGACCATCAGGACCACGATCAGCACACAGGGACCGGCGGCAACGGCCAGCGCCCGCAGCCCCATCGAGCCCGAGACGATCAGCACGGTGATGGCCGCGAGGACGGCGAAGGTCTGCGGCGGTCCGAGGCCGAACAGGCCCATGCCGCGCGCCCGCCGCCAACCCCCGTAGGTGCGGATCTGCGCCTGGTCGCTGCTCATGACGGCGTACTCCCGTCTCGCATAGCGGAGCTGGCCGTGGTCGCGCCCGCCTTCGCTGCCGTGGTACCGGCCTGCGCGGCCAGGACGGTGCCGATGACAACCGGCGCTGCCGGCCCGGTCGCGGCTCCCGTCGCCCCGGCGGTAGCCGTGCCGCCCCCAGCCGCCGCGCCGCCCGAGGCCGTAGCGCCACCACCGGCGGACGCGGTAGCGCCGGAACCGGCGGGCACGGTGGTCGTGGGCGTTACCGGACCCGGGACGCCGCTGGCGGTAGCGTTACCGGTGACCACGCTCGGCGCGTTACCAGTCGCACCCCCGCCGGAACCACCCGTCGGCGAGGGCGATGAGGGGGTCGGGATCGCGCCGGTCGGGCCGTTGCCGCCGCCGTTACCAGGCCCCCGGGAGTCCATGTACCGGGCATGGTCGCCGGCACTGTGACCGCCGACCGCTCCGCGTACCGAGGACGCGGCGTGCAGGCCTGCGGCCGCGCCGGCGCCGGCCATACCGAGCCCTCCACCTGCGGAGGCGACACCGCCGGTGAAGACCGTGAAGAACTTCATCAGCGCCGGTAGGGCGATCACGGACAGGGCCAGCATGCCGAGGCCCATCAGCCAGTCCCGTCCGTTGCCGCGCATCATCACGAACGAGGTGGCGTACACCGACACCGCCGCCGGCTTGTACAGCGTAAGTGCCAGCGACCAGCCGAGGGTCTTGTGCAGCCACTGACTGGTGCCTCTGGTGATGGAGCCGGCCGCTGCCAACTGAAGCAGGCCGGCCAGGATGACCACGGCGCCTTCGCGGAAGACCATCAGGATGGTCTGCACCACGGCGGCGAGGATGACGACGACGCCGACCAGGATCATCACGAACGGCGCCACTTTGGCGCCGGGAAGCAGTAATGCTCCAAGCGCGGCGCTCATCGCCTCGTTGGGTGGCTCGTTGGACTCTTTGAAGATCGCTTCGTTCAGCAACCACATCGAGTAGCTGTCGCCGGCCTTGAGGATCAGGTGGGTGCCGGCGACGCCGACGCTGCCCCAGAGGGCGGTGTTCCAGACTCCCCGAACCGCCTGTAACAGCGGCGCGCCCTTGCGGATGACGACGATGGTGATGCCCTGCCACACCAATCCGGCGACCAGGACCAGGATCATGATAGGCAGCATGAAACCGCGCAGCTGCTGCGCTGGCCCGGCCGCCCCATTGCATTGGGACACCCAGTCGGTCGCCCACTGCCCCGGGTCGGACCCGCTGGTCGGGCACAGGTTGTTCGACGGTATGAGCGTCCAGCTGGTCAGCAGGCCGGCGACCCACTGGATGGCGTCCTTCACCGCGCTGGCCAATCCCTCAAGGATTGTGTTGACCATCGAGTCGCGGGCCTCGACGCCGGTGTTGATTCCACCGACGATGGCACCGGTGCAGGTTGCGGGCATGAAGGGGTTACAGAGAGGCATGAGGTCACCCGCCTGCGCTGAAGGGAAGGAACATGGCGGTGTAGGGATCCAGGACGACGGTCACGGCCTCGTCGAACGTCCCGCCGGCGGGCGCCAACAGCGCCCAGTCCGAACCGGTCCAGCGCACACGCACCTCGGTGCTCACCATCAGCGAGCTACCCGAGCCGTCCGGCGCCTCGGTCAGCAGGCGCAGGACGACCTCGTCGTCGGTGTAGCTGACGATCCGGTAGCCGAGCAAGGTGGCGTTCAGGCGCCCGACCGGCTGCCCGTCCGCCGCGCCGGCTTGGCCGCGCAGCTCGTCGTACGCCTGCTCGACCTGGACCCGCATCGCGGCCGCGTCGGCTCCGACGACCTGGGTCCGTAGCGTGGGCTCGAATACGGCCGGCCCGACCTGCGGGTTGACGCGCACGACGATGTGTACGGCGGCCAGCACCGCGCCGCCGGGATCGTGTGCGAAGCCGCGAGCCTGCCCCTCGCTGGAGATGCGGGGACCGGACTGGCTCGACACGGGCACCGAGACTCCCGCGACGTCAACCCAGTCCAAGTCCTGGGGCAGGACTGGCCGCCCATTGGTGGCAGTCTCGGGGTGGACCAGAATCGGGTCCAACGGCGGGGTGGCAGGGCGACTGGGTCCTGCGTCGCACGCCACCGCTACGGCCGCAGCGCCGAGCACCGTCGCAGCGGCCAAACAGAGGGCGGTGACCCGGCGGCGCGTGGTGCGGCGGGCACGGGTGACGACGTCGTAAGTCATGGCTCAGCCCGGCAGGACTGCGCCGACGACCACGGCCGCGACCGCGCCGCACGTGAGTCCGGCCAGCACCCAGGGGATGCCAGCCGCCCCGTCGGCTGCGAAGGCCGATCGGTTGCGGCGCCCGACGGCCATCATGATCCCGCAGACGAGCAGGCCGCCGACGCCAGCGACGATCAGGATCCACTTCATCCAGCCGATGAACAGGTTCCCGGTGGCCTCAAGGCCGGGTGGGGCAGCCGGCGGGGGCGTAGGGGCGGCCAGGGCGTCGAACGCAGCCCCAGCGAGGTAGTAAGCAAACACAAGAGTCTCCCAAAGGTCATGACGCCCTCGGTTGGGCATCTGCCGTGGACCTTCGTCGGGTAGGGCTGACGGCAGGGTTGACGCTGGCATTGCTGCCATCGTTACCGCCGCCACCAGCGGCGACTGGCAGCGGTAACGGCCTTCGCAACTCGGCACCGTCGTGGCCATGAACGCGCGATCTCGAGCAGCAGCGGCAGTCGCCCTGACGTTGGCCGTTGCCGGCTGCACCAACGACGGACAGCCGGTGCCGACCAGGCCGAGCACAACCGCCCTCGGTTCGGCTGACGTCGCCGCCCCAGTGCCACCGCCGACGCAGCCCGGCTTCTCGTACACCGACCCCGGCGAGGTGTGCACCCGGTTCACCGCAGCCCTCTACAGCGCCGACACGCGGCGAGACGCCGGACCGAGCGACGCCTACCAGCGCGCCGTCCACTACGCCAGCGGCGCCTTGGCCGGACAGAGACAGGCCGTCAGGCGGGACGGCCGCTGGGCTACCTGGGCCGAACACCGGGCATACGTCGAGGCGGTCGTTGAGCCGTTCGTCGACGCACTGCAGCCAGCAGACACGCCGATCACCGCGCGGCGCGCGGCTCGGGTAACCGCAACGCCCCTTGGCGAAGACGGCTGGCGCGGCTGGACCGAACACAGCCTGCTCGACTGCACCCTGCGCCGCGGCGGCCCGGACGGATCCGCCTGGCGGGTCACCGGGTACGAGATCCGCCAGGCAGGCCTGCGATGACCCGGCGGTGGCCGATCCTCGCCGGCGGACTCGCTGTTGTGGTCCTGGCACCGCTTGCGCTGATCGTGTTCGTCGCCCTCGCGATGCTCGGAGCGAGCCCGGCGATGGGCTGCACCATCAACCCGCCCAGCGTCTCGCCCGGTGCCACAGCCGCACCGAACGACTGGGCCGGTCAGGGCTCCTGGACCTCCGAGCAGGTCGGCAACGCCGCCATCATCGTGTCCGTCGGCGCCGAGCTGCACGTGCCGCGTTACGGCTGGGAAATCGCCGTGGCCACCGCCATGCAGGAGTCGACCCTGCGCAATTTGGGCCACCTCGGCGCCGACAACGACCACGACTCACTCGGGCTGTTCCAGCAGCGACCCAGCCAAGGCTGGGGCACCCCCGAACAGATCCTCGAACCCCGCTACGCCGCCCGGAAGTTCTACGAGCGGCTGGTCAAGGTCGACGGCTGGCAGACCATGCCGCTCACTCGGGCTGCGCAGGCCGTGCAGCGCTCGGCGTTCCCCGACGCGTACGCGAAGTGGCAGCCCGAGGCCCAGCGGCTGGTCGCCCTGATCAGCGACGGCTTGAACATCGTCTGCACAAGCGACGGCGGGGACGGGCTGCCGCCTCTAGACGATGCCGGCCTTCCCGACGGGTACCTACTGCCGTCTGACCCGCAGCTGCGGGCAGTCGTCTCCTTCGCACTCGCCCAGAGGGGCAAGCCCTACGTCTGGGGCGCCGAAGGGCCGGACAGCTACGACTGTTCGGGGCTGATGAAGGCGGCCTGGGCCAAAGGTGGCGTGCAGATCCCTCGGGTTACCGCCGACCAGGTACATGCCGGCGTCGGTGTCCCTGCACTGGCCGTGATGCGACCCGGCGATCTGATCTTCATCCCCGGCTCAGACGGCACGATGGATCGGCCGGGCCATGTCGGGATGTACATCGGAACCGACCGGAGCGGCAGCCAGTACCTCGTCCAGGCGCCGAAGACCGGCGACGTTGTAAAGGTCGTTCCAGTCAGCTACTGGAGCCGGCAGGTGGCCGCTATCCGCAGGCCAATTCCGCACTGATGCACCATTACGGTAGTCGATCGCAGAGATGATCGGTGGGGTCTGCTGCACCGATAGGTGACAGTTTCAGTCACGCGGCCTGACTGGGCGGTGGGGTCATGATGGTCTCGTAGTCGATAGGGGTCAACCGGGACAGGGATCGTTGGCGTCGGCGGCGGTGGTAGGTCCGCTCGATCCAGGTCACGATCGCGGTCCTGAGCTGTTGCCGGGTGGTCCAGGTTCGGCGGTCGAGGACGTTGTTCTGCAGCAGGCCGAAGAAAGACTCCGTGGAGGCGTTGTCGCCGGCGGCGCCGACTCTGCCCATCGACCGGGTCATGTGGTGCTGGTTGAGGAACGGACAAACTTTCGGCTTCGGAATTGCGATCCGCAGTCGGTGTGCAGCACGCAGCCGGCCACGTCACCGCGGCGGGCTACGGCGTTGTGCAGGGCGTTGACGGCCAGCCTCGACTTCATCCGTGCGTCGATGGAGTAGCCGACGATCCGGTTGGACCACACATCCTTGATGGCGCATAGGTAGAGCTTGCCTTCGGCGGTGCGGTGTTCGGTGATGCCGGCCAGCCATAATCGATTCGGGCCGTCCGTGGTGAAGTCGCGGCGCACCAGATCGTCGTGCACTGGCGACCGACCTTGCCGCCCTTGCCCCGACGTTTCTTCTTGCTGAACGCGCTGAACCAGCCCATGCGGGAGCAGATTTTCCAGGCGCTGGCTGGCCAGCAGTGCGGGCCTCGTCGGCCAGGAACCGGTAGCCGAACTCCGGGTCATCGCGATGGGTGTCGAACAACGCGTCTGCCCGATACGCCTCAGCCAGTTCAGCGTCGGTGACACGCGGGCAAGCCACCGGTAGTAGGGCTGACGAGCGGTGTGCAATACCCGGCATGTCACCGCCACGGAGATACCGTCGGTGGCCAGCTCGCTCACGAGCGGTAAAGCCTTTCCCGGTAAATGCGTCTGTGACAGGTACGCCGGGGCCCGGTGCGGGACCTCGTTCTCCTGCTCCTGCAGCTTGATCCGCTTTCGGGCCTCACGCGCGACGCCGTGAGCAACGCTTCCTCTGTGGTGACCTCTTCGACGAATTCGAAGCGTCATGCACGAGTCGCTCAAGCCTCAGAAGCTGTGACGTCCGCACGCGCTGAAGCCGCGTGCATGCTGCAGCCGCCGAGCCCACGTAGCCGGCGGCCGCCGGCCTGGTCAAGCAGGTTTACCCTCCCGGTATGACGGACGTCGTGGCACCGAGTGCGGGAATGGTGATCAGCATCCGGACGCGACGCGACGTCGTCGTAGTCAACCCGGAGCGGTTCATGGCCGCAGCACGCCAGGCGCTGTGTGCGACCGCAACCCGGGTCTGACCGATGCGGATGAGGCCGAGGCGGTTGACGACGGCGCCGTCTGCCGTCTGCAAACCGTGTCGTCGGCCTGGCTGAAAGCCCGGTGGGCCGACGTTGAAGCCTACGACGCTCGGCAAGCGGACTGGCAGCGCATCGACGACTTCGAGCTCGACTCCGTCGAGCGGAGCGCGGTTCTCACCGTCTACTCCGCCCTCTGCACCAGCCGGCGGCGGCGAGGAACATGCTTCGCGCTGCCGTGGGTGCTGTGCCTTGCCTCCACGTGGAGGGCGTTTTCGGGCATGTAGAGGTTGCTCCCCGTGTTTTTGGGCGTGCTGTTGCACACTCGGTGGCGGCACAGTGAAGCAGCCAAGTCGGCGTCCAAGAACGTCGTGAATTGGTTGAGGTGTCCAGTTCGGGGATTCATGGCGGGCCTGACCAACCATGACGATCTTTCGTTATGCATCCGTGACCTGCTCCTGCCGGGGACGTGAAACATTGTTCGCGCCACCGGGTGCGCGACCTAACACCCTGCGTGGCTTTCGTCGGTCACCACTCAGGCTGGGGTTCGAATGGTCAAGCACGGGGGATCGCGGCTGCAGACACGTCGCAGACGTCTCGTCGCACTCCTCACAGTGGCAATGGTTGCTGCGGGAACGCTGACGGCGACGTCAGCGGCAGCGAATCCGGGCACCGGCGCCCGCCCGCCCGCACCGTCACCGGGCAGATCAGTCAAGGGCGTCACGCCCCTGCCCGCGAAGTTCGTGAATCCGCGCGATGCGGCGAAGAAAAATCACCGGCCGACGCGGACAGCTTGGCCGAAGGCTACGACGGCGCGGGTCGACCTGGCCGCCACCAGCGCGCGTGCCGCAACGCCGGCAAGGATCCGCGCTACGGGAACCCCCGTCTGGGTGCAGCCGGTAGCCAAGCCGGGCACCTCCTACGCGGGCCCGCAGCGCATCGACGTGCGCGTGGCCGACCGCGCGGCGACCGAAGCGGCCGGTATCGACGGCGTCATGATTAGTGTCACTCCACCAGCAACGCCGCCAGACTTGGCGATGGCTACAAACGCAACGGTACGGGTTGGCATCGACTACGCCGATTTCGCCGAGGTGTACGGGGGCAACTACGGATTCCGGCTGAAGCTGGTCCGGCTGCCCGCCTGCGCATTGAGCACCCCGAACCAGGCGCAGTGCCGTGCCGTCGAACCGCTTCACTCGACCAACGACGCCAGGGCGAGGACGGTCTCGGCTGAGATCCCGGTGAGCAGCACCATAGGGCAGGCCGCGGTGCTGGCAGCGGTCGCCGGTGCTGGCGACGAGGGCGCTGCCGGTGGCACCTACGCGGCCACGGACCTCAAGCCGTCCGGCTCATGGAACGCAGGCGGCAGCACAGGTTCGTTCAGCTATTCCTACCCGCTGACCGTGCCGCAGGCCCGTTCGAAGCTGGCTCCGCAGTTGGCTTTGTCGTATGACTCGGGCGCCGTGGACGGGCAGACCGCCGCCACCAGCGCGCAGGCCTCCTGGGTGGGTGACGGCTGGTCGTCACCCCGCAACTACGTCGAGCAAACCTTCGTGTCCTGCAACGACGACCCAGGAGGCAGCGCATCGCCGACGGAGACCTCCGACCGCTGCTACACCGGGCCCATCCTCACGCTGTCCTTGAACGGCTCATCGACCGCCATGGTCTGGGACTCCGGCAAGAAGACATGGAAGCTCCAGAACGACAACGGCTCTGTCATCACCCAGGTGACCAACTCCAACAATGGCAGCGGCACCTACAACACCGACTACTGGCGAGTGACCGAGCCCGACGGCACCGTGTACGAGTTCGGCCGTAACCGGCTGCCCGGTTGGGTCGCCAACAAACCAGAAACCAAGTCGGTGGACTACACACCGGTCTACTCACCCCACGCAGGCGACCCCTGCTACGACTCGGCCGGCTTCACCTCGTCGGTCTGCACGATGGCGTACCGGTGGAACCTGGACTACGTCAAGGACGTTCGCGGCAACGCCATGGCCTACTACTACAACCAGGCCACGAACTACTACGGCCGCAACGAGGGCGCCACCGATGCGCTCTACATCCGCGACAGCTGGCTCACACGCATTGACTATGGCTTCACCGACAACAACGCCTACGGCACAGTGCCAAACCAGGTTGTCTTCAAGGCCGATGACCGCTGCCTCTCCGGTACCTGTCAGCCCCTGAACGCCGCCAACAAGGCCAACTGGCCGGATGTGCCCTTCGACCTCATCTGCAGTCAGGGCACTGACTGCAAGGCGTGGAGCCCGTCGTTCTTCTCCACCGTCCGGCTCACCTCCATCCAGACGCAGCAGTACGACGTGGCCGCCGCCAAGCACCTACCGGTGGACACCTACGCGCTGGCACACACCATGCCGCCGACCCTCGACGGCACCGCCCCCACCCTGTGGCTGACGTCGATCACCCGAACCGGCCACGACCTGACGTCGGGCGGCTCAACTGCACCGATCACCTTGCCGTCGGTGTCGTTCACTGGTGTGAAGCTACCTAACCGGGTCGACACCTCCGGCGGCCTGCCCTCGTTCGTCCGGCAGCGCATCGAAACGGTGACCACCGAGACCGGTTCGGTCATCACCGCCAGCTACGAACTGCCCGTGCCTTGTACCGCGCCGGTCAGCGTCAGTCCGGCGGCCAACACCAAGTCCTGCTATCCGGTCTACTGGACCCCCGACGGGTTCACCAGTCCGCTGCGCGACTGGTTCCACAAGTACGCCGTCACCCGCGTCACCGCCACCGACCCCACGGGCGGAGCAGCCGCCACCTCGACCAATTACAAGTATCTCGGCGGCGCCGCCTGGCGGTACGACGACAACGAAGTGGTCAAGGCCAAGTACCGCAGCTACGGCCAGTTCCGCGGCTACGGCACGGTCGAAACCCGCAACGGCGACGGAACCAACGACTCGTACACGCTGACGGCCTCCACGTACTACCGCGGCATGTCGAAGAACAACAACACCACGGTCGTCAACGTCACCGACTCGGCCGGCGGTGTTCACGAGGACCGCGACCAACTCGCGGGTCGAGAGTTGGAAACCACCGCGTACCGCGGTGACGGTGGCCCTGTCGAAACGTCCACCGTCACCTCCTACTGGGTGTCGCAAGCAAGCGCGACCCGGGCCCGCACCGGTCTACCCGCGCTGACCGCCAACAAGATGGCACCAATCCAAACCTGGACCCGCCAAGCGGTCACCAGCACCGGCACGACCACCTGGCGCTACAACCAGACCGACAAGACGTACGACACGTCGGTCGACTCGCCTACCTTCGGCCTGCTCAAGCACACCTACGAGCACATCGTGCCGGCCACCGCCGCCTACGACCGATGCACCACCACCTCGTACGCGCCTGCGAATGACACCAAGAACATCCTCGGACTGATCAGCCAGATCGAGACGGTCTCCGTGGCCTGCGGTGGCTTCACCCAAGGATCGCCCGCCTCCGAACCCGGCAGCGTCAACACTCTCACCGCACCGTCAGCCGTCAACCGGCCGACGCAGGTCGTCTCCAACGTACGGACCTACTACGACGACCCAACCTTCGCGACCGCTTTCCCGCAGACCAGCGCCCCGACCAAGGGCGACGTCACCATGGTCCGCAAGGCAACCGACTACACCGCAGGCGCCTACGAGTATCAAACCAGCGACCGCGCCGACTTCGACGCCTATGGCCGTGGCACCGCAGCCTACGACGCGAACGGCAACAAGACCACGACCACCTACACCGACAATGCCGTCGGCCTCACCACTGGGATCTCCACCACCAACGCCGAGGGCCACACCTCGTCGACAACCATCACACCGATGCGCAGCCTCACCACCGTCACCACCAACGCCAACCTCATTTCCACCCGCCGGCAATTCGACGCCATCGGTCGGGTCAAAGCGGTATGGACAGCCGGCCGCGCCGTCAGCAATCCGCCACACCACCGCTACACCTACACCCTGCAGAAGACCGGACCGACCGCGACGACCACCGAGACGTTGAACAATAGCGGCGGCTACGCGACCTCTACCGTCATCTACGACGCGCAGCTGAGGGTGCGGCAGACGCAGGGCACCAGCCCGGCGGGCGGCCGCATGATCACCGACACCTTCTACGACAGTCGCGGCTGGGTGCGCGCCACCTACAACGGCTGGTGGGACGCGGCAGCCAACCCCGGCACCACCCCCGTCTCCGCCGCTGACCTCAAGAAGACGGTCTACAACCAGACCTTCAACACCTACGACGGCGCCGGCCGGATCATCCTCACCGAGAACGCCCGGGACAACCAGGTCGTCTCCTCCACCAGGACCGTCTACAACGGCGATCGAACCACGGTCATCCCACCCACCGGCGGCACGACCACCGCCACCACCACCGACCCGATGGGTCGCACCGAGAAGCTCCTCCAGTACACCTCGACGCCCACGCTGAACAGTCCAGCGAATCCCTACACCGGGACCTACTACCTGACCGGCGGCACCACCGTCGCAACCAGCTACGGCTACGACGAACGCGGTAACCAGTCGAGCCTCACCGACGTAGGCGGCAATATTTGGACCAGCCAATACGACCTACTTGGCCGGGTGACTAGCAAGACCGACCCAGACGCCGGCACGAGCAGCACGAGATATGACGGGGCCGGCAACGTCACCGAAGCCACCGACGCCCGCCGCAAAACCGTCTCGTACACCTTCGACAAGATCAACCGCAAGACCGGTAGCTTCGCCGCACCCGTCGCGAATCAGGCACCCGCTAACCAACTCGCTTCCTGGGTGTACGACAACGACAACGCTGCCATCGCGAACATGACAAACCCCGTCGGGAAGCTGACCACGGTCACCGCCTACCGCAACAACGCCGCCTACATCACTCAATACAACGGCTTCAACGCCTTCGGCTCGTCCACCGGAGAAACGATCACCATCCCGGCGGCCGAAGGGGTGCTGCTTGCCAACACCTACACCTTCGGCCACGGCTACCTGGGCGTGACCGGCCGGCCGTACAGCAACACCTACCAAGCCAAGGGCGGCCTGCCGTCGGAAACCGTCACCTATGGCTACACCGGCGCCCTCGAGCTGCCGAACACGGCCAGCAGCCTCCTCGGCACCTACGCCAACGCGACCTACTACGACGCCTGGGGTCGGGTGACCGGTGGCGGAATCAACGCGAGCAACAGCCAGGCGACCC
Organism: Micromonospora sp. NPDC049274; assembly: GCF_040678875.1. NCBI lineage: Bacteria > Bacillati > Actinomycetota > Actinomycetes > Micromonosporales > Micromonosporaceae > Micromonospora > Micromonospora sp. NPDC049274. The sequence goes on from NZ_JBFAQS010000019.1 coordinate 145,929, forward strand.
TGACAAACATCTATGACGAGCACACCAGCCGGCTAAAGCAGCAGAAGGTCACCAAGACGACGACCACCACCACGGACGTCGGCCAGAAAAACTACGAGTACGACCAGTTCGGCAACATCACCAAACAGGTCGAGACCCGATACGAGCCCGCCACCACGGCGGAGACCCAGTGCTACTCCTACGACTCGCTGCGCCGCCTGACCTCCGCCTGGACGGCCACCGACAACTGCGCACTCGCACCCAGCACCGGCAACCGCTCAATGGTCGGCAGTGGCGTCGGCTCCACCAGCGCCTACTGGACCGAATGGTCCATGGACCCGCTCGGCAACCGCAAGAGCCAGAAGCAGTACTCCCTCAGCGGCGGCACCGACACCACCACCAACTACACCTACAACGGCAACGGCAAGAACCAACCCCACACGCTGACCAGCACCACCACCACCGGCGGCCTGACCGGCGCCACGGCCTACAGCTACGACCCGTCGGGCAACATGCTCACCCGCACCGCGGGCCAGGGCTCCCAAACTCTCACCTGGGACGACACCGGCGAGCTGAGCGCCGTCACCGGCGGCACGGACGGCGACAGCTCCTTCATCTATGACGCCGACGGCAACCTACTCATCCAGAAGGACCCAGGCGCCACCACCCTGTACCTGCCGGGGCAGCAGATCACCCTCAACACCAATACGCAGACCCTCAGCGGCGTGCGTTACCACTCCCTGCCCAACGGAGCGACCGCCACCCGCAAGGGCAGCGGTACCAATTACAGCTACATGATCCCCGACCACCAAGGCACGCCCAGCCTCTACCTCAACAACACCGCCCAGATGCCAACTTGGCGCCAGTACACCCCCTACGGTGCTCCCCGCGGAGCCACCGTCACCGCACCGGACAACCGCGGCTTCCTCAACCAACCGCTCAACACCAACAGCGGGCTAACGCAGGTAGGCGCACGCAACTACGACACCGCCATCGGCCGATTCGTATCACTCGATCCGCTCCAAGATCTGACCGACCCCCAGCAGTGGAACGGCTACGCCTACGCCAACAACTCACCGGTCACCTCCAGTGACCCCAGTGGCCTCATCCCCGCCGACTGCGCCGAACACGACTGCTACGGCTACAGCCCCACCAAGGGATGCCCCGGAGGCTGCGGAACCCCAGAGAACGAAACCTGGGGCAAGAGCCGCGGATACAAGGGCAGCGCGCCCACCAGGCGAAACGACCCGAGGGTCCTCGGCAAGGTGATCCGGGTGCCTGTGACGGTGCCGTTGGAGGAGTTCACCCGCCGATGGAACGAGCAGCGAGCCGAGGCCCTCGGAGGGTCGGCGTTTAACAACGACGAGTTGCAAGCCCAGGATGAACGAGCCCTCGCCATGAGGATCTGCCACGAAATGGGGCGCCCTGGCGGCTGCCAACAATGGATCGAGGAACTCTACAACCCGTACATCGACTTTCTGGCTGCGAACCTGCCCAGCGACGACATGATTCCCGGTGGAGTCGGCGCGCTCGGCGCAGCGGCCAGCGCGGGACGCGTCACTGGAGCCGGGGCCGCAGGCAGACCCGCTGTCAGCGGCGGGTGCAAAAGCTTCAGCGGTGACACCAAGGTCCTGATGGCCGACGGCACCACCAAGCCGTTGGACGAGATTAAAGCCGGCGACGAGGTCCTCGCCTCCGATCCACAAAATGGTGAACAAGGTCCGCGAGCTATCGAAAACGTCTGGGTCCACCCTGACGAGCTAGTAGACATCGAGATCGGCGGAGCGGTCCTAACGACCACCGAGGACCACCCGTTCTGGAACCACACCGACCGCCAATGGCAACGGGCAGATCAACTGGACCGCGGCGACGCGGTACTCGGTCCCGATGGACTCGTCGAAACCACCGGCAGTCTCCGCCCCTCGTCAACTCGTACGGCTCTGGCCTATAACCTAACCGTCGGTGGCATCCACACGTACTATGTGCTCGCCGGCAACACACCCGTGCTGGTGCACAATACAGGGCCGGGCGGTTGTATCCCCGGCTATGAGAACCCCGGACATCATGATCCACATGGTGGACCGAATCCGTACAACCCCAATAAGGGTGTCTTGCCGGCCGACGCGGAAGCGCAGTTCCAGAAAAGTGTTCTTGTTGACGGGACGCGTTGGACGAAAATCGGTTCCGGCAAGAAGGCCGTCTATTATAGATATTCCAACGATGAACATGGAAATTGGCACTGGAGTGGTGGCTCCAATGGTGTTGACAATCGGGGTAATCCGGTAGAGATTCCCTTGAATCATATTCCTATTCAGGTCCGGCGGGGGTAAGGGTTGAGATTTCTAGACGATGACGGCCGATTCGGGTTGCTGGTGAGCCCTCTCTCTGGTCACCGAATGTTCCGCTTCCAGATCATCGTGGATGGCCAGCTGGTGGGCGATAGTGAGGGCTGCATCCTCGGCTCAGTGATGACGCAGCTCAAGAATCGGCCACATATCGACGACAGAAGGCTCGACTTGCTCGACACTGATCCTACCGAATTTATGGAACTGCTGGCTTATGATGAATTCCTGCATGACTCGACCATGATGTCGAGCGTCGAGTCACTGGATCGATGGACGGTATATAGCTACGTACGTGCAGGGCAGTTCACCATCGTCGCGCAAGAGATATTGACGCAGGCGTATAGCCCCATTTTTGTCGCAAAAATTGATGAAGGCAACTTCAACTCCATAGTTGATGTGACCCGAGCCTATTGGTTGAATTCTCAATGACAAGGTAAGGGGTTTCGTTTTGCTGTGGCGTATCGGGCAGCGCTGATTCTGGCCTGCCGGGAGTCAGGATTTCGGGTGTCGCAGAGTGCTCGTGTGATTGCACAGCGCGCTGAACGTCGTTGATGTTCGCTGGGGTTGCGGTCAGGGCTGATGTCAGACGCATGGTAGATATGCGCATACATCGATCTGACGGCAACCGGTCGCGGTCAGCTCCGCTTGGGTCATTTGGTGGTGTGCCGCGGTGCGGCGTCGATCGCCGGTAGAGGTTCAGGGCTCAGTCACCCAGGCGATCGTCACGGCCTGGATCGTTCGGCCTCGTGGTTGCTGGCTCGATGGTGGTGGTGTGCGCGCGGGGCCGTAGGCCGTAGCGCGTGCGCGCGGCCCGGCTTTGGTCGGGCCGCTTCTTGATCCTGTATAGCTCTTCTTAGAGCGCGTTTCACATTGCTGTCAGTCGGGTGTGTTGTAGGTGAGGCGTTGTTGGCGGGTGGCGGGTTCGCCTCGGGTGAGACGGCGGAGCATGC